>CAYYPQ010000032.1:0-37806 GCA_964473615.1 uncultured Desulfobacteraceae bacterium
TATGTTTGGCAAAAACATGCTGAATGTTTATGGCTTCGGGCATTGGATCGGCGAAACCTCCCCTGGAGAATAAAACGCGCGGCGCCGATTGATGATCCTGACCATTGATGCAGCAGTTGCCTTTGTGAAACAAATAGAGCTATGGGCGCTAATAGATTCAATGATTCTCATGCGGAATACCCGGAAAGCCGTCATCATCTTTATTCTATCGTGGTTTGCTTTCCAGACAACGGTATCGCAGCTCTATGCCCAGGATGATGGGGGGGTGTTTTTTGAGCGGCCGAAACTGGGGTTGGGTGGATACTATAAACTGGAAGATGAAGAAAGGCAAAGCCCGAACAATGAAACAAAAGCCACGAACCAGAAGTTCCGGGAAAGTATGACACTCGAGACGAACGGGTGGATTTATCAACCCAGTCTAGTGGATTTCCACCTTGCTTTTGAGCCCGAGTTGCAGCAGGAAATCTTTCGCCAAAATCAAACAGCAATGAATCCAGCTCACTCTTACGACAGGGATACTTCAATACTGGCCTATGACGTTGGGACAACGCTGCTTAAGCACAAACCCCTCTCACTGAATGTCTTTGCCGATCGGAAAACGGGGCAAATCGATTTCACCAACGCTCAGGACGCAGATATTGAAAGCGAAACGTCGGGCACCCGATTGAATTTTAACAATCCGACGCTTCCGGTATCCATCGCGCTGATACACCGCAAATTTGACCAGACCGGATTTTATCAATTGGAAGAGGACCGCGATGAAGCACAGGTAACGATCAAACATAATACAAAAAAGAGTGTCACCCAGTTGAACATGCTCTACAATAATTGCGAGACGGCCCACACCACCTTCGAGACCACAGATATCTCATCAAAGACGACTAGCACGGAGTTCACCAATGCCTATTTCATTACAGATGACAACAGGGTAAGGCTCGATTCCCAGATCTATAATATGCAGGCGGATTATAACGGCCTCGACCAAAAATCCTGGATCGTATCTGAAAATCTTTTTTGGTCACACACCAAAAATCTGCTGACCCGGTATCGTGCCGATTACAACCGGCGCGCATTCGGCGGCTCCGTTAACGAAGAAACACGCCTCAGCGCCGCTTTAACCCATCATCTCTTCGATCAGCTGACAACGGATCTCGGCGCTGCAGCCGTGACCAACAATTTTGCCGGCGGCAGTGAAGATCGCTATAATTCGGATCTCGGCTTCCTTTACCGCCGCCCCATGCCCTGGGGCAGCGTCGAGCTTGGCGCCGCATATGATTATGGAGTGACAAGGCGCAGCGGCACTCAAAACATCATTCCAACAGAGGAGCGGCTTGCCTTGTCAACCGGCACGGAAACGTTCCTGGATAAAGAAGACGTTGACCTTGGGTCGATCGTGGTGACCGATATTACCGGAGCTACCGTTTATGCCGAAAATATCGATTACCAGATTGAAACAGCGGGGCCGGTTATGCGTATCAGCCGCACCCTGATGGGCGCCATCTCGGAGGATCAGCAGGTAACTGTGCATTACAGCTACCGTATAGATGCAGCATATGATGATTCGCGCTTCGGTCAAAAATACCGATTCGATCTGGCGATGTGGTCTTTTGTATATCTGGCGTATTCGCATCGCCGCATCGATCAAGACATTCTATCCGGAGAGCCGCCGAACGATCCTCTGAATGATACCTCTGACACGCTGCGCCTCAGTTTCGTCACAAAATGGTCGGACACGCAACTCCTATATGACAAGCAAGACCGGAGCAATGACAATTCAAGCGTTACCAGAAGCGTCACCCAGCGCATCAATCTCAGACCCGCCAGAACCCTCTTTCTCAATTTTTCAGGAAATATCGGAGACAGAGATTTCCCGGAATTGGATGAAGAAGAGAGGTTCTATTTGCTTGGGACCACCATGGGCTGGACGCCAGAATCGTGGTGCAATTTCAGTCTGAACTGCTTGCGCAATAACATTTCCGGAGACCAGCGGGACGAACTCAATACAGAGATCGCCACGACCGTCAAATTGATATATGGGATCTGGACGGGCAGCCTTTCCTACAGGCTGAGAGATCAAGATGATAACCAGAATGGAAACAGCCTGTGGCGGCAAGAGGTGATTATTCAGTTCACCAGACACCTCTGGTAGCCGGTTCAGGCAATGGATTCAATGGGAGGCCTTCACCAACCGTGCTTAAAAAAATAAGCATGCAGATACATCGATCGTTTTATATGGGTTGCCGGTATATCATCCTCGCTGCATTTACGGCGGCTATTTGCATGGTTATGAGCGGCTGCGTCAGGCGTGCGGATGTGTCAGGCGTGCGTCCGGATATCTTCTGGCCGAATCCGCCGGAGGTCAAAAGGATAGAGTTTGTCAAGGCCGTTTCAAAACCCGAGGATCTGAATATCCGCCCCGGCACTTTGAAGCAATTGGTTAACTATATTGTCGGGAGGGCCGCAGCATCCATTGTCTCTCCGTATGGCATCGCCACCGATTCCCAAGGCAGGATTTATGTCGTCGATACCTTCCTGAAGCGGATTCATGTTTTCGATGCCGCGGAGAATAAGTATTTTTTTTTCCCTGCGGACAGAACAATGCTTGCTTCACCCGTCGGTATTGCCATTGACAAAGGCGGCATCGTTTATATAACCGACTCAAAGAGGGGCGTCGTTTACATGTTTAAAGACAACGGCAAAGAATTCCTTTCAACCATCGGTCATGGCATTCTCGAGCGGCCGACAGGGATTGCCGTCAATCCAAAGACATCGGAGTTGCTTGTGGTTGACACGCTTCAGTCGCGGGTCTTCAGATTTGATCTTTCAAACCGGTTGCGAAAAGGATCATTCGGCACGGATGGTGCGACGGATGGGCGGTTTCATTACCCGACGAATATTTTCGTGACATTGACCGGCGATATCATCGTATCCGATGCCTTGAATTTCAGGGTCCAGGTATTTTCACCGGAGGGACGTTTTCTGTTCACCTTCGGCCGCATGGGTGATGTACCGGGAACATTTTCAAGGCCGAAGGGTGTGGCGGCCGACAGCGACGGCAACATATATGTGGTGGACGCCCTTTTTGACAATGTCCAGGTTTTCGACAAAAGGGGACGCCTGTTGATGGCATTCGGTAATCATGGTACAGGATATGGAGACTTCTGGCTTCCCACCGGAATTTATATTGATAACAACGATCTGATCTATGTATCGGATTCAAGCAACCGACGGGTGCAGATTTTCAGGTACCTGAAAGAAGATATGACCCAATGATTTCATTTAATACCAAATTGTGGGGTGTTGCCCTGATCCTGTTTTTTTCCGCCACGTCCGCCCTGGGCCTGGATATCAGCTCCAAAATCAATAACGCGCCGTCCGACCTGGGCTTGAAAATCCGCTCCACGAAGCATAATCTTTCCATCAGCGGCCCCGGCACCATCACCGCATCAACGGAGAGCCGAATTTGTATATTCTGCCACATCCCCCATCAGAAAGGTTCGGCCACACGGTATCTCTGGAATCGGTCCGACCCGGCGGAGCCTTATCTCCCGTACTTTTCTTCGACACTAAAAGCAGATGTGGGGCAGCCCACCGGGTCGTCGCGAATGTGCTTGAGCTGCCATGACGGTACGATCGCGCTGGGAGCCATCGCTTCTTCCCCAACCGAGATACCCCTTAAAGGCGGCATCCGGTTTATGCCGGAAGACAGCCCGTCTTATCTGGGTACGGATCTCTCCGATGATCATCCGATATCGTTTTTATATGATGAAATGCTTGCGCTGGATGACCGGCAGCTCAGGGAGCCGTCAGCGCTTCCCCCGCAGGTGAAACTTGAAAATAAGCAACTCCAGTGCACGGCCTGCCACGATCCCCATCATAACCCCTATGGTCAATTCCTGGTGATGGACAACACGGCTTCCTCCCTGTGTATGGCGTGCCACGACATGACAAACTGGATCAATTCATCCCATGCACGGTCTACGGCATCGCTCGACAGAACCGGTGGACTGTGGCCGAATACCGATTATCCAACCGTGGGTGAAAACGGTTGTGAAAACTGCCACACACCGCATACGGCCGGAAGCAGAGAGCGGCTGCTATTATTTTCATTCGAGGAGGATAACTGCCTCGATTGCCATGACGGGAAGATAGCATCCACCGACATCGCATCGGTGATCGCAAGACCATATCATCATGGAGTTCAGGACTATACGGGCCTACATGATGCGGCGGAGGATTTTACGTTCGGGCATATTCCCAAGCATGTTGAGTGCAGCGACTGCCACAATGCCCACCAGGCAAATGGGGACCCGTCTCCCGGAGGAGGCGTGGTTTCCGGCGCGACCAGAGGGGTATCGGGCGTGTCTGCGGCGGATCAGGCTGTACCTTCAGCCCAGTATCTTTATGAAATATGTTTCAAATGCCATGGCGACAGCGACAACAATGTCATCAGTACGCTGCCTGTTACCCGTCAGATCAATGAGTTCAATACGCGGATCTCGTTCGATTCGGCAAACCCGTCGTTCCATCCGGTGGAGACCCATGGGAAAAATCCGGATGTCCCGGGCCTGCTCCCGCCGTATACCGTCACCAGCATCATCACCTGTACGGATTGCCATGGCAACAGTGATCAATTAGGACCCCCGGGGCCCCATGGCTCTGATTATCAATACCTTCTAACCAACAGGTATATCACCGATGATAATACGCCGGAGTCACCTTCCAGCTATGCGCTATGTTATCAATGCCACAGCCGATCCGTTCTGCTGAGCGATGGTAGCTTCCTGCACCGGAAACATGTGGTGGATCAAAAAGCGCCGTGTTCAGCCTGCCATGACCCTCACGGCATAAGCGCCATGCAGGGCAATGCCCTGCACAACAGCCATCTGATCAATTTCGATTTGGGCATTGTTTCACCGGCCAATACAGGACGGCTTGAATATAATGACCTCGGCCGCTTTCGTGGTCGATGCTTTCTGACGTGCCACGGAATGCACCATTATCCGCTGAGTTATCCGGAGTAGAAAAAGGTGTATAACTTCATAGTAATAAGGCGGGGCATATGAAAAAAAAATATTACCGCTTATCATGGTATATGTTGATACTGCTGATGCTTACGATTTCCATTGGTTTCTGGCAGGCGACCGGCCAGGCTGAAGAACAGCCTGCCGGGAAAACATCCGGGAGACATCAAACCCCTTCAATAAAGCCGGAAGGCATGTCGGGGATGTTTAAAGGTACGGTCGTGGAGGTGATCGATGCCGGCAGGCACATTTATGTTCACATCGACACCGGAGAGCAACGGGTCTGGGTTGCGGTGCCGGCCTTTGACGGAAAGCCCGGAGATAAGGTCCTTGTGCCTCCCGGCGTTCCAGTTGCCGACTTTCAAAGCAAAAAGCTGAATCGCATATTCAAAATGATTTACTTTGTGGGCGGCATCCGCCGGATAGATAAAAGCACGTCGGAATAGCCGACACCAACATTGCGGAAAGTCCATTCGTCAGCCGGTGCGCCAGCGAAAAACCGGATGACATATTTTGTGTGGGGGACGCCCCCAAGTTTCTAAGTTTCATTGAGGGGTCAAATCTGCTGTTGACTGTTATTCAATGTCTTTTCAATGTTTTTTACGCGCACCCTTAGCTTCCGTTCCGCCGACATGTCTCTTTTCACTTTTTCGATCAAGCTGCTCACAGAGCTGTACTTGGATATGCCAAACTGCCTACCAATCTCTTCAAGTTTTTCTCCTCTAAGATGTCTTGCAAGATAGATGTGTTCCGCTATCCCAAGCTGCGCTCTCAGTTTATCGTTTTCTTCTATCAAGCGACGATTCTCGCTTAATAAGAGATTGTATTTTTCAAGCAATTCTTTGTAATCCATACTTTGCCTTTAACATCACCACTTCTCAATTTGAGCTAAGATCAAAAGATGGAAAAAAAGGGGTTGCGCCCCTGTCATCACCACTCCTTTCGGTTACTACCGGCTGATGCCCGCAAGATCCTCCGGGCGCAGCCGGTAGCGAATGACATTGCCCTCATGCAGGCCGCGAAACTCGTTTCCTATATAATTGACTACCTCCTCGCGGTCCGCTTCGGGGATATCAGCCTCGGCGGCCATGGCCATGATGAGCTCGGGCCGGAATGCCTTCCAGTCGAGCACACTGCGGCGCACGGCCTCGCGAACGAAATCGCGATAAACTAGCGCGGCCTTCTCCGGGGTTTCGACCTCCGCGCGCAACGTCCTGTAGTTCTCAGCCGAAGTCATGTAGGCGTCGATATACACCTCGCGAAGCAGGGAAACATTGTTCAGCTCATAGATTCCGATAAGGCCGTCAATATAGGCGCTGTCGTCCATGGTAAGAAACGACATCGGAGCGAGATCGGCCTTCAGCAAAGGAATGTTGGAGGCGATCCGCGAGGTTCTTTTGTTGATGTCGTCGAAAGCCTGCAAATAAGGGATATGAACGAGAATAAAGAACGACTGTTCAAACGGATCATTAATGGCCGCCGCCTTTTCGATCAGGATATCGAATTCTTCCTCGATCGCGAGCTGGTCGCCAAGGGGCCTGAAGCTTGAATGGGTAATACCGACGGGCATGCGCCGCAGCCGCCCAGCCATAGCGGGATCGGCCAGAAGGCCGTCTGCGAGCAAAGCGTGGATGTTGAACAGGTCCGGCCGGCTGATCGTGATGGCAGCAAGATGTTCCACGATGTACTGAATCGCTTCCTTGTGATTAAGGATCATCACCGCTTCCTTGCGATCCTTTCCGGAGGCCTCCTGCCCGAATCGAATCAGGCGCTCGGTTTCGAGAAGGTTGTACGTGTTCCCTTCCATGCGCGATGACGCCCAGGAGAGATCGATCAGGAGCCGTTCAAGAATGCGGCGCGCATAGGTTCCCGCCGGTAGCGGCGAGGCGGTAGGCGTACCGGCTTCAAGCAGGCGCTGCCGGTCAGCCTCGGCGAGGTAGAATGTCTTGTTCGGAATATAGCGGTCCAGGAATTCCTTTTTGTAGCTCGCTGGCCTGCGGCGGTTGTAGGGCTGCTGCAAATGGGTGCGGACCACGGCAGCGCCCGCGAGGCAGTAGCCCGTGGCCGGGCCTTTCCCTGAAACCTCCAGTTTGCCTTCATCCACGAGCCGCTTGAGAGCGCGCCAAACGGTCGTTTCGCTCACCTCGGGGACGGCATGGCGGCGGATATCCTCCCGGCGAGCGCCGGGATGGGCCGCAATGTAGTCAAGGATAGCCTGGTTAGAGAGCCTCATAAAACGATTATCCAAAGCTGTGAAACGATTATCCGATTATAATATATAGGCTTTTTGCCCTTGTCAAGATATCATTTCATAATTTCTGAAACGATAGTCCCGTCATATGCGGAATCGCAACGAAAGCTGCCCTGTGGGATACGTTTAACCAATTGATATAACGTTGTTATTTGCCGTTTAATGCATATCGTTTCATCAAAAATGAAACGATATGTGTGAGGCGCGAGCTGAATGCGCGGAGATTCTGCTAACAGGGGGCGTTATAAGGCTTGCCTGACAAATAATAGATCTCAGATCGGCAGCATAAAGCCTGGCCTAAGCGCCCTCTCATCGCGGGGGGTTGCGCCCTTTTCATAGTGGCCTCGGGGGATGGTGATCCGATATTTTGTGTCAAAATGTCCTTGTGGGACGATCATTCTTTTTGACATTATGTATCTCCGGGAGCATGGTCATTTTTATCAAATCACGCCCATTTTTTGTTTCGGTAATTATTTCTATTGCGGGCATAGTGCACTGATGCGAAAGGAAAACAGGCAATGGCAGGTTGTTGAGAGGAAGGCAAAAGGACAGGGTCGGGGCCAGGGAGTTAGGGCGAGCAAATAGCTAAAGATCACGGTTGTCAACTGGAAAACTGACTTGTTTTACTATTAAGGTCGTGCCCAAAAGACGTATGGTGCCGAAGGCGGGACTTGAACCCGCACGGGCGTAACCCACTACCCCCTCAAGATAGCGTGTCTACCAAATTCCACCACTTCGGCACGTTATAGCTATTTCTGTGTCTTCCCGGTCTGGGGAGCTGGTGCTTTTGTTGTCTCAGCCACCGGCGCCTTTGTCTGTTTAACACCCTCCATGACTGAAGTGGTAGTCCCTCTGCTAAAAAAGATTGAAAGACCCAGCGAGGTGATCATGAATATTATGGCCGTTAATGTGGTGACCTTATGCAAAAAAGGTGTCGCCCCTGTGCTTCCAAAAACGGTTTGGCTGGAACCGCCAAAGGCCGCCCCCATCTCGGTTCCCTTGCTTTTCTGAACAAGCACGATCAAGATCATGGCCAGGCAAACAGTCACATGCACGAAGATAAGAATTAGTTTCATCTGTTGACCCCGTTTATCGAACTGATAGCTTCTAAAGTACTTCAATCAAGTATTTTACATCATCTGCACAATTTTTTCAACAAAATTTCTCTTTTAAACTCTCTTATCCATTTCATGCCATGCCAGAACTCGACATGGCAATGCCCCATCTTGCGGCCGATCAATTTTCCTTGAAACGGATAATTCGAACAAACGAATCCGATTTCAGGCTTGCCCCACCTATAAGACCACCATCTATATCCGGCTCTGACATTAGATCTGCGATATTTTCAGGTTTTACACTCCCTCCATACAAGACCCGGACCTCCCCGGCAGTCTCACTACCGAAATTACCTTCAAGCCATTCGCGGATAAACCCGTGAACTTCCTGCGCCTGCCTGGGGGTAGCAGTGCGGCCGGTCCCAATGGCCCATACAGGCTCATAAGCCAAAATGGTCGAAGGACGCAAGAGCTTGTCCTGCCTGCAGTTATCCAATGAAACATCCAGTTGTTCCTTAATCACATCAAAGGTCTTGCCTGCCTCCCTTTCCTCAAGGGTTTCCCCAACACACAAGATGGGAATCAGGCCCTGAAAAAACGCTGATTTTACCTTGCGATCAATCATATCGCTCGTCTCTTTAAAGAGCATCCTCCTCTCTGAATGGCCAAGGATAACATGGGAGCACCCTGCCTTCTGGAGCATCATGGGGGATATCTCTCCTGTATACGCACCGTTCATTTCCCAGTGCATGTTTTGTGCAGCCAACAAGATGTTTGAATCTCCAATCTCCTGCTTGACCGCGCCAAGGGCCGTAAATGGTGGAGCTACGAGCACATCGACGTCTTCCAGTCCCTTAATGCCGGCCGCAATTGCCCTGACGAGATCACGGGAACCATTGAGGTCCAGATTCATTTTCCAGTTGCCGGCAATCAAAGGCCTTCTTTCAGTCATCTTTCCTCTCCTTTGGGGATAAATTCACCACAAGATATATAATCTTTAAAGGCTAGTCATATAGACAGCCAGATCTATCATGCGCATGGAATAACCGAATTCGTTATCATACCAGGATAGTACCTTTACCATATCACCAATAGCCATTGTGGATAACCCGTCCACAGTGGAAGAAACAGAAGTACCGTTAAAATCAACAGAGACCAGGGGCTTATCACAAAAGGCCAGGATACCCTTTAGGTTTGTTTCCGAGGCCTCCTTCATAGCATTGTTGACCTCATCTGCTGTAGCAGGTCTGCTTAACTGGGCGACAAGATCAACGACCGATACGTTAGGTGTTGGAACGCGGATAGCCATTCCGCTTAACTTTCCCTCTAACTGGGGAAGGACCAAAGAAACTGCCTTGGCAGCCCCTGTTGTGGTCGGTATCATCGAAACGCAAGCCGCCCTTGCTCTTCTTAGGTCACGATGGGGAAAATCCAGCAATCGCTGGTCTCCTGTATAGGAATGAGTCGTGGTCATAAGCCCTTTTTCAATCCCAAAATTATCCAGCAGGACCTTACAGATTGGGGCAAGACAATTGGTCGTGCAGGAGGCATTTGAAATTATATGGTGGCTTTGGGGGTCATATTGGTCATGGTTTACCCCCATTACCACGGTAATATCAGGATCTTTTGCCGGGGCGGAGATAATCACCTTCCTGGCCCCGGCCTCAAGATGGCCGGAGGCCTTGGCCCGGTCCCTGAAGAGACCCGTACATTCAAATACCGCTTCAATGCCAATATCCTTCCAGGGTAACTGGGCAGGGTCCCTTTCAGAATATATCTCAATCTCTTTTCCATTGACTACCAAGGAATGTTCCCCACTCGAAATATCCGCATCCAGGATACCATGAACAGAGTCATATTTTAGTAGATGGCCAAGCGTTGCAGGGTCGGTAAGATCATTTATAGCCACGAATTCAATATCGTTATTGTCGAGGCCAGCCCGGAAAACCATTCTACCAATTCGCCCAAAACCATTTATAGCCACTTTCAAAGCCATATTTTACCTCCTATGATCAATATTGGATTAATAATCTTCAGTCAGCCGTGGCAAAAAATTCATAGGCCGGTTAAAGAGAGCTGTGGGCTATTTTTTCCGCTGAATATCTGACTGTCCATATCCTTTCCCACGAGGGACAAAGACATGACAATCCCATCTTCATTCGTGTCTTTGTAATACAGCGGTCTACGTGCAATTTCCTTGAAACCGGCATTTCGATACATGCTCGTCGCCCTAACATTCGATGGCCTGACTTCCAGCCAGACCGTCTCAAAACCTTCGGATATCCCTTCCTCGATCATTTTGGACAAGAGGTAGTGGCCGAGCCCTCTGCCTCGTTTCTCAGGGTGGATGGCAATATTCATCAAATGGATCTCTCCCCCAAACATCCAATAGCAAATATATCCTCCAAGTTCTTCATTTAAGATCAGGGCCCTTAGGTGTGAAACCGGATTATTTATCTCGTCTCTAAATACCCTGAGACTCCAGGGGGAAGGAAAAGAGGCACCTTCAATCGCCATGACCTTGGTCTGGTACAGAGGGAAATTCTCTGTGGTAATATCGACAAGCGAGATCATTCAGATTTCAATAGCTTCCCAGCTAAGGCAATACTCCTTCTGCCCGCCTGTTGTGCCTTTTCACCAAGTTCACTTAGGGGCAGACGATCTCTATCCTGGGCCACGGCCACAACCATTGGCAGGTTAACTCCCGTCAAGACCTCAACACTCTCTTCTTTTAAAAAGGAAAGGCTCAGGTTAGAAGGAGTGCCACCAAACATATCGGTGAGGACAAGAACACCTTGACCACTGTCTAAGGCCTTTATCTTTTCAGAAATGGTCTTTAGGACATCCTCACTCGTTGTTGTCTGCATAATAGAGACTGAATCAGCGGCCTCCAGCTTTCCCAGAATAAGTTCCGCTGCATTCAATAATTCTCTGCCAAGGTCACAGTGAGAAATAATCAGTATTCCAATCATAGGTATCCTGAAAGTCCTTTAAGGGGTTCAAGATTCTTCATCTGTCTTTATGATTGTTTGATAAATCTCTTTTGTGGTCCTCGCCTCCATCAGCTTCTTTCTGAAGACACTGCTTTTCAGGATCTTCGCTGTTCTCGCCAAGACCTCCAGGTGGACGCCGGATGAATTCTCAGGGGCCACAAGCAGGAAAAAGAGATGGGTAGGTTGTCCGTCCATGGAATCAAAGTCCAGGCCCTCCTTGCTCCTCCCAAATGAAACAATAGGGCGTTTAACACCGCTCAGCTTTCCATGGGGTATTGCAACACCATCACCAATGCCCGTGGTTCCAAGCCGCTCCCTTTCCACGAGGACATCAACAAGGGCAACCTTATCTATTGAAGGGTCGTGATTAGATATCGCTTCTGCCAATTCCGCCAAAACACCTTCCTTGTCTTTGGACTTCAAATCGGAGATTATATTTTCTTTTTCTATGATTTCTGAAATCTTCATCGTATAAATCGCTAATTGGGGTTTTTGGGTGAATTCTATTCCTTGTATTTTTGATTCAGATTAAGCTACTAGCCCCCAGGCTCAATAAGGCCCAGATTACCATCTCCACGCCTATAAATCACATTAATTTCCCGCGATTTGGCATTTCTGAAAACCAGAAAGTCATGCCTTGAGAGATTGAGCTGCATAGCGGCCTCTTCAGGATCCATTGGCTTGGCAATCATTTTCTCGACCTCTATAACCGGCTCCTCTTGAGGCACTGTCACGCCGTCTTCCCCTTCATCACCGGAGGCCGCCTCCTCGGTTCTCAGGCTTTCTGATCTGTAGCTTCTTATTTTAGATAGATGTCTCTTTACCTGTTTTTCAATTTTGTCCATAACCTGATCAATGGCTGAATACATATCTCCTGTCTCTTCAACTGCCTTTATCCTGGTCCCGTTTACGCTGATTGTCACATCCGCCTCGTGCCTAAACTTTTCAACGCTCAAAACAACGTAGGCCTCAACAGGAGAATCAAGAAATTTTCTGATTTTTGACACCTTTTCGACCGCATAGGATTTTAGGCTTTCCACGGGTTCGGTGTGTCTGAATGTCACTTGTATATCCATAGAATTTCCTCCAACCGGATGAGACTAAAAAAGATGGCCAAAATTCAAATGCCTTCTGAATAAGGGTTTTTCCTCTTGCGTGATGGCAAAAGGCACATGGACTCGCGGTATTTAGCTACCGTCCGGCGTGCTACCTTGATGTTCAATTTTTTCAGCATGTCTGCGATGCCTTGATCGCTAAAAGGCCTGGCCTTATTTTCCGCCTTAATAATATTACGGATGTGTTCTTTTACACTCTCAGATGCAACATCATCACCATCAACACTGCTAATTGAGCTGTTGAAAAAGAACTTCAACTCGAAGGCACCCTGTGGCGTGTAAACATATTTGTTTGTGGTCACCCTGCTAACAGTGGATTCATGCATTTGAATGTCTTCAGCTACGTCACGAAGGACAAGGGGCTTCAATTCTGTGATCCCCTTATCGAGGAAGCCCCTCTGAAAACGAACAATGCTTTCAGTGACCCGGTATATTGTTCTTTGACGCTGGTGAATGCTCTTCACCAGCCAGGATGCGGATCTCAACTTCTCCTGGATATATCTTCTAGCGCTCTCGGACAGGGACTCCCTGTTTTGCAGAATATCTTTATAGTATGCATTTATTCGCAATTTGGGCAGGCCATCCTCGTTTTGTACGATTTCATAGTCATCACCTACCTTGAATACGTATATATCCGGCGTTATGTAAATGGTCTGCTCATCAGAATAGCTCCTGCCCGGCTTTGGCTCCAGCCCCTTGAGGACCGATACTGCGGTGAGTACATCCTGAAGCGAGATAGACAGACCTTTGGCAATCTGATCGTATTTTTTGTCCTCGAGTTCCTTCAAATAATTCATGATCATCTTTTCAACAATCGTCCCCTCCAGATTCAGAAACCTTACCTGGATGAGCAGACATTCCCGTAAGTCCCTGGCAGCCACTCCCACCGGATCAAACTTTTGGATAATATGAAGTGTCTCAAGCACCTTGTTCCAAGAGCTTCCGGTGGCCTGAGATAGTTCTTCCGGTGGGGATTTTAGATAACCGTCTTCATCCAAATTTCCGATGATATGAAGACCTATCTCCCTCTGTTCCGCGTCCAAATTACTCATGTTAAGTTGCCACAGGAGGTGAGAGTGAAGATTGGGCTTGGTAGAGGTCATATTCTCAAATGAAGGGGCGTCCCGCTGATCATAAGGCGAATTAGCCCAGCCGGTATTATATTCAGCGAGATAATTTTCCCAGTCCACATCATCGCGGGCATTTTCTTCGACGGTCACCTCATCAAGCCCTGGAGTGTCTTGTTCCGATTCGCCTCGTTCATCCCCAGCACCGCCCTCTCCATCTGAATCCCCTGCAACCTGTTCTTCCAGTACGGGATTTGTTTCCATTTCCTGCGTGATGGTCTCGAGGAGCTCAAGCCTGGAGAGCTGCAGGAGCTTAATGGCCTGCTGCAGCTGGGGAGTCATTATAAGTTGCTGACTCAGGTTGAGCGCTTGTCTTAATTCTAAAACCATAACTAACCAGAAGACTCGGAAATTCCACAACCGAATGAATCTGTGTGTGTTGAGTTTAGGCCCAAAGGCCCTAGTAACCTAAGATTACGATATTGAGTCATAAATTGAAATTCTCGCCGAGGTAAACACTTCGGGCTATCTCGCTTTCAATGATCTTTTCCGGATGCCCGTGTTCGATGATCTTCCCCTCACTTATTATGTAGGCTGTATCACAAATATTTAACATCTCACGAACATTATGGTCTGATATGATAATTCCCAGGCCCCTCTCTTTCAACTGCCTTATAATCTGCTGTATGTCGCTTAGGACAAGAGGATCAATTCCGGCAAACGGCTCATCCAGCAACATAAACCTGGGCTCAGTGATCAGGGCCCGGGTTATTTCCAATCTTCGTCGCTCTCCCCCAGAAAGTGATGAGGCCATCTGTTTGCTGAGGTGAGCGATATTGAGTTCAGATAACAGCCTGTCAAGACGTACCCCTCGCTCCTGGGCGGATATATCCAAGGTTTCCAAAATGGCCAGCAGGTTTTGCTCCACGGTCATTCTCCTGAAAACAGAAGACTCCTGTGCCAGATAGTTGATCCCTTTCCTGGCCCTGATATACATGGGATCAGACGTGATATCCTGGCCGTTTAGGAAAACACTGCCTTTATCCGGCCTCGTAAGCCCCACTAACATATAAAACGTGGTGGTCTTGCCCGCTCCGTTTGGACCAAGCAGGCCCACAATCTCCTGCCTTTTCATATCTATGCTGGCATTGTCCACAACCCTCTTTCCGTTATAGATCTTGACCAAACCACTGGCCCGTAGCGTCTCCGTTGCCATAGCCACCAGACCTACCTCTTTTCACCCTTGGGGAAGATTACCGCCTTCACTTTATTATCTTCACCGCTTTCGACAACACTCCGATTTTCTTTCAGAAAAAGGGTGATTCTATCCCCTTCTAAAAAATCATCCCCCTGTCTTACAATCGGTTTGCCCGTTAGCACTATTTCATCATCTTGTTGATAATACACTGCCTTTTCCGCAGTAGCAACACCGCCTTTTGTGCGACTGATTTTTACCTGCCCTGTGGCCACGATCATCCTGATTTGGGCCTCCACCTTTTCTGCATGCAATTCCTTTGGCAGGCTATCGTAATATACCAGCATCTTCTGGCAGTCCATTACAAAGTCCTCATTCTTTGCGCTGACGTCTCCCGTGAATATCACCACTTTCTGCTTATTGTCCACTTCCAAGGACTTTGACTTAATAACTATCGGCCTTGCTTCCGCCTTTTGATTCTCCTCTTGCCACGTCTCAGAAACGACAGGCTCAAGGGATATAAGGCATGTCAACAAAAAGACAAATACCATTATAAGATTTTTACAACCTGATGACTTCATGCTCTTCTATGTTACCGAAAGGAAGACCTTTATATCAATGGCCCGGTATCAATGATAGCAGTAACGTCTGATAGCATTTTGAGCCTCTCTTTTTTCAAATCCACAGAAAGGCCCTGGCCATCCACCGAAAAAAAAGGGCCTGATATCTTCACCGATTTATCTGAACTCAGCTTCCTGCTTTTTTCATTGATAATAACATGTTCGGTCACAATTTTGTACCCGTTTCCGGAATATCCCTCCAGATTCCCCCAAAGGTTGATATCCCCGGAATCCCTGGAATAATTACCCCTCTTCCCTCTCAATTCGAGAAATATCTTGTCCTTAGGCTCCACTCTCAGCCGAAAGTCCTTAAAATAGATTGACCTCTTGTCTCCTGAAAGCCTCACCTCTTTGGCGTCCAGAAACCACTTGAGCCCCTTATCAGGATCATCATGGGAGTAACGGATATCCCTGAGCTCAAGCCCTTCCCCGGGCATGATAGCCCTAAGTAGGGGCCCTTGAACAGCCTCTTTCCCGGCCTTAATCAGGTAAAACGTTACCAGGGCCAGCAGGACCCCAACGCCTAAGATAGGCCATTGTCTTTCGAGAAACTTTCCCATCGTCCACTTCTATTATACCAACGGCCCCATTGTTCTGTAAAGCCTATTCTCCCCGGCACTTAAGGATCCTCTCACATACCTCCCTAACCGCCCCGTGGCCTCCTTTGCCTCTGGTTATAAAGTCGGCCGCCTCCCGGACTTCCTTGACTGCATCCGCTACCGCGATACACAACCCGGCCTCCGAAAACATGCCGAGATCGGGAAGATCATCCCCCATACAACAGACTTCGTCCCTATTGAGGCCCTTATCACCTATCAACTGTTTACACAAAACGCTCTTATCACTTACACCTTGGAATACCTCTGCAATACCTAATTCCCTTGCTCGGTGCTCCACAACCAATGATCTCCGACCCGTGATGAAAATTACCTCAACTCCACTCGAAATAAGCATCTTCAAACCTTGCCCGTCTTTCACATCAAAGGATTTGAACTCTTCTCCTCGATCATTCATGGTGATACGCCCGTCCGTCATCACGCCGTCGACGTCAAGCAAAAGCAACTTAATTTTGGCGGCCTTTTTGTCAATCATCAGCAACTTCCCAATAAATAGGGATTAATCACCATAGGGTGAATAGGACAGGGCTGGCAGTGGGACCTTTTTGAGGCCAAGAACCAAGACAGACGTCTTATTACTACCGCCTGTCATCACAATTATTACGCGGCGATATGCGCCTGGAATTCTCTCAGAACAAAGAACGCATTGGAACCACGCTTCGAGCCTCAACCCACATTCGCTGACGCCGCCCCTCAAAATACTACAGACGGAATAGAAGGGCGAAAAAAGGCCGCACTGCCGGCCATGGCCTTCCCCTATCATAGTTACCCCCAATTATTGAGCTCTTACAATCATCACTATTAACTAAAGCGAAGCTCTGCCTCCCCGGCCCATACCGGCCCGAGACGGGCAAACAGACCCGGCTTCGCGATGTCCCGTCCAGCCGGGACTGGAGGTGCTCCCCGCTCAGGACCTAGTAAGTTCATGGATCTTCTTAAGCATGCCCAATAGAGGCCCGACTTCCTGGAATGGTAACGAATTAGGGCCGTCGCATAGGGCAGAATCTGGATCAGGATGCACTTCCATAAAAACCCCATTAGCACCCGCTGCGACCGCAGCCCTTGATAGGTGGCTCACAAATTCCCTTTGGCCTCCAGAACACGAGCCACTTCCCCCGGGGAGCTGTACACTGTGTGTAGCATCAAAGACTACTGGAAACCCAAATTCCCTCATCACGGCTATGGACCTGATATCCACTACCAGGTTGTTATAACCGAAAAAAGTCCCACGCTCTGTGATAAGAATACGATTATTACCCGTTGAAGTAACCTTCTCAATGGCTGGTCCAATCTCCCAGGGGGAAAGGAACTGTCCTTTCTTGATGTTTATGGGAAGCCCGGTTCGTGCCGCGGAGAGAAGCAGGTCTGTCTGCCGACACAGCAAGGCAGGGATCTGAATCACATCGAGAATACCGGCCACCTTTTCGACCTCTCCAAAATGGTGAACATCTGACAAAACGGGCAACCCGGTATTATCCTTTACTTTCTTAATGATTTCAAGACCTTTGTCTATGCCAGGACCCCTGAAAGAAGTCAAGGAAGTCCGATTGGCCTTATCATAGGAGGTCTTAAAAATGACGGGGATATCAAGCTCCTCTCCAATTGATTTTAAGAAACGTGCAACCTCTAATGTGATGCCTTCATCTTCAATCACGCACGGACCTGCTATTAGAAAAAAGGGGCCTTCTCCATCTATGGCCAAGTCGCCTATCTTGATAATGTTTTTCATCTTACTCCCGAAACGTTCCCGATGTGGCCTTTCCTATCCTCAGCCATTGAATATGATTTATTGTTATCGGAACGCACGATGAAAGTCAAGAATAGAGCACCTTTCATTGTTAATTGGGAAACCCCCGCTATGCGGGAGACAGAGAAATCAGGCTATGCCGTACTAGAAATCAAGGTCATGAAGTGAGTCCCGCCCCGGGCGGGATTAATGTAGAGCTTCGCTCTTCTATTCAATAAAATGGCATAAAATTCCTTAACTTTAGGCACTTTAGACATTTTAGATCACTTTGGTCACTCTAGAGATACGCGGGTAAACAAGCCCCCTCTGGGGGCAAGCCAAAACCGGGATCATTTGCCAAATTGTTACTGCAAATCAAACTTTTGCTTGTCACGGAAATATAGAAGTCTTATGATGTCAGACCAAGTGTGCCCACTGGAGGTCAAGCAAGAATGGCGAAAAAGAATGTCTCTAAAACTATCAAAGAGATAAACACCAAGATAAAAAATGGTAGCGTTGTAGTTGTCACTGCCGCCGAGATGACAAATATCGTCAAGAAGAAAGGCCCGGCCAAGGCCGCGAGAGAGATTGATGTCGTAACCACCGGGACCTTTTCTCCTATGTGCTCTTCAGGGGCCTTTATTAATTTCGGTCACGCAAAACCCGGAATCAAGGCCGCCAGCGTCTGGTTAAATGGTGTTCCTGCCTATGCTGGTCTTGCCGCCGTCGACGTATTCATAGGTGCAACCGAACCGACAGAGGATGATCCCTTGAACAGGGTTCATCCCGGTCAATTTAAATATGGCGGGGGCCATGTCATTCATGATCTTGTGGCAGGGAGGAGAGTGAAATTAAAGGCAACGGCTTATGGAACAGACTGTTACCCCAATCGTGAATTCAAGAAGAAGATTACCCTCTCCGACCTCCCATACGCATCGTTATTAAACCCCAGGAACGCGTATCAGAATTACAATTGTGCCATAAATCTTTCTAAGAAGACTATCTATACGTATATGGGGGTCCTCAAACCCGATGCCGGTAACGCCAACTATGCCACGTCCGGACAATTGAGTCCCCTTCTCAATGACCCCTACTACCTCACCATGGGCCTTGGCACCCGGATATTCCTCGGCGGCGCAAAGGGTTATATTATTGGCCCCGGCACACAGCACAATCCGCATGCCGCGAGAAACAAAAAGGGTGTTCCCGTTAGCCCGGCAGGCACTCTCATGGTCATGGGCAACCTGAAGGAAATGGACCCAAAATGGGTCGTGGGGGTAAGCATTTTAGGGTATGGGTGTTCCCTTGCGGTAGGGGTTGGCGTCCCTGTTCCTATCCTCAATGAAGAGATAGCGAAATTCACAGGGATTTCGGATGAAGAAATTTTTACTCAGGTAATAGATTACGGAAAAGACTACCCAAAGGGAGAGGCACTCAGCCTGGGGCAGGTCAGTTATGCAGAACTCAAAAGCGGGACGATTCGCCTCAATGGCCATGAAGTCCCGTCAGTGCCACTGTCTTCATACGTGAGGGCCTTGGAAATCACTAATATATTAAAAGGCTGGATCGAGAAGGGCGAATTTTTGCTTTCCGAGCCTCAGGAAATGCTTCCTACATCCTGTTCATAGCACAAAATCAGGGCGGTAATCCTCTATCACCTCAGGGTCTTTTTGTCCACCTTGCCTACTGGTGTCAGCGGCAACTCTTCCATGAACTCGATGATCTTAGGGATCTTGTACGGGGATAAGTTCTCTTTGGAAAAAAGGAATATCTCCTCTTTGATTTGTTCTTTGTCCCTCTCCTTATAGGATTCCTCCAGCTGGACCACCAATTTCACTAGCTCACTACCCGGCCTCTTGGGATTGGCAACACCGATAATGGCGCATTGTTCTATGGCCGTGTGCTCATATAGCTTCTCCTCCACCTCCCGGGAGAAGACCTTGAAACCTCCGACAATGAGCATGTCTTTGGAGCGATCCACAATGGTGAAATAGCCATCTTCATCCATACGGGCCACATCGCCGGTATAGAGCCATTGCTCGCCATCGAACTCGCGCAATGCGATCCTGGTCTCCTCTGGTTTATTCAGATAGCCCTTCATCACCTGCGGACCCAGAACGATCACCTCACCCTCTTCTCCAACAGGGACTTCTTTGGTCCCAGTTTCAATATCCACCAGCTTTACCCGCGTACTCTGCAACGGAAGACCGACCGTGCCGATCTTCTTCTTTCCCTTCCGGGGATTCATGGTAACAACAGGGCTGGTCTCTGTCATACCGTAGATCTCGATCAGCTTATTGGCCCCGATCACCCTCTCTAGTGCCTTAATTCTATCAGCGGGAAATGGAGCGGCCCCTGAGATACAAAACTTGAGATGAGAAAAATCCAGATTCTGGAAACCTGGGTCATCCAGAAGCATCATATACAGGGTGGGGACATTGACCATAAACGTCGGACGATGGCGCGATATCTCTTTTATGATATGCCTTGTATTTCTTGGGTCAGGAATCAGCACCTGGGCACCACCCTGGGCAAGACTGACCAGGCCCAACGCAAGCCCGGCCAGGTGGAAGAAAGGAAAACCCGACAGGCCTATTTCAGCCCCCTCTTCTGGATGGACCCATTCATTCATCTGGACCAGGTTCGCTATCATGTTTCGATGGGTCAAAATGGTCCCCTTTGGGACACCAGTAGTTCCACCGGTGTATTGGACCAGGCAATAATCTTCCGGCGTCATCTTGACGTCCGGGCGTTTCTCAGAATAGGAATTGACGACATCCATGAAACGGATGACCTTCTTGCCAGGTACGGGAGACACCTTTCCAAATGGGACCTTCTTTAAAATCCTGGCCAAGACCTGCTTGATTTTTGGGAGAAAGTCAAGAATTCCAGTAGAAACGATTAGTTCCAGATGGGGCAACTGATCAAGTGTACCTAAGAGACGGTGTTCAAAAATGGGGTCAAGGGTAACCAAGGCCTTTGCCTTGCAGTCATTTAGCTGATAGGCCATCTCCCTTGGCGTGAGAAGCGCGGACAGGCCGGAAGTCGCACATCCGGCCTTCAGGCCCCCAACTTGGGCGACAAGACACTGCGGTATGTTAGGCAGATTAACGGCAACCACATCCCCCCGGCCGCAACCGTTTTCCATAAGTGCATGGGCAAAGCGGTTGGCATGGGCCATGAGTGCCCGGTAAGTAAGTGTCACATTGAGGAAATGGATCGCCGGATTGTCTGGGAACCGCTCTAATACCTCGTCGAAACGATCCACAAGCGAGATGTCAGGGAATTCAAGGTCAGGGCTTAATCCCTCATCGTAAAACTTGAGCCAGGGCCTGTCGTCATAGGGCATAAGTATACTCTCTGGGGACAAACGACATTTATTTTGGAGGGTAATAGTACTGGATATATTGTCAATGGTCAAGACCTGTCTTAGAGGCCCATGAACTTGGCAGCTATTGTCTTCATGATCTCATTAGTTCCAGCAAAGATGGACATGACCCTTGCATCCCTCCACGCGCGAGCAATGGGGTATTCCTCGCAATACCCATATCCGCCATGGAGCTGAACACACCTGTCGGCCACACGCATGGCCATCTCTGTAGTCCAGTACTTGGCCAGGGAGACGTCTACAACAATGTTTTCTCCATCCATATGCTCCACGATCAGTTTGTCAACAAAGGTACGGCCAAGTTTGACCTCAGTGGCCATCTCAACGATCTTGAACTGAGAGTTCTGAAACTTGGAGATGGGTCGCCCAAAGGCCGTCCTTTCCTTGCAGTACTCAATGGTTATCTCCAGCATGCGTTCAGCAGCAGTAACCCCCATGATAGCGCATAGGAGACGTTCCTGTTGAAGCTTCTCCATGAGCATTATAAAGCCTGAGCCCTTTTCTCCCAGGCGGTTTGTCTTGGGGACACGGCAGTCAGTGAAAAAAAGTTCCGCAGTATCCTGGCTGTGCCATCCGACCTTTTTGATCTTCTTCCCCTTCTCAAAACCAGGGGTACCTGCCTCCACGAGGAATAAATCCATGCCCTTGTATGGGTTCTCAACAGAAGGATCCCTGACCGCAAGGACCACCAAATCGCAATTGAGGCCATTGCTGATAAAGGTCTTTTGTCCATTTATCACTACATCATTTCCGTCCTCCACCGCCGATGTCTTAATCGCGGCCAGGTCACTTCCTGTATTCGGCTCTGTCATGGCCACGGCGGTTATGATTTCTCCTGACACGCAGCCGGGGAGATATCTCTTCTTAAGCTCCTCCGAGGCATAGGAAGAAATATATGGGACCACTATATCACTATGAAGTGGGGTGGCCAGACCTGTATGGTTGGTCCGGGATAACTCTTCCACGAGAATGACCGAATAGAGAAAATCTGCACCGACACTGCCGTACTCCTCGGGGAGATCCATACACAAGAAGCCCTGTTCTCCCATCTTTCTCCAGATGCTCTTCGGCACAATGCCTGCCTCCTCCCATTCATCCACATAGGGGGTCACTTCCTTTTCAAAGAACTTGCGGATAACGTCCCTGAATATCCTGTGCTCTTCGCTGTATTTCAAAATCTCCATTACATTATCTCCATCTAAGAATAAGGTAACACCTTAGTCGGGGATGTTCCTAACCCTTGTGCATGCCAATAATAGCGATGCTGCAGATGTTCTGGAAGGGAAAACCACCCAGATTGTGAGTGAGCCCAAGACGGGGGCTTTCGAGCTGTCTCTCATCCGCCCTCCCAAGGAGCTGCAAATACATCTCATACAACATTCGCAGTCCCGATGCCCCGATGGGATGGC
Source organism: uncultured Desulfobacteraceae bacterium (assembly GCA_964473615.1). GTDB lineage: Bacteria > Desulfobacterota > DSM-4660 > Desulfatiglandales > Desulfatiglandaceae > CAYYPQ01. The sequence continues at coordinate 22,461 of CAYYPQ010000032.1, forward strand.
CAAAGCATTTCAGCCCGCCATCTATCTGTGTGGGTATCTTGCCGTCACTGTTGTAAAACCCGTCCAGGACCTCGCGCCAGGCATTGCCTCGTTCTGAAATGTGCAGATCCTCATAGGTCACCAGTTCGGTGATGGAAAAACAGTCGTGGAGTTCCATCATGCTGATCTCTTCGCGTGGATTGGTAACGCCTGCCTCCTCATATGCCTTAACGCTGCATTTGTCCGTGGTGACAAAGTGATCCCCGTCCCATTCATCAAAGGCCATCTCCTCTCCATTACTCACCGAAATCTGCAGTGCCTTTACCGTGACGGGATTCTTTTTCCCCATGTCTTTGGCCCTCTCCACTGTAGTAACGATGGCACATGCAGAACCATCGCTCACGCCACAGCAATCAAAAAGTCCCAGCGGGTGGGCGATAACCGGAGCGGCCAGAACCTGGTCAATGCTAACCTGCTTGCGAAGGTGGGCCTTGGGATTGATGAGGCCATTCGCGTGGCTTTTGACCGAGACCTGGGCCATGGCACGCTTTACATCTTGAGCCGGTATGTTGTACTTGGCCTGGTATGCCGAAGCTAGCTGGGCGAAGGCCCCTGGCGCCGATAAGTTAGGCCACCACAGCCAGCCAAGAGATGAAAAATTAGAACCAGGGTTAGGAAGCCCTCCATATCCCGTGTCTTTGAGCTTTTCCACCCCAAGTGCCAGGCACATGTCATAGGCCCCTGAGGCCACAGCATAAACAGCACCCCTAAATGCCTCAGTGCCGCTAGCGCAATAGTTCTCCACCCTGGTGACAGGGAGGTAAGGCAATCTCAGGGTCGTTGACAAAGGCATAGCACTCTTACCTACATCGACTTCATCCATGCAGGTGCCAAGCCAGGCCGCCTCGATATCATTGGTCTCTATGCCAGAGTCTTCGAGGCATTCGGTGAAGGCCTCCACCATAAGTTCCTCAGCACCCATGTCCCACCGCTCTCCAAAGCGGCTACACCCCATACCTACAATCGCTACCTTATCTCTAATTCCTGTAGCCATATATTCCTCCTCCGCCCCTGATCGGACTACGCTCCCAGATCCTATCAGAGCGATTTTGAGAACGTTATCTATAGCTTGAAAAGTTTCTCAATGAGCTGTGATTTCATGAGGTCCCCTTCTATCTTCAGCTTCCCGGTGGTGTAAGCATTCATGGCGTTCAACTCGCCGGAGATCATCTTCACGAAATCCTCATCGGCCATCTTGATAGTGGTGGTAGGGCTGCTATGCGTCCCTTCTGCCACCTCACATTTTCCATCCTTTACCGTAACATACCAGGAGCCGCCCTCTGGACCCGAAATGTCATACTGGAACACGACGTCCACGCCGGCGGCCTTGTCTGCCTGAAAGGCCCCGGGCATGCCCTCAAATACCGCCTTCACAGTCAGCTTGCCTCCTGCCTCGGCAGGGGCCTCTTTCTTCTTAGGGCTAAAGGCATCCATCATGGGAACAAAAGATGCCGTGACGTTGGGGAATTCTTCAGCACCTGTCATATCATTGATAGCGTCCCAGCTTTTGTGAACATCTTCAAGTGTGGGCACCTGGGTACCATCACCCACTGCCGTACCGCGTCCGGTGACAAAGGTCACCCTGTTGAAATATCCCATACCCGCGTTGAAAATCATGCCGGTCTCCTGGCAACCATCAGAGCATAGATATAGCACCAGGGGTGCCACAAACTCAGGCTTCAGCTTTTCAAAGAGATCAGGTGGTAAAATATCTTCGGTCAACCTGGTGGCAGCTATAGGGGCAATAGTGTTGACCTTGATATTGTGTTTATCTCCTTCCAGCTTCAGGGTGTTCATAAAACCAACCAGGCCCATCTTCGCCGACGAGTAGTTTGTCTGGCCGAAGTTGCCATAGAGCCCTGCGGCGGAGGTCGTCATGACGATCCTGCCATAACGGTTTTCCCTCATCTTTATAAAGGCCGGACGGGTAACGTTATAAGCCCCTTTCAGATGGACATCCATAACCGCATCCCAGTTTTTAGGCTCCATCTTGGCAAGGGTCTTATCCCGCAAGATCCCTGCATTGTTGATGAGCATGTCCACCTTGCCAAAGGCCTTCACGGCCGTGTCCACAATTGCCTGCCCGCCTTCAGGGCTGGCTACCGAGTCGTAGTTGGCTACTGCCTCGCCACCCAGGTCTTTTATCTCTTTTACCACCCTGTCCGCCGCAGAAGTTCCGCTGCCTGTACCATCCCGGGCGCCACCCAGGTCATTGACAACCACCTTGGCACCCCGTTTGGCCAGCTCCAGGGCATAGGCACGCCCGAGCCCCGCCCCTGCGCCGGTGACAATGGCCACCTTTTCGTCAAAACGGATCTCCTCACCAACGGCAGTGGCTTCTTCTTCCACCGGAACAGGAACGGCCTTCCAGAAGTATCCGGTAAAGCCTCGTTCCTTGTCTGAATACCGCTTTCTGAAATTCATGCCAACAGCCTGGCCCACATGGACATCGGAAAGTTCACAGTCGGTAAAATCCGCCACAAAGCGACCGCCGCCCTCGAACTGTACCATTCCATAGATGTTAGGTGGGTCCACAGACACCGATAGCATATCACCGGTAAAGGTCTTAACAACCGCGGGAACATCCGCAAATTCATAGGGTTCTTGCGATTTGACCGCCCTGCATTTGGGGTTAATGCAGATATCCATCCTCGGGAACTGAGGGGTGCCGCATTTGTTGCACTTGCCGCCCACGAGACCCAGGAGCATGTCACGTTTCCGCCACAACACGGTCATGGCCGTCTGCGTTGGGGCCTCAGCACGTATGCCCATCTCGGTCTGGATCAGGTCTCTGAACTTCAAGAATTTTGTATAACTGTCCGTCGTCTTCTTGTTGGCCAATGACTCCTTTATGCCCTTACGGGCAGGAAGATCACGAATCTTGTCCGTAACCCGGAAATAAAGGGCATCACAACCTTGTCCGAACCCTGCAAGCAGGACACGATCGCCTGGATTGGAATTCTCAAGGGCATTCACAAACATTACAAGAGGATGGGCGGCCCCGGTCTCGCCACACACCTCGTGCATATTATCTATCACCTTTTCTGGCGCAGCACCCAGCTTTTTAGCTATCTTGCGGTGTTCAGCCTTAAAAAAACAAGGGAAGACCAGCTTGTCCACATCATCCATGGTAATGGATAGCTTATTGAACAGGCCTGTGATTGCCTCAGGTACGATCTTGGAATACCCCTGGTCGCGAACCCAGCGTTCTTCCCACATGTAGTCGTATGGGCTGTCGGATCCCCTGAAATGGTCAACAAAATCGTAAGAAACAGTGTGGGAGCCCAGGAACTCAGCTATCACGTCCCCTTTGCCAACAAGCAGTGACGCCGCACCGTCTCCAAACCACATCTCATAAAAATAGGCCGTCTTCGCCAAACGCCTATCTGCCGCGGTAACCAAGGCCTGGTTTCTATCCCCGCTTTTTACGGCCGAGAGGGCCTCAACAAGGCCGGTCGTCCCCGCCCTGAGGGAGGAAGAGAAATCGGCAGCGTGAAGCTCATCCTTGAGATTAAGAGCAGTTTTCACGATTCCGGCATTTAGCCTGTCAGCAAACGGCAGGGTTGTGGAGCAAAAAAACAGTGCGTCAACAGCGGACTTATCCTGTCCCATGAGGCAGTCCCTTGACGCGGCTACGGCCATGGTCACTGAGTCTTCATCCCAGTTGCAAAAAGAGCGCTCCCCCTGAGCTACCATAACAATAGCTGGGGCAAACCACCCCATACTTTGGAAGATACTCATGCGGTTGAGCCTGAGTCTAGGAATATAACCGCCATATGATGTTATACCGATCATGGATTGTCCTCCTGTCATGGATCAAATCTTGAAAAGTTTTTCAATGAGCTGTGATTTCATGAGGTCCCCTTCTATCTTCAGCTTCCCGGTAGTGTAAGCATTCATGGCGTTCAGTTCGCCGGAGATCATCTTCACGAAATCATCATCAGCCATCTTGATAGTGGTGGTAGGGCTGCTATGCGTCCCTTCTGCCACCTCACATTTTCCATCCTTTACCGTCACATACCAGGAGCCGCCCTCTGGGCCCGAAATGTCATACTGGAACACGACGTCCACACCGGCGGCCTTGTCTGCCTGAAAGGCCCCGGGCATGGCGTCAAATACCTGCTTGACACTCAGCTTGCCATCAGCGTCCTCGGTCGCCTCGGCCTTTTTCGGGCTGAATGCATCCATCATAGGGCCAAATGCCGCTGTGGCGTTCGGGAACTCCTGTGCCCCATCCATGGACTTGATCTTGTCCATACTCGCTGCCACCGCCTCGGGCGTAAGGGCGTCCTTTCCATCACCCACCACTACACCAGCGCCGGTGAGCATTGACACGCGGTTGAAGTAACCCATGCCAGCGTTGTAAATTCCTCCAGACACAGGAGACTGCTCCGAGCAAAGATAGAGTACCAGCGGGGCCACGAATTCCGGCCTGAGCTTCTCAAACAGGTCCGGGGGTAAAATGTCTTCGGTCAGTCTGGTGCCGGCAACAGGGGCGATGGTATTGACCTTGATGTTATGTTTACCGCCCTCCTGCTTGATCGTATTCATAAATCCCACAAGACCTACCTTGGCCGCCGAATAGTTTGTCTGCCCGAAGTTGCCGTAAAGGCCTGCACCGGATGTGGTCATGATGATCCGGCCGTAACGATTTTCCCTCATCTTAATAAAGGCCGGGCGCGTCACGTTGTAAGCCCCCTTCAAATGGACCTCCATGACCGCATCCCAGTTTTCTGGTTCCATCTTGACGATTGTCTTGTCACGCAAGATGCCGGCGTTGTTTATCAAGATATCCACCTTGCCAAAGGCCTTAATGGCCGTATCCACAACGCCCTGTCCACCTTCCGCAGTCGCCACCGAGTCGTAGTTGGCCACCGCCTCACCACCCAGGTCCTTTATCTCTTTTACCACCTTGTCGGCCGCAGAAGTTCCACTGCCGGTTCCATCACGCGCGCCTCCCAGATCATTGACCACCACCTTGGCGCCACGCCTGGCCAACTCCAGGGCATAGGCACGCCCAAGCCCGGCCCCTGCGCCGGTGACGATTGCCACTCGGCCGTCAAAATTTATACTGCCAAGCCTGGCCCGTCTCTCCATCTGTTCTTTGCTGAGCCATTCCACCACGCCCCTGTCAATCACCACTTCATCATTGTCTGCATTGAGCGTGCGAAATACGGCCCTGCCATCTTCCATCTTCCAGATCTGAGTTTTGATGGAAATACCAGGGTATAGGGTGCGCGAAAAACGGACGCGGAACCGCGTCATGCGCTCCGGTTCTCCGGGAAAGAGGTGTTTGATCATTGCCCGGCATGCATAGCCGTGTGTGCAAAGACCGTGCATAATCGGCTTTTCAAAGCCGCTTGCCTTGGCAAAATCAGGGTCCACATGCAGGGCAAAGACATCTCCTGAAAGACGGTATATGAGTGGCTGGTCGCCGGAAGGCTGGGCCTTTTCTTCGAAATCCGGCTTTCGGTCGGGGATTTCCACGGTTTCATCAGGACCGGACTCGCCTCCAAAGCCTCCATCCTTACGGCAAAACAGGGTGAAAATATTGGAAAAGAGTTTTTGTCCTTCGGAGTGATATGTATCGGCCTCCGCAATCACCAGCGCACCCTTCTCTTTACCCTTATCATATATATGGGTAATGGCACCCTCGGTGGTCAAGGTCCCCCCTGGGGGAATAGGATTGTGAAAAATGATGTCCTGTTCTCCATGGAGAATACCGGACAGGTTGGCATTTGAATTCACCGCCGCCTCGGCCAGAAACTCATATATAGTGGCAACGGCAAAGCTGGGGATTACCTTAAGTTGATTTTCATAGACATAATCCAGTTCGTCAAAGCCTGCCCCAACTCCCAGGGCATAGAGAACCACCTCCTTCCATGTGTACTCTTTGCTCACAGGGCCGATCTTCTTGCCGATGGCGTCCAGGTTGAGGGCCATCTTATCACCTCCTTAATGGTTTTGAGTTGCTTTGAAGATTAAAGATCCAGGTTCACCTATCTGCCCCCGCAAACGCGGGAATCAAAATAAACTTCAGGGTCTCCTTGACCTTGATGATATATTCATCTCTTTTTAACTTCAGCATTGGGCGGAAAAAATTTTCCCCTGAGATAAAGTTGTGAATGGCATTCATCATGGCCAGGACCTGCATACGCGCTCGTGTCGGCACATTATTCTTGTCCTCACAGAGGTCCATAGAGCGGGCTATATCCGAAACCAGCTCGGGAACATGAAAATCAAAGCGATCATCATGCCGCGTCTTTCCAAAATACCGAAGCAAAATCAAGTTAGAGATCTCCGGGCATTCAAAGAGATAATCTGTCATCATATCGATGGCAACATCCATTCGTTCTGCTAACACACGGCCATGAATAATCTTTTCTACCTCAATCAACTTTTGCCGGAGGTCCTCATAGATGTCCAGGATTACGGCCTCATAGAGATCACCCTTCTCCCCCCAATGATAATAGAGGGTGGAGATATCAATCCCGACCTCCTGGGCGATCATCCTGGTAGTGCTGCCGTGATAGCCGTAGTCACCGAATATACGACGCGCCACCTTTAGGATTTTTGCCTTCATAGAATCCGGGGCACTGTGCGCCTTTTCCAGCGGTGTCGCCATCACGTCCTTCCAGCCTTTGCTTCCAGCATTTGATGGAGATTATATAAAACCACATCCTTTGTGTCAAGGAAATCTCCCGGCCCATACGGCATGAAACTCCCCTAGAATGCCTCCTCGGGAATGTCCAGGGCCGATGTATCTTCCTGCTCCAAGGACATGTGACGGGCAAATACATTTGGCAGAATATTTCGACAGAAGTACCTTGCCGTCTCCATCTTGCCTCGATAAAAGATTCCATCTGCAGAGGACGCATCAACCTCTTTCAGCTTGTCGCGTGCAATTATTCCCTGCTCTAAAATAAGCTGTGCCAGCAGGACCTCAGAAAAGCATTCCAGAAAGCGAGTCGATGTCAGCCCCACCATTGGGGTCTTCCCATCTTGAAAGTATTGCATGTACCGCAGGGGAAAGTCTCCGGTGGCCTTGGCCGCCTTGAAAAGGAGTTTGAAATCCGGGCCGAAATCTGCATCCTCCTTGTATTCCCCGGTAAATTCCATTACCTCCTGGAGCCAATCCTGGAAGACCTTTCCGCCTCCTAGCCCGAGTTTACGGCCTACCAGATCCAGGGACTGGATGTAGGTAGTGCCCTCCCAGATGGATGAAATCTTACAGTCCCTGGCAAACTGCTCCATAGGAAATTCTTTGCAATATCCCACGCCACCCAATACCTGAATGCCATCCCGTATCAGCAGGTATCCAAAATCGGAACAATATGCCTTTACCAGGGGTGTAAACAACTCCACCTGCTGGGCCGCCTTTTTTCGGGTCTCTTCATCAGGGTCGTGCTCGGAGACATCCATCAAATAAAAGACCTTTGCGATCATGGCCCGCATGGCCTCACTCCCGGCCTTGAGGTTCATGAGCATACGCCGCACGTCCTCATGCTTGATAATCGGCACCCTGTCCGACCTGCGGTTGGTCATAGGGGGCCCCTGAATCCTTTCCTTGGCGTACAGCCTTGCTGTGTCATAGGCATCCGCGGCCAGGGCCTGGCCCATGAGGCCGGTTCCCATACGGGATTCGTTCATCATCTGGAACATCTTGGCCATCCCGCTGTTGGGTTCGCCCAAAAGGATGCCACGGCATTTTCCATTTTCACCAAAATTAAGAGTACATGTAGAAGAACCTTTGACACCCATCTTGTGTTCAATGCCGCCGCAAAATACGTCGTTAGGTTCTCCCAAAGACCCGTCCGGGTTCACCCAGATCTTGGGCACGACAAAAAGGCTGATTCCCTTGGTGCCACGAGGTGCCCCCTCTATGCGGGCCAGGACAAGATGGATGATATTTTCGGTGAGGTCATGTTCCCCCGCAGTGATAAACTGCTTGGTTCCCTGGATCTTATAGATACGTGGATCTTCGGATTCAGGATCAGGAATCGCCTTTGTACGGAGCCAGCCCACGTCTGATCCCGCGTCCGGCTCGGTAAGGGCCATGGTCCCATCCCAGACACCGGTATACATCTTTTCGACAAAGAGCGCCTTGTCCTCTTCTGTCCCAAAGTTTTCGATAAGTCTTCCATTACCCACGGCCAGTCCCGGGTAGGCCATCATGGCCAGATTTGCTCCGGTGAAAAGCTCACTCACAATCCCGCCCACAACTGCAGGCAGGCCCTGCCCACCAAATTCCGGATTCATAGATAAGGCCATCCAGCCATTCTCGGCAAGGACCTTCCAGCATCTGTGAAATGACTTTGGAACAGTGACCTTACCATCATCATAAACACATCCCTCATCATCACCATCCTGGTTCGCAGGGCCCAGCTCCTCTCGGGCCACCTTCAAGGCCTCATCTATGATCATTCGGAAATCATCCACAGAAAAATCGCTGTACGCCTCATAAGCGAGAAGTTTATCTACGCCCAGGTGCTCAAAAAGCACAAACTGGCTGTCACGAGGGTCACGCTTGAAATAATTTATTCCCATATCCTTAATCCTCCTTAAAAAAACTATTTAAATGTCTCGTGGCGTGGGAAAACGCCGTCGTAAACCTGTACCCAGGAGTATCTTACTCAGTATAGGTGCTTCCTTTTTTAGAGAAATGAATGATACCTCATTCGTTCAGGCATGTCAATCCTATAATGAATATCCGCTGTTCCTTGATATTATTTTCTTGACAGGACACATATGTTTGATAGGTATCATTAGGGTCATTACCCATAAGGGCCTATTATCACACAAACTGCTCTTTAGCAGGGTTCAAATGAGAAAAATCTATTTCCGGTAAACACAGGAGGTTAATCATGTTTAAGACCAAGATTACAGACATACTGGGCACAAAATACCCCATTGTAGGGGGAACCATGATGTGGATCACCAACCCGGAATTTGTTGCGGCGGTCTCCAACGCCGGGGGCCTGGGCATCCTTGCCTCGGCCATCTATCAAAGCCGGGACGAATTCGCAACGGCCTTGGACCGGACCTTTGAGCTTACCAACAAGCCATTTGCCGTCAACCTAAACCTCTTTCCCATGATGCGGCCCATTGATAACAACGAATACCTGGACGTCTTGATCGACAAAGGCGTAAAAATTGTGGAGACATCCGGTCACTCCGCGCCTGAAGAACTCTGTGATAGGTTCAAACAGGCAGGGCTCATATGGATTCACAAATGTGTGGGCGTTCGTTACGCGCTCAAGGTGCAGAAGATGGGGGTGGACATCGTCACGGTGGTCGGGTACGAAAACGGTGGCGCGACAGGACAACTGGATATAGGAACCCTGGTACTGGTTCCCAGAGTTGTGGAGAGCGTAGATGTCCCCGTCATTGGAGGTGGGGGCGTTTCGGACGGCAGGGGATTTCTTGCAGTTCTGGCCCTTGGGGCCCAAGGTGCTATTATCGGCACACGCCTGCTCGCCACCCAGGAAGCCCCGATCCATGAAGATCTAAAACAGGCGCTTGTTCAGGCCACTGAGATCGACACCATGTTGGTGATGCGATCCATCGGCGCTACCCACAGGGTATGGAGCAACGCTCCCGCTAAGAAATGTGCGGAGCTGGAGGCCGCCAAGGCCGAACTACCCGAAATTCTGAAGGTCGTTTCCGGTGAAAAGGCAAAGATAATGTATGATAAAGGAGACCTGGATTCCGGAATCATTGCCTGTGGCCAGGGCGTGGGAATAGCCCACGACATACCCACGGTAAAAGAACTATTCGAACGAATCATTACCCAGGCCGCTGACATAGCCAAGAACCTCGCGGGGAACTAGGCTAATTGCAACAAGACCTTTAGATGTGAAACACAGGCAAAGGAGACAGTAATGAGCGAAAATACCAGTCCGTTCAAGGTAGAAAAAGATGGACACATAGCATGGTTAATACTCAACCGACCCGAGAAACGTAATACCATGAATTATGACTTCTTCGAGGGTCTTATAAAGCTCTTTCAGGAATTTGACGAAGATCCGGAGGTGCGTGTCGTCGTCATCAGGGCCGAGGGGAAAAGCTTTACCGCCGGCCTGGATCTTGTGGAAATGGGATCATTGATCCAAGGAAACGGCTCTGACTTCAGAGAAAAGCTCCGAAAAAATATCCTTCATTTGCAGGAGAGCATGAACGTCATCGAGAAATGCCGCAAGCCGGTTATTGCCGCGGTACATAGTCATTGTATTGGCGGAGGAATTGATATGCTCGGGGCATGTGATATTCGTATGGCCACGCGAGATGCGGTATTCTCCATCCGCGAGACCAAAATAGCCATAATCGCAGATCTAGGGACACTCCAGCGCCTCCCTCACATTATCGGACATGGCTGGTTTCGTGAATTGGCCTTGAGCGGAAGAGACTTTACAGCCGATGAGGCCCTAAAAATGGGCCTTATTACGCGCCTTTGTGAAGACAGAGACACACTCTACAAAGAGGCAAAAAAACTTGCCACAGAAATTGCATCCTGCTCTCCCCTTGCAGTCCAGGGAGTAAAGGAGGTGATTCTCTATAGCCGCGATAACGGGGTCTATCCGGGCCTGAGGTACGTGGCCCAGAAAAACGCCGCCCTCTTGCCCTCAGAGGACCTGATGGAGGCCTTTCAGGCATTTATGGAAAAACGGACCCCCGTGTTTAAGGGTAAATAATTAAGTAGACTTGTAACTACTCAGGTGGATAGACTGAAGGTGGAAGGCTGATAGAGACAAATCATGCCTGATCAGTTCGCGTGAGATTGAATGCATGAAATCAAGGGTGTATTTGGAGAAATAAAAACATAATACTAAAGGAGGTTCTTATTATGGTTGGGATTACATCCTATGGGGGGTATATACCCCGGTACCGATTAAGTCGGATGGTTATAGTTCAGAACATGGCGTGGTATTTTCCCGTGATAATGGCAGTTGCCCAGGGAGAGAAGTCAGTTGCCAACTGGGATGAGGACGCCATATCTATGGCAGTTGCTGCTGCTTATGATTGCGCTACCGGTAAAGACAGGAAGCAAATAGATGGCGTGTATCTGGCATCTACTACACTGCCTTTTGCTGACAGGCTCAATTCTGATATAGTTGCTACGGCACTTAATACGGCCGAAGAGGGAGTCACATGTTCAGATTTCACCGGGTCTCTAAAGTCTGCCACCACTGCCGCGATCTCGGCCCTTGAAGCGGTTCAAGCAGGATCAAAGAATAATGTTCTGGTCGCTGCATCCGATCAACGCGGGACAAAGATGGCTACCATGTATGAGATGTTTTTGGGAGACGGTGCTGCCGCCCTTTTATTTGGCAGGGATAATGTCATTGCTGAATTCAAGGGACACCTTTCTTTGAGCTGTGACTTTGTAGATCACTATAAGGCCTGTGGCCAGAGGGCTGACTATACATGGGAAGAAAGATGGGTAAGGGATGAAGGATATGCAAAGATCATCCCGAAAACCATAGCTGCCTTTTTAAAAAAACATAACATGGCCATAGGAGACTTTGACAAGGTGATCTTCCCTTGCTATTTCAAGAGGGAGCATGCGAACATTGCCAAAAAGTTGGGCATCGATTCATCTAAGGTACAAGACAATATGTATGAAATTTGTGGTGATACGGGCTCGGCCCATCCATTCGTGATGTTTATCTCTGCACTTGAGGAGGCAAAACCAGGCGATAAGATACTTCTCGCCAGTTTTGGCCAGGGTTGTGATGTGCTCCACTTTGAGGTGACAGACAAGATTAAGGACTTCAAGGGCCCAATCGGTATCAAAGGTTCACTTGCAAACAGGGCAGAGCTCACCAGTTATCAGAGATATGCCAAGTTCAGGGACCTGATTGTAGCAGATTTAGGGATTCGAGGTGAGGCAAATCCAAACACATCGCTGACTACCCTGTGGAGAAACCGTAAGATGCTCCTGGGCCTGGTAGGGGGTAAATGCAAGAAATGCGGGACACCTCAGTTCCCTGCATCCCCGGTATGTGTGAAGCCGGATTGCAATGCGGTAAGAGAAATGGAAGATTATGAGTTTGCGGATAGACCTGGTAAAGTGATGATGTACACGGGGGATATGCTTTCCGCATCTGTCGATCCTCCAGCCGTATACGGGCTCGTCAATTTCGACGACGGCGGCAGGATGTTTGTTGATTTTACAGACTGTATCTTGGAGCAAACAAAGGTGGGGCTTCCAATAAAAATGTCCTTCAGAAGAAGATATAAAGACGCCATGCGCGGCATCAGCGGGTATTTCTGGAAAGCCATTCCACAGGTTAAAGCATAAGGAGGGATAAACTATGGCAACGGGTATAAGAGATAAGGTCGCCATAATCGGCATGGGTTGCACCAAGTTTGGCGAGAGATGGGATGTGGGGGCTGAAGAGCTAATGGTCGAGGCATTTGGGGAATGCCTGGAAGATGCCGGGATCGAAAAGAATGACATACAGGCGGCCTGGTTTGGTTCATGTTTTGATGAGATAAACGTAGGGAAAAGCGCCTTACCCGTATCAATGGCCTTGAGATTTCCTAATATATCGGTAACAAGGGTGGAGAATTTCTGTGCCAGCGGGACAGAGGCATTTAGAGGAGCTGTCTATGCGGTTGCATCCGGTGCATATGATATATGCCTGGCCATTGGTGCAGAAAAGTTAAAGGACATAGGTTATGGAGGGTTGCCCGAATTTAGCGCAGCAATGGGTACGTTAAATGGACTCTGGTTCCCTAACGCAACTGCGCCCGGGTGTTTTGCTATGCTGGCAAGCGGTTATGCAACAAAATACGGGATCGACATGAAAGACCTCAAGAATGCCATGGCGCATGTATCTGCCAAGAGTCATGCAAATGGGGCATTAAACCCAAAGGCACACCTTCGCAAACCCGTAACCGAAGAGAGGATACTGAATGCACCCATGATTGCATATCCTCTGGGGTTGTTTGACTGTTGTGGTGTGAGTGATGGCTCTGCCTGTGCTATAGTAACAACACCTGAGATAGCCAAGAAGCTGGGCAAAAAGGATTTTGTCACAGTAAAGGCCCTGCAGTTGGCCTTGAGCAATGGCGAGGAACTCCAGTATGGTGCCTGGCAGGGTGACCATTTTGTGACTACGTCAAAGGCCAGTAGTGAGGCCTATAAAGAGGCAGGCATCAAAAACCCAAGGGAAGAAATCAGCATGATGGAGGTACATGATTGTTTCTCCATCACCGAGCTGGTAACCATGGAAGACCTGCACATATCTGAAAGGGGTAAGGCCCCCAAGGACATAATGGACGGGGTTTTTGATTTAGACGGAAAGGTTCCCTGCCAGGTCGATGGCGGTCTAAAGTGCTTTGGCCACCCTATTGGCGCATCCGGGCTTCGTATGCTCTATGAGATGTATCTGCAACTCCATGGCAGGGCCGGAGAAAGGCAGATTCAAGATCCTAAATATGGGTTGACACACAACCTGGGTGGATTCCCCATGATGAATGTTTGTAGCGTGGCTGTTATCGGCAAATATGCGTAGAGGGGGTCAGGTCTTGACATTGGACAAGAGAGCTGTAACCTTTTTGATATCCCTCTTTAGTTTGCGCTCTCTTTCCAATTTCTCCGTAAACCTGTGGTAGGCCTTTGACACACCAGAGTAACTTAGGTCCCGAAACATTTGTCCAATCTGTTTGTTGGTCAAGCCTGTGTGCCTTTTCAACAGATAGATGGCAATGTTTCTGCGCTCGTCATTCTTCTCGATACGTTCCTCCCGGGAGGTATTGTGTAGGGGTCTGTAGGGGTCAAGTCTGCCTTTGGCTCTTGGTGATTTTATGCAAGAGTCAAAGGCAGACTTGACCCCTACATTAATACATTAATGCCGACAATTCCTTTCCGAGCAGACGGATATGCCCCATCTCCTCCTTGATAATACTATCGATACGGTTTTTGCCCAATTTTTCGGGGACCAGGTCCTTCATGCCGAGATACAACACGATGGAATCCTTCTCAGCAGTAACGGCCGCTTTGAGGATATTCTCCATGGAGGATGTGTCCACCGGCTTGCCAAAAAATACGCGCATATCCGCAAGCGCCTTTAAGTACAACGCTGATTCATCGTCCGGATCAAAAACCGTTCCAGCCTTTTCCTTTTCAGTCAATTCGGCGCGCATGGCTTTGAATACCTTTTCATGCCGGTCTTCCATGTCGCCCAGATGCAGCAACAATTCTTTCTGAGCAGCAGCAGACACGTGCAGGGCGGCATCCCGATAAAAAGCCGCCCCGTTTCGTTCAATTTCTTCCGCCAGTTTGAAAATATCATCCGCGCTGAAATCGTAAGCCATTCGGTCCCTCCCTATGAATTTTGGAATTTATAAAATGGTCTTTTTCGGCAACCGAAGCCGCACCCCCTTTTCCTGCATGGCCGGCGAAATGGGTATGCCGGGCGAAAAACTCCCGCTGATTTAGGATATGCAGATACTATACGATATCAAAACCCGATTGTGCAAGATCATAAGACCGGTTGGGATGAAACGCCCTGAGGATTTCGGGTCGAGAAATGTGCTCTATATCCTTGCTTAAGGCAAGTACAGAGTCCATAATCAGGCCCCTGTCCGACGATGAGGTCGCTGAGATTGTCGCCCACATGCGGCGAATCCAAGAGATTCTCATGAGGAGCGAGAGCGGTCATGAAGGTTGAGCTTGAAGACATCGTCATCAGAAACGAGCTTGTGCCGGGTGACCTTGGATATGTTATTTACCTGCATGGATCGTTGTACGGCCGTGAGTATGGTTATGGAATTCAATTTGAAACATATGTTGCTCTGGGGATGCACGAGTTCTATAAAAAATACGACCAAGAGAGGGATCGTGTTTGGATTTGTGATCATAGCAGCAGAATCATCGGGTTTCTCCTGCTCATGCACCGGGAGAACAACTCCGCGCAACACCCTTCCCGAAAATCGCATAGATGTCAGGAGGCTTCCTCAACTACCCGCTTTCATACATGCAGATGCAATTCAACAGCGAATTCCTAATAACCGAGTAGCCTTGAGCGCCAAAATCTGCTATAATTCTTTCTGAAATATCAGGAAATGAACTGAACAGGAGCGCGGGCTATCACGATAGATCCTATTCACCGGGCATTTCCCTGCCGTGACCCTCCAAATCCCAAGTTCGGAAAGGATGTCCTATGAATGTTTGCAGCGAAGGCAATGTTCTGGAAGAATTGCTTGATCTCTTGAAGCTTGAAAAGATCGAGGAAAATATCTTTCGCGGCCAAAGCCAGGATCTGGGATTCGGGGCCGTGTTCGGGGGACAGGTCCTGGG
>CAYYPQ010000033.1:0-35793 GCA_964473615.1 uncultured Desulfobacteraceae bacterium
AAGCTCTGCATTAATCCCGCCCGGGGCGGGACTCACTTTATGGCCTTGATTTCTGATACGGTATAGAAACAACGCAGTGTAGATCTCGTCTGGAGGCTGACGAACATGGATGGTATGCGAATCCATTATAGATCATGCCCTTTATGTGAGGCGATGTGTGGCCTTGCCATAACCACCAACGGCAATGAAATTGTGTCGATCAGGGGCGACGAAAAAGACCCTTTGTCTAGGGGGCATATCTGCCCCAAGGCCATTGCCATTCAAGACCTCTATAATGATCCCGATCGCCTGAAATATCCCGTGAGGCCCATAAAGGGCGGATGGGAAAGGATAGGCTGGCAAGAGGCCTTTGATGAAATAAAAACAAGGATCAAGCAGATCCGTAAGGCCTATGGACATGATGCAATGGCCATTTACTACGGCAATCCCATGGCCCATTACCACGGTACCGTCCTTTTTCTCGGTTTTCTCCTCAAGGCCCTAAAAACCAAAAACCGCTTCTCAGCCAGTTCGGTAGATCAACTTCCTCTCATGATGGCCTGCTATCTCATGTTCGGCCATCAGTTCCTTTTTCCCGTACCGGATATCGATCGGACCGATTACTTCATATTGATCGGCGCCAATCCGGCCGTGTCCGGGGGTAGCATCATGACCGCCCCTGGAATCGCCCGCAGGATCAAAAAAATCCAGAAACGGGGTGGCAAGGTGGTTGTCATTGATCCCGTTTACACCAAGACCGCCTCACTGGCGGACCGTCATCTCTTCATCACGCCGGGCACGGATGCCCTTCTAATGCTGGCGCTTATAAATACGGTGTTTGCCGAGGAGCTGACTGATCCAGGCCGGCCCGGAAGCCTCTGCGACGGGATAGAGACGATCAGAACGGCCGTCTCCCAATTCACCCCGGAAGACATAGCCGACCAAACAGGGATTACGGCCAACGATATAAGGATGCTGGCGCGGGAGTTTTGCAGCGCCAAATCTGGCGTCTGCTACGGCCGCCTGGGTTCCTGCACGCAGGAATTTGGAACAATTACCTCCTGGCTGATCCTTGCGTTCAATATCATCACTGGCAAGATGGATCAAACCGGCGGCTTCATGTTCCCTACCCCTGCCCACGATTTTGTGCATATGAGTGCCCTTATTAATGAAAAAGGGCGCATAGGAAGGCACAAGACACGCGTACGTGGTCTCCCTGATTTTGGGGGCGAGTTTCCGGTCGCAGCCATGGCAGAGGAGATGCTAACAGAGGGTCCGGGGCAAATTCGGGCCCTGATATGCCTGGCAGGAAACCCTGTCTTGTCCGTCCCCAACGGTAGGCTTGTGGAAAAGGCCTTCAAAAACCTGGATTTCATGGTCGCCATGGACTGGTATGTGACCGAAACCTCCAGGCATGCCAATATCATCCTGCCACCCACCAACATGCTGGAGCACGAGCATTTCCCGACAATGGCCAATATTGCAGGCGTGCGCAATGTTGTGAGATACTCTCCAAAGGTCTTTGAACCGGCGGCAGACACCCGGCATAACTGGCAGATCCTCAAGGAGCTGGCCTTGCGTGTGGAAGAGAGGCCCTTGATGCGGGCGGCATTGAGACTGGTTACCCCGGAAAGGCTCCTGAAACCAGGCCTCCGCTTTGGTCCCCATGGAGCGGGATTCTGGCCAAAAAACTCCGGCCTTACCCTAGCCAAAGTAGCCAGGGCTGAGCACGGTCTGGATCTGGGACCATTGCGTCCCAGCCTCCCGAAGCGTCTGTTTACGAAAAACAAGCGGATTGATCTGGCACCATCCCTATTTATAAAGGAGTTGGATCAATTAAAAACTTACCAGCAAAAGGGCGGGTTTGGCCCTTCAGGCGAATTTGACCTACTTTTGATCGGCAGGCGTAACCTCATGTCTAACAACTCATGGTTCCACAACATCGAGAGGATGCGAACAACAACAAATCGCTGTACCCTCTGGATAAACACGGATGACGCCAAAGACAGGGGCATCACCAATAAGGAACGAGTGAAGGTCTCTTCGCGTGTGGGCAGTATCGAGCTTGAGGCCCAAGTCACGGACAGGATAATGCCGGGCGTGGTGAGCATTCCCCACGGATGGGGCCATGATCTTTCAGGCATCCGCCTAAGCGTCGCCGCCAACGATCCCGGCGTTTCCGTGAACCACATCACTGACAATGAGAGACTGGACACCCTATGCGGTAATGCAGTCTTTTCAGGTGTCCCGGTTAGAGTAGATACCCACGAGCTTACGTCAGTCGGCCACAGCTAACTTTCGTTAGAAATGCGCGATCCAAGACGCCTTTTGTCAATATTTCTGCTCTCCGGACCCGTGATAGGGAAACAAGCTTTCTGTCTCTGCCAGGAGCTCCTCAGGTGGAGTGTTAAATGTGCAGGCCCTGCTGATCCAGGGGATACCCATCGCCTTCATGGAGGCAAGCACCTCGGCCATCCTGACGGCGGTTGACATAACGTCCACAACGGGAATCCCATCGACTTCATAAAGACCGTTGGGGTATTCAGTTTCACATCCGGGTGCCATGTGCACGACAGGCGACATGATCGTTCAACCGGGCACCAGGACCTCTGCACCATCATTGATGCATTCCCGTGATACCTCACTGAACCTCTTTAACAGAGGACCGGCGTCTGCAAAGCTTTCAAGAAACTCATTCATCCCGCTCTCTGTGCTTCTGATGGAAGTGACAGAATCCCTAAAACCATATTTACCAACCAGTTCCTCAATCATAGGAATGGCAAACTTTGAAAAGGTTACGATTCCGATCTTCCTTCCCATTATACTACCGAAGACAAGGGAATTCTGAACGGCGCCCACAACCGGAATGTCCATAAGCTGACGTAGCGGATAGAGGTAGGGATCGAAATAGCAATGAATAACTATGGCATCATATCCCTTACCCTTTAAGCCCCTGACCGCTTCAAAGAACTCATATGAATTCCAGGTATTGAGGGATTCCCAGCAAAAGGAATCGATATTGACAAAGCCCTTTTTTGTCAAATAAAAATCTATTGACGTATCATCTTCTTTTAGTTTCTCTGCATTTCTAACAAAAATCCTCTCTGCAATATCCCGAAACATCTCTTCATTGAGATCTATGCCGAAAGGCGCCACAACAGCTATCTTTTTAGACATATAAACCTCCTTTGGCTTAGAGTAATGTTGAAGGAATTAAAACCCCTAGGCTGTTACATCCAAGTATATTAACCTCCAAACAATCCTATAGCTTGAGTGCTTTCTGAGCGTTCTTGCCCAGTATCATTTCCTTATCATCATCCGTAATCTCAGGGAGGCCCATGATCTGTAAAGGTGCAGGATAATCCATTGACCTGATGACCTCGACCCACTGCTTCTGGGAATAAACATCCGTAAAAAGCGGCCAATCAGATCCAAAGAGTACCTTATTAACACCACCATGCATAAGCTTTGCCAGGGAGAGGACCTGGGCCAGACCCAAAGGAAATATCGCGTGGGCCGCCTGCCATGCCGAGAGGTCCACATAGACATTCGGGTTTTTCATCGCCACGGCCAACGCCTCCTCAGTCCATGGTGTACCCACATGGGCCATAATAAAATTTATCTCCCGGAAATCAACCGCTATCTTGTCCACAAAAACAGGCCGACATGTTTTCAGGTACGACTCTCCAGGACCCATTCCAGTATGCACCAGCACATTTACCCCTAAGCTGGCAGCGGCTTCATACAGGGGATAGTAATTCTCATCGTCCGGGACAAACCCGCTTACAGTCCACAGCTTGAGGCCGGAAAAGCCCATCTCCTCCACACATCGCTTGAGCTCTTCCGCTGCGGCCTTTCCCCGACGCGGGTCAATGCCCGCGAAAGGGATGACCCTGTCAGGGGCCTCTTTTAAATACCTCCCGGCCAGATCATTAAATTCTCGAAACGTAAGGCCCCCACCTGAATAGAGGAACTCAAAGTCCAGGGGTAGGATCACCGTCTTATCAATTTTGGCCTCGTCCATTTCTCTAATAAGCCTCTCTAAGGACCCATCGTAGAGTTTATCTTTATCCTTCAGCCCAAGCTCCACAAAAACAGAATCCAGAAGCCTCGCCATGTCACCCTTTATCAGATCCCTTTCCCAGATATGGCAATGCGCGTCAATAATCATGCATTTATCCTCCCTTATTAAAAGGTTTTACAATAGAAACCCCTGACATCTTACCCACTGAGCCAATATTTGCTATCTGCTTCCTTTACCATCCCATCCTTTATTAGCTTACTCAAGTGGCTGGCGAGAATGCCGGTGCCCGGGAATATGTGCAGGTTAGGGCTCCGAAATAGCTCTGGAAGGATTTCATTGAATGTCTTTGGGCCGTCCTTGAGAGAATCGAGCACCCTTTCCTCACGCTGTTTCACCTTACTCACCGCCTTCTCAATTGCCTCCTGAGGATCTTTAACCAGGCCCCCGTGTGAGGGCACTATCAAGTTGATGTCCAGTGCCTGGTACTTCTGCATGCTCTTGAGATACCCTTCGGTCCCGCCGGAACTGGGAGTATAAAAAGGCACCTCCATACCAATCATATCGCCTGCAAAGAGAATCCTTTGGTTTGCTTCGTAAAGTGAGATATGACCCGGATGGTGACCGGGCGTGTGTATCACATCAAAGACATAATCACCGCACTCCAGTGAATCGCCCTCCACAACAGTACGGTCCGCATGTGACTCGCTGATAGGGCAAAACGTCTCATAGAATTCCATGATATCAAGTGTGTTTCCAGGAAAATACCTGGGCACCAAATCGGTATCAAAGATTCCATTGAGCAGGGTATTGTCTTGAAGGAAAGGGGCATCCGCCTCATGATCGATAACTATTATACCCGGCATCAACTCCTTGAAATGCGCGATTGCACCCATATGATCCGCATGGGTATGTGATATGATTATGGTGTGTATATCTGATATGTTTAGACCATCCTCTTCAAAAAGGGCCTTTGTCTGCTTGATGTTCTGTTCCCCACCACCACCTATCTCAATGCATGCCAGCCCTCCTGAATCCCGGATAGCCAAGATGCTGGAGGAATCCACAAACCCTTTCTTTTCAACTTTTAGAAAATGTAGATCCTTGCAAAGCTCCATTACCCTCCCTCCTCATGTACCTTTACCATATACTGCAAAACCAAAGATAAAGACGATAGCACAGGACCTCTTATTTAATCAAGTAAGAGAAAAGGGGCTTTACGATGTCAATAATAGAGGCTAAAGTCCTATGTACATATCCGTAGAATTGATTACTGGCCCTGCCAAAACAGAGCTGGTGATTTGAGCCCATCTTAATCTATACATATGGAGGACATGACAATGAACAATGAATTGCGTCTGTTTATGATACGACACGCTGGCATAGTAATATTGATTGGCTCTCTTGCGGGATTAGTCTATAACTTTGTAATCAGCGGGGACATACCGGGCAGCATAGGGTCATGGCACCTTGCTCACCTGCAGGGCGTGATGACTGGCATGCTAATCTTGGCCGTATCATCTTGCGTTGGCCATCTGATCTTAGACCCCAAAAAACTCCATCTCCTGGCGTATTGTTTTGTCGTCACCGGTTACTGTTATTCGGTTGGCCCTGTTTGGGGGGCTGTTTTTCGAGTACGTGGCCTCAAACCCGTTGCCCCTCTCAGTAACATATTGATGTTCGCTTCCAATTCAATTGCCAGTATTTCCGTCGTAATCGGGATAGCCTTAATGATTTATGGTTCTATAAAACGCCATTCATCTTCAACCAATCCCATTCAAAAATGACTTAAGGAGAAATATCTATGGAAAGCTGGTTATGCGTTATAGGGGCAATTTCTTTTGAAGTTGCTGGCACCACGTGTATGAAGCTGTCGAGGGGTTTTACAAGACTCACACCTTCGATTCTAATCTTTGTCTTTTATGGACTAGCGTTCATTGCGCTCACAATCGCGCTCAAAAAAATTGACGTGAGTGTTGTATATGCAATATGGTCCGGCATTGGCACTGCGCTCATAGCAACCATTGGGGTCTTATATTTTAAAGAACCCGCGACCCTGTTCAAGTTTGCAAGCATCGGCCTAATTATTATTGGAGTTGTGGGACTAAATCTGGCTGGCATGAGACATTGAAACCATAAAGACGCATATACCAAATTGTTTGCGGTATTAATGGTAACCGCGCTGTGCAGTGATCCCTTAATGGACAAATCGAGGAGAGATTCTTGCCCGACTGGAGAGAAAAAGGAAGGGTATTTTACGGTTGGTGGCTGGTTGCGGCTTTGTTCTTTATCCTGTTTAATACCGCTGGGAGCGGTTTCTACGTCTTTCCAGTATTTATAGAGTCATTCCGCCATGAATTTGGATGGACAATGACACAAATTTCTTGCGGAGCTGCATTGTGGGCCATTGTTATGGGCTTTTCCAATCCCATAATCGGTATGCTAATTGCGCGTTTTGGTGCTCTCAAGACGATGTTTGTCTCTGCAGTTCTTACAAGTCTCACCCTCTTGGGATTGGCCGGCCTGCAAAACCTTTGGATGCTATATGCCATAATGGCCGCCAGTGGCTTCATGTCTGCAGGCACCACGCTCGTGCCGGCACAGACACTCATTACCAATTGGTTTAATAGGTATAGGGGCCGCGCCATGTCTCTGGCTATGCTAGGCATTGGGTTCGGGGGCTGGTTTTTGCCGATTCTGAATGAGTATCTGATCAGACAATGGGGTTGGCGTTTCACTTGGTTTTTTGCTTTCATAGTCCTGTGGGTGTTTGTGATCCCGCTGATAGCCGTATTTGTCCGGACCAGGCCATCAGACCTTGGTCTACTCCCGGATGGTGAAAAGACAGGTGGAACGAACAATCGGAAAAATGCCCCTGCAAGCGGTCTGCCCGTGAAACGCGCCGTCGCCTCTCTGGGCTTTTATCTGCTTTTTTTCATATTTGTGTTAAGGATTATGGGCCAATCTGCAGTCAACTTTCATTTTGTCCCTTTTGCCATACAGGAGGCCCTGTTTACGCCTCAACAGGCCGTATTCTTCTTTGGACTGGCCGTGGGTTTTAGCATAGCAGGACGTCTATTGTTCGGCTGGTTGGCTGACCGGTATAAACCCGAGCTGCTTAATACACTGGCCGCAGTGTTGCTTGCCTGTGGTCCGGCAGCGGTCTGGTTCTTTATTATCCGGTTGGGCCTTCGTAACGTCAACCTGCTGTGGTTATATTCTGTCCCTTACGGCTTCGGTATAGGTGCTAATGCCATTGTGATCCCGATACTGGTCAGCCGCTGCTTCGGCGAATTACACTTTTCCAAAATGATGGGCCTCGTCATGAGCGGATTCGCGGTAGGCATCATTATAGGCATTCCAGTGGCAGGAAAAATCTTTGACACCACAGGAAGTTATGATTTGGCATTCGCAGGGTGTACCATGGCATTCGCAATCTCGGCCGTACTGGCAGTCCTCATCCGCTCCGACCGCTATGCGATAGAATTCATGATGGAAGAGGAAACATAACAGCCAAAGCAAAAGACACCTGGCCAGTGGGGTAGATAACGTATACCGCCAAGGACAACCAGGACTTACAAATCGGCATGTATATCTAAACCTGGCCTTACGTCCTTAGCACACGCCCTGCGCGTATTCCCCTTATGTAGGTCCCATCCCTGACAACGTGTTGACCATTTATAAAGACTTCCCTTATGCCTACCGGCTTGCCTGCGGGCCTTAAACCTTCTGGTGGGGTATCGGAAATTGTCTCAGGGTCGAAGAGCACGATGTCTGCTACCTTGCCAGGCTGAACCAAACCTGTACTGGTGATACCGAAACGCCTTGCACTGGCCGAGGTCATCCTCCTGATCGCTTCCTCAAGGCTGAACATCTTTCTCTTCCTCACAAAATCCCCCAGGATTTTTGGGAAAGCACCGAGCCCCGCAGGGTTGGGATAGCCGGATGTCTTGATCGCGGCATCTGTTTCAAAGAGGCAGATCTCATTAGAGACTACCTTCTCTAATGCGGTCTCATTGCCTGGCTCGCCACTGTATGTATGGAAGAGCATGAGTGCAGACCCCCTGCTCCTTTCGGCGATTGTTAGCATGGCATCAAATGGCGAAGTCTTCCACTTTTTGGCAATTTCGATCATGCACAATCCATTTAGTTCCTCCCAGCCAGGAACACCCACATCCATTACCTGAAAGTCTTTGTACATAAAGCCTGCCAGGCGAAAGCCCAAAGTCAGTTCAATCTTGAGCCTCGCACGCGCCCCAAACCTGTGGTATGCCTCCGGAATGGAGGCCAGGAACCAGTAGGGCAGAGGTGCGTGTATGGTGGTATTACCGCATGTATATGGGAAGGCGTCTATCATCACGTCCACGCCATTTTTTATTGCATCATCAACGAGCCCCATACACCTGTCCACCGTTGACCAGCTCCTTCGACCCACGAAGATAAAATGAGACAACTGAAGCCTGGCACCGGATTTTTCGGCGACATCCAGCATCTCCCTCAGTGCCCTAACATTGTGCGCCCCGAACGATGTCGATGGATAACAGGGCGATATCCTGGAGAGCGCCTTGAGGTGAACCGTCACTGGTTTACCTGCCTTCACTGCCACAGAACAGAAGGCCTCAAGCTCATCAAGGGGCGAATACATACCCGGGTCATAGCCAAGCCCAAAGCTTAAACCGCATGCCCCTTCATCAAGGGCGCGGGCGGTCTGATCGAGACATTTGTCCAGCTCTTCTCTCGACATGGCGCCGCGTAGCTTTTGGGCACTCACGTACCTTAACGTTGCGTGGCCTACCAGCTCTGCCACGTTCACGATGGGTCCAGTCTCTTGTATATGATCAAGAAACCCGGCCATGGAACCCCATTCATAATCAAATGGTCTGGCAATCGCTATGGAGGCAAAGTCCTTCAGCAAACCCGCTGCCCGCGAAGTGATTGGGGCGGGTGAAAGCCCACAGTTTCCGCAAATAAGACTGGTTATGCCTTGCTCCACCAGGAAGTTCAGTATTTCAGGATGCCCGGCCAAAGGCAGCACCCAGTCCGAATGGGAATGCATATCGATGAATCCCGGTGCAATAACAAGCCCTGTTGCATCAATAACCCTATCCGCTTCCGGCACATCCTCTCCCTCATTTATGACGGACATAATACGGTCTCCGTCGATAAACACACTACCCTTGAAAGAAGGGCCACCGCTGCCGTCAACTACCATGCCGTCTTGTAATAATGTTGTGGGCATTATTTGCTTCTCCTTTTGCCTTACACCCCAATTGAGCGAAAGCGCTCAATTGTTGGTTGCCGGTTGCCAGTTGTCAGTCGGCAGGAAACGGAATTAATCATATTTTTGCAACACTGAATCCTGGCCCCTGACTGCCCCCTAACTGAGGGTCGGCAGTGGGACCTTTTTGAGGCTGAAAAAAGGCCCCACTGCCGGCCTAGCCTTGTACTGCCATAGTTACACTCAATTATTGAGCTATTACATACAGCCTTAAAAAAAAGTCTATAATTTTATTATTTCTAATGCTATATAAGTTCTGATAAGTGTCAACAGTTTAACCAAGATGTTTCAGCACGAGGTAAATTTTGCGATGGATATCCTAATAAATGCAGTTACGGAATTTGAAATAGCTGGGAACAAATTATGGCGTATCATTTTGCTATTCGGAATTATTCTATTCGCCTTCATCATCGGAAAAATCGCCAAAACAATCCTCCAGAAGTCAGCTACAAGCCTTGAAAATCGCCATCACTTTATCACGGCCTCCGCCATAAACGCCATTTCACGTAGCGTGGTTTTCCTAGTTGCAGCATCTGGTATTTCTCTTGGTCTTACTATGCTGGAAATGGAAGCAAAGATGTCCGAAGTGTCCGGCACCCTGAGTGCCATCCTTATAACTGTCGCCATTGGATACCTGCTTTACTGGCTGGTAAATGTTCCAAGCACCTGGCTTGAAAAAATGGCAGGGAAAACCGAGAGCAAGCTCGATGATATGCTTGTACCCATCATTCGGAAAAGCCTTCGTGTGACAGTGGTTATTCTGGTATTGGTTCAGATTTCTCAAATACTCAGCAACAAACCCATCACCTCTATCATTGCGGGCCTGGGAATTGGCGGTTTAGCTGTCGCGCTGGCCTCTCAGGACACAATAAAGAATATCTTTGGCTCAATCGTCATATTTATCGACAAACCCTTTGAGATGGGAGATCGAATTGCCATCGATGGGCACGACGGCCCTGTTGAAGAGGTCGGCCTTCGTTCAACAAAGATACGGACTCTGGAAGGTCATCTGGTCACAATTCCCAATGGTGAACTCGCCAACAAGACCATTCAAAACATCGGGAAACGCCCTTATATCAGGCGGATTGCCAACTTGACCATCACCTATGACACACCACCTGAAAAAATTGACAGGGCCATTGAAATCCTAAAAGAGATCTTGGACAATCACGAGGGTATGCGTGAGGATTTCCCGCCGCGAATATTTTTTAATGATTTAGGCTCATATTCCCTGAATATCATGGTTATTTACTGGTACCATCCCCCCAACTACTGGGACTTCATGGCCTTTTCAGAGAGATTTAACAAAGAGGTATTCCACCGTTTTAGTGAAGAAGATATCGATTTTGCGTTCCCAACTCAAACCCTGTATCTGGCACGAGATCCCTCCAGGTCATTGACCATTGGAATTAGAAATGAGGCGGATATATCCCAACCCGGATAAACCGGAAAAGGGCCAAAATTGAACTAGACAACAGCTACCAAGGGGGCATTTGGGAATGGCCTCAAAAGTTGACCACCAGTGCGACAGATAGGATGGTGTCTGTTTCGTGCAAAGTTTCCGGGGTCGGATCATTATCGTATTTTACTTCATAACTTGTCTTTAAAGAAAACTGATCGCTCAGTAAAGTTGTTAGCGATGTCTCCGAATTTATATTGAAATTCTGGCTATCATTAAAATCGTAAAGAAACTCCAGTGTCTTCTTAAGTTTTGTTTTTTCTGAAAAGGCATACACATACTGCCCATAGATACGGCCCCTAATGAAATTATTGTCTGTATTATCCGTATATTCTTCTTTCACATAGTCAAGGCCTGTCTCGCCCAGCAGGAGATGTTTTGGTCCAGTAAGGAATTTATAGCCAACGCTAGGCCCCAAATAATACCGGTTGTCAATGCCTGCGAACTCATCCTTCTCCCATCCTACATTACCAGCGGCGTAAAACCGTTTGGTGAAAAGATAGTTCATTCGTAAATTAGTAGAATAGTTTTCGGCATTCTTCTCGCCGCCAGTTTGGCCGTAAAGAGCTGATAGTTTCCACTCTCCCTCAAGTTGTTCGGTAAATAAATACTTGAGATGATTCTTGGCGGACAGTGTCGTCGTCTCTGTGTTTCCGCCCGCATCAACAAAGGACAATTCAGCCTCGTCGCTCCATTTTTTTTCCTCCGCCCTAACGCTACTACTAAAAGCGATAAAAACGAGAATTCCTATGAATGCCACTATTGTTTTCATAACTCCCTCTCCAGATAATGACCTGCCAGCATTCAATTTCAATCCAATACTGGTATGGCTCAATGATTAATTTGATCGTTTAAGGTATTTGGTCTAACAGTTAAAATATTAATGGGAATAAATAAAGCCATCAACTATTATTCCTTATAATGGTAAATGTGAACGTCTTGCTGTGGAAAGGGAATGCTAATACCCTCAGAATCTAACTGCTTCTTGATGTTTTCAGTTGTATCAAAATAGACATCCCAGTACTCAGACGCCTTAACCCAAGGCCGGACGGCAAAATTCACACTGCTATCCGCTAGCTTTAAAACGCCCACCATTGGAGGAGGATCTTCCAGGATACGCTTATCCTTTTCCAGGACTTCACGAATCACTCTCTTCGCTTTGTCAATGTCATCTCTATATCCAATACCGAATGTCATATCCACACGTCGCACCCCTTTGGCAGTAAAATTTATAATGTTATCTCCTGTCAGCTTAGAGTTCGGGATGATAACGGTTTTATTATCCGGGGTCTTGAGTTGGGTTGTAAAAATCTGAATCTTTTCCACAGTGCCCTCAACACCGGCACCTCCAATATAGTCATCAACTTTAAACGGGCGAAAAATAATCATCAGAAAGCCCGCGGCAAAGTTGGCCAGTGAGCCTTGTAATGCAAGGCCAATGGCCAAGCCAGCCGCACCAATAACAGCGATAAATGACGTCGTTTGTATACCAAGTTGTGCAAGAGCTGCCAAAACGAAAAATACCAGCAAGGCGATATAGGTCAAGTCTCCGGTAAAGGTCACAAGTGCTGGGTCGACATTCCGCCTTTTCATCATTTTTTCACATAGATTTCCAAAGCCCTTGGCGATCCAACGACCAACAACAAACACGAGGATTGCGGCTATAATCTTAAGCCCATAAATCGTCAATAATTCCCTTACTTTTGATAGGACATTTTCCATTTCTAGCCTCCTGTTAAGGTTCCCTGTATTACTATCACATTTAAAACTCTATTGCAATACCTATGGGTACCTTCAATAAGATATAGACACCTTGATATTGTCCTATTCTTAGCTTAGCATGCTCGCATGACATCCCGTCCTTTATTGACCTGCGCCGAACAAAATGGTCCCGGATACATGCGGGGCTCCTGCTGGACGTTACAACAGAATAGTCTCAGGAAACCTGTAATTGACAATCTGTGCTTATTGGAGTACTGTCTAAAACTATATTCTTTACAGCAGACAAAATTGAACATGAAAAGTTTACTGATTTACAAAGGGACGTATCTAACTTACGTGATGTATTGCAGGAAGGTAATTCGGAACGGGGCGTTTGACTCGGCCTCCCCCGGGCGCGCCATTTTTTCCTATCCCAGGAGATAAAGGAGGCGGCATATGAAAATTGAACATATAGAGCTATACCATGTCGAGATCCCACTTGACGAACCATTCCATCCTTCTTGGATCCCCGGTTACCCTCAAAGTAATAACGAATTCACTTTTGTGAGGATTATTACAGATGATGGCGTTGTCGGAGAATCGGCAGGGATGACCTTTGGCAGGGCACATGGAGGATATGGCAACGTGGTCGCCCCATTCATAATAGGACGCGACCCTTTCGATATAGAGGGTCTTCTTAACCTCATGGACGCGGCATCTCTCATCGGGATGAGGATTGCATGGCTCGAGCCAGCGTTGTGGGATATCATTGGAAAGTCATGCGGCCAGCCAGTATATCGCCTGCTAGGGGGTGGCGACGGAAAAATCAGGTCATATTGCTCAACAGGAGAATTACGCGACCCCGATAGACGTGGCGAGGATATGGGCCGTATCCGCGAAAAAGGTTTCACGGCAGTGAAGCTCAGGTTCCATAACGACGATTGGCGAAAGGATGTCAGTGTGCTGGAAAGGGTACGAACCGCTGTCGGGGATGCCATGGACATTATGGTTGACGCAAACCAGGGATGGCGAGTTGAAATATTGCAGCGAGGCCCAGTGTGGGATGTCAAGACCGCAACCGATGTGGCTCGTGCCCTTGAGACTTATGGCGTCTTTTGGCTTGAGGAACCCCTTGACAGGAGCGATTACGTTGGAATGCGAGAACTGAGGGAAAAAACCAACATCAGAATCACCGGTGGAGAAATAAACTCACGTTTTCAGGAATACGCAGTTCTGGTTCAGAACAGGTGTCTCGATATACTTCAGCCAGATGCCACCTTTGTTGGTGGAATCGCCACTTCAAGAAAGATTGCCGCCCTGGCACAGGCCAATGGCCTGAGTTTTGAGCCTCATACATGGACCAATGGTATAGGGTTACTCATAAACATGCATGTCAGCGCGTCTTTGCCAAACAGCAGTTTCTGTGAATTTCCATTTGAACCACCGGGCTGGACTATTGAGGCGCGCGACGCAATCCTGGCCGAGCCCATTGATATTGATTCAGAGGGGTTCGTCCATCTGCCTGAAAGACCGGGTCTTGGTATTGTAATTGATGAGGACAAGCTTTCCAAATACGGTGAGAAATTTTTCGAGATTTGATCGCTATCTCTATGGCTACCATCAGGGTAACAGTTTAGCCCTTTTCAAAACAAATCGCTCTATTTCAGGCGAATGGCAATGTCTCTCAAAAGCATTGTAAGAGGTAGCATAGTATGTCCAGAGAATCATATTACAGAAAGATGTTTTTCATAGGGGCCATTTGGAACTGGGTTGCGACAGTAACATTTGCTCTTGCCTATACGTTCCTCTTTCCCTTCTTTGGCATGCAACTCCCGCGGTACCCGGTTCTTCTACATTTGTTTCTGGCCCTGGCCTTTGTCTTTGGGATTGGTTACTACTGGGTATCAAGGGACATATACAGCAACCACGCCATTGTCAAGCTGGGAATACTTGGAAAGCTTCTGGTATTCGTGTTACTGGTTGCGGCCTGGATTAACTGCAATATTTCGATCTTTCTGGTACCCCCTGGAATTGTGGACCTGATATTTGCAATCCTTTTTGTTGAATTCCTTGCAACCATGGCAAAGCGCCAGCAACAAACATAAGTAAAGAATCCGGGTCCAGAGGGGGCTGAGTGACTAAAGTGATCTAAAATGTCTAAAGTGCCTAAAGTTAAGGAATTTTATGTCATTTTACTGAATAGAAGAGCGAAGCTCTGCATTAATCCCGCCCGGGGCGGGACTCACTTGTTGACCTTGATTTCTGGTACGGCATAGCCTAATTTCTCTGACTCCCGCGTAGCGGGATCTTTGACGGTCCCTGAGGACCAGGGTTCCCAATTAACAATGAAAACGTGTTTTCATGCATCCCCATTACCTTCTCTGCCTGTGCAGTGACTTCTCAACGACCCGAGGCATTTTGTCAGCATTCAATCGATTGCCCAAAAAATTATTTACAAGCCTCGTGTATCTATAAGGGTCATCTATCACGTCATTGTATTTAATATAAAGAACGTCTATATTCCCCTGGCTTGATAACCAGGCTTTGATGTCTCTAAGATGCTTCTCAAACTTCTCTCCCATCTCCTCATCCCCGACGCCACCTCCGTCTCTTCCCAGCCTTTCCAGCATAGCTCTCTGGGAAGCAAGTATTTCCTCCATCTCCCTACCCATGAATATCACTTTATAGCGCCTATCCTTGGGGAGATGATAGAGTAATGCTGAAACCATTTTGACCGCCTTGCCCTCACAATCCCCTAACCATGACGTATCTTTTTCAATCTGCTTCACCTTTTCCAATTCGAGATACCCGCGTGGATTGTCTGGATCAGGCTTCCTTGTCTTATCGGTCACGATTGGTAGGCCGCCCGCCTCCAACATTTGCATCATCATGGATGTCCCGGACCGAGGTAACCCTGAGACAATGGTTATCATATCCCTGTCTTTCCTACCCGCTAATATTTTTCCAAGAATAGATTTCATGGCACGTAACACAGTTTCGCCCCCTTCAGAAACTGGTCTTTTTATTTAGCACATTCTGATATCATAAAAATATTGACTTTTCCAGGTAAAATTCCCATCAGTTTCTTGTGTTACATTTCGGCTACAATATCATAAATTGCCTGCCATCCGTCTCGTGCAGGACAACGACATCGCAAGTTACCCCTCTCCTTGACACATAAAGGCAATTTGGCTATATAGTTTTCATTGAATACTGCCCTCCCCGTGAGACCCGGCCTCCGGCCCATAGGGCCTACGCCCCGAAGGGAACAAAGAAAAGACATCGGCATTCGGTTGGCATTTTAAAACACCTAAAGTATTACCCTTAATAGAGTATCGGGTCAATTGGGTTATCACCTCCTTACAAGATTTGGTAAAATGGTAAGAAAATGATAGAAACAAAACCTAACGTAATCCTTTTGGTAATAGACTGTCTACGCTCTGACAGGATTCTAGGTTCCGATCTAACTTGTAAAACACCAAATATTGACAAATTAGTCAGGCGTGGAACGTCACTTCCGAACATTTTTGTGGAGAACAGCATTACTACCACCTCTTTCACCTCAATTTTTACAGGTCTATACTCTGGCAACCATGGGATTACAGGTATGGCCGGGGTCAGGCTGGATAACAAACTGACTACCATGGCTGAAATTTTCTCCAGCAATGGTTATAAAACATATGCGGAAGTTACCGGTCCACTTAATCCATTGCTGGGAATCGATAAAGGCTTTGCCAATTACAAATACCGCAACCATCATGACTATTTCTTTACTGACTGGGGCAACAGCCTGGTCGAAAAGCTAAGAGAAGGCTATTTTGTCGCGCCATACTTCCTGCTGGTTCACTTCTGGGAAGCCCATGTCCCTGTTCAGGTCCCAGATGAGTTTGATTCGCCCGCATATGGCACGACCAAATACGATCGCAGCATCTCGGCCCTTGATTCATATATCAGGCGTCTTCTGGAGCATACCGGGCAGGACACATTAATCATCCTGACAGGGGATCACGGGGAATGTGTCGGCGAACTCCCGGACGAGAAAACGCTGTTGCCATACTTCATTGATAAACTCAAACTCCCATTGGCCGTCGCAAAACAGGGCGAATCAATGGATGACATCGGTGATCTTGCTGCAGAGGAGCCTTTGTTGCTGCATCAATTTGCGACCAAGGTCTCCCTGATTACCCAAAGCGGCAAAAATCGCATTGGTTTGTTGCAAAGAATTCCAATGATAATGCAATTACTTCAAATAGCCTATAAAGGTTATCGGATCAGGGCCAAGAAAGGATTAAAAGGGGGAGGCGATTTTGGACTCTTCAAGGAAAAATTCCTGTTGTTTTTTCTTTCCGTGGTTCGTGGTGATGCCGAAGCGGCGCTTTTTCATATGGTCAGAAATTCATTGAGCATGCACGTCTACCAGCATGGTTATCACATATACGATTACCTCCAGAATGTTCCAATCGTTTTTGTGAAAAAGGGCCTATTTCCTGAGAACAAGAGGATCGATGCCGATCTTAGACATATCGACCTGTTGCCTACTCTGATAGAAGCACTGCACTTAGATGCTCCACCTGAAGGCTATGATGGGACAAGCTATTTCTCTTATATTCTTGAGGGAGGAGGACAGGACAGGCCGACCTATATGGAAGCCAGGGGCGCAACGGCGTATGCGGAAAAGGTCTTCCTAATCCGTGGCGTACGCCGCGAAAACCGGAAGATAGCCTTTGCTCCATATGAAAAGGACGCTCCTGTGGAGTATTACGACCTCTCCATGGATAGCCAAGAGCTAAACAACCTTGGCTCGACCGAAGAGGCGGCTAAATTGAAAAAAGAGGCCGATACCATTGCCACAAGCTTCTCCCAGCATGCAGGCCAGAGGCTGACAGTCGCGGAAAATCTGGAGCTTATAGAGCGACTCAAGGATCTTGGTTATATGTAAGGGATCAAAAAGGCCCTACTTATTGAATTCCTGCGAGTTCAGCAAAGTTCTCGCCAAGGAGTCTCCTCTGTGCGCCTTTGTCGGGGAAAAGCCTTTCTATCCTCCTTTTAATCAAACCGTAATCAAATTTGCCTTCTGAATCTGCAAACCCGAAAGGCCCATCAGTTCCAAAAACGCATCGATCTACTCCTAAATATTCAACGGCCTGACGCATTGTTTTCTCGCCCACATAGCTTGTCTGTGACAGGTCTACAAATACATTTTTTTTATCCCGAATCGCCATCCATGCATCAGAGTAAAAAGGGAAGCCGGTATGGGCCAGGATAAGCTTAAGGCCTGGCAGCTTTTTGAGAAGGGCGTCATAATCACCGTGGGAATCAAAACCTGCATGTATAAGAAGTGGTTTCCCCACTGCCTCCAGTTGCTCTGCAACCGGAACAAGTTCTATAGGCGAAAAGCGATGCCAGAATGGATGGGCCTTTACACCAACAAAGCCGGAAGAGTTTTTCCACTTTTCAAATTCTTGTACCTGATCCTTTTCGCCTCTCGGATTGACAAATATCCATCCGAAGAATCTATCAGGGTTATCCCTTATTACCTTAAATACGGGCTCATTATCTGGGTCACAATATACCTTCATGGCCCCGCCTGGGAGCTTAACGTCACCTTTATCGGTAAAATTTGCCACAAATAACTTCCCCACACCCCTTAACAATCTATGTGTCAAAATAAACTGCAGGATGCTCACTAGAATTCTTGCTGGTTCCTTAAAAAGGTCACACATAGACGCCATAAGGGCAACCTTATCAACACCACTGGCATCCATCCTTTTTAAGAGTTCCTCAATTGTCAGCAACCTCTCTTCCAAATGATAATGGCAGTCTATTACCATGGCACAATATCTCCTCTTGAAGGGTAGATATTCACGGGCTTGGGAACGTGGACACATCCCAATTCCAGACAAAAAAGAATCTTAATGTGTTTATGATTACATAGATCTATAAAAAATCAAGCAAAAAAATCTCAGACCTTCCAAAATCAACTCAAAGGATAATATGACAAAAGCCTTGACAACCTGGCAGGTCAAGATCTTTAATCATCACCCAGTTGCCATATTCTTTGGTGGTATTTTGAAATAAATTTCTATTGGTCCTCGAAAGGAGTATTATGACACGTAATATTGATGTCAAGACACCGAAGGGCAAACTGGGCATCCTTATCCCCGGGCTTGGAGGTGCGGTAAGTACCACCTTTTTGGCCGGCGTGGAAGCGGTCCGCCACGGATTGGCCCTTCCCATTGGTTCTTTAACCCAAATGGGTACCATCCGCCTGGGCAAGCGATTCGAAAACAGGACGCCCCTAATTAAAAAGTTCATCCCACTGGCTCACTTAGACGACCTGATCTTTGCCGGCTGGGATATATTTCCGGATGACTGTTACCATGCTGCTCTCCAGGCAGGGGTCTTAAAAAATGAAGACCTTGAGGCCGTACATCCTTTTCTTGAGACAATACGCCCCTGGCCCGCTGTCTTCAATAAGTCATTCGTGAAAAACCTGACTGGTCCCCATGTTAGGACCGAAACCGCTTATCAAGATCTCGTCGAGGGCATCAGGGCCGATATCAATACCTTTAAGAGTGAGAATTCATTATCACGTTGCGTTATGATCTGGTGTGGAAGCACCGAGGCCTACCTGAGGCCTACAAAGGTTCATGCCTCATTAAAAAACTTCGAGAATGGCCTGAAAAATAATGATCCCACCATTTCACCCAGCATGCTTTACGCCTATGCCGCCTTGAAGAGCGGGATCCCTTACATAAATGGGGCACCCAACCTCACTGTGGACATTCCCGCAATGGAAGAACTGGCTGAAAAGCAGCATGTCGCCATCGCCGGAAAGGATTTTAAGACCGGCCAGACTTTGATAAAGACTATCCTGGCACCAGGATTGAAGTCCAGGATGCTTGGCCTTACCGGATGGTATTCCACCAACCTTCTCGGTAACAGGGACGGCCTGGTCTTAGATGATAATGATTCCTTCAAGACAAAAGAGCAAAGCAAACTCTCCGCCCTCAAGACCATATTGCAACCTGATGTGTATCCGGATCTTTACGGGGAGTTCCACCACAAGGTTGCGATAAACTATTATCCACCTCGTGGCGACCAAAAGGAGGGGTGGGATTGCATTGATATCTTTGGCTGGCTGGGTTA
The DNA here is from genome assembly GCA_964473615.1 of uncultured Desulfobacteraceae bacterium. GTDB lineage: Bacteria > Desulfobacterota > DSM-4660 > Desulfatiglandales > Desulfatiglandaceae > CAYYPQ01. The sequence goes on from CAYYPQ010000033.1 coordinate 19,588, forward strand.
TCCGATGCAGATCAAGGTAGATTTTCTTTGCCGGGACAGCATTTTGGCAGCGCCCTTGGTGCTGGACCTGGTCCTCTTTGTGGATTTGACTCAGCGAGCCGGATTGGCTGGCATACAGGAATGGCTCTCTTTCTATTTTAAGAGCCCGCAATGCGCACCCAATCTCTATGCGGAACACGATCTATTCATCCAGTTAATGAAACTAAAGAACACCCTTCGTTACATCATGGGTGAGGAGCAAATCACACACCTGGGCCTCGACTATTACTATGACTTTTGAAGATTGTAACACCCCAATGGAGCGAAAACGCTCAATTGATAGCTACCGGTTGGCAGTTGTCAGTTGTCAGAAAAAGGAATTAATCAAATTTTTACAACACTGAATCCGGGGCGTAAGGTCCACGGGCCGGAGGGCTGGTCTCCCGGTTTCAACTGATTGAAGGCCAGATGACTAAAGCCCCATCATTCCGCCGATGACCTCCTTCATAATCTCGGTAGCTCCGCCCCCTATTGTGGCCAGTCGGGCATCCCTGTAAGCCCTCTCAATTCCATATTCCTTCATATATCCATATCCGCCATGAAGTTGTATACACTGGTGGATCACCTTAAGGGCCATCTCAGTGGAGATCACCTTGGCAATGGAGACCTCCTTGGCAGGGTTCCTATCCTGGTCGAAAAGCCAGCAGCAATAATATATGTACTGTCTCGCAGCCTCTATCTCGCAGAGCATGTCCACTATCTTGTGTCGGGTAACCTGAAACTTGCTCAATGGTCTTCCGAAGACCTCTCGCTGTTTCACATACTCGATTGTCCTGTCCAGGATGAGGGCAGCAGCGGATGCGGCTGTGATCGCTGCGACAAGGCGTTCCCCCTGGAAATTTATCATCACCTCGAAAAAGCCCTTGTTTTCTTCCCCGAGTAGCTTATCTCTTGGGACCCGCACCTCCTCAAAGACCAGTTCGGCAGTGTCTGACGGGTGCATCCCCATCTTTTCCAGCTTTCGGCTCACCGAAAAACCCGGCAGGTCGGTGTCCACCAGCAAAAGGCTTATACCGCCATAGCCCTTATCCGGGTCTGTCTTGACGGCAAGGGTGATGACATCGGCACGAGCACCGTTGGTGATGAAGGTCTTAGCGCCGTTGACTATATAGTAGTCCCCATCCCTTCGTGCCGTTGTCCTCATCGCCGCCACATCAGAACCCGCATTTGGTTCGGTGACACCAAGGGCACAGATCTTATCGCCCTTGATTATAGGGACGAGGTACTCTTCTTTTTGTTCTTTTGTGCCTAGCATATTGATAGGGGGTGACCCCATATCGCTCTGGACCAAAAGGGCCATATTCACTCCCCCACAGTCGGAACGAGGGAGCTCCTCGCAGAAAACTGTCTTATAAAAATAGTCGCATCCCGATCCCCCCACCTCTTCGGGATATGTGATGCCAAGGAAGCCCATTTCACCCGCCCGCTTGAATACCCAGTTGGGAAAGTCCTTCTCTTCTTCCCATTCATCGGCATGGGGTGCAAGCTCCTTCTCCATGAACTTTCTTACAGTCTTGCGGAAAATTTCGTGCTCTTCCTTGAACCATGGATTCTTCATCTTCTCCTTACCTCCTGATCTCTTTTTAGAAATTCACGGGCCACAGACCCATTTCTCATTGCCTATGCAACCAAAATAAGAATTTCATCAGAATCATTGATCCCGAACAACGAGGCCTTGAATGCCGCCAATAATAAATGATACCGTCTCCCTCCCAATGGCCATGACCTCTTTTGGGCTCTTATGCCAGAACCTGTAATAATACCCCAAACGCTCATATATCCCTAACATGCAAACAGCCATTACCTCAGCGGAGATCTCCGAGTTATAATCCACTCTCAAGCCGTCTTTTATTTGCATGAGAGCGCCCTTTACGTCCTCAATCATTTTGACGCCGAAATCTTTTCGGGCGCGTTGAAATTGCTCGCTATTACCTATGGATTCGTCATACAGAAGGGACATCTTTTCGGGATGGGAAAGACACATATCCTCAACAAAGACCATTCCGGCCCGCTTAATACCATCGAGCGTGGAATCCGCCTCCCGGAATGCCTTCCCTACCAGCCTTCTGACGTACAGGCTGATATCATCCATCACATTAGTGAGAAGTTCTTCCTTGTTCTTGAAATAACCGTAAACCGTTCCCACAGACACCTCGGCCATGTCTGCGATATCTTCCATTCTGGTCTTCCGGTACCCTTTTTGGGCAAACAATGTCTCTGCGGCCTCTAGTATGCACCTGCGGCGTGATTCCTTTTCACGCTGTCTGCGCAATGCCCTTTTTGACGGCCCGTTTTCTTTGGCAATTATGGCCACGCCGTTGACCTGCTATTAATCTTGAAAAATGTCTGCCCAGGATCTTGAAAGATCGCCTCCGGCCGTTCCCTTTCAGGGCTTCATACCGAGGATCTCTCGAGCCTCAGCAGGAGACGCGATCTCCTTGCCCACATCACGGACAATCTTCACCAGGGCCTCCACAAGCTGTCCGTTGTCTGTTGCCTTTTCTCCGCTGGGAAGATAAAAGGTGTCCTCCAGGCCGGTTCTTACATTGCCCCCCAGCTCTATGCACTTTCTATGTAGCTCCCATATTTTCTCCCGGCCGGGTCCGGTGGCGATTACCTGCCAGTGAGCGTTTTCAGGTAGCTCATCTTTTAGGATAGGAATAAGATCGGCCCTTGCCGGCATGCCGGAGTCCACTCCCATGACAAAAGAGAGGTGAGGATCTCCCTCAAACATCCCGTTTGCCTTATACATGCCGACGCTGCGCACGATTCCAGTATCAAAGCATTCAAACTCCGGAATGACGTTATTGGCCATCATTACGTCCAGAAAGCCCTTGATCTTTTCCACAGGGTTGTCAAAGAGAATCGGGGGCCATGCCCATACACCATCCTTGCGTATCTTGAGATAGTTCAATGACCCGGCATTGCAAGCGGCCATGTCAGGCTTGAACGCCTCCAGGCATGCCACGGGCCCGGATATATCAGGGCCTACAAAGCCCGTGCTCATGTTAATAATTATTTCAGGAACACGTTCTTTGATGGCAGAAATGATATCACCGACCTCCTTTAGATCCCATGTGGGCCAGGATCCGGCCCCTTCCTGCTGGGACCTGAAATGGGCATGAACTATTGCGGCCCCGGCGTCAAATGCCTGCCTGGTGGCCGCGGCCATTTGATCGGGTGTCACGGGCACGTTAAATCTGTTCGGATCGGTCAGCACTCCTGTCACCGCGCAGGTGACGACCACTTTGTCTTGAAAACTCATCTCATTACTCCTTTCCCAAATTGCCGATATATCCAGAACTGGCTATGGACTTCTTCTCCGCTACTTGCCCTTAAATACCGGCTCTCGTTTCTCAATAAAGGCCGTAATCCCCTCAACCGCATCCTCAGTTGCCACCACTTCCCCAAGCTTTTTCGCAAGGTAATCTAATGCCTCTTCAAAGGGCATGTCCGCCATCGAATAAAAGGCCTCTTTGCCTATCTTCATACCAATTGGGCTTTTCTTGGCCAGGGCATTTAGCACTCTGCTCACTTCATCATCCAGGCCTTCAGGTGGAACGGCTCTGGTAATAATCCCCATTTCCTGGGCCTGCCGTGCGGTCAACCGTTCTCCCAGGAGCACCATTTCCATGGCCTTTTTTCTGAGCACGTTCCTGTAAATTAGTGCGCCAATCATCATGGGAAACAGACCCACATTGACCTCAGGTGTCCCGAACCTGGCCTTGTCCGTGGCTATGACAATATCGCATGCAAGCATTAACCCCATACCGCCCGCCACACAGGAACCATTAACTCGTGCAACTGTGGGTTTGGGAAAACCGCTGAGCCTCTTTAAAAGCCTCGCATAGTTATTGAAGGCCTCCATGCCATCCTGGCCGCTTTTGCCCATGCCGGCGCCGAGGTCCGCCCCTGAACAGAAGGCACGGTCACCCGCCCCCGTAACACAGACCACCCGAATGGATTCATCCCTTTCAGTCGTGTCGAGGTATTTCAGAAAAAGGTCCAGGGCCTCCATGCTTATGGCGTTTCTCTGTTCTTTACGGTTGATAGTAAAATAGGCGATATTGTCCTTTACCCGGTACAGCAAGTGGCATTCGTTCATTTTTCTATGTCTCCTTTCTGAAAGCAGAACAAGAGAGACCGTGGTTACTCAGAGACCTTGTCCTTTTCAATATCGACCATTATTTGTCCGGGCGTGACCTTGTCGTTAACCGCTACATTTATCTTCTTTACCTGCCCTGTAAATGGAGCACGCAGCGTCGTTTCCATCTTCATGGCACTTACCACTATGACGCCCTGACCCTTCTCTACTCTCTCTTCCTCTTTCACCAGAATTCTCACAACCACAGCGGGCGTAGGCGGCGTGACCTGTTCGGGGATGTCCCTTACCTCGCCTTTTATGGCCCTTTGCCTTTGCACGTCAAGGTCGGAAACCAGATACGGGATCCCGTTCATCATGACAATTTTTCCGTCCGGGCCATCCGCCACATAGGCGTTCACCTGTCTTGTCATGCCATTACCGCTCACCAACATATGGATCTGGTTTTCCGAGAGCATGGAGTATCTAACGCCAAAGGTCTTCCCTCTGATCACCATGTTAATCCCCGGCCCCTCTTCCACTTCCACATCCACGGGGATAGTGTCTCTTCCTATCTTTAGTCTGTACTCCACTTCCGTGTCTCCGTATAAGGACCCATGTATTCGAGAAGGCAGACGATGATCTAAAGCCTCCAGTTTCCCAAGGTCTGCCACGGCGTAATGGCACTGATTTCGCTATATGGAATGGCCTTTGTTTGTCTTTTTCCGCAAATCTCATCTATGACATAGGCCATGCACGCCAGATCAGCCTCCCTACTACCCTGCTCCCAATTACTAAAGTGCGTGGCCATAAAATCCGTGAAGGTCTCCCCCCTTTCAAACGGCTCTGATGCAAGAAGGTCAATCAAAAGGGGTACGGGCGTTTTGATACCCAAAATCACATACTGGCGAAGCGCGTTTATCATACGCGTCACGGCCAGCTTTCTATTCTCAGCGCAGACAATAAGTTTGGAAAGAATAGGATCATATTCCACAGGCACATCAAAACCGGAATAGACCCCACAATCATTTCGCACCCCCGGTCCTGCCGGTTCTTTCATGAAAAGGATCTTGCCCGGACACGGAAAAAAATCGTTTTCTGGGTCCTCCCCATAGATGCGGCATTCAAGGGCATGGCCCCTGCCCATTATATCTTCCTGACCCAGGGTCAGGGGATTACCCGCAGCGATCTGTACCTGTTGCCGCACTATATCAATGCCCGTTATCATCTCGGTGACAGGGTGTTCCACCTGGAGCCTGGTATTGACTTCAAGAAAACAATACTTGCCGTCATTATCTACCAGAAACTCCACGGTTCCCGCATTGACGTACCCGGAGGCCATGGCAGCATCCACGGCGGTCCGTCCCATTTCGGCCCTTAACTCCGGTGTCATAGCAGGCGAAGGGGATTCTTCGATAATCTTCTGGTGCCTCCGCTGGATAGAACATTCCCTCTCCAGCAGATGAACGACGTTTCCATGTGTGTCGGCCAGGATCTGGAACTCGATATGCCGGGGCCTTTCCAAAAATTTTTCCAGATAGATGGAGTCGTTCCCAAAGGCGGCGGCAGCCTCGCTACGCGCCTCAGCACAGGCGGCGGCCATGTCTTTTTCCGTGGTAACGATGCGCATCCCCTTGCCCCCTCCTCCGGCAGCGGCCTTTATGAGCACAGGGTAACGAATCTTCTGGGCCTCTCTGGCCAAGATTCCTGGGTCCGGCTCAGCATAGTTCATGCCGGGTATCACGGGGACTCCTGCCTTGCGCATGATCCGGCGGGCAACTGTCTTGTCTCCCAGGTCACGAATCACCCGGGACGGAGGACCTATAAACACCAGGCCTTCCTGTTCGCACCTCTCAGCAAAATCCGCATTTTCCGCCAGAAAACCATATCCCGGATGAATGGCCTCAGACCCTGTATCTATTGCGGCGGAAACAATTTTTTCTATGTTGAGATAACTTGCAGCGGGATCAGATTTCCCCAGGTAAACGGCCTCGTCTGCGCAAAGAGTGTGCAGGGCCTTTTGGTCCGCGTCCGAATACACGGCCACGGTGGGAATGCCCATTTCCCTGCACGTGTTCATGACGCGAAGTGCGATCTCCCCGCGATTGGCCACAAGTATCTTTCTAAACATGGTACTATTTCCTCGCGTCACTACATCCTAAAGATGCCGTACCCGAAAACATCGTCGCGAATGGGCGCATTCAATGAAGCGGATATGACCAGCCCGAGCGTGTCCCTGGTCTTGGCAGGATCAATTATACCGTCATCCCACAGACGAGCCGTGGCATAGTAGGCGTTGCCCTCCTTCTCCGCCGCAGCAATAATGGGTTCCTTGAGGGCCTTTTCCTCTTCCTCGGAGAGCGGCGGCTTGCCTAGCCGCGCGTTCTGGTCGTTGGTGATGGAAACCAGTACTCCAGCGGCCTCGGCCCCCCCCATGACTCCGATTTTTCCATTGGGCCACATAAGGAGGAACCGCGGAGAATATGCCCTGCCGCACATGGCATAGTTGCCTGCCCCAAAAGAGGCCCCTACTATCACTGTAAATTTGGGCACAGTGGCAGTAGCTACCGCGTTTACCATCTTGTGGCCGTTCTTGGTAATGCCCTGCCTCTCATATTCCCGGCCTATGATGAACCCACTGATGTTCTGGAGAAATACGAGAGGGATCTCGCGCCTGTCGCATATCTGAATGAACTGTGTGGCCTTTTCAGCGCTGTCCGGAAACAGCACCCCGTTGTTGCCTAAGATTCCCACTGGATAGCCGTGAATATGGGCATATCCGCAAACCAGGGTCGTGCCGTACAGTTCCTTGAATTCCAGGAACTCGCTTCCATCCACTATGCGGGCAATCACTTCACGTATTTCAAACGGCGTAGCCAGATCGCGGCTGACAATTCCATAGATCTCCTTGGGATCATAGATCGGGGGTCTGGGCTCCGCCATGGATAGCCGGCTTTTTTCGTTTTTCGGCAGGTTCTTCACAATTTCACGAATAATGGAAATGGCCTCGGCGTCATCTTCGGCAATGTAATCCGATACCCCGGATTCCATGCAGTGTAATTCAGGCCCCCCCAGTTCGTCAGCAGTCACCTCTTCACCAGTCGCGGCCTTCACCAGGGGCGGGCCGCCTAGGAAGATTGCCCCGTGACCCCTGACATGGACGATCTCGTCACTCATGGCAACGCCATAGGCCCCCCCTGCCGTACAAAGTCCCATCACAGCAACTATCTGGGGAATACCCATCTTGGAAATGATGGCCTGGTTGTAAAAAATCCTTCCACCACCATCAATGTCCGGAAACATCTTGGACTGAAGAGGAAGATATGCCCCGGCAGAATCAACGAGGCTAACGGACGGCAGACGATTTTCCATGGCAATGGTCTGAAGGCGCAGGGTCTTCTTGGCGGTAATGGGGTATGCTGCACCTCCCTTAATGGTGGCGTCATTGACGCCTACTATCATCTCCCTGCCCTGCACCACTCCGATCCCTGACCGAAGCCCCGCACCATGAATCTTTCCATCGTACATGTCCTTGGCAGCCAAAGGGGCGATTTCCAGAAAGGGAGTGTTCTTGTCAAGAAGAAGTTCAAGCTTTTTCTGGGCAGGCAGCTTACCGGACTGGGCCAGCCTGTCCAACGCCTTTTGGGACCGATCTTCACGCGCCCTCTTCAGCTCGCGTTGCAGGTCTTCGACCAGGACTTCCATGGCCTCATAATTCTTCTTGTATTCATCTGAACGGGTATCTATTCTTGATTCTATTACGCCCATGACATTGTTCTCTCTTGCATTTTTGACAAATATATACGATTCTCTTTTCCCCACCTCCGCCCCGTTGCCCGTTCCCTTGGCCAGGAGACCCTGCGATGCGCGAGGACTTGTTACGGTTTTGGGTGCGCGAAAATCGACATAAACCGGTTGAGAAAAGAGGGCCAAAAGAACATGAATATTTTTTTAGATTATTCAGTTAATGAAGTCAAGCCAAATTTATTCAGCCACTATCCACCTTGTCGAAAATCACTGAATAACCGAATCTCAGCTCGGCCATTGATTGTCCCTATCCGAAATATGATGTGCCCATTGTCTCTTGACACCCAAGGATATCATCCATTATAGTTCTACTCGAAAAAGCGGATTTCAATCAATAATTCGTTCATCAACCTGGTCGTTTTGACACCAATCCTGTCCAGCACCTGGGATGCTGATTCCCGGGTGCCGGGCCGACTCTGCAGGTGAAATGCCTGCTTCCCAGGATCATAACGGGAAGCAAAGGCAATTTCACGTCTTGGAGGTTCTGTGATGTTAAATTTTACCCTCACCCCTGAACAACTGGAACTCCAGCGCATAGCTCGAGAGTTTGCTCACAATGAAATCCTGCCTGTGGCCTGGCACTATGACGAAAGAGATGAGACGCCACTGTTTATACTGGAGAGGGCCTTTGAAGCCGGTATCATGGGTGGAACCATCCCCACCCATTACGGAGGCCGAGGTCAAGGGCTTATTGAAGGAGTGATAATAACCGAGGAAATTGCAGCCGCATGTCCCGGTTTGTCCACATCTATATTTGTCAACTCACTAGGCACGGAGCCGCTCATACTTTCGAAGAATGAGACACTGAAGGAAAAATATCTCTCGAAAATAGCAAGAGAATTCAAACTCATCTCTTTTGCCACCTCCGAACCCGGCATGGGCTCTGATGTTAGCGGTATGCACTTGAAGGCCAAAAAAGACGGCCATGATTACATTTTAAACGGCACAAAGTATTGGATAACCAATGCTGGATTAGCAGATTATATCAGTGTCTTTGCCACGGTTGAGCCTGAATCCGAGCATGCAGGGATATGCGCCTTTCTGGTTGAGAAAGATTGGGAAGGGGTCTCCGTCGGCAGACGCATTCCCAAGCTAGGGCAGCGCTGTTCCAATACCGCTGGGATAAACTTTAAAGACGTGAGAGTGCCTGAAGGGAATATGATTGCCCCTCCGGGCGAAGGCTTTGTCCTGGCCATGAAAACATTCTCGCACACCCGTCCTGCCATTGGTGCCTTTGCTGTCGGCGCGGCCCGTTCGGCGATGGAATTTGCGATTGAATATGCCAAAAAGCGCCGGGCCTTTGGGACACAAATTGCCAACTTTGAGGCGATCCAGTTCAAGATCGCTGAAATGTATCAGAAGGTAGAGACTTCACGCCTTTTGGTCTGGAAGGCCGCGTGGGAATTTGATAACGGCTTAGACCCCACTGTCTCCGCATCTATGGCCAAATTCTATGCAACGGAAACCGCCCTTGAGGTTGGTAATGAGGCGCTCCAGATATTTGGCGGTTATGGATATACCAAGATGTTTCCCGTTGAGAAACTGTTGCGAGACATTCGCCTTTTCACCATCTACGAGGGAACCAGTGAGATCCAACGAATGATCGTCTCAGGACACGCCATGAGCACCTATCAACCCGTGATGCCACCTATGGAAGACCTGCCCATGGCCAGGAAAACGGATCTTCAAATGCCAAAGGAGAAGAAGGGAATAACGGCCTGGAGATGTCGCATGTGCGGCTACATCCACTATGGGGATGAACCGCCCGAGAATTGCCCCTATTGCTTCTTTCCGGAATCTGCCTTCAAAAGGGTCTGGCCAAAGGGATAGGTTGTGGCTATAGGACGCGCTGAAAAAGCTAAAAAGATGTATCAGTTTAGCCCTCTTCAAAATAATTCGGTCGACTTCAAGCGAATGGCGATGCCTCTTATGAGTGACTGTCGGGAGGGCTGGAACAAATAAAAGACATAGGCATTCGTCTCGCATTTCCAGACACCTGAAATCCTACCCTAATTTAGGCGATACTCGATTAGGGAGTTGTCAGGGCCAGGATTCAGTGTTGTAAAAATCCGATCAATTCCGTTTCCTGCCAACTGACAACCGGCGACTATCAATTGAGCGTTTTCGCTCAATTGGGATATTATCTCGATGATAGAGCCCGCCGAGAGGACCAGACCGCAGGCAAACTATGTTAAAGGATAATTTCAAACCCATTCAGATAGAGCACAAAGAGATCTTTGACCATTTCCTTCATGAGGACCCTCCCCACACCTCTGAATTGACTTTTACAAATCTCTTTATCTGGCGTCACCTTTATCATCCCAGTTGGGTCCAGTGGAAAAGTTATCTCCTGATTATCCTTCAACCTGAGGGAACCACCCCATTTGGATTACCTCCTATTGGTCCGGGAGAAAAAATCGGCGCCCTCGAAAAATTATGCGATCGACTTAAGAATATCACCCATAAAGTTAAGATCTGCAGGGCGAGTGAAGAATTCGTCAAAAAATATGTAGATCATGACCGTTATTCCTCTTTTCTTGATCGAGATAATAGCGATTATGTATATAACACATCCGATCTCATCCAGCTATATGGAAGAAAGTACCATCGAAAAAAAAATCTCCTGAACCGATTTTTGAAAAATTACCAGTTTGAATACCGGGTGTTGGATATGGAACTAGTGGAGTGTTTCTTGGATATGCAGGAGAAATGGTGCCAGATCAAGGAATGCGTCGACAATCCCGGCCTTCTTTCCGAGGATTACGCGATATATGAAGCCTTAACCCACTATGAGGAGCTCTATTATAGGGGAGGTGCTATTCAGATCGACTCCAAGATCGAGGCCTTTTCGTTGGGAGAGTCTCTAAATACGGATACGGCAGTCATTCATATTGAGAAGGCCAATCCAGATATACCAGGCCTATATAGTGCCATAAACCAACTGTTTTGCAGCAACACATGGTACAATATGAAGTACATCAACCGGGAACAGGATCTGGGCATAGAGGGTTTGCGGAAGGCGAAAGAATCCTTTCATCCCCACCATATGGTGAATAAATATACCATCATGCCCTCAAACCAGTTATAATTGACACACGAGCATAATTTTCCTATGGTTACGCCCAGAAAAAAGTCCAAATCAAGCGAGTAAAAGGTATTCAAAATGAGGGGCATACTATTGGGGCTTGCCGCATGTGTGCTTTTGTGCGCCTCCTCTGTAAGAGGGAGCGAAAAGTCATGTGACGATCTGGTCCATGAGTCAGAGCGGTTGTGGACAAAATACAAATTCGACGAGTCCGATAAGCTCCTTGACAAGGCTATGAAGATCTGCCCAGAGCGGGCGGAGCTTTACTGGCGCAAGGCACGCAACGAGTTCTACCGGATCGAGGCCATCCCGCGAGGCAAAAAACCCGATAAGGATGTACTGATTAAGCGTTACACCGCTCTCGAGGCCTTGGCGGATAAATGCATTGAGCTTGATGATAAAGACGGTATCTGCTGGCTGGCTAAGGGTGCCGCCATAGGCCGGCGCAGTACCACCCGGGGTGTGCTCAAATGTCTCTGGAACGTAGCCGATGTCGAGAGGGCATGGCTCAAGGCCGTATCATTAGCGCCCAAGTACCGCTCAGAGAAAGGCACCACAGACGGCTTGGCCGACAGCTACAATGCCCTTGGTATCTTCTACCGGTCCGTGCCCGAGTGGCTTTGCTATTTCCCATTAAAACAGATCATTGGTACATGCGGGGATAAGGCCAAGTCAGTGGGGTATCAGAGGAAGGCAGTAGAACTAGCACCTGCTCGCATTGAGTACCAGAAAGAACTTGCGGTGAGCCTTCTCTGCCATGGGCAGACTTATGACAATCCAGGGGAGATAGATGAAGCCAAGGGCATCCTCATGGACTTGCAGTCCCTGCCCGAAATCAAGCCCTATGATAAGATCGACAAGGAACACGCCAGGATGCTTTTGAAGAACCCGTCTCTTGCCTGCGGTTACCAACGTGATACCCAGCAGGAGCTAAGCAAAGAAGCGTATGAAAATAATAAATAGTACAGGGTTGCCTCACTAACGGCCTTTACCAGGTTTAAGAGAAACTTTGATAAAAAATCCCGTTATGAAGAAAGCGTGGGAAAAAAGGGTATACAGAACAGGAGGGTAAAGGATAAACTTAGGCCCTGCTAACCGCCCCCATCATCTTTTTCTTGTAGCCTTGATAATACTCAAACACTTTCTTGATATAGTATAGCGTTGCACTGAAAGGTGGAATTCCCTGATATTTTCTCACGTTTTTACCACCTGCATTATAGGCGGCAAGAGCCAGCTTGATATCTCCGTCAAATTGATTCAGGAGCTGTTTGAAATACCTGACTCCTCCATTGATATTGTGCTCCGGGTTGAAGCAATCTTTCACACCCAACTCTTCAGCCGTCTGGGGCATCAACTGCATAAGGCCCTTTGCTCCACTCTTTGAAATCGCCTTGGGATCATACCCGGACTCTGCCATAATGATGGCCTTTACCAGAGCAGGATCAATCTGGTAGCGATTGGCCACATGAAATATAATCGGGTAAAAGAGATGTTCCGCTTGCTTTTTATTGGCATATAACGAGCTTTCTTCCTGTATGGCGGCCGGCTGCTTACTTGGCAAAGTAACCACGTTCTTAACGCCGGTCGACTCATTCAAATTTCCGCTCAAGGAGTATAAGGACTTTGGCTGTCCCTTATAAAGAAAAGGAGGAACAAGAATAAGGATCACCGCAACAATTAATAGCCACATTGTCTTGTAAGCTGATGAATGCCTTACGGGTGATTCTTCGTCCATTGTTCCTCCGGTTCCTAAAAAGATATATGTTGGCAACTTCTGGTTCACGTGCCTGTCCAGGTTCCTTTTGCTGCTGGTCCATTTGCAGATATCCTTTCTGCCGTAAAGGTTTGATCTGTAAGGAACAGCCTCAAAGCCGTTGTTCATTTACTCCTCAATGGCCCTGCTTACGCCACCTTATCCATGAGCTTTTTGCTGTTATCAGTAATCCCGTCAATCATATTGCGGGCGTCCTTTTTGGCACCCTTATACAGAGATTTGCCACTATCAAAAAAATCATCAACTGCCCTACGAATGTCTTTTCTAACATCCTCGACGCTATCCTTACCGTTACGGACAAAGCGCTTGAATACCTTACGAGGGTCCTTTTTCACATCCCTGACAAAATCTTTGCCGTCGTCAATCAGGTCTTCTATCACTTTACGGGGGTCCTTGGTCAGATCCTTGACAAAATCCCCGCCTGCCCTAAAATTCTTTCGTACATATTTATCATTGTACTCTTCAACCATATCTATCCAGTTGTCCGCGGCCTTTCTGAGGGACCTCAAGGTATAGAATTGACCTTTTGCCCTCTTTGTATTTTTCTTCCGAGTTGTCTTTGTCTCTGCCATTGCTGAATACCTCCTAAATGTTTTTAGTTTGGAAATTAATGTTCCGCTCCGTTGCAACGATAGATCGAATATAACGCATTGCGTCATCTTGTCAAGGCTTTTTTTTATTTTTTTTGACAAGGTCCGGATTTCGACGTTGACCTGCCTTCCTCGATACAATATAGTTACATGAAATCACTCAGTTTTGTAAAGAATCCGGGTCCAGAGGGGGCCGAGTGACTAAAGTGATCTAAAATGTCTAAAGTGCCTAAAGCTGAGGAATTTTATGTCATTTTACTGAATAGAAGAGCGAAGCTCTGCATTAACTTTAGTCCCGCCGGGCGGGATTCACTTCATGACCTTGATTTCTGGTACGGCATAGCCTAATCTCTCTAGCTCCCGCATGGCGGGGGTTTTCCAATTAACAATGAACACGGTAATCCAAACTATCATAACATTCCTCATTTTGATGACAAGACCACAGGAGGGGAAGAACAATGCGCTGGAAGCCATTTTCGGCTCCCATAGATGACATGGGGGCAGACGAGGCGAAGACCTACATGAATGAAAACAAGGAGGGGACATATACCCTTTTGGACGTCCGCCAGCCGGGGGAATATGAAAAATCCAGGATTCCTGGGGCCAAGCTTGTTCCCTTGCCTGAACTTTCTGAACGCCTTGGAGAACTGGACCCGGGCAAGCCTGTTATAGCTTACTGAGCCGCTGGTGGACGCAGCCGTGCTGCTGCTCAACTTCTTGCAGGTAAAGGATTCGGTAAGGTTTACAATCTGAAGGGTGGAATCAGGGCATGGGAAGGCCACAGGGCTGCTGGCCCATTGGAGATGGGTATGTCACTCCTAAAGGGCAGTGAGACCACCCAGGAGATCATCATCCTTGCATATGGCATGGAAGCCGGGCTAGGAGAGTTTTATTCCGCTATTGCAGAGGGGATGGATGACCAAGAAGTCGTCCATATACTTACCCATTTGGCGGCCATGGAGGAAAAGCACAAACAGAATCTTTTTGATCTGTATCTCTCCTATGATCCAGATATTGTCGATAGAGAGAGGTTTGAGACCAATATCGCCTCAAAAGTGATGGAGGGCGGTTTTACTACCCAGGAATTTCTGGAAAAAAACAGGGATTCAACGAAAACAGTACCCGATGTGCTCAACATCGCTATGATGCTTGAGACGCAGGCATTGGACCTCTATATGAGGTATGCCGAAAAAGTGAAAGTTGAGCAAAACAAGAGCGTGTTCTATGACATAGCTGAACAAGAAAAGGCGCATCTTAGAAGCCTGGGCAACCTCATGGAAGAAAAGGTATAAAAAGGTCGAGATATCACTATCAACCTGAAATCGGGTGCCCTATTTTGAAAAGAGCCGAACAGTCACAAAGGAATGAGGCCCGCATAAATATCCATGCATTTACGCGTGAAGTAGTGCTGTTATCATCTCTGGCCATTTTCGTTTTCTTGATCTATTCAAACACCATGAGTGGCCCGTTCATTTTTGACGATTTGCCTAATATTTTAGAAAACCAGAATATCCGCATAAACAGCCTCTGTGTGAAGGACATCATCACCGCTGGGTTTGAAAGCCCCGCATCTAATCGTCCTGTGTCTAACATCAGCTTCGCTCTGGACTACTATTTCCACAAATACAATGTTGCGGGTTACCATTTGGTTAATATCCTGATCCATATCATGGCTGGAATCTTTTTGTATTTTTTTGTGAAAACCACTTTGAGTATCCCATGGCTGCGTTCCAGCTATGGGCCCTATGCATGGATACCGTTTTTCACAGCCTCCATCTGGCTCCTTCACCCAATTCAATCCCAATCGGTTACCTACATCGTCCAAAGGATGAACAGCCTGGCCGCCACCTTCTATATCTTGGCGTTATTGCTATATGCCAAGGCCCGCGTTTCAGTGAAAAAGGGAGAAAAGCGGGCACTGTTTGCAGGTTGCATATTTGCCGGCATTCTGGCCCTGGGCTCGAAGGAAATCGCTGGGACGTTACCCATTTTCATCGTGCTATATGAGTGGTATTTCTTCCAGGATTTGAACTGGACATGGTTGAAGCGCCATACGTTGCTATTTACATCCATATTGATCCTGTTTGCCTTTATGGCATTTATGTTTGTTGGATCCCACCCCTTGGAAATAATCTTGGAGAGCTACAAGACCCGCGATTTCACCATGACACAAAGGGTCCTGACCGAGTTTAGGGTAGTAATCCACTATATAAGCCTCCTGATATTTCCTCACCCCTCCAGGCTGAATCTGGATTACGATTTCCCGCTTTCTTATTCTTTGATTGATCCTATAACCACCTTGTTTTCCATGGGCGCTATAGTTGGGTTGATAGTGCTTGCAGTCCTTTTGGCAAAAAAAGAAAGAGTACTGTCCTTTTGTATTTTATGGTTTTTGGGCAACCTTGCGATCGAGTCCTCCGTGATAGGGCTTGAGATTATATTCGAACATCGTACCTATCTCCCTTCCATGCTGGTGAGCCTGATGGCAGTCATATTGGCCTATCGATATATAAGGCCAAAATGGCTGAGCAGCGGTGTTATGTGCGGCGTGTTGATACTTTGCTCTGTCTGGACATACGAAAGAAACTGTGTGTGGAGTAACGATGTTTCCCTCTGGGCAGATTGCGTGGAGAAATCTCCCGGAAAGGCCCGCCCGCATTATAACCTTGGTGTCGCATTGGAGGACCACGGAAGGCTCAAAGAGGCCATCAGCCAGTTTTCAGAGGCCCTAAGGATTAAACCCAACCATGCAAGGTCACACGACAACCTGGGAGGTGCCCTGGCGAGACAAGGGAAGCTCAAAGAGGCCATCAGCCAGTTTTCAGAGGCC
>CAYYPQ010000033.1:35893-37628 GCA_964473615.1 uncultured Desulfobacteraceae bacterium
GGGAAGCTCAAAGAGGCCATCAGCCAGTTTTCAGAGGCCTTGAGGATTAAACCCGACTTTGCTGAAGCGCACTATAACCTTGGAATCGCCCTGACTAAGCAGGAAAAATTCAAGGAGGCCATTGGCCACTATTTTGAGGCGTTGCGCATCAAACCCGACTATGCTGATGCCCATTATAACCTGGGAAATGTCTTGGCGAGACAGGGGAGGCTCAAGGAGGCCATCGGCCATTTTTCAGAGGCATTGAGAATTAGGCCCGGCTTTGTAGCCGCCCGTCAAAACATGGAACTTGTTCAGCGACTATTGCGAAGATCGAGTGCGTCCTCAAAGACCTCCGTTAAACCTTAAAGATTGTGAATATGTGGCCTTCCCTGCGGGGATAATCGCAATTAACACGCCAGCCTCCTGACTAATCTTGCTGCCTCCTATTAGTAACTGCCGGAGGACGCCAGCCCTGGGGTTTCCGCCATATAGGCTATAAAGACAATGCGTCGCCAGTCGCCAGGTGTTTTCAACCATCTGGTATGTTACAAATTCTTACAATTTTCTGATGACTTTTCCCTTAACATGTTTATGTTATAATAAAGATATGAGTTTAACTAATCCATAGACATAAGAAGTTCTTATAGGGGGATCTATATGAGACTGATTTTCCTATTTACTACCTTATTCGTATTAGCATCACTTGAAGGACAGTTTTCAAACAGTGTAGCAGCGGACAAAGAAATGGGGGGCTGTGTCATGGACAGAGGGGATATTAACATACCCAAGGCCACATTTGCCGGCGGATGTTTCTGGTGTATAGAAGCTGATTTTGAGCAAGTAGATGGTGTGCTAGAGGTGATATCCGGTTATACCGGCGGGGATAAGGAAAACCCAACCTACGAAGAGGTGTCATCGGGAGAAACCGGGCACATGGAAGCCATACAGGTTATCTATGATCCAGACAAGGTCTCCTATGAAGAATTGCTCACCTTCTTCTGGCTGCATGTTGATCCAACAGACCCAGGCGGACAATTTGTTGATAGGGGCCCACAGTATCGAACCGCCATATTTTACCACGATGACGAACAGAAGCGTCTGGCGAATGAATTCAAAAAAGAGCTTGAGAGATCCGGGCCATTTGAAAGACCCATCGTGACCGGTATCTTGAAGTTCAAAAAGTTTTACCCGGCGGAGACCTACCATCAGGACTATCATAAAAACAATGCCTTCCACTACAAATCTTACCGCCGGAATTCTGGCAGAGATCAGTTTCTAAAAAAGGTATGGGGTACTGGAAATATCTTAACAAACCGTATGACCAATTTCCAATATACCAAGCCAAACGATATGACGCTACGCAAAAAACTTACCCCATTACAATACAAAGTGACCCAGCATGAGGCAACAGAACCGGCCTTTAACAATGAATACTGGGACAATAAGAGAGAAGGTATCTATGTAGACATTGTCTCGGGTGAACCACTTTTTGGTTCCCTTAATAAGTACGATTCAGGCACCGGATGGCCCAGCTTCACAAAGCCCCTTGAGCCAAAAAACATCGTTGAAAAGGAAGACCATGGCCTTTTCACGACTCGCACCGAGGTACGAAGTAAACATGGTGATTCCCACCTCGGGCATGTCTTTGCGGATGGACCTGCCCCGACAGGGCTGAGGTATTGCATAAATTCCGCTTCGCTTAGGTTCATTGCAAAGGAGGACTTAGAGCTACAAGGCTATTCCAAATACATTG
>CAYYPQ010000034.1:0-37306 GCA_964473615.1 uncultured Desulfobacteraceae bacterium
CGGGAAGCCAGGGGGTCCCCCATTCCGTAACGGCATGAAATGACGAAGGCCTCCCGACAGTCACTTTGAAAAGGCTTCACGACCATTCTTCTTTGAGTTCCTGCTGGGTGCGTACCATTTCGTACTCATTAGCCGGAAGAACCATTTTCGTATGGTATTTGAACCAGCTAAGGTCTTATAAGTTAATTGAATTTAGGTAGTCCGTCAAGAATTTTTACTTGTTTATTTGATCACTTAGCATGGCGCATGACCTTGTGGCCCTTTTTGGTTAATTACTTGCAAATGCGGTCGCTAAAGGGAATGGAAGTCTGGCAGGGGATAAAGGCGTTGGCCCCAGGGCTATGAGGGGGTATCTTATTTAAATTGCATCAAAATAAAAAGTATGGTATAGTATTAGTAACGTAGGGATTCGTTAAGCTTTAGTGCCTCATTTTTGTCAAAAATTAACAGGAATCATTATAGGTGAGAGATATGACAGAACCAATGACTAACTCCGACAGTTTCTGGCTTTGTATGGATGACCCCACAAACCTCATGGTCATCTCCGGTTTTATGGAGTTTGAGGAGCGCATCGACTTTCATCGTTTGCAATCAACCATTGATGAAAGATTACTGTCTTTTCCGCGGTTCAAAAAACGAGTCGTAAGGCCCAGTTTGGGAGTGGGATTTCCTTCCTGGGAGACGGACAGGTATTTTGATATCAATTCGCATATCCAGCGCGTTGCCTTGCCTCCTCCTGCTGACAAGACCGCACTCCAGGAAATGGTGAGCAATCTGATAACTACTCCATTGACCCCTGATAAGCCCCTTTGGCAGATACACCTGATTGAAAACTACGGCAAGGGTTGTGTGGTGCTGTTTAGAATGCACCACTGCATAGCTGACGGGATTGCTTTGGTTTATGTCTTGCTTTCAATGACAGACAAGGCCCCTGACGCCCCATGGTCTGGAAAGCGGCCCAAAAAGAAAGAAAAGACCTCGACTCTTGGGTCCTTTTTGCCCACGGGCGCCTTATTTAAAAATATTAGAAAGGTAACAAGGACAACTCAACAGGTCCGCAAGAGGATAATAGAGGAATTCAGGGAGTCCATGTCCAACCCATCTCATCTGATTAAACTGGCCAAGAGCGGTCCAGAGTTGACCGCGGACGTCGCGTCTGTGATCGCCAAACTGACCATCATGCCATCTGATCCCAAGACTGCCTTTAAGGGCAGGCTGGGGGTGAGAAAGAATGTTGTCTGGACCGAACCTATGCCGCTTGGAAGGATAAAAACCATTGGCCGGTCTATCAGGGCCGCCACACTCAATGATGTGCTGATAGCAACGGTTACCGGTGCAATGCGACGCTATTTGAAGGCCAGGAACTACCCGGTGAACGAACTCGACCTGCGGGTGACGATTCCTGTTAATATACGTAAGTCTGGCACTGAATTCGAACTGGGGAACAAATTTAGCCTGGTTTTTCTTGCACTGCCAGTTTATATCGAAGATCCGGTCTTGCGGCTCAAAGAGGTCAAGCGGCGCATGGACCATCTTAAAAAGGCCCCAGATGCAATTGTTGGCTTCGGAGTTCTTAATGCCATTGGCCTGTTACCCCCCAATATTGCAAGAAAGGTGGCGCACATCTTTGGGGATAAGGCCTCCGCTGTTATGACAAATGTTCCAGGTCCTCGTCAGCCCTTATATTTTGCAGGCAAAAAGATTGAGAACATCATGTTTTGGGTGCCAAGGTCGGGTAGTGTTGGACTGGGTATCAGTATTTTCAGCTATGACGGAAAGGTTACAGTGGGGGTTGCCGCTGATGACGGATTGATGCCAGATCCAGAACAGTTTCTGGAAGGCTTTGAAGAGGAATCCAAGCATCTTTTGGATTTGGTGTCGTCCGGGAAGATCTATAATGAACCGCTCGTTTTACATGATCGATATAAGGAAACCAGGTGTAAGGCAGAGACAAAGAGTGGTAAGAAATGTAAGAAACGCGCTCTGACTGGTTCTGATTACTGTAAGGTCCATCAACCCCATGCCGAGGAAAATGGCATGTCTTACGGAGGGCCGGATTTAAGCAAGGAAGATGAGGAAGAATCTATTGCTGTTTCAGATAAAAAGGCAGCCCAATGCAAGGCCGAGACCAAGAGCGGTAGTCAATGCAAGAGACGCGCTGTTCCAGGTTCTCCATATTGTAAGGTCCATCAGCCAATGGCGATAGAAAAAGAGACCCAGGATTTAGCGAGCATATTAAAAGACCTGAGCGGGAGATAACTTTGACTGAAGAAAGGAGAGGCCGTGCTTCCAGAGTATTTTGAATTCACCCTTCCTACTAAATTAGTTTATGGTTTCAGAATATTGCGGAACATTGGCAGTGCTGTCGCACATTTTGGAAGGCGCCGGGCCATTTTGGTAACCGACAAAATACTGGTCAAGGCAGGTCCTGTGGACATAGTCAAGGAGGGATTCAAGAAAACCAATATACAGATCGTCTGTACTTACAGTGACGTGCCTCCCAATTCTACCTTGAAGGCCGTAAAGGATTGCGCGGATCTCGCCAAAAAGAACAGGTGTGAAATGATAATAGCTGTTGGAGGAGGGAGCGTCATTGACACGGCCAAGGTCGCCAATCTGCTGGTGGTCAAGGGCGGAAAGATAGAGGATCATATGGGGGCATACCTTCTTGAGAGTAATGATAAGTTATTACCTACCATATTTATTCCCACCACGGCAGGAACAGGTTCGGAGGTGACCAAAGTGGCGGTGATCGCCGATCTCAAAAATGATGTAAAATTACCTTTTGCAGAGGACCAATTCTTGCCCCAGATGGCAATCCTTGATCCCGAAGTTACTGTGTCCATGCCGGGTAGGCTAACCGCTATGACGGGCATGGATGCGCTGACCCATGCCATCGAGGCCTATGTGGACAAGGAATGGTCCCCTGCATCTGATGCTCTGGCCCTCCATGCAATCCGGCTGATTAGCAATAATATATTACAGGTCTGTGCTCACCCTGAGGATGTACAGGCCAGAGGGGCCATGCTTGTGGGGAGCTTCCTCGCCGGGGTTGCCTTTTCGCATTCTATGGTAGGCATGGCACATGGTATTTCACATGCCCTTGGGGGGGTATATCATATCCCTCACGGTCTGGCCAATGCATTGGTCTTGCCGGAAGTCATGGAATATAACCTGGATTCCAGTCCAGAGCGCTTTTCAGATATCGCCCTGGCACTGGGCATCACATTCCCACAGGTTGTCAACGAAGGTACTAGCTTGCTGAAATCGGGCTGGAGGCCGGAATTTCTATCAAAGACTTTGGATTCCGTGGGCTTTGTCAAGGAATGGATGGACAACCAATCTTTCAAGGTGAAAGGGATTGCAGCCAAGACATTAGGCAATCTGAGTTTTGTTGACCAGTGGTTCAGAAAACAGGCGGGAAGGGCTGCGGTGGAAAGGATTCGAACCCTGAACAGGCAGTTGGCCTATCTAACAGAAATGCCGCTGAATTTGAAAGATGCCGGTATCAAGGATAAACTTGGCAAGCTGGAACAGTTGGCCTCTACTGCAATGAATGACGGTTCGATGTTGTACAATCCAAAGGAGCCGGAGCGCGATGTGGTGGTCAATATCATCAGGAAGCTTTACAAGACCGGGGTGAAACCCATACCTGTTTCGGAAAAAGACCTGCGTCCATCAGAGGCCATATTCGGCCAGAAAGAAATGAGGAATGTGTTTAAAGATGCAAACATGCTTTACAGCGTTCTTGCAGAGTTCTATGAACTCTTAAAAAAAGATGCCCGTGTTGGCACTCCGTTGAAGAGAAGCAATTTATGCGTCCAGTTCGTTTATAAGAATCCTTCTGCGGTTATTACGATTGATGCCACAAAGGGTGACCCGCTTATTATTAAAGGAGATTTTAATGGAAAGCCTGAGGTCATCATGACCATGAACGCGGATTTTGCCCACAAGTTCTGGCACGGCAAGGCCAACCTGGTCACTGCGCTGACACGTCGTCAGGTGGTTGCGAAAGGCAATGTACCCAAGACCATCAAGCTTTTGCCTATTCTAAGACCTGCATATGAATTGTATCCACGGTTTCTTAGAGAAAAGGGCCTGGGGCATCTGGTAATGACATGATGCATATCTTGGACTAAACATTTTTGGAGGAGAGCATGAAGCAAATAGTGAGTATAAGTCTTGGGCCTAGCAGCCAAGATTATGAATTTGAAACAGAGTTTTTGGGCCAGGATTTCAATATCAAAAGTTTTGGGACCGACGATGACATAGATAAGGTCGCGGAGATATTGTTGAAGTGGGATAAGAAGGCAGATGCCATCGGCCTGGGAGGCATGAAATTTGCGAACGGTATTGGCCCCATGTTTTCGATACAAAAGCGCAAGAGTCCCTTTGAAATTCTCAGTTCCAAGATTGAAAGCCCTGTTACCATGGGGAGCACCCTACGCAACGTGGCCCACGAGTGGTCTCTCCGCCATATCGAATTTGAATTCGGGAATTACTTCAAGAATTCAAGGGTACTATTCCTTTCAGGCATGGCAAATTACAGAATAGCAAAGGTCATGTCTGAATTTACTGATAATCTCAACTTTGCAGATCCTATTCTGAAAAACGGTGTGTCTAAGTTTTTGACTTCATTGAAAGATCTGGAGCTGTATGCAAAAGGGATTCATGAAGTGTTGAAATGGGTCCCCAGCAAGAGTTTTTCTTCATGGCTGATGCCAATCAGGACATGGAACGAGTACATCGTGCAGAAGGCCATTCGAAAATCGCATATAGTGGTAGTCCCTTCTTATGATTTTTTCAGATATCTGGAAAAGGCTACTGTGGAAGAGTTGGGAGGGAAGACCGTCATTACATCAGACGTCTTTGATGACCGTTTGGAGTTTTTAAAAGACCGCGGCGTTGATGTGATAATTGATACCACACCGAAGGTCCTAGAACGTGTGGTTGGGGTCAATGTGCTGGAGGCCTTGATTCTTGCTGCCTTGGGAAAACGACAGGATGAGATCACGGATGAAGACTTGCTGGAAATCATCAGCGATCAGGGAATGGATCCGAGAGTGGTATACCCTTCCGGCAAACACAGACGGGTAAATCGATTCGCCTTCGTTATTCATCCTCTTTCCCAGGCGTTTCTGAAAAAGCAGAAGCCCCTGGACCTCGTATCCCAGGTGGCGCCTTCTGTTATTATGGATGGTGTGGAAAAGGCCATAGCCTATACCCCTCCTTTTATTTATACCAAGCTGACCGGAATAAAGTCACCTACCGGTGTGGAGGCAGAGGGTTGGTTGATTGCCGTAGGGGGAACCCCAAAACAGATGTTGTCCCATAGTCCAGAGTTTACCTACAAGCGGCTCTTGCAGGCCGCAAAGATGGCCAAACGGCTGGGCGCGCAGGTCATGGGACTGGGGGCATTTACAAAGGTGGTCGGGGATGCCGGTGTGACAGTGGCCAAGGAAGCAGTCATTCCAGTAACCACTGGAAATAGTTACAGCGCCTCCGGCGCACTGTGGGCCGCTGCGGATGCCGTACGCCGAATGGGATTGATAAAGATTGAAAAAGGGAAAAAGATCAAGGGCAAGACAATGGTATTCGGTGCAACTGGAGCCATTGGTTCGGTATGTTGCCGTTTGCTGGCAAAGGCCTTTGAAGAAGTATTCATGGTGGGAAGAAATACCGCCAAGCTGCTGGCCTTGAAAAAATCCATCCAAAAAGAGACACCGGATGTCAATATCCATATCACGACTAGATCGGACAAGTATTTGAGTGACATGGATGTCATTGTCACGGCAACTTCAGGAGCGGGTAAGACAATCCTTGACATAACCAAAGTCAAACCTGGCTGTGTTATTACAGACGTGGCGCGGCCACTTGATCTGTCCCCTGCAGATATAGCAAAGCGTCCCGATGTGCTGGTCATTGAATCCGGAGAGATACAACTTCCCGGTAATCCGGAAATGAAAAACATCGGCCTGCCCCCAAAGGTGGCCTATGCATGTCTTGCCGAAACCATTGTGCTGGCCTTGGAAGGACGCTTTGAACCATTTACCGTCGGCCGTGAACTCGAATGGGAAAAGGTGAGGGAGATTTACAAATTGGGTCTTAAGCACGGTATGAAACTGGCGGCTATATCAGGGGTTAATGGCGTATATACTGATGAAGATATTGCCAGGGTGAGAAGACTTGCGCTTAAAGCCAGAAGGAAATGAGTGCTGATATTCCGGGAAAAAAGCGCCTTTCGACAGCCACCCAGAAAGACATCATAAGCCTTTTACAGGCAGTACCCTTCCTTTGGACATCTGAACAATTATAAAAAAGCTTGACAAAATGACGCAGCGCGTTATATTGTATTAGGCGTCGCGCTTAAATCCAATAGATTAGACCATTGAAGAAATCATTAAGGAGGTATTTGAACACCTCATTGATGACGCCAAGCATTTTGTCGAGGATGTCAGAATGGATGTCCGCAGGGCGACTGATGATTTTGTGGATAGTGGTAAGGATTTTTATAGGGGCGTAGGAAAAGACGCCCGCAGCGTTATTGACGGGTATGTACATGCAAAAACTCACTAGCTCCGTGAGGGCACTTAATAGGCGCGTTAACGCCTTGAACAAGACCAACCACAATTAACCCCCTAGTATGGTTTTTTGTCCTCTAGGCGTATGAAAGGACTGGCGAGATAGGCTTATGGAAAAAATAAAGAAATATGCCAATCGTAAGCTCTACGATACAAAAAATAAGAGGTATATCACGCTTGATCAGATCTCTGACCTGATAAAGGCGGGCAAGAAGATTTCTGTAGTGGACAACAAGACACGCAAAGACATAACGTTTTCTACAATCTCCCAGATCTTGGCGCGGGATAAAAAAGTCAAGAGTGGCGACCCTGCCTTCAAGGTTCTGGTTCAGCTAATTCGAAAGGGACCGGGAACACTGGTCGACTATGGCAAGAGATACGTCTCGCTGTGGGAGCGCGCCTTGACTACCGCAGATGAGGAGATCGATAAATTAGTGGATCGGCTGGTCAAAGACAAAGAGCTTTCCAGGTCCGAGGCCAAGAGACTCAGGAGTGACATTTCGGGGCGTGCCGATAATATAAAGAACTGGATAGGTGATAAGATTGATCAGCGGATAAACGAGGCCCTAGGCGTCATGAATCTCGCTACCAAGGATCAGGTAAATCGCCTCAAGGCCAAAGTCGATTCACTGGGCAAAAAGGTTAACAGATTAGATAAGGTCTATGGGCAGAAGGCAAAAGGCTGAATTCCAAGCGGTGCCTAATGTTCTGTCTGCGGTTCCCCGTAAAGAAGGCGCCGGAGACCTTTCCGCTTAAAGCGTTGCCAATTGTCTTCCGGTTGGGCGAGTCGGTCTGCCAGGGCCCAGAGGACAATAGGATTATGGGTCAGACCACAGTGGCTACTCGGGACCTCGATGTTTTCACAATGGGGAGCATCTTTTTCGATGCAGCACTTGAAGGCGGTTACGCCATCTGTACGCGAGTATATGGCCGTGGAGGGAACGGGCGGCGGGGTCTGTATCCGAGAGAGCAACTTGGAATCCATTTCATCAATCTTTTGTCCTGAGACGTACTCATATAGCCGCCAGACATTGGTCCCTTTTGGGGAGGCTGCAAAAGGACTTCCGAGTGTGATAACAAATCGAACCATGTTAGGGCGCCAGCGAGCCATCTCACGCGCATAAACCCCTCCAAGACTCCATCCTACCAGACTGACCTTTTGACCGTGACTGTCGTAGACTTCTGTCAGGCGTTTTCGCAACTGGTGGTCCAGCTTTTTGGTGTAACCCAAGTTTAATCCCAGGTGCCAACCATGCGCTTGGTACCCGAGGCGCTTCAGGAATATGCGCAAGGGTAACATGTACCAGTCAGCGGTCCCGAACCCCGGAAGGACCATGACCGGGTGACCGTCGCCCCGTGACATTTGAGTGAGTACTGGTGTTGCCAATAGACACCACCAGAATTCTAGAATCGCTCGAGTCTCTAAGGCCATAAGAAATCTTGATGGTGGCCTGATAATCTCGCAATCGTCCATCGTATGACATTTCCTCCATTTGTATTTCCAAATTACCGCTCTTAAAAAATTCCTATTATTATAACAGCCATACATGTTGTATGTCAACTAAAAAATAACGCAACATATAGAAAATCGATGTTACTGGGCTTGGCAAGAATAGCAAAGAATGGTTATTTGGTTGTGGCTTGTCCTGGTTTGGGCATTACAAACTTCTAGATTGTTTTGGACGGCTACGGGTTGGGCTATGTCTGTAAGTGCCTAAATTTTCGGAAGAATAGGCTGGCTGTCGCAAATTGGGTCTGGCGGATCAGGCCCATATAATCAGGAGGGTTTTGGGAGAGGGATTTAATAGTCGTCGAGGATTTTGCCGGAGCGGGCCTTTTCGATGGTTTCGTCTAAGCTGGGGCCGAGGTCCACTCCCAACTCCTTGACCCTTTTCTTGGCCCAAAGGCCAATATTACGGTCATCTTTGTAAAAGGAGTCGTCCCGGGGTGCACTGGTATTAAATTTATCCAGCCGTTGCGCCTCGGTCCTGTGAAGGACCACCCTGGAAAGCACCCGAATAAGGCGATTATGGTGGCAATGTTTGCACTTAAGGCCTTTTTCCTCTCCGGGCTTGAGTATCAGTACGGTCGTGATCCTTCCACAGGATTCGCATTGATATTCGTAAATGGGCATGTCGTTTCTTTTCCTGTCTTATGAAAGGCTTGAGGGCAGTGTCGAAGCCCAGTGATATTGATAATATATGTATTCTCTCTCTTCCGTTAAATGGGTATTGCTGTCGAAAATTGGCAGAGGACCATGGGCGTATGCCCGTGTAGTAACTACCTTTTTGGTTTCAGTTCCGGCATCTCTTTTTCACGGTCCCAAGTGCGCTCCGTCACCGCTTGTCTCTTCATCTGGGTTTTCTTGACGCGCAGGGTCCCCGTCCTGGGGATATCATCGACGATGTCCACATAGCGGGGGACCATGAAGTGGGCCATATTCTCGGCACAGTGGCGCATAAGGTCCTTGAGGTCGAGTTTTGCGCCCGCATTTGGCTTCACCCAGATCATTACCTCGTCTTCGCCAAGCTCAGAAGGAACCCCAAATGCAGCGCACTCCGCAACGGCCAGGTGTTTTTCCACCATGTTCTCCACTTCAAGAGAAGAGATATTTTCACCTCGACGGCGCATGGAATCGCTCTTGCGGTCTATGAAATAGAGATTGCCCTCTTTGTCTGCATACATCAAATCGCCTGAGTGGACCCATTCGCCGCGGACCTTTTCTTTTGAGGCCTCTGGGTTTTTGTAGTATTCAACTCCACTGCTTTTCTTGTCCGTAACCCTTGTAATCAATTCGCCCGGCTGTCCCTCGGGAACTTCGTTTCCCTCGTCATCCACGAGCTTCCATTCAGTGACGTTGATGGGTTTACCCATTGAGCCCACCGGCGAATCCCCGAAGTTCATGATAAGGACACCTCCCCCGTCTACAGCGCCGTATCCTTCCATTATTTTCACATTAAAACGCCTCTCAAAGGGCTCCCAGAGATTTGCCGGGCAGGCCGCTGTAAAGACCATGCGGACGGGATTGTCGGCATCGCTGGGCCTTTCCGGCTGTTTCATCAGGATCGGCACCATGGCCCCGAGGGCATTAAAAGAAGTTGCTCCGTATTTCCTAACAGAATCCCAGAACCCGGAGGCCGAAAAGCGCTTTTCCAACCCAAAGGGGATCCCGGCACACATGGCAAAGGCGGCCGTCAGGATCAGGGCATTGGCATGGAAAAGGGGCAGGGCCGTAAACAGGACGTCGTCGGGTTTGTAAATAATGGAGCAGAGCGCCATCATGCCCTGGATATTTGTATTACGGTTTCTGTTGACTACCCCTTTGGGAAAACCTGTTGTGCCCGAGGTATACATCAGGTGGGTAATAGCATCGGGATCAGGATCATATTCAGGTCTTTCAGGGGAGGCATCAAGGATGTCCTTTAGATCAGAGGTACCCGGGGGGAGGGGAGTCTCTGAGATACGTCGTACAAATACCTTTTCGATTGCTCCCACACGGCCCTCAAGTTGGCCCCCAAGTTCTGCTACCCTTGGATACAGGTCCTCACCCACAATCAGGTATTTGACATCCGAGTTTTTAAGGATGTAGGCAAGGCCATCACCCCTGAGGGCAACATTAATGGGCACGCTATAAAACCCTTTCCGCGGCAGGCCGTAAAATAAAAAGAGATAGTCGACACAGTTTCTCATCAAGATAGCCACACCGTTCCCCTGTTGGGCGCCCTGAGCGGCCAGGCCGTTGGCAGCACGGCAGGTGCCTCGATCGAATTCGAGAAAACTTACCACTTGATTTTCGTGTAGTATGTATGGCTTATCGCCCAGGGTCTCACCCTGGTGCTCAATGAGATCAGGAAAGAAGGTCAATTGTGATACATCTGTCATGGTCAGGCCTCCATCCCTTTTCGAGATGACAAAAGGTGTTACCGTTTTAAGATAGTCACTGACAGTGCCGCCTCAGAGGCGCCTACGGTCCCTCCCGCGTTTTCAGCCAGACCGACCTTGGCGCCTTCCACTTGTCTCTTTCCCGCCTTCCCGGCCAAATGCCAGTATATTTCAGCCGCTTGCCGTATTCCGGTGGCCCCGATTGGGTGGCCCTGAGATTCCAATCCCCCGGAGACATTCACAGGCAGCTTACCGCCCAAGGTAGTATGTCCCGCCTCTGCAAATTTCCCTCCTTCTCCCATTGGGCAGAAACCCAGTTCCTCGGTCACGTAAAGTTCGCCAAAGGCCGTGGCGTCGTGGACCTCTGCGACATTTATATCCTCTGGTCCTATGCCGGCCTTTTCGTAGGCCTTTCGAGCCAATTTTGTGAGGATGCTGTCCTGACCTTCCTTTCTATCTTGCCCACTGGCCAAAACGGAGGCGCAGATCTCGACGCCATGGGTGGCGCCGATCCTTTTCGCGAAATCATCAGAGCAGACAATTGCGGCAGCCGCACCGTCCCCAATGGGAGAGCACATTGGCCGGGTCAGGGGCCAGGCCACCTCAGGTGAATCAAGGACCTCTTCCACCGTAAAGGTGGTCTGGTACTGTGCAAAAGGGTTCATGGAGGAGTGGAAGTGATTTTTTGAGGATATTACCGCCAACTGCCTCTGTGTGGTGCCGTACTTCTCCATGTGCTGACGCGCCGCCCAGGCATACACATCCATAAAGACGCTGCGCTTTCCGGACTTCTTCTTGCCGCCTTCGCCCCTTTCCTCTTGGACCTTCTTGACCTTTTCCTCCTGCTCCTTGAATGCGGCCATAAGCTGGGGTAAAAGTTCCACATCCATGCCACCGGTGAAGGCGGTGATGACCTTTGACCGGTCCTCGTAGTACATCTTTTCCATGCCCAGAACCAGGGCTACATCCATCTCGCCCAGTGCCACCATGGCCCAGGCGCCGTTTAGGGCAGTGGCTGAAGATGCGCAGGCATTTTCCACATTGACCACCGGAATTCCAAAGATACCCATGTCGTGTAGAACTACCTGACCACGTATACATTCTTGGCCATCCATCACACCCTGGGCCGCATTGCCAACCCAGGCGCCTTGAAGCTGCTCCTTTGTAATATCCGCGGCCTTAAGTGCCCCTGTCACGGCCTCGGATACAAGAGACTTCATGTTTCGATCCATGTGTTTCCCAAATTTTGTCATTGCCGCACCAATGATCTTTACTTTACGCATATGGTCACACTCCTATAGAACTATTCATATTCTTGAATCCAGGGCTGGTCTTTGGCATCCCTGATCCCAGACACGCGAGAACAGCTACGATATCTCTACTTCTCCACTTCGGGTCTGCTTGCCCCCTCACGGAACCATGTAACGGGCCTGAATTCCCTCGGCACAATAGCCTTCTGTTCGAATTTGGGGTATCCCAGGACCATGGCTGTGTTGATCCTCCAGGGGTCTTTGAGGCCAAGCTTCTGTTTAAGTTCAGGTACCATTTCTATCACCTGGCTGAACCCGACCCAGCAGAACCCAAGGCCGAGGGAAAGGGCCGTCAGGTTCATGTTTTGGCCGGCAATGCCCGCCTGAATCTGAGGACCGCCTATGGCCCTATCATCACAGGCCAAAAGGATCACGACCGGGGCATCCAGAAAGACCGGCGCGTTTTTTCTGTAAATGCTCCCAACGCCGCCTTCTATAATACGGGGATCGAATAGCCCTGGCTTTGGGTCTTGAGCGTATATTTGAACGAGGCCCTTTACCATCGCGTCATTCTTGTATGCGGTATAGAGCATGCTTAAAACGCCATAACAGGCCTCATTCATTTCTTTGATAAGCTCTTTGTTCATGACTACTATGAACTTCCAGGGTTGACAGTTTCCGCCGCTGGGCGCAAACCGTCCTGCCTCCAGGACCCTGTGAATTAAAGGCTCGGGTACTGGATCAGCCTTGAAATTCCTGACGCTCCTGCGCTCAAAGATTGTCCGCTCGATAACGGTCCATTCATCTGGTTTGCCGTCTGCATCCAGCGGCTCAAGGGGTGATTTTACAGGCAGCGGCAGAGGATCAGTGACAAAGAAACCCTTGTCAACATGATACACGTCCACGATGGAGATGGCCCCTGCTGGGCAGGCCGCCATGCAGTTGAAGCAAGAGAAGCAGTCATACTCCTCCTTCATTTTGGGGATCTTGTTTTCATCCATCTCCCACGCCCTAAAGGGGCAATTCAAGAGACACAGACCACAATTGGTGCACTTGTCAGGATCTGCCTTCATCACACCCATGTGAACGGTCCCAGGTTCCGGGCGAACCATGGGCTTGATGTCTTCCCAGGTGACCGCTTCCCCACCAGCAGGACCAGCCGCTGCCTGCGCCGTACCCTCTGTGACGACCCATGTGGTCTTGCCCCGGGCAAGCCTGTCTGCGGCATCAATGGCCAGCACATCATTTACGCCATCCTCGATCAAGCTGGCGCGGGCATCCCGAAAGATTTTTTCAATAACATATTCTTTGGAGAGTCCATATCCGCCGAAGACCTGTATGGCCTGGCTCGCTACCCGAAAAGCGGTTTCCGTAGACATGACCTTGGCGGCCATGGCATAGTGCACGGCCGGGGGCTGCATTTGATCCGCAAGGCTCTTGTTATATACAGCAACCCGTCGTGCAAGAGATCGAGCCGCCTCAACGGACGCAAACATATCAAATATCTTTAACTTAATGCCCTGGTGATTGTAGATCTCTTTCCCGCCCTGGACCCGTGTGTGGGCATATTGGATGGTCTCCTCAAGGGCGGCCTGGGCACATCCCGCAAAGCAGAGGCCCATCCACCCATTGGCCAATGCCAGTTGGGCATTCGAGATGAAGCTAAAAGTTGCCGGATCGCTGGCGATCATCATTTTCTTGGGAATTCGCACGTTGTCGAAGAAGATCTCACCCTGGTTAAGTGCGCGCTGGCCCAACTTATTTAAGGGCTTCCCACGGGATATTCCCGGCAGGTCTAAGGGGATGACGGCGAGACCGCCTGCGTTCATTCCCTGGGAGGGATCCAAAGACAACCACAGGGCGGCGTATTTGGCAAATGATCCATTACTGATCCAGGCAGCCTTCTGTCCGTTGATCACGTAATGGTCGCCATCAAGAACGGCCCTGACCTGAGGTGCAACCGCAGGATTCCCTGATCCTTCCCCCTCAAAGAGTATCCAGTCAGATCCGTGGTCTGGCTCTGTGATGGCCCAACATCCGGTCATCTTGGCCTCTTTGTCAGCACAATATTTTCGTGTTAGATCCTGCATCTCCGGGTCCACAGAGAACATGGCCCATAAGAATGGGGTCCCACACACACCCCAACTAACGGCCAGATCAGGGGCTGCCCAGCCCATTAATTCAGTTACAAGCGCCGCGCTCAATGCGTCCAGGTCCATGCCTCCAAGCTCCTCTGGCATAAACATGCCGTGGTAGCCCAATTCATAGGTCTTACGAAGAACGTCCCACAGCAGAGACCCTTCCTTTATTACGTCCTGGGGATCAGCGAGTTTATCCAATTCAATGGCCGCTGGCCGCCACACCTCGCTCACGAATTTTTTGACCGCATCCCACAGGGCCACGTGTTCCCTCGTAAAGTCGATGTTTAGATCTCTTAGACCCATAGTTGTCCTCCTTTTGCCTTTTATAGAATATTAATTGACGTCTACCACATTTCAGGCTTCGATTCAAGCTCTAATAGGACTTTTCATGACCATGGACATTGTCAATAGTCTTATGGCCCTTTTTCTATATACTGTTATCGTAACTACTGGCCAGGCAAGCATATAGCGCCACATACTATCCTGGTGTGTATTAAATGCCCAGGTTGGCCTTATGAAGTTCGATAAACGAAGCAAATTGATTGACAGAACTGGCTCTGGACGTTTAGACATAGATGCTGGTTGTGATTGACACGCAAGCGCGGTTTGCTATATTCCTTAACGCAAAAGGCTCGGGCCTTCATAAAAGGAGTGTTGAATGGAAGACGACACAAGACATGGAGCCGGAGAAAAAAGGAGATATTACCGGGTAAAATATCCGCCTACTGAGAGGGCAAAACTAAAAACCGGCGAATATGAGTTTGAGGTCATGGATATCTCAGAAAAGGGCCTCAGATTTTTAAATGACAAAGGGCAAAAATTTACAGAATGGGTCCGTGGCACCGTAATTTTTCATGATGGCGAGATGCTGGACATAGAAGGCAGAATTGTTTGGCGTAGGGATGACGAAATCTCTTTGCGTCTGATAACTCCAGTACCATATGTCAGGATACTTGGTGAGCAGCGGCGTATTATCCGCTGCTCATAGCATTTTTTCTCACCTCTAAATACATCACGAAGCTGATCCTGTTTTCTTTTTAGGGCATTCTTCTCAATAATAAACACATAGAACGCAGGCACTCCGACTCGGCCTGGCCGTAGGTGTTGTAATTTGTGCCTGCAAAAGCAACCCGTATGTCTTCAATAGTACCTTGACGATCGAGTTAATTCTCTATAATATACATATCTTAAGTTTAGCGCCCCTAAATGTTGAGGCACCTTATTGCGTTTCCAGAGGTCTGTTTCACCGGGGTGCGAAACCTGAGAAAACAGTACTGATTGCCATTAAGACTAGGGCAGGATTCATCAAATGAACAAAGAGTTGAGCGGATATCGGAAAATTGGTGAGAAAATTGAAAGGTATATTCGTCCATCAACCTTTCCCCTTGCGATCAAGACCGTGAGCGACGAGGCAGAGATCCAATTCAGGCATAAGAGACCGTCCACTGACCTGAGGCTACGGAACTTTGTGTGCCAAAATTTCAAGATGTCCCGATCCTATGGATGGACAATCGTAGTGACTGAGGAGGATATTAATTGCAAGGCCGCTCGTGTCATCTACGGGTGGGACCCAATAACTGAAGAGAGCGTGGACTGGATGAATCTGTTCAGCCTTGGGCTTTATTCAAAGGATATGGCAACTTCGGAAAAGTTCGGAGGGCATCTCTATCGTCTGGATAATGCCTGCCAGGCCCTTGCAATTTCGCCTTTGGTGAGGACCAGGGTGGTGCCTGATATGGTTTTGATTTATTGTTTGCCTGCCCAGGCAATGAGATTAATCCAGGCCTATTTGTACTCTGAAGGAGGAGTCCTTGAATTTAGTTCAGCAGGGCGGATGGGTTCATGCCATGAAGGCATTGCAAAGGCGTTGATTACCGGGGAGCCACAACTGGTCATTCTGGGAAATGGCGATCGGATCTGGGGAGGCGCCCAAGACTCTGAGGTAATGTTTTCTTGTCCACGTGAGAAACTGGGGATTCTTGTCGAGGGTCTTGAGGCTACCCACGCGGCTGGTCTGCGATATCCAATCCCCACCTATATGAATTATTCTCCAGGCTTTCAGGCATCATTTGAAAAAAAGGCCATGAAGCGGGCTGGAGGCGTGTTGGTAAAGAGAGAATGATCAATGTCTTTCCCCACCAGATGTGGGTGTGTGGATGACTTGATGGTTGTTGAGTTAAGATATGGAAATCCGTTTTGCGGACCGTACAATGGAGAATTAAGCGTGCAATTTGGGGTATAACTTATTGTCGAAAGGAGGATGATTATGTCTGATGTTTACAAGCGTCTTGCCGAGAGATTGGATCAATTACCAAATGGTTTTCCACCCACTGAAAGTGGCGTCGAACTTAAGATCCTGCAAAAGATATTCACACCCGAGGATGCCGAGATGACCCTAAAGTTGAAACACATCCCTGAGACCGCGGAAACAGTGGCCGAAAGGCTAGGGAAACCGGTCGAGGAGATGCGGACGATCCTCGATAATATGGCCAAAAAGGGGCAGATCGCGTGTTTCAAGATGTTCGGGGAGCAGGTCTATATGGTGGTTCCGTTCGTCGTGGGGATCTACGAGTTTCAGGTCTATCGGCTGGATAAGGAACTTGTTGAGCTATTTGAGGAATACACGCCAACACTCTTCAAGACTCTAGGCGGTCATGCACCGGCAATGGCCCGTACCGTGCCGGTGAACGAACAGGTTGAGGGGAGAAGTCAGGTGCAGCCATACGAGAACGTTCGCAAACTTATTGAGGAGGCAAAATCGTTTAATGTTATGGAGTGTATCTGCCGACAGGAAAAAGCGATTGACGGCCACCCGTGCACCCACCCCTTGGAGACCTGTCTGCAATTTTCGAATGAGGAAGGCGCATACGATTACTTCTCGCTGGGTGGTCGGACGATTACAAAAGACGAGGCACTAAAAGTCCTTGAGAATGCTGAAGATGAGGGTTTGGTGCACAATTTGTTTTATAACGTAAAGGAAGGACATTTTGCCGTGTGTAACTGTTGTTCTTGCTGTTGTGGGGTTTTAAGGGCAGTAAAGGAGTTCAATGCCCCATATGCCATGGCCAAGAGCAATTTTGTGGCACAGATAGACCAGGACACCTGCAGTGAATGCGGTGTGTGTGCAGAAGAGCGCTGCCCTATGGATGCCATTCTAGAAGAGGATGGTGCTTACAGGGTATTGCCTGACGTGTGTATAGGGTGCGGTGTTTGCGCTGTCACATGTCCGACAGAGTCTATCACGTTGGTCGATAGGCCGGAGTCGGAGCGGGATCAACCGCTGGAAAATATGATTGAATGGTCTCTTAAGAGGGCCGAAAATCGAGGCATAGATTTCAAGTTTGAGTAGTTTGCTCAAGTTTCCCACCTGCGTGAAAGGGGCTTTTGGAAATATATAATGTGCTTCAAGAGCGTGTAATGATACCTTTCAAAAAGGCATCACCACACGCTTTATTAACAGGGTGTGCCTTATAGATTAAGATATATGAAGGCACTCACAGCATGCGTGGCTAAATAGGCCCCCTCTGGGGGCAGGTCAAAGCCGGGTCCATGGGAGGTGTGTCAAGAATCCAAGCCCGTACTCCGAGATCGGAAATTGATCACAGGATCCAGGATCTGAGAGCCCGTATGGAAAATCAAGGGATCGACGGTGCCCTGATTATCCAAAACGTGGATCTGTTTTATTTTTGCGGGTCGATCCAGCAGGCCCATCTCTATGTGCCCGTGGATGGCGAGCCATTACTGATGGTCCGTAAAAGTATTGAACGCGCCCAGGCCGAATCGCCTATTCAAAAGATTATCCCGTTGGCCAGTCCCAAAAAAATCCAGGGGCTCTTGAAGGCCAATGGCCTGAGAGTTCCCCGCAAGCTCGGTCTTGAGCTGGATGTCCTGCCAGCCAATCTCTACCTTATGTATGACAAGATCTTTGAAGACAGTGAGCTGGTAGACATTGCGCATATCATTCGGCTGATTCGAGCGGTGAAATCGGATTATGAACTCGACATCATTCGCCATGCCGCCCAAATGTCAGATGAGGTCTTTGCCTATGTTAAAGAACTGCTTGATGAAGGGATATCTGAAATAGAACTGGCTGGCGCAATTGAAGGCTATGCCCGCAAGCTGGGGCATCAGGGAATTATACGCATGAGGCGGTGGGGCAATGAGTTGTTTTATGGCCACCTAATGACAGGGTCGTCTGCCGCCATACCCAGTTATCTGTCCTCACCTACTGGGGGCCCGGGAGCCAACCCTGCAGTGGCCCAAGGCGCCGGTTTTACTCAAATCCACCGCAATGAGCCGGTTCTCGTGGACTATGTGTTTGCCTATAACGGATATATGGTGGATCAGACCCGAATTTTCTGTCTAGGTGAACTTCCGGAAGATCTGATCAAGGCACATCAAGTCATGTTGCATGTCCAGACCCAGATCAAGA
Organism: uncultured Desulfobacteraceae bacterium; assembly: GCA_964473615.1. GTDB lineage: Bacteria > Desulfobacterota > DSM-4660 > Desulfatiglandales > Desulfatiglandaceae > CAYYPQ01. The sequence goes on from CAYYPQ010000034.1 coordinate 18,287, forward strand.
AAGAGGCCAAGACAGGCGTGAGGGCGGGTCTTATTTACGATCTGGCCCTGGAGCTAACCAGGGCCTCAGGATATGCAGACAACTTTATGGGAGTTGGCCCGCAGAGAATTCGCTTTGTCGGCCATGGTGTAGGCCTGGAACTAGACGAATACCCCTTTCTGGCCCGGGGACAGGATATGGAGCTACAAGATAGGATGGTAATTGCGGTGGAACCCAAGCTTATTTTGCCGGGGAAGGGCGTGGTGGGGATTGAAAACACCCATATGGTCACGGACAGTGGCCTGCATCAACTTACGAATTTTGAAGAGAATATTGTTACCAAGCAGATCTGAGCACACAAAGTCAGCCTTTTTTCATTGATTTAAGCAGACGGGTATATTCTTCTCTTACGAGTTTACGGTAAAGATGATAAAAGAAGAGGCTCATTATCTCCGCAAACTTGCTGCCCTTTTCGACAAATTCTTTTGAAGACAATCGTTCTAGATTGGCCTGAAAATAGTCTTTTTGGGAGTTTATTACAAACTCACGCACGAAATCGGCAATATGCCTCAGGCTCCCGGGGTCATAACCGTCCTTGGGGCCAAAGCCGATCCGGTCCATATCGACAAGCAACTTGCCGATGATCACGTCATCCTGGGAGTAAATGGGCCGCCTTTCCCTGTATTCCGCAGTAATTACCCCCCACTCTTCCATCTTCATGAGCCATTTTCGCCCGAGCCCAGTAATCTTGCGAAAATTCTCGCTACCTTCTATCTCGGTGGAAAGAAGACGGTCAATGGGCCTGAAGTATTCGCTCTGAAGCTGGAACGAGGATTGTTCAGGAGGGGATTGTTTTTTTTGGTGTTTAATAATCTTTTTGATTACAGAAAGGGGCAGAAAATAGTTGTCCTGCAGGCCTTTGATTATTCGGATCTGCTCGACATAGCCCTGATTATAGTCCGCCGTATTTTTTCCCGTCTTTCTGGGTTTCCGGAGGACGCCCTCACGAATATAATAATGAATTGTCTCTTTTTGTATACCAGTACGTTTGGCCAGCTCACTGATTTTCATTTTGCCATCCTTTTTTGGGCGGACTTGAATAATAGATATTTCAAAATTTTTGGTACCTGTCAATAAAAATCAGGCATAGATAAAACCATTTTCCCTTGACATTCTTCCAATTATATTCTAAAGAAGCGCTATTTAGTGTATAGTCATACTACACGATAAGTATATATCTAAGCTACATATTGTGGACAATCTTTTTGTATCCACAATAAATTAAGGTCTAGTTGCTCTCAATGCCATTAGAGTCATGGGGCAGACAATAGATATCCCCCAAAGCCAGGGAGATGTGCAGATGGAAAATAGACCATGGCAGCGCCACTATGACTATGATGTCCCCGTAACAATTCGGTACCCTCGTATCCCCGCTCATGGTATCCTTGAGATTCCGGCCGGTGCCTATCCCGACAAGCCTGCCATGAATTTCTATGGCACCGAGATGACCTTCTGGGTTTTGCGCCAGCAAGTCCTGCGGATGGCCAATGCCCTGGGCTCCCTGGGTGTCAAGAATGGCGAACGTGTGGGCGTGCATCTCCCTACCAGCCCCCAGTACGTGATTGCATATCATGCCGTTTTATCCCTGGGGGCTATAGTGGTAAATCTCAATCCAATGTATACTGCGGAGGAGTTAAAGGCCTCGGTGTCTGAAACGGGGGTTACCACGCTCTTTACATTTGATATGGTCCTTTCGAATATCAGGACTCTATGTGAGGCCATTGAAATACAGCGAGTTATAGTCACGAAGGTCACGGATTATATAGAGGGCTTTGGCAAGAGCACCCCGGAGGACCTGGAACTGGAAGATGGCTGGTTTCACTTTTCTTTGCTCCTTGAAGGGTCTACTGATACGAGGCTTCCCCGTGTCGAGGTAGTTCCGGAAGACCCTGCCTTGATCCAGTTCACCGGGGGGACCACGGGAATCCCAAAAGGTGCCGTCTTGACACATGCAAACATTATCGCCGCAACCCTACAGGCTACACTGTGGGGCAACTCCACCATTAAGCTTATTCCACCGGAGAGACGGTCTGTTTTGGCTGTTTTACCCTATTTCCACGTATACGGTACTATAGTGGCCATGAGCTGGTCTCTTTTCAATTGCGCTACCCAGATATTGGTACCCCGCTTTGAGATCGACGAGTTGATGGGTCTTTTGGAAAATTTCAAGGAGATCACCTTTTTTCCTGCCGTGCCGACATTGATCAACGCCATAGTCAATCATTCCAAGGCCATGGAATTAGACCTGGCCAGGAAGCTCGGCCTCTTGAATTCAGGCGCTGCTCCCATGCCGCTCGAGCTTATTGATCAGGTCAAGGACATGGGGATTACTTACAGTGAAGGCTGGGGCATGAGCGAAACCACCTCTCTGGGCATTGCAAACCCGGTCTTGGGACTTAAAAAGACAGGTGGGATCGGAATTCCGTGGCCTGACACCGATATACGGCTCGTGGACGTTGAAGAGGGCGAGGAAGAGGTTCCCCGTGGCGAACCGGGGGAGATCATCATCAAGAGCCCTCTGGTCATGAAAGGGTACTGGAATAATCCTGAGGAGACAAAGGGCCAGCTCAAAAATGGATGGCTCCATACCGGCGATATTGCCGTGCAGGATGAAGATGACTATTTCTTTATTGTGGATCGTAAGAAGGACATGATCATTGCCGGCGGGTACAATATATATCCGCGGGAGATCGATGAGGTCCTCTATCAGCATCCTAAAATCCAGGACGCCGTGGCTGTTGGAGTCCCCGATGAATACCGTGGGGAGACCGTCAAGGCCTTTGTTGTCCCAAAAGAAGGCGAGAGTATTACGGAGGATGAGATATTCGCATTTTGTGAGGAGAAACTGGCTGCATATAAGAGGCCCAAGGTTGTGGAGTTTAGAAAAGAACTCCCCAAATCGGCCGTGGGAAAAATCCTCCGCAAGGTGCTTCGAGCAGAGGAGCAGGCAAGGATTAAAGGAAAATAAGGAAGCATAGGGAGTGAACTGATAACTATGAAAACAGACTACGAGACTATAAAGGTTGAAATTAGGGATGGCGGGCTGTATTCATTATTGACAACCCGCCGGTAAACTATAGTATCCCGTATCGAGCACCTTAAACCAAGGAGGTTTACTGATGAGAGAAGTCGTGATTGCAGGATATCTAAGGACGGCCCAATCCCGGTCAAGGCCAAACGACCCCGACAGAGACTGGTTTTGCAAGTTAAGGGCCGATGAGCTTCTGGGTAAAATCTTGCCCGAAGTTATCAAGAGGACTGGCATCGACCCCAAAGAGATAGATGACTTTCTCGTGGGGTCTGCCATGGGCGTGGGTGAGCAATGGACATACGGCGGTCGAATCCCCGTATTCTTGGCAAACCTGCCCGAGACTATCGCCGCCAAGTTTGTGGATCAACAGTGCGGCTCAGCCATGGCCGGGATCCATATAGGTTTCATGGAAATCGCACAAGATTTTGCGGATATCGTCTTAGTTGGTGGCATGGAACACATGACCCGGGTCCCCATGGGAGGTGCCTTGGTAGACAAGGGGATCATAGCCCCAAACTTGACCCTCTTTACGGACCCCGCTTACCAGCACTGGAACATGATGACCGCTATGAACATGGGCCTGACCGCGGAGAAGCTCTTTTCCCAGACCGATTTTACAAAAGAGGATATGGACCGCTGGGGCGTCCGCTCCCATCAGCTTGCTTCCAAGGCGCAGGCCATGGGTTTCTTTGATGGGGAGATCATGCCCATTGAGGCCGAGCAGGCGGACGGCAGCGTTATGAAAGTAGATAAGGACCAGGCAGTACGAGACAATGCCACCCTGGAAGGTATGGCAGAACTCAAGCCGGCCTTCAAAAAGGATGGCGTAATTACCGCGGGAAATTCCTCTCCCCTTAACGCCGCGGCCACTTCCATGGTTCTTATGTCCAAGGAAACCGCAAAAAAGAAGGGCATCAAACCCCTATCTACTATTCGGTCCATTGGCTTTGCCGGTGTTGATCCCACAATTATGGGGGCAGGTCCTGTTCCGGCCAGCAAGAAGGCCCTGGAAAAGGCGGGACTCAAGGCCCCTGATATTGACTTTTGGGAGATCAACGAGGCCTTCTGCATTGTTGCGTTAAACTGCATAAAGGAGCTGGGCCTAGATCCAGAAAAGGTCAATGTCATGGGGGGTGGTACGGCTATAGGGCATCCCCTGGGGTCTACGGGCGGCAGACTTGTGGGGACCTTGGCGCGTATCCTAAAGGAAAAAGACGGACGTTATGGGTGTGCCAATGCCTGCGTGGGCGGTGGCCAGGGTGTGGCGACCATTATCGAAAGGGAAGACTACGACTGGTAGATCGGGCCTGCTCAATTAAGGCAATGATGACCCCAGCGTCGCATGTACGCCAAGACATTTGCATGTCTTGATGATGGCCTGTGTCATGCGCATGGGTTCTGGCGTGCCAAAAATACCCCTCACCCTAATTTAGGAAAGCGTTTGCTCCAAAAGACTTAAGTGTTATCCAGCATCTTTGTCCGTAAGTTTATGACACCATTTGGTCATGGGTATTCGCGATCAAAACAGCTCAGGAGGAGATTAGATGGCAGAGTTTACGTTAACTGAGGATCAAAAACAGATCCAGGACATGATGAAGAAATTCGCGGAAAAAGAGATCAGGCCTATTGCAAGGGATTGCGATGAGAATGCAGAGATCCCGGCAGCCCTTGTGGATAAGGCCTGGGAGCTTGGTTTTTGTCCCAGTGTTATCCCAGAAAAGTATGGGGGATACGAAATGGGGCGATCCGCAATCAATTCGGCTATTATGGCCGAAGAAATGGCATGGGGGGATGTGAGCCTCACCATGGGAGTACTCTCTCCACTCTTGATGATGATTCCAATCCTCGAGTTCGGCACAGAGAAACAAAAGGGAGAATGGTTGCCCAAATTTTGTGGTGAAAAGTTCTTTCCGGCTACGGCGGCCCTTATGGAACCCAGGATCACATTTGGTCCTGTAAATCTTCATACCACCGCGGATGTGAACGGAGACGAGGTTGTCCTTAACGGGGCAAAGTGTATGGTGCCGATGGCCGATCAGGCCGAGCATGTCCTGGTTTATGCCTCTACGAACAAGGATGGTGGCGCGGACTCGATCGAGGCCATTATTGTGGACAGGGATAGTCCCGGGATGAGCATAAGCGATCGTGAGAAGAACATGGGCCTTAACCCCTTGCCTCTCTTTTCATTGACCTTTAAGGAATGTAAGGTGCCCAAGTCACGGGTAGTCGGCACGGAAAAGGGGATTGATTATATGCGTCTCCTGAATCTTTCCCGTGCCAACCTTTGTGCCATGGCGGTGGGGGTGGCCCGGGCCTCATATGAATATGCCCTTGACTATGCAAAAGAGAGGAACGCCTTTGGCGAGCCTATTGCAAGCAGGCAGGCTATTGCCTTTATGCTGGCCGAAGCTGCGATGGAGGTAGCTGGGATGCGCTTGCTGGCGTGGCGGGCGGCGTGGTGCCTTGACTGTGGAGAGGACGCAACCAGGGATGCTACGCTTGCCAAGATGTACTGTGCCGAGCAGGCCATGAAGATCACCGACTACGGTGTACAGATACTCGGAGGGCATGGTTACATCCGCGAGCACCCGGTGGAGATGTGGTTCAGAAACGGCAGAGGCTTCGCCGCTATTGACGGGCTAGCAAACTGCTGATGGCATCACGGGGTGTATTCATAGGTGGAAGGAACGTTGAGAAGTTAGTTCTGAAAAGGAGGATCTCATGATTGATTTTGAAATCCCAGGACCTGCAAAAGAGGTGCAGGACATGGTGCATAAGATGGCAGAGGGCCTTTTTAGAAGGTTATCGCGGTATTATGACGACCATGAGCATGAGGTGATAAAAGAGACGGAAGAGATAAAAAAGCTAATGGATGAAATTGGGCTGCAGACTATGGCCGCGGTCCAGGAGCAGGGTGGAAAGGGCTCCGGTATAATTAATATGCTGACGCACGAGGAGTATAACTGGGGTGACGCAGGCATAATACTTGGTGCTTCGGGGTTTGGTCTGGGGAACGCGGCAATCTTTGCCGTGGGAACTCAGGCACAGATGGCCCGGTTCGGTACAAGATATGCCTCCATGGCCATCACTGAGCCTTGCTGCGGATCAGACACCGCCTCCATCCAGACTACGGCGAGACTTGATCCTGAAACCAATGAGTGGATATTGAACGGTGAGAAGATCTTTGTCACAGGAGGAGATCGCTGTGAGCTCGTGGTGGCCTGGGCCTCACTTGACAGAAAGCTGGGAAGGGCCGCAATCAAGAGTTTTGTCATCGAGAAGGGCACCCCTGGCATGACCGTGACCAAACTGGAGCATAAACTGGGGATTAAGGCCTCGGACACCGCCTCTATCGTTTTTGAGGACTGCCGGATTCCTTATGACAATATCCTGGGTAGCCCTGAGATCCAGGCCAAGAAGACCACCAAGACCGGTTTTAAGGGGGCAATGAAGACCTTTGATGTAACACGACCCTATGTGGCCATTCAGGCTATTGGTGTTGCAAGGGCGGCCCTGGATTTCACAAAACAGAAACTTGAGGAAGAGGGATACTCCTTTCCTTATGACCTCAGTCAGCATGAGCTCAGCCTTGTTCAAAAGGCGGTATTGGATATGGAGGCGAACCTCGAGGTCGCGCGCCTCCTGACCTGGAAGGCGGCATCCATGCTTGACACGGGAGCAAGGAATAGCCTGGAGGCATCCTTTGGCAAGGCAAAGGCCGGCCGCGCGGCAACCCTTGTCACTCAGAAGTGCGTGGAGCTTCTTGGGCCTCTTGGCTATTCGCGCGAATGGCTGGTGGAAAAATGGATGAGGGACAGCAAGATAACCGACATCTTTGAGGGCACGGGTCAGATCCAGATGTTGGTTATTGCACGGGGTATACTAGGATATAACAGGGATCAATTGAGATGAAACAGCCCTACGATTCACCTCTTTGAACCGTTAGTCGACCTCTGCCACGGCGTTGCCCAAGACCATCCTATCTTCGTGTGTCCTTGTCTGTATGATGTAGGTGCCCTTGTCCACCTCCCATCCCTCGGTGATTAAGGTATCACCAGGAAAGACTACACCAACGAACCTGGCGGAAAATGATTTAAACCGGGCCGGGTCACTTCCGCAGGCGCTATGGAGAATGGCCCTGCCGGCAAACCCGTAAGTACACAGGCCATGTAAGATGGGACGGTCCAGACCCCCTAATTTGGCAAACTCAGGGTCGACATGGAGGGGGTTTTTGTCACCATTTAGCCTGTAAAGGAGCGCCTGATCGGGAGAGGTGGCCTGCTCCACATGAAAATCAGGGGACTTCCCTTCAGGGGGAACGTACTTTTCGGGCTTGGGCCCCCTTTCTCCTCCAAAGTTTCCAGCGCTTCGGTCAATAAGGACAACCTTGTTTTCAAAAAGGACTTGCCCTTTCCCATCACTGGTTTCAAAATCAAGATTCAAGACCGCCCCTTTGTCTCCTTTGTCGTATACAGACGTCCAGGTCCCAGATGAATAAATAGTCCCTGAGGTTGGAATGGGCCTGTGAAGCAAGATCTTTTGTTCGCCGTGAAGGACTGCGGGAAGGTTGAGCCTGGCGTTACCCATCACTGAAACAAGGGCCGGAAAAAAGGGGATAACGGCAAAGGTGGGGAAGACCTTGAGGTCCTTCTCATAAACGAAATCAAGTTCCTTCATACCGGCCCCAATCCCGAGGGCATAAAGGATTACTTTGTCTTGATCGTAGGTGAAGGGAACGGGGTCAGTTTTCTTTCCAATCAGGTCCATGTTGAGAGTCTTTTCCATTTTTTTCCTTCCTTGCACTCATCACCATTCGATTGAAGTCGAGCGAATTATTTTGTAAAGAAATAAACTGTTATGTCTGGCCTTGTTTTTCATTCGATTCTTTGAAACCTGCTATTTGGGTGCGTTTTTCTATACTCGTCAAGGAGCGATAATGTTCGGTCCAGGAGTTCTTTTGAGTAGAGCCTTCCGACAAGGTTTTCTCTTGCCTCTTTCCCCACCTTCATGAGGTAGTCAAGGGTTATCTGTGAATCTTTGGCACGGACTACCTTGATTCCCTCCTTTTTTAAGAGCACCACGCACCTGTCATTTTCCTGTCTTTCGGTCTTAATGAGCTTATTATTGTACCTCTTTGAGATCTTCATTATTTTGATCTGGCTTTCGGGAGAGATCTTGTCCCATATGTCCTTTGTTACAATCATTCCCGCAGTGCCATTGACCACAGGGTATTCCGTCATGTATCCAAATTTTGTGTACCATCGAAATGCAACGGCCCCAAAAGGGGTGGTGGGTGCTGTGTCAATAAGGTTTGAGGTCAGCGAGGTCAGGACGTCAGTAAAAGAAAGGGGGATCGGCTTAATGCCGAGGAGACCATACATTTCATTAGCCAATGGATCGTCTCCCCACACCCAGCATTTTTGTTTTTTTAATACATCGATTGACGTAATGGGCACCTTGGAAAAGTTATATACAAATCCTACCTCTCCCCATCCCAACACCTTGAACCCTTTATCTTCAAAATATTTGTCCAGGGTATTTTCTATTTTGGCACGAACGTATGTAACCTCGTCCCTATTTTTGAAGACATATGGAAGCTCAGTAACCCTTACCGCAGGGACTATCCTGCTCAAACCTACCCCCGTAAATGCGCCTCCGTGCAACTGTTTTAATCTAATCTTGCGTATAACGTCATTTTCGTCCCCCTGAACGCCACCCCAGTAGAACTTGAGAGCGACTTCATTATTCGTCTCCTTTCTGATGTCGTTCGCAAGTTGTTCCATGATTTTCATGGAGGTGGAACCCCTGGGTTGTAACGTGGCCATCTTAATCGTGATCTTTGCCTTCTCCCTTGCCTCGGCAATACCAAAGGAGAGGCCTGACCCAATAACAAAAACAACTAAAGCCACCATAAACCTAAGCATTATTTGCCTCCTTTCATTTACCAGTCCTTGCCTTTTTTTCGCGCAGTGCCCTTTCTACTACACAATAGATACCCTCTCCACTAAGAGCAGGTCCAAAACACTTCAGGTCAGACAGGCAGGTAGCCTTTTCATGATCACCAGATTCCCATCGGTTTATCAGGGCAGGTTCCCTTATAAACGGCCTGCACATCGAAATATAGTCTGCGATATTATCGTTTACTATCTGTTGGGCTACATGAAATGACCTTATTCCTCCCACAAGTATAAGGGGAACATCAACACTCTTTTTAAAGGCAAGTGCTTCATCTTTGAAATATGCCTCATCTTCTTCAGAAAAGACCTTCATCCTTGAGGGACCTAGTTCTCCAGAGGCCAAGGTGCCGCCACTTATCTCAATGGCATCTATACCACCGGCTTCGAGCATCGATGCCGCCGTTACTGAATCCTCAAGAGAGAGGCCATTGTCAAGAAAATCCCGACAGTTCACCTTGATCAGGACAGGAAATTTTGTTCCCACCTTGCTTCGTATGCTATCCAGGACCTCAAGGAGGATTTTTGCCCTGTTTTCTATGTTGCCACCATATGAATCTTGTCGATGATTGAAGGCGGGAGAGAGAAATTGACTCAGCAGGTAGCCGTGGGCGGCATGGATCTGGATGCCGTCAAAACCTGCCTTTACGGCTCGTTCTGCAGCAAGGCCAAAGGCCTCAACAACCTCCTGAATATCGTCGGTCGCCATCTCTTGCGGGGAATATGCGGTAAAACCAGTTACGGCCGAGGCTGCGAGAGGCACCTGTCCTGTTATATTTGGATCGGCGTAAATACCCGCGTGGGCGATCTGAATTATGATTTTGGCATCTGTCTTATGCACGGCGTCTGTCATTTCACGAAGGCCAGGGATTAGTTGATCCTTGTATATACCTAGCTGCCAGGGGGCTGCCTTGCCCCTTTCGGTAATGTATGCATAACTGCTGATGATGAGTCCAACACCACCCTTTGCCAGCATGGCTATGAGGTCGATTAACCTTGGGGTGCATGAGCCGTCATCTCCGGCCATCCCCTCCCAGGTGGCAGACCTGACGAATCGGTTTTTAATTGTCATCCCGTTAATGTCTGTTTTTTCAAAAAGTGCTGACATAAAGGCCTCCTAAACTCATTCCCCCTTAAAAACGGGGTCTCGTTTTTCCAAAAATGCCGTGAAGCCCTCGGCAGCGTCTCTTGTCCCTGAGACGATCGCACTGCCCTCGGACTCGACCTTCAGGCCTTCATCAAGCCCTTCATACATCCCCGCGGAAATTGCCCTTAATATGCAACTGACCGCAATGGGGGGCCTCTCAGCCAGTCTGGCGGCAAACTCCATGGCATCATCCATGAGTCCTCCGGGGGTTGATATCTGATTAACCAGGCCGATATCCAATGCCTCTTGGGCGCCTATTTTTTTGCTGAACAATATCATATCCAGGGCCCTTCCCATGCCCACCAGACGGGGCAGCCTTTGAGTCCCACCCCAACCAGGGATGATACCGAGATTAAGCTCGGTAAGACCGACCTTGACGTCCGGGGAGTCTACCATGATCCTGAAATGGCAGCTCAATGCCAGCTCAAGCCCTCCACCAAGGGCAAAACCATTTATGGCAGCGATGACGGGTTTGGGGAGGCGATCGACCCTTCTCCAAAGCGTTCTGCATTTAGGGCTTATCTTGCCTGAATTGGCAGCATCGCTGACATCAAATCCGGCGGAAAAACACTTTTCACCCGCTCCGGTAATGATGATAGCGCGCACGTCCTTGTCCTTTTCCACCTCATTTATCACCCCTTCAAAATCCACTGTGGTAGCCAGATTCCAGGCATTGACAGGGGGGTGATTGAGGGTGATGACGCCAATATTATTTCTTTTATCGAAGATGATATTTTCATATTGCATGATACAACTCCTGTAACTATCTAGCTATTTAGGTGGAAGGCTGAAGGTTGAAGTATTTTTCAGCCACCTCGTCTGCCAACTCAAATACGCGAAGTTTTGTATGATCACGCATGATTTGTCCCTAATAGCCTTCTACCTTCAGTCTATCCACCTGAAAATAGTTCAAACTCATTGCCTCGACAACTACACATTTCTGTATGAACCGTCCTTGATCATTTGTGTTGGTTTAAAGATCTCCTTTTTAAACCTCTCTGCCAGGCCCTCCAATCTCTTGGTAAGTTCTGCCGGCTCCATGCCCTTGGCCACTGCCATAAGACCCATGGGATTACCAGTGGCATTGATGATGGCGGTATCAATATCTTTGAGAGAGCAGACACCCATTTCCACTATCTTGGTTGCCTCATTTGTATTGACCGCTATCAGGTCCATTGGGTCGACCTTGTCGGTGGCCTTGTTCAAGTCGATCTCCGGCCTGCCCTGGGACCAGTCGAATATGCCTTTTCCGGTTTTTTTGCCCAGCTCACCGGCCTTGAACTTGGCCTCAAGAGTGGGGCCCATGGCAAAGTCCGGATGGATCGCCTCTGCATAATACTTGCCGGCGTGGTAATTGACGTCTATTCCGGTATAATCTATGGTTTCATATGGACCCATTGGCATACCTAGCTTCCGCATGAGGGCATCCACCTCTTCAGGTTCGGCTATTTTCTCGTCCAGGATGCAGTTCAACAATACGCTGCTGGGGCCCTGGACCCGATTGACAATGAAACCGGGGACATCTTTTTTTACCCGCACGGCGACCTTGCCATTTTTCAACACAAAATCGAAACCTATCTGCATGGTCTCATCAGTGGTCTTTTCTCCGCGAATGACCTCTACCAGCTTCATGAGTACTGCAGGGTTGAAATAGTGAAGCCCCAGGACCTTTTCTGGCCTGTTAGTGGCTGAGGCGATTTCAGTAATTTTCATTGTCGAGGTGTTGGATGCCAGAATAGCATGGGCCGGCGCCGCCTTGTCCATTAGACTGAAGGTCTCCTTTTTCAGATCCATGACCTCTGGAATGGCCTCGATCACAAGGTCTGCCTCATGCACGGCCTCCTCAAGATCTGTACAAGGTACGAGGAGTTCAGTCTTGATTTTTTCGTACTGCTCTGAACTCACCTTTCCCTTAGTCACAAGTTTGGTCAGGCTGTTGTATATCCAACCGACCCCACGATCCACATACTCCTGATTGATATCCCTCAGGTAGACCTTATATCCCGCGATAAGGGCCACTTCCGCTATGCCATGGCCCATATCCCCGGCGCCTATTACAGATATGGTTTTAACGTCTTCAATCTTCATTTTTTCCTCCTTTATTTGTTAGACTTTAGCTGTTTGGAAATGTCAAACGAATGTCGATATTTTGAAAAGGCATGTCCTCTGGGCCCGCAAAGACATCCCCGACAGGACAACATCATCCAGCATAGCGTTGAAGGAGCTCATAAATCGCATTAGTTCCAAAATCTATCGCCTCTAAGGGGATTCTCTCGTTGGCCGCATGAATGGTTTCAAAAAAGTTGAATTCCTCGTTAAGTTTCATTGGCGTGAATCCATATGTCTGGATATTCAGCCGGGAAAAGAAACGGGCATCTGAAACAGCAGGCAGTAACAGGGGTAGAATTTCAGAGCCTGGATCGGCATCCCGCAGGATGTCCGACAATATATTGAACATCCCCATGTCTGGGTCAACAGAACATGGGTCGTGTCTCATCACTTCAAGCTGGACCTCGTTGCCGATGATTTCTCGTAATTCTGATATAAAATCGTCTGGAGTACAACCAGGAAGGAGCCGGCCATCCATGTCCAGGACAATTTCACTTGGGATCACATTGATTGCCTCCCCGCCATGGACAATAGTTGAGTTGACGGTGTTGTAAAGCAGGGGCTCGAAATTCTGGCCTTTCACGCCAAGCATCTTTAGCACCTTGTCTGTAAAAGAGGGGCGGAGTAATTGGCGAAGAACCAGACCTGATATAAATGGTAGGGACTCGGCCATGGTCCCTATCATCTGGCGCACTATGGGAGTAACATGGACCGGTAGGCGGTGCTGGTCTAACTGGAGAAGTAGCTTTGCCAGCTTGGCCATTGCTCCCCCCCGCATAGGCTTGGCACCATGCCCGCCTGGCCCCCTTATAATGGCCCGCAACCAGCAGATCTGCTTTTCCGCGACCTGAATCGGATAAAACTTTCGCCCGCTGATATATGTTGAAAAGCCACCAAATTCTCCTATGGCATAACGGATGTCTGAAAACAGCTCCGCATGCTCCTCTACCAGATACTTGGCACCATAAGTGCCGCCACCTTCTTCATCGCTCAGGGCAGCAAAGACGATATCACCGGCAGGTTTCATTCCTGTGGCCTTAGCCCGCAGGAATGCGGCCAACATCATTGCAACGCCGGCCTTCATATCCAGGGCGCCTCGGCCCCATATATACCCGTCGGCCTCTTTCCCTTCAAAGGGGGGATGAGACCATTCCTGGTTATCTGTTGTCACTACATCCACATGCCCGTAAAGCATCAGTGGAGGTGCATTCCCGCTTCCCTTTAAACGCGCAATAAGGTTAGGTCGATCGGGCTCTTTGGCCAGTATGCTTGTTTCAATACCAGATTGGGCCAACAGGTTGTCTATGTAATTAATACATTCTTTTTCGTTGCCGGGCGGGTTGGTTGTGTCAAAATGGATGAGGTCCTGTAACAATTCAGCCGGGCGGTCATAGATGCCTTGATTTTTCGTGGATGAGCCAGACATTGCCGCTCTCCTTTTCTGGCATACGGTCGCTCACACCCCAGGGGAAGATACGTTGACGCTCGGCGTCTTGGGATGCATTAGTTAGGAAGGCTTATTAGTTTCCAACCAGTCCCGTACCGCCAGGCCCGTGCCAAAGGCCCAGGGCCTTAATTTGTCCTTGGGAACCAGCTTATACTCAGCAAGTTCCTCACCCAACTCTATAGTGCCTGAACCCCTTACATGAAATGCCAAGATGAGTTGATTCATCTCAAAAAAGCAATAATATCCAACAAATTGTTTTACTATTCCATCTAGGTCCAACTCCTCTTTTACCTCTCGAACTGCACAATGTTCCGGGGTTTCGCCCTTTTCCAAGAAGCCAGTGATAATAGAAAACATGCCTTCCGGCCAACTCTTATTACGGGCCAGGACCACCCCATCTTCACATTCAACTATTGCGGCAACGACCGGGGTTGGATTATTCCAGTAGACATAGCCGCATGTTGGTGAACTGCAACGTAACCTCTCTTCATTATCAATCGAGGCCATTAACAGTTCACATCCACATCGAGGGCAGAATTTCATTGCAAAATTAGGGGACGTCCGTGAAATATTAACATTCTTGTTTTTGCCTTATAAAATAACATCTCACTATTTATGCCATTAGTCAAACTCTTTCCACACTCATTTAACTTCGTAGGTGCTTCACGATTTCATTGTCAGGAATACCATTCATCTGTTCCCAGGTTACAGTTTGCGAACAGTTAGCGAAGTGAATCTGCTTGACTGGGAGATTATTTCTCGGTATTAGTTTACTGCTTAAAGTTAATGAGATTCCCTCCATTCCTTTCATGTTCATAAATACTAGATACCCTGCTCCTAACGGGAGGTTATTTGTTCTGTTGGGAGCTATGCACATTTGGACGCAATCATTTTGTGATCTGAAATAGAGCTTAAGCCACTAAGTCTAATAACAAATGAAAGGAGAATGCCATGTTGACAGGACCCGCAGCAGAAATATTCAAGAGCAGCACTGGGCATGATGATGGGGCTATTGCCAGGCTCTCATCCGGAGTTGAAAAATTATTCAAGAATATGCCTGAAATGGCACAGTATCAGGCGGTTGCCGAGGTCGTGAAGTCCGAGCACTGCTTTGCCCAGATAAAGGTGGGTGACAAGCTGGTTTTTGATCCGTTCCTGAATCCCAAGAAGTCAACTTGTGCGATGTGCCCCGAGGCCTTGCTCCCCATCCTGGTTCGAATTGCTGGAGTTTGGGAAATGATGGCCGAATGGGCGGAGTCTGGAAAAGAGGAGTTACCAGAAATCACATTCAGCAATGTACGTTGTCTTGACCCGGGCCTTGAAGATGGAGGTGTGGGGGGCGTGGTCTTTCAGATCAGGGGTGAGAAAATGGCCCCTTGAGCCCTGCGCTGTGTCAAAGAGAAAGAAATTTCACTTTGATTTAACCCCGGCGGCTGAAATTACCGTAAAAGGGTCTTTGTTCGACTATTGATTGGTTTTAGTATATAAAGGTATCATGTCCAGACCATTAAGAATAGAGTATCCAGATGCATGGTATCACGTGATGAATCGTGGCAGGCGAGGAGAAGACATCTTTTTAGAAAAAGGCGATTATGAGGCTTTTATTGATTTACTCAAAGAAGTGGTTGAGATCTATAATGTGAAGATAGCAGCCTATTGTGGTATGCTTTCAATGCCGTTGATCTAGTATCATATGGGTGTTGCGCCTGCATCCTACCGGATACAGACCTTTCTTACCTGGATAAGGTCTGTAAGACCCAAACATACTTTTCGAATGCCATCCTGCATTAGGGTCGTCATGCCTTCTCTTTCGGCCTGTGCCCTCAATTCTTCCGACTGGGTCCGATTTTGGATCAATGATTTTATTTTGTCTGAAGCGACTAGAAGTTCATGTATCGCGGCTCTCCCGAGGTACCCTCTGTTACCACATTCCGGGCAACCCTTGGATCGATAAAGGAAGAATTGCTCACTGTATTCGAAACCGAGGGCATCAAAGTCACCGTCATAGGCCCTGACCAATGCATCAAATTCATCCCTGCGGGGGTGGTACCTTTCCTTGCAGTGCCTGCACAGGGTTTTCACCAGCCGCTGGGCAAGAACCCCCAGGAGTGCATCGGAAATATTGAAGGGATCCATTCCCATATCTAACAGTCGCACGACGGTCTCTGTTGCGCTGTTTGTGTGCAGGGTACTAAAGACCAGGTGGCCGGTTAAAGAGGCCTCAATGCCGATTGACGCTGTTTCATGGTCACGCATTTCGCCGACCATGATTACATCCGGATCAGCCCTCAAAAAAGCCTTCATCGCTGTGGAGAAATCAAGTCCGATCTTGGACTTGACCTGTACCTGACGAAGGCCTTCCTGGGTAATCTCTACGGGATCCTCAGCCGTCCATATCTTTGTTTCAGGTTTATTGATATGGGCCAGGGCTGCGTGAAGTGTGGTGGTCTTTCCGCTTCCAGTGGGGCCAACCACCAAAACAATCCCATATGGCTTTTGGATGATATCCAAAAATACAGTGTGATTTCTTTCACTGAGCCCCATCCTATCCAATGGGAGGGGTTGGCCGGATGTCAGGATGCGCATGACCACATCCTCGTTTTGCCCGGCCGTTGGTATGGTGGCCACACGAAGCTCAATGTCCAGGGGCGAGAACCTCTTGAATTTGATCTTTCCGTCTTGAGGGAGCCGTTTTTCAGCAATATCCAGGTCCGACATAATCTTGATACGAGAGATAACGGCCCGTGTGTAAGTGTTGGGAAGGTTGTGGTAGACCTGGCAACCCCCGTCTACCCTGAATCGGATAAGGGCATTGGCTTTCCCCTGCCCAGGCTCGATGTGGATATCAGAAGCGCCCATTTTATAGGCATCCATAATGATTTTGGTGACAAGCTGGACAATCGCACTATCTTCCTCTGTCATACCTTCACATTTTTCAGCCCGTACTTCACCGGATTCCAGCTGTCCTTGAATCTCCTCGGCGCTCTTCTGATCAGCCGACATTTCTGTTCTTTTCACATTAAAGAACAGCTGTATCATTTCGTATATGTCCTCCTTGAGGGACACGCAATATTCAAATTCCTTGGCCGCAGGGATAACCCTTTTGACGGCATCCCTGGCCGGGAGATAATTGGGGTTTTCCATGGCCACAATTACTTTGTCACCTGATTGGGCAACAGGGACAAACACATTATCCTTTAGATAGTCTACCCTGAGACCCTTCAATAGGTGGCTTGGCGCGGTCATGTCCTCGGTATATTGAATGAAACGGGTCATGTAAAATTCAGACAGGGATTTGCCGACATCGTCTTTAGCTACATTGAAGTCTCTCATGAGTACTGATTCCACAGGCTTTCCAGTGTTTCTTGCCCGCGATATGGCCTCCATCAGATCCGCAATGCTAACGATGTTGTTTGTTAGGAGGAAGTCAAATTTGGTGGGCTCGGTTTTATCAGCGATTTTCTGATACCTTAAGAATGCTTCTTGAAGAAAATTGGCAATATCAAGGATTGAATACTGATCTTCCTGAGTAAAGCTATACCCTTCTTTCTTGTTGATCAGCTGTATAACACCTAAGATAGATTTGTTATAGATGATGGGGGCTGCGAGAATCTGGTTCGTTTTATATCCGGACCGTTGATCCCAGCTCTTGTCAAACCTTAAGTCAGGGTTAATTCTACCCAGCTCATATTCATCATAGACATCAAGAACATTCACTGCCTTTCCCGATGCCGCACAGTAACCCGTAATACTCTTTTTGTCGGCTGGTACTATAATCTCTCTGATTTCATTACCGGTCTTAAACTTTGAGACCACTTCTTCTCTTAGATTGTCAACGGTATATAAGGTGAGGCGTTCCGCTTTAAAGAGGCGCAGGATATCATCCTGAAGGTTCTGTAAAATTCCATCCGTACCGATCGCTGAATGTATCCGCTTGGTAATACTGTTCAAGTGCTTTTGATATTCGATTTGTTTATCCAGGGATCTCCCTTTAATTGCGGAGTCGGCTTTATTTTCTAAAAATGCCTGCATATCAATTTATGTTGACAATTTAGTTATGCTGTGGCCCGACCTATGGCCGGGAATGGATGCAGCCGTGATGATGCCTTTTCTTCAATACCAAGGCTTCCTATAGAATCTCTTCAATCTCTTTATTCAGGTCTTCAGGCTTCCAGATCGAATCCCATGTGTTTTTGAGGGTATGGCAAGGTCACCAACTGGGCCGGCAAGCCGCCAACCATCATCGTCATGGGACAAAACCCCGGAATCAATCAAGACATTGATCATCTCTTCCGATCATCCCTTTCAGGTGGTTAATCTTTTCTTTTGTCCGCCTTAATCATTCGCTCTTTTTTTGGGCTGTCTCACAGGGGTATCTCTTCTGAGAACAAGATCTGATGGTGTCTTCCAGGCCCTTGGAATGCCAACAGGGTGCTTACCCCATATCTTTTAGCACAAAGTGTGCCAGGAACATTTTCTGGCTGAAAAACCTTAATTATTTATAAATTACAGATAGTTTCGTATAGGTTGGTCAGAAAGGATCAGAGGGTAGAAATTTAGATGGACAAGGTATATCGCGTCATTTTGACGTGTCCTCATGAGGATTTTTTGATTTTTCAAAATCATTTCAATGGACTAACCTAGATAGCCCTGTATGGCATTATCATGCCACTTTTGCCGACTTGAGGGTTCTTCTTCTGTTTATGTTACGTGGTGCACTTCAACTTGAATTCACCCTTTGTCCCAGCACGTGACCGATCCAATACCAAATCAGAAATCAAGCGTAGTTTTTGCATCTTTGATGGTCAGGCTCTTGATAGTATGGGTATAGATCATAGTGGTCCTTACTCTTCGTGAAGGTCTGCAATTGCCTGGCCCATCCCGTGTATGCCCGCAATGTCTTGGGGGAATAATGTCTTAACTTGATTTCAGCATGCAAGTCATTATATACTGACCGCCAGTTGGCGTGCGTCACTTTCAAATCTTCTTTTCCGGCTAATGATATCTCGCTTTTCTCCTCCCTTTTCATGTTGCCGGAATGAGATATCACCGTATTATAGTAGGCCGATATGGCATAAGATGCCTGTTTTCGCTGTCGTTCAGTTTGATTGTTGTCCTGCAATTTTTTCAAAAAGCGAGGAAGGCTTTTCCTGTCTGACGGATCAAACTGATACCTTTCACAAAAATCAAGGTAATATCGTAACCACTTTGTACAATCGGAACGGAGACTTGCGGGAAGTTTCTTCCTGGCCAACAGACTATCAAAGTTCCTTCTTATTTCAGGGGGAATCGT
>CAYYPQ010000035.1:0-36269 GCA_964473615.1 uncultured Desulfobacteraceae bacterium
TGCCTAAAAAATCACTGATTTTTATCCCCTTGAATTTACTACGATTTATCACCGCCCATTTTTTTCTTGACAGGAGCATTATAGGATGTCCCCAAAACATAGGGCTATTAGTGGCGTCCTGAAAGAAGCTATTGTCAAATGTTGTGAGCATGCGAGGCCTCTCCGTCTCCACATTGAAATATCAATGGCATGGTTGGAATTCCGGGGGGAATGTAGGAAGGGAAGTGCGCGGAGCGTTTAGTTCAACAATGGATTGAGGGTATTATGGACACGGTTAACGTTTTTTTTCAGAATATCCCATATCAGATTAAAATCGTTTTTTTAGTAATTTTATCCGGATTCATTTTTTATGCGCTTTTTCAATATTTTTTAAGAAAATGGTTTTCAAGAATTAAATCCTTAATCAAAGAAATTATTGTCCCGTTAGAATTGCTTTATGCACCAATTCGATTTATATTTCCTTCGTTATGTCTCTTTATTATTATACCTTTTCTAACAATCCCTCCCAATATCAGAATCTTAATCAACCATTTGTTAGCTACATGGTTCATCATTGGCATTGCCTGGTTGATAATTCGTATCTTTGCAATTCTGAAAACAATTATATTAAGTCGATACAAATTAGACGTTAAAGACAATTTAAAGGCACGTCAAATTAGCACTCAATTAAGTGTTATTCAACGAGTCTTAATCGTTATTATTTTCATCTTAGCTGTTTCAGCAATACTTATGACATTTGACAAAGTCCGACAAATTGGTGTCAGTATTTTGGCATCTGCCGGAATAGTCGGAATCATAATAGGATTTGCGGCACAACGTAGTTTGGGAACTTTAATTGCAGGAGTACAAATCGCTATAACTCAACCGATTCGTATCGATGATGTTGTAATTGTAGAAAACGAATGGGGCTGGATTGAAGAAATCACGTTGACATATATCGTAATACGAATTTGGGATCAACGCCGGTTAGTAGTCCCGATCACTTATTTTATCGAACGTCCTTTTCAAAATTGGACAAGAAAGACAGCCGAATTGTTGGGCATGGTTTACCTTTATGCAGATTATGGCATTCCAATAGATGCATTAAGGCAAGAGCTGGAAAATATCGTAAATGCTTCTCCGCTTTGGGACAGGCGTGTAGCAAAGATACAAGTGACCAACGCTACGGAAAGAACAGTAGAGATACGTGCGTTGATAAGCGCGGAGAATTCATCCAACGCCTGGGAATTAAGATGCCTCGTGCGAGAGAAATTGATTGATTTTATGCAGCGGAATTATCCAGAGAGATTACCTCGTATAAGATTGGAAAAGAACGAAGAAGACAGGAAGGGGAAAGTCGAATGAGCGTGCTGGATAGAATCGAAAAAACAGAGATCAGAGACTTACTCGTGTATGGGGTCAAGTCTGCTTTTGACTGCTATTCTGATGTATGATTATTGGATTTTATGGGCAGGCCATTAAGAATAAAATATCCTGACGCATGGTACCATGTGATGAACAGAGGACGAAGAACGGAATCTGTTTTCCTGGACAAACAGGACTGCTCCATGTTTATCGAGCTTCTTAAAGAATTGGTTGATATATAAAAGGTGAGAGTTGCCGCTTATTGTCTCATACCCAATCATTATCACCTCTTGATTCAGACTCCAGGTGGAGACCTTGCCGGATGCATGAGACATTTGAATGGAATTTACACGCAGCGTTTTAATCGGGCTCACCATTGTGAAGGTCAGCTATTTCGGGGGAGATATAAATCCATTTTGGGAGGGGGTCGCCACGCCATCCGATTGATAGGGGGGCATGGGGACGGCCTTAAATACTAAAATAAGAATTCATCGTAGCAAAGTTATTTGACAATTGAAGGAGGTCCCCCAAAACAGGACCTTCTCAAAAAGTACGAAAACAAGGGGAAGGAGTAACTTTCATGGAAGTATTAATATTATCAAAAGGGGGTGCCTTATGAAAAAGATAAGTTTGAGAAGATTTATTTCATCTATCGTTTTGTTTTTCTTCGTAGTAGGCGTTGCTTCGTGCGGCTATTTTCTTCATCCTGAAAGGCGTAGTCAGACAGAAGGCAAAATTGATAGAGATATCTTGCTTCTTGATTGCGCACTCCTCTTGATAGGCATCTTACCCGGGGTGGTGGCCCTTGCAGTTGATTTCAGTACAGGAGCCATTTATCTGCCCCCAAATGAGAAAACTTCCGAACTAACCATTGTCAGGTTTGACAAAACAAAACCTCTTGACGAGGCATGGCTAGCTTCAGTCCTATCCCAATACCTAGGAAAGGAGATTCGCTATCCGTACAAATTCATGAGAGTCGTACGTTCAGATATAAAGGAAAAAGCAGAAATCGCTGAAGTTCTTCATTACCTTAATGGAAACATCAATGATTATAAAGTATTGAACGATTTTCAAAATAGGCATAAACGATAATCAGCAATCGGAATTTATGGCCTGTCTTAGAATCAGGTCTTGACATAGGACAAGATAGCTGTCCCCGTCAAGGCCTGACCCCTTATTGTTTGAACCGGAAGAGGCCCTTAATGGCGGTCCACCCCATCTTACGACGCAGGATGCCAAGCTGGTCTTGAAGTGGAAGGTCCTTGGGGCACACGTCCTCGCACGCAAGTAATCCCATGCAGCCGAAGATGCCCTCATCAGTACCGATGACCTCAAAGTAATCCCTTTCATTACGCCTATCCCTGGGGTCTAACATAAAGCGGGCGATCCGATTTAGGGCTACCGCCCCTATGAAGTCTTCACGCATATTGGCCGTTCCACACGACGCCACACAACACCCACACTCCACGCAACGCTCGAGCTCGTAAATTTCTTCCGCAAGGGCATTGTCCATTTTTTCCTCTTCGACATTTGGATTAAAGGTCTTGCCCGTGTGAATCCAGGAGCCCACCTTTTCGTTCATGGCTCTGAACCATGTGCCAGTATCTACCGACAGATCTCCTATGAGCTTGAAAACAGGGAGGGGCATCAGGGTAATCTCGTCGGGAAGCTCTCGGGTCAAGGTCTTACAGGCCAGGCCGGGTCTGCCGTTGATTACCATACCACACGAGCCGCAAATTCCCGCACGACAGCAAAAATCAAACTGGAGTGAAGGATCTTTCTCTTCCCTTATCTGGGTAAGGGCAATGAACAGGGTCATGCTTTCTGTCTCTTCCAAAAAGAACTTATCCGTGTGCGGGACTGAATTGGAATCCTGCGGGTTGTAACGGAAAACATTGAATTTCAGTCGTCTTCCCATCTCAATCTCCTAAAATTTCCCCGTCGCAGGTGATGATTTTGCAAGCCCCGTAACCCCGTTCTCCGGGCGGGAGCTCAATGACCTCCGAAACAGGCTCATAGCTCAAGGTAGGGAGATCATCTCCCTGTTTCCAGGTTGCCAGGGTTCGTTTGAGCCAGTCGCGATCATCTCTGGCCAAATAGTCTTCACGTGCGTGGCAGCCCCGGCTTTCATTGCGTTTGAGGGCGCCATAGGCCACACAGAGTGCCAACTTCACCATACCTTTGATTTTCAGGGCCAGGGCAAGCTCGGGGCTCACGCCAATGCCGCTTGTTCTAAGGCCCACCTTCTTGGCCCGGTGATAAATTTCCTGCAGGTTATCTACCGCCTTTTGTAAGTCTTTTCCATTCCTGAAGATTCCGACCCGCTCCATGAGTTCCTCCTGTATGGCATTACGGACCTCATAGACGTTTTCATTCCCATCTTTGCCAGTGATCAGGCGGTCTATTCCTTCGTGGTTTCTGGCCACAGCATCCCTAACAATGGCGCTACTAAACTGGATCTCATGGCCCTGCAAAAATTCCGCTATTTTTTTTCCAACTATCTTCCCCGCGACTACCGTCTCGGCCAGAGAATTGCCGCCAAGTCGATTAAAGCCATGGAGATCCCAGCAGGCCGCTTCACCAGCGGCAAACAGGCCCTTCAGTCCATACGCAGCGCCATCTTTGTTGGTCCTCACTCCTGCCATTGTATAATGCTGGGCCGGCCGGACCGGTATCAACTGTGTTACAGGGTCTACGCCGAGAAAATTGTTGCAGATCTCTTCCACTTCTCTGAGCTTGGTCTTAATATGTCGGGCCCCCAGGTGCCGGATATCCAGCCACAAGTGGTCTCCGTAAGGGCTTTTCACTCCAAACCCTCTGCGAATGTGGTGCGTCATCCATCGTGAAACTACATCGCGCGATGCCAGCTCCTCCTTTTCCGGCTCATACTCGGGCATGAACCTCTTCTCGTTTACGTCCAACAATGTTCCGCCGTCTCCCCGGCATCCCTCGGTTACAAGTATATTGGTAGGAACAATACCGGTGGGATGAAATTGTATTGCCTCGGGATTACCCAAAGGGACAATTTCCGTATCAAGCGCGATAATTGCCCCGCTTCCCTCATTTATTACCGCGTTAGTTGTCTCTCGATATATCCTTCCATAACCTCCTGTGGCAATGAGGGTGGCCTTGGCCAGGTAGGACTTCAGGGCACCTGTCTTGAGGCATCTTGCTACTGCACCAAAACAGGTGTGGCCATCATGAACGAGAGAGATTACTTCCATCCGATCATGGACGGTTACACCCAATTCCACGACCTTATTGTCCATGGTGTAAAGAAGGGTATGACCTGTTCCATCAGAGGTGTAACAGGTCCTCCATTTGGCCGTGCCCCCAAAGGACCTTGCAGTAATAAGGCCCTTTTTTTCCGCAGGCTCTACCTTTTCGTGCTTTTTTCCACCCTTGAAATAGGTAGACCGGCCGGCTACAACCCGATTCCACGGAATTCCCCAGAATGCCATTTCCCTGACGGCCTCAGGGGCGGTTTCGGCAAACAGTCTTGCCACCTCTTGATCGCATCCCCAGTCAGAGCCCTTGACCGTATCCTCAAAATGGGTATCTGTGCAGTCCCCTTCCCCCATACAGCAGTTGGCAAGGGATGCCTGCATGCCACCCTGAGCCGCAGATGAATGGGAACGCCTGGGAGGTACAATGCTAAGGCAGGTGGCCTTGAACCCGGCAGAAGCGGCCTCTATGGCGACTCTCTCGCCAGCCAATCCAGCTCCGATACATAAAAGATCAGTGAATATGGTTTCCAATGATGTCACCCCGTTACCCAAATCGGATTTCCAACAATATCTGGACCCGGTGAAACCAGCAAAGTGCCTAAATTGAACTAAATAGGCAAGGTCATGAATCTGATAATAGTAATAATGCCAATCAGAATAAATACGGCGGTCAATATTTTTTCAAATTTACTAAAGCCCTTCCGTCCTTTCCTGCCGATAAAACCCCACTTAACTCCTATACGGTAAAACCCGATACCTACATGAAGCTCTACCATGGGCAAGAGAATCAGGTAAAAGACAAGCCAGAATCCTCCCTGGATTCGTGCAGCACTCTTGGCGGCCCTGATCGGGAGGTCCGTAAGTACCGTCCACATATGAATGGAACCCATTATCAAGATGATCATGGCAGTTACTACCTGGACCAGCCAGAGCCAGGTATCTGTATGATGCAGCATTTTACTGTGCCTCCAGATGGTGGACTGTTGCTCCACCCTGAAAGGGACCTTGCGTGCGGCGAGGAGGAAATGGAGGAGAAATGTGAAACCGATTATTGGCCCGCCTACCTGGGCCATGTATGTGTACTCAAAGAACCAGGCAATAGTGTTCATAGCATTGGCCCCTAAGTTGACGCTGGCAACCAGAATCATGTGACTCCACATAAACAGTATCAGACCGGCGCCTGTGAGCATCTGAAGCACATCAAGATATGCGGAAGTCCTGCTCGGTGTATGGACGTAAATGGCGGTATCAATGGCCATACTTTGCCTCCTCGGTATCAGGTTTTTTACCTCTGGTATCAGGAATTGTACCACTGTGAGATTTAGGGAAACGGAGGAAGACACTGCTTTTGGAGAATCTGTATCTCGGCATGGTAAATCATAGGATAGAATGACTAATGAGGGTTCAAGGCGGGATAGTAGTTGTGATCGAGGCGCTTGTCAAGCGAAAGATCTGGCTTTTTTTCCTTGACACGCTAACACATTTTGTCTATAGACGTCGATCAATGGCCGCGTGGGAACGGCTGCTAACGATTGGAATTTTCATGGTTTATGAAAGGCGAGAAAGGCCTCAATATGAGTCTTGGCACGGTGTTGGCCCAGAAAAAATCGAATATCATCAAAAAATGGATTTCTCTGATTGTCGGGAGTTATCCTGAGGACTCGCGAAGATTTTTAAAAAAGGAAAAGAGTCAGTTCGCCAACCCAGTTGGCCAGACAATCAGGAACGAGGTGGAAATTCTCTATGATGAGTTATTCAAAGACTCAGCAGATACAAATGGCATCGCGGCCAGCCTGGATAGAATAATAAGGATCCGGGCCGTCCAGGATTTCAGGCCCTCACAGGCCATTGCCTTCGTCCTTCAACTTAAAAGACTTATTAGAGAAGAAGTAGAGGGCAAGGCACTTTTAGACGGGGTAGCTGATGAATTGCATACCCTAGATGACAGGATAGATAAAATGGCGCTTTTGGCCTTTGATATCTATTCAAGCTGCCGCCAAAAGATATATGAGATTAGAGTCAATGAAGTAAAAAGGCAGGTAGGCAGATTATTGGAGAGGGCCAATCTTGTATGTGAGATCCCGGATGTGGGAGAGGGTCTTTGAGATAACGTAACAGATAGTTTTTTGAAACGAGGTAGATGTTTATGAATTTCATAGTCAGCATCCTCTTGTCCGGCTTTGCAGTTACCGTGGTTGTTTTGATCCCCTTGATTGGCGTTGGGGTGTTGAATTTGCGCATACTCTTCGGTATAGTTATCCCTTATGCCGCCATGGCAACATTTTTTGTTGGGATTGTTGTGAGGGTTATTGACTGGGCACGTTCGCCGGTACCATTCAGGATACCCACCACCGGAGGGCAGCAATGGACACTGCCATGGATCAAACCGAGTCACATAGATAATCCAAAGGGGACTTTGGGGGTCACAGTTAGGATGATCTTTGAAGTCCTATTGTTCCGTTCCCTGTTCAGGAATACTAGCCTGGAATATCGCAGGACCGACGGAGGTCCCAAGGTGGATTATGAATGGGAGAAGTGGCTATGGCTGGCGGCCCTTGTATTCCATTATTCCTTTTTGGTCATCTTGTTGAGACACTTCCGTTTTTTTATGGATCCGATACCGGGTTTTGTCCATATCCTTGAAAGCCTGGATGGATTTATGCAAATGGGAGTCCTGCCAATCAATGGTCTGAATGTTCCAGGGGTCTTCCTTTCTGATATGTTACTCATGGTTGCCTTAACATATCTCTTTTTGAGGAGGATCTATATACCCCAAACCCGATATATCTCCTTGCCTGCAGACTATTTCCCTCTGTTTTTAATCCTCGCCCTTGGATTTACGGGCATACTGATGAGATATTTCTTGCGCGTGGATATCACCCAGGTCAAAGCACTGGCAATCGGGCTCTTTAAGTTTAGCCCGAAGGTCCAAGGAGGAATTGGGGTCATTTTTTATATACACCTGTTCATCGTCAGCGTCCTGATCGCGTATTTTCCTTTCAGCAAACTGATGCACTTTGCGGGAATTTTTCTCAGCCCGACGAGGAATCTATCCAATAACAGCAGGATGAAGAGACATATAAATCCATGGAATTACCCCGTTAAGTATCATACTTATGAGGAGTATGAAGACGACTTTAGAGACCACATGATAGAGGCAGGTCTCCCAGTCGAAAAAGGGGCTGGGTCTCCGGCTGAAACAGAAAATAAGGAGTAGACATGGCAGACACCCCGAAACCCGAAGAATTATCGAAAATTGACCACAGACCTCCCTTGATGAAGGGCTGGATGGATACGCCCGTAGATATCAAACAGGGCATATACTGTTACGGTGCCAAGGCGAAAAATCTGGCGGCCGTTGATATGCCCAACGCAAGGGATTGGAATCCGGTGGAAGAGGACTGGAAACTACCGGAAAACTGGCAAGAGATTGTACATGAAGGGTTCAAGGACCGGCTCGGAAAGTTTCGCTCCTTAAAGCTCTTTATGGATATCTGCGTAAGGTGTGGGGCCTGTGCCGACAAATGCCACTTCTTTATCGGCTCTGGTGATCCCAAAAACATGCCCGTCCTTCGTGCGGAATTGTTGCGGTCGGTCTACCGCAAAGAATTCACTGTTGGTGGAAAGTTATTTGGAAAGGTAGCAGGCGCGAGGGACCTGACAGAGGACGTCCTGAAGGAGTGGTGGTACTATCTCTATCAATGCACAGAATGCAGGCGATGCTCGCTATTTTGTCCTTATGGCATTGATACTGCCGAGGTAACGATCTTGGGCAGAGAATTGACCAACCTGCTGGGTCTCAACACCGACTGGATTTCCGCCCCGGTGGCCAATTGTAACCGCACGGGAAACCATCTAGGCATCCAGCCCCACGCGTTCAAGGACATGCTTGATTTCTTTGCGGACGAGATTGAGGATGTCACCGGCGTTAGAGTGGAACCGAGCTTCAACCGTAAGGGCGCGGAGATCCTCTTTATAACACCCTCAGGGGATGTGTTCGCCGATCCCGGGACTTACACCTGTATGGGATACATGATGCTGTTCCATTATCTGGAGAGTCTGGGGCTGGATATTACGTGGAGCACTTATGCGTCAGAGGGGGGCAATTTTGGGTATTTTACCTCCCATGAGATGGCAAAGAGGCTCAATGCCAAGATGTATGCCGAGGCGAAGCGCCTGGGTGTCAAGTGGATCCTGGGGGGTGAGTGCGGGCATATGTGGCGCGTGTTGAACCAATATATGGACACGTGGAACGGGCCTGCAGCTTTTCTTGAAGAGCCGGTATCTCCCATCACTGGTACCCGGTTTGAAAACGCAAAATCCACAAAAATGGTCCATATTATCGAATTTACCGCCGATTTGATCAAAAATAATAAACTCAAGCTGGATCCCAGTAGAAATGACCACCTGAAGGTCACCTTCCATGACTCCTGCAACCCGGCAAGGGGTATGGGGATACTTGAAGAGCCTCGATACGTGGTAAAAAGCGTATGCAATAATTTCTATGAAATGCCTCCTGAGACCATAAAAGAACAGACCTTCTGCTGCGGCAGTGGGGCCGGTCTGAATGCAGGGGAAAACATGGAGTTAAGGATGCGTGGAGGACTCCCCAGGGCAAATGCGGCAAGGTATGTCCATGACAAATATGGGGTCAATATGATGGCATGTATTTGTGCTATTGACAGGGCCGTTTTTCCCACACTCATGGAATACTGGGTCCCTGAGGTGGACATAACCGGAGTTCATGAAATGGTCAGCAACGCCCTTGTTCTGGAGGGGGAGAACGAAAGGACAACAGACCTGCGTGGTGAACCCCTTGCAGGAACGGAGGATGATGAAAATGTATGATGGAGGGAAAATCATTGCCGGTCTTGTAATTGGCCTTTGTCTCCTCCTTTCACCTTTCTTTTACAATGCGGGAAAGGCCGCAAAGGCCCCGGAGCCAGAACTCACGGCCAAGGCGAAAGAGGCAAAACAATGTGTGGCCGACACGGCATACATGAAGAGCAGGCACATGCATTTGCTGGATGAATGGCGCCAGACAGTGGTCCGTGACGGAGAGAGATATTATAAGGGCAGTAATGGAAAGGTCTATTACAAAAGCCTTCAGGTGACATGCCTGGATTGCCATTCCAATAAGTCGAAGTTTTGTGACCAGTGCCATAACTATATGGGCGTAACACCTTACTGCTGGGATTGTCATCTCGTGCCGAAGGAGAACAAGTGATGGGTGTTGACAGAAGACAATTTTTGAAGATCGCCAGCCTCTCCACCCTTCTCGGGATAGGGGGAAAGGCCGTCTTTGAGCTTCTTGCTCCTGGTGAACTGGAAGCCGCAGTTCCCCTTATGGAGGGGAAAAGGTGGGCCATGGTGATCGACATGCGGAGAATGACAGACGAAATCATGGATGAATGCCAAAAGGCCTGCCATAGTGTCCACAATGTCCCTAATTTTGGGGATCCAAAAGTGGAGATCAAGTGGATCTGGAAGGAAGAGTTTGAACACGCCTTTCCGGATCAAGAGAACGAATACGTGGCAGATGAGGTAAAACATAGAAGCTACCTTCTCCTTTGCAATCATTGTTCAAATCCACCGTGCTGCAGGGTCTGCCCCACAGGGGCCACATGGCAGAGAGAAGACGGTATAGTCATGATGGATTGGCATCGGTGCATCGGGTGCCGCTTCTGCATGGCAGGGTGCCCTTATGGGTCCAGAAGCTTTAACTGGGGGGACCCAAGGAAGGCGCCCAAGGAATTAAGCCCTGACTTTCCTGCAAATCCTGAGTTTCCGACAAGGACGAAGGGTGTGGTCGAAAAGTGCACCTTTTGTGATGAGAGACTGGCCAAGGGAGAGCTTCCCGTCTGTGTTGAAGCGGCCAATAAGAAAAAGGAAGATTTGCTGATCTTTGGAGACCTGGCCGATCCGGATTCGAATGTAAGACAGGCCCTCCGGAAACATTTTACGATTCGACGTAAACCCGAATTGGGGACCAATCCAAACGTTTATTATATAGTGTGAGGGAGTTATGCTAGACAGGGCAATA
Organism: uncultured Desulfobacteraceae bacterium; assembly: GCA_964473615.1. Taxonomy (GTDB): domain Bacteria; phylum Desulfobacterota; class DSM-4660; order Desulfatiglandales; family Desulfatiglandaceae; genus CAYYPQ01. The sequence continues at coordinate 10,615 of CAYYPQ010000035.1, forward strand.
AAGGGAAGTAACAAGTACTGGGGATGGCTCATATTTCTCCTCGTGATCATGTCCGTAGGGTTTGCCTGCTACCTCTATCAATTTAAAGTAGGCTTGAAGATTACCGGCATGAGCAGGGATGTGTCATGGGGCCTCTACATTTCCCAGCTTACGTATCTTGTCGGGATTGCAGCCGGTGGGGTGATGGTTGTGCTCCCTTGTTATCTGCACGATTATAAGGCCTTTGCCCGGATCACTGTTCTCGGCGAAGGTCTGGCTGTTGCCGCCATTGTCATGTGTGGGCTTTTTGTCATGGTGGACCTTGGGCAAGTAACCAGGATGTTAAATATCATCATGTATCCCCGTCCGAAGTCCATCCTCTTCTGGGATATGATAGTCTTGAACATATACATGGCATTAAACATCGTGATCTTGTGGAACGTACTTGCGGCGGAAAGGAAGGGCATCCACTATCAGAAATGGGTAAAGGTTTTGATCTATATTTCTATTCCCTGGGCCTTCAGCATCCATACGGTAACGGCATTTCTGTATGCCGGTCTGCCTGGGAGGCATTTCTGGCTGACCGCCATCATGGCGCCCCGATTTCTGGCCTCCGCGTTCTGTTCAGGGCCTGCCCTCCTGCTCCTCATCTGTCTCATCGTGAGAAAGGTGACGAACTTCGATCCTGGAAAAGAGCAGATAAGGACACTCGGGAGTATTATTGCATACGCCTTTATCCTGAATATATTCTTCTTCGTCCTCGAACTCTTTACCGCATTTTACAGCCAGATTCCCGGACACATGCAGTCGATTGTGTATCTCTTTTCCGGACTGGATGGTCACGGGGAGCTCGTTCCCTGGATGTGGGCATTTGTCTTCTTTGCGATCTTGGCCCTGGTGCTGCTGATTGTTCCTGGTACACGCAGAAAGGAAGATACCCTGGCAGTTGGTTGTGTTGCAGTAATCATTGCCACATGGATAGACAAAGGGCTTGGACTCGTCATCGGCGGTTTTATCCCGAATCCATTTGACCGGGTCTTTGAGTACTGGCCTACCACACCTGAGGTCCTAATTACCCTTGGCGTCTGGGCTACGGGCTTCTTTGTCTTGACCGTTTTGTTCAAAATCGCGGTTTCGGTAAAAGAGGAGATAGCGGCATAGGAATTAAAAACTTGACAGCGTAATTTCACTTTGCTAAATAACGCGCTGTTTTGATGGTATCTGTCGGATAATTTACCCCTGAGGCTCCAGAGGTAAAGTCTTATTTAGGCACGAAGCAAAATGTTTATATTAAATGATTTAGGAGGATAAGGCATATGGGTTACGAAGTCGTTGTCGATCATGACAAGTGTGAAGGATGTGAGGAATGCGTTGAGGTGTGTCCTGTAGATGTTTATGAGATTCAGGACGGTAAGTCGGTACCCGTGAATGCCGAAGAGTGCCTCGGTTGTGAAAGCTGTGTGGAAGTTTGTGATCAGGAGGCGATCACCGTCACCGAAGTTTAACAGGCTTGTCTGAATCGCCAAGAAGCGTCGCCTTAAAAGTTGAATAGGGCGACGCTTCTTTTTTGGCCAATCCCGTAATCAGGACTTTTTCTTCTTTTCGTGGCATTTATTACATTTCTTGTATGGCCCTGTCTTTTTACCCGCCTTTGCTAATTCCTTGTGACAGTCCTTGCAGTTCTTGTGATAGGCACTCGCAAGCTTAGAAACCTTTCCCTGTTTTTTTACAGGATCATGGCATTGACTGCACTTCTTGACAGGATCACCTTCCTTCCAGACGTTCTTCCCGTCCTTGAAGGTATGGTGACATGCGGTGCAGGCGAGCTTATAATCCTCATGGTGTTTCTTGTGGCTAAACTTAACAGGCCCCTTTTTGTCCTTCGTATAACCCTTATTCTGGATTACTATCTCGTCTGGCACATCAGCACATTTTGTGGTGGCCTTATCTGCCGCGGTCAAGACGCCTACCGTCATAAAGAACAGGCCCGTAAAGGCGACCACGACAAGGGTCAGAAATTTCTTATCCATCCTCAATTTCACCTCCTTCCTCAAAAAAGTCGATGCTTTTTAATTCATGAGGGTTGGGGAGATTTATCTTGCCCCAATCACGCTTGCTTTATATTAAAAGAAACAGGAGAATGTCAAGAAAATATCTTCTTTTCTTGCCTGAGATTCCCTACAGTGAAATAATGTCAGAGGGACAGATCCTAGTATGGAAAATGCCAAAATCTAAAAAGAATAATAAATCTGTGTTGGTTGTCGGTGGTGGAATAGCCGGCCTCACTGCCGCCAGTGAGCTGGCCCAAATGGGGATCAGAGTCCTTCTGGTTGAAAGGGAGGCGTTTGTCGGTGGTCATTCCGCAATGCTTACCTGTAAGGCCACCTACAGGTGTTTGAAATGCAACAAGTGCCTTGTTGAGCAGTGTCTAAAGGGCATCTTTGATGACAATCTCTTTGATATCAGGGTAAGGACAGCAATCAGAGACATTGTGATGAGAGAAAATTTCTTTCGCGTATCCCTGGAATCGCTCCCTCAATTCATTGATCCCGGAAGGTGTACCGATTGCGGTCTCTGTCTTGAAAAATGTCCTGAGAGAGAGATAGGGGCAATTTTGAGGGCTCCCTGTCACCATATTCATCCTTTCTATGCCATAGATTCGTCGAAGTGTAGTTGTGACAAGCTAAGTGGGGTGGCTATTTGTGAATCCGTATGTCCTGACAGGGCAATAAACCTGGATCAAAAAGGGGAGTCTTGGTCAATAGATGTTGATGGACTGGTGTTGGCCACGGGTTTTCAGGCCTTTGATCCTAAAGTTATAGGGAAATACAAGTTCGGCAGTTTTAGGGATATGGTCACGGCGATGGAACTCCAAGAAATCCTTCGATTGAATGGACAAATCGTGCGTGTCTCTAATGGTCTTCCACCAAAAAATGTGGCATTTGTACAATGCGTTGGGAGCAGGGATGCGACCCTCAACCATGAATTTTGCTCCAGGGTCTGCTGTGGATATGCCTTGAGAATGGGTCTTCGGATCGTTCATGATAATCCGGAAATCATGGTAACCGTATTCTATATGGACATCCAGAATCTTGGAAAGGACTTCAATGACTATTACCCGGAGGCCCGGGCCAGGATGCGCCTCTTGAGAGGTCTTCCCGGGGATTTTTATCCTTCAGACGATGACCATATCTGTGTGAGTTATTACGACAAGAAACACCAGAAGACACTCACTGAAGATTTTGACATGCTTGTTCTTTCAGTGGGCCTTATGCCACCTGATTCCCAGTCCTTTATTCAAGAAAGGCTCAAGCTGGACATAAATGACGACGGTTTTTTGCGAGTCCCCGATAAGATGAGGAACAAGGGCATAGTAATTGCTGGAGCCCTGGAAGGGCCCATGGACGTGGCTGAATCCATCATCCATGCAAAGGGGGCGGCCCTCGAGCTGGGACAATATTTGGAGGTAGACCAAAATACTGGCTGAATGACCTAAGGACTGTATCTGCTCAATAAATAGGGGCGTTAATCACCGAGGGTGCATAGGACAGGGCAGGCAGTGGGACCTTTTTGAGGCCAAAAACCAAGACACACGTATAATTACTGCCCGCTGTCATCACATTCATCGCGCGGCGATATGCGCTTGGAATTCTCTCACAACAAAGTCTATATTGGAACCACGCTACGAGCCTCAACTCACACTGTCTGACGCCGCCCCTGTAAATGCCTCAGACAGAATAGAAGGCCGAAAAAAGACCCCACTGGCGGCCTTGGCCTTCTACTACCATAGTTACCCTCAATTATTGAGCTATTGCGATTTTTCAGTGGTGTTTTCCCATTACCTGACGATGATACAGAAAGAGTTAGAATTGAATAGGGTTGAGATACAGGTATCCAGGAAGGTCCTTGTCGTAGGTACGGGTTTAATTTCGCAGGGGGTTATTCATGAGCTGATTGAAATGGGCTACGAAGTGATATCAACGTATGCCGAGGATCGGGCGCCTGAACAAGGACATTTGTCGGATAGGCCTTCCTCAATGCCGATCCATACTGATGGTGTGGAGGTCTTAGGGCCGACAGAGCTCGTCAGGTTTGGCGGGGACCCGGGAAGATTTAATGTATCCTTCAAGATCGATGGCGCAAGACTACTTGAAAAAGATGTGGGAGCAGTAATCTTGGCCACCGATTGTGAATTGGATGAAGATCTTGATGCCTGGAAGATTGAGTGTGCGAAGAGGGTATCCTCTGTATCACGACTGATCACCGCGTTGGATGCAAAGGACAACGGCCTTTTCTTGGAGAAAACGGCCCCTTTAACATGTGTGTTTGTTTGTGGCTTTACCCATAGTTCGAATCCCTATTCTTTAAGGAAGGCCATAAATGCCAGCTTAGGCCTGGTCTCTGAGGCAAATGCGCGCGTGATTTTTCTTATGGAACATCTTGAGGTCGCTGACTATGGGATGGAGAGACTTACCCATAAGGCCCGCGATGCAGGTATCCTCTTCGTTAGGCTGTCAGGGACAAGGCCGGAAATCAAATCCATTGGACAAGGACTTAGGGTTTCATACATTGACGAGATACTTGGAGATGAAGTTCAAATAACCCCTGATCTTGTAGTATTTGAAGAGGCATACCGGCCTCCAAAAGGGGCCAGTCAAATTGCAGATGTCCTGGGTATTCATCTGGACCGGAGGGGTTTTTTTCAAGGAGATAATGTCTATAACCGACCCATATTCACCAACCGTGCCGGCATATGGGTGGTAGGATCTGCCAATGGCCCCATTTCCTTGGAAGAGGGTCTCAAAGAGGCAAAGGCAGCTGCCCTGGAGGTCTCTAAACTCCTGGGTGACGGGACGCGCCGGGTCGAAGAATGCCGGGCGGGGATAATTCGAAGAAGGTGTTCCGCCTGCCTCACCTGTTTCCGTGTATGCCCCCATGGGGCAGTATCGTTTAACGACCGAAGACCAATATTCTCTGCCCTGGCATGCAAGGGATGTGGGATATGTGTGGCCGAATGCCCCATGGGTGTCATTCAACTCCATGACTTCAACGATGATGAGCTGAAGGCCCAGATTCCTGTCTCATCCAGTGCATTAAACCTTGTGGCATTTACATGTCAGAATTCGGCCTTTGAGGCGTGGAGCTACGCAAGTATGATGGGCCTTCCCCTGCCGGCAGGGTTGAAGGTGATCAGGGTTCCGTGTGCCGGCAGGGTAGGTGTAGATCTAGTCTTAAGTGCCTTCAAAGCCGGGGTTGATGGTGTGATGGTCCTGGCCTGCCACCATGAGAGCTGTAAGTCGGTATCGGGCAGTCTTACGGCAGAGGAAAGGATAAAAGGCATCAAGGGGCTCCTTGAAAAGATCGGCCTTGAGGACGAGCGTCTGATTTTTGCAGGCATTGGCCCTGGCATGGCCTTTGATTTTGTGAAGACGGCACAAGAGATGGAAAAAACCGTCCTATCACTGGGCAAGAGGAGGACCTATGGCTAGGATTGACCTGGGACGGACAGACCCAAATTTTGGGCGTCAACTGTGCGGCCAGCCTGGCGGTGAAAACATCTATTCCTGTTACTCATGTCTTACATGTTCGGCCAGTTGCCCCATATCAGTGGTGAACGAAGAATTTAGCCCTGCCAGCATAATTCGTATGGCACTTTACGGTTTCAAAGAGGAAGTCCTTAGGAGCGATTTCATATGGCTCTGTTCGAGCTGTTATGCCTGCCAGGAAAGATGCCCCCAGGGTGTGAGTGTTACCGAATTTATGACCCTTCTGAAAAACCTGGCGGTCAAAGAGGGTCATGTGCCTGCCGGGGTGAGGGCGCAGATGGATGTCATAAAGGAGGAGGGCCGAATTTATCCCATTGATGAATTTGACAATAAAAAACGAGGCAAGGCAGGTCTGCCGCCCCTGCCGACTTCATGTAAGGTCGTCAAGAGACTGCTTTCAAACGAGTAAGATTTTTGTAGCCCAGCATAGGCTGCCGGAAATAATTAACCAACGTATCTCCAGAGTGACTAAAGTGATCTAAAATGTCTAAAGTGCCCAAAGTTAAGGAATTTTATGTCATTTTACTGAATAGAAGAGCGAAGCTCTGCATTAATCCCGCCCGGGGCGGGACTCACTTTATGATATCGATTTCCGGTACGGCATAGCCTAATTTCTCTGAGTCCCGCATAGCGGGGGTTTCCCAATTGACAATGAAACCTATGAAATATGCACTTTTTTTGGGGTGTACGATTCCGGCGAGGTCCAGAGGCTATGAACTATCGGCCAGACGCGTCGCCAAAACCCTTGGTATTGAATTTGTTGATGTGGAACAATTTGCCTGCTGCGGGTTTCCTATGAAGTCCATTGATATGATTTCTTTTACGGCCATGGCCGCATATAATCTCTGTATTGCCGAAGAGAAAAATCTGGATATCTGCACCTTATGCAGTTCCTGCGCTTCTGCCCTGACAGAGGTCGCATATCGGCTTTCCAAGAATGCACAGGAAAGGGACCGTGCAAATGTGTATCTGTCTCGTTTAGGGCTGAAATTCCAAAACACCGTCAAGGTACGGCATTTTGCCCGCGTCTTGTATGAGGAGATAGACGCGGCCAAAATCAAGGAGCACTTCAAGAAGGACTTGAGTGGCCTGGGGATAGCCATCCACTATGGATGTCATTATCTGAAACCTTCTGAGATCTATGGTGGCTTTGATGATGTGGAATATCCTAGGTCGATCGACACCTTGGTGAAACTGACCGGCGCAACGGTCGTGGATTATCCGGGGAAGATGAGATGTTGCGGTGGTCCCGTTTTGCCCGTAAACGAAAATGTGGCCCTTTCTATTGCAAAACAAAAGCTCGACGATGTCTCAAAAAGTGGGGCAAGCGCCTTGTGCCTCGTCTGCCCCTTCTGTTCGGTGATGTACGACGCGAATCAAAAGGGCATTGAATCACAATATGGCACCAGCTATAATTTGCCCGTCTTGTTCCTGACACAGATCCTGGGCATGGCAATGGGTTTTGATAGAAAGGCACTGGGTATTAAAAAGGCTCACCCCTTGGGAGGGTATGTATGAGTGATTCGGTAGCCCTATTTGTTCCCTGTCTTGTGGATCAGTTTTTGCCCGAAATAGGCCAAAGTGTAGTAAAGGTCTTCCGTAGACTTGGAATAGATTTTTCTTGCGACCTCAGACAGACATGCTGCGGCCAGCCGTTGATTAACGCAGGGTACACAGAAGGTGCCAAGCAAGTAGCAAAACGTTTCATCTCCATATTTGAAGGTCCTGACTATATCGTTGCCCCATCCGGTTCATGTATCCATACAGTTAGGGAACACTATCCAAGGCTATTGGCCGACGAGCCCGAATGGCACAAAAGGGCATGTGAAGTTTCGGGGCGGTCCTATGAGCTATCACAGTTTCTGGTATCAAAACTTGGACTAGATGATGTCGATGCCAGATACAAGGCCAGGGCATGCCTGCACGAATCATGTGCCATACTTCGTAGGTTGGGTATCTCCGATGAGCCAAAGTCCTTATTGAAAAATGTGAAGGGATTGGAACTTGTACCCTTGAATGATGCCGATGTATGCTGTGGATTTGGCGGGGAATTCGCCGCGCATTATCCCAATATCTCAGAGGCCATAGTCAAAGACAAGGCCAACAATTTTCAGGCCTCTGGTGCCGATATTTTGATCCTGGGAGAACCGGGCTGCCTGCTGAATATAAGAGGATACATTTCTCATAATGGTCTCCATGGCCGGGTAAAACATATTGCAGAGATATTGGCCGGTGAATAGGAGGTGGTTGTTATAGAGCCAGAAACAAATAATTTTAGGGAACTGGTCAGAGAAAATCTGGCGAACGAACAGCAACGAAAGTTGCTGGGTGATTTTTCTCTCATACTTAAGGCCTTGAGAGACTTTTCTTTTGGAGAAATGGCCGATGGACATGCTGCCCTCCAAGGGGGCCAAAAGATTAGGGAGTATGCGGTGAATAGCCTTCCCTATCTGCTGGAGACGTTTGAGGAGAATGCCACTAAGGCGGGTGCAAAGGTAATCTGGGCAAGGGATGCCAGGGAGGCCAATGCCTTTATTATTTCCCTTGCCAAAGAAAAAGGGGCCGATCTGTGTGTGAAGGGAAAGTCTATGGTATCCGAAGAGATTGGCCTGAGAGAAGAACTCATCAAAAACGGTATTGATACATATGAAACAGATTTAGGGGAATTTATTGTACAGCTCGCAGGTAAGCGCCCCTTTCATATAGTTGGGCCAGCCATCAACATGAGTGTCGATGAGGTATCATGCCTTTTCAACCAGGTATTGGGCTTTGACAAGACCCAAAACCCTGTTGATCTGACAATGGCCGCTCGCATATTTCTCCGTGACAAGTTTGAGGGCGCACAGATAGGGATTACCGGAGCCAATATGGCAGTTGCTGAGACCGGCTCCATTATTCTTGTGGAAAATGAAGGAAACATAAGGTTCTCCACCAGCGCACCTGAAACCCACATTGCCGTAGTGGGCATTGAAAAGGTGGTTCCCACCCTCTCTGATGCAACCCATATGTTAAAACTTTTGACCAGAAGCTGCACGGGCCAGCGCATCTCAGAGTATGTCTCAGTAATTACCGGTCCCAGGAAGGCAGGCGAGGTGGATGGTCCTGAAGAGTTATACATTGTTATTCTGGATAACGGTCGCAGCCGGATATATGCGGATGAGGCCATGAAAAGCGCATTACAGTGCATCAAGTGCGGTTTGTGTGCAGCCGTTTGTCCCGTGTATACCCATGTAGGGGGTTATGCCTACGGCTGGGTATATTCCGGTCCAATTGGCGCGGTGCTTAATCCCTTGTTACTGGGTTTGGGGAAGGCAAAACATCTTTACCAGGCGACCACCCTGTGTGGGGCATGTAAAGATTATTGCCCCGGGGGAGTAGATATACCTAACATACTCCTAAGCCTTCGAGAAAGAGCGATGGCGGGTGATAGATCCTTGGCCGCGGATAGGCCACCTGTAAGGCAGAAGATTTTCTATTGCCTCTGGACATGGGTGCTTATGGATCGCTTGAGATACAAGATTGTATCGAAGCTCTTTAGGATGGTGCTTCGTATTGCAGGGGTTGGTAAGCTACCGATTCTTCCTGCTGGGCTTTCAGGATGGACACAATGTAGGAACATGCCGCAACCGGCAAAGAAGAGCTTTCATGACTTATACGCGGAGACGAGTAAATGGATGGCCTTATGATGCACAGTGCAACTAATAGAAGTATTATCTTAAACCGACTAAAGCGCTTCGCCGTCAGACCTGATGCCCCAATAGAGTCTAAAATAGCGAAAAACAGGGTTCATGATCTGGATGCGTTATACAGTAGTTTTTCCCAGGCATTGACAGCTAATGGTGGAACTGTAATCCAAGTAAACAAGAAGGATGGTGCGTTGGAGTCTCTCGAAAACATTATGAAAGAATTGGATGCGGATACGGCTGTAATATCAGAAGACAGTGTTCTAAAAACCTTGGGGCTCAAGGAGCATCTTAATACCAGGGGAATAAATGTCTTAAAGGGCGAGAAAAACCCCACGGCGCACAAAGGAACCTGTTTCTCAGCAGACGTTGGTATTACAGGAGCAGACTATGCCCTGGCCGATACAGGCACAATTGTTATCTTTCATGGGAAAAACAATGCCCGCCTCCTTTCCCTGGCACCGCCTGCACATATTGCTATTGTGGAAAAGGGCAAACTCTTACCTGATATAGACACGCTTGTGGCTGAGATAGGCCCTTCCAGAAGGGATTTACCCAGCGCCATGACACTTATAACCGGCCCTAGTCTCACGGCAGACATTGCCTTGCAGGCCATATATGGAGTGCATGGCCCAAAGAAGCTATATGTTATTTTTATAGAATAGAAAAAAGAAGGCTATGCGCCTATATAGAGCAAGATCAACCACGACAGTATCCATATTATTTTCCCCCTGTAACCTCCATTTGTCATTGTTTCCTATCCCCTTTCTTTTCAATAATAAGATCACCATAGCCCATTTCCTCAAGGACCTTTGGGAACATCTTGAATGCAGATCGTACGACAGGCAAGAGTTTCAGCATTGCGGTGATTTTGCCGCCCTGCTTGACTCTACCCTTTGTTACGGCGGCTATCGGGTTTTCATAACCGTGCCAGAAGCTGTGAGAAAAATCGGCCGCCTGTTTGGACCACACGTCCTCCTTGAGATCGCATGGGCCCAGGTAATAGCTTCCGTAGTATCCCTCCTTTTCAGGTGGATTCTTTAGATCAATAGTAATCTCACAGTCGGGATCGGTATAGATAAACCTGATTATGATCTTGGCCTTCGCCATCTTAGGGCCTATCTTGGGATCTGTGAGCACTCGTTTCATAAAATAGCCGTAGATTTCATAGAGGTGATCGGCATCCCTATAGTAATGTCCCATCTGGTACATCCTCCCCTGAATATTATCCACATCACAACTCATGTCCTTAAAGCAATACCGTTCGTAAGATCACTTACCCTTACGCTGATCAAAGCGCCTGCCGAAGAGGAGGCTGGCCATGGTAATCCTGAGCATTTGGATTGTGCCTCCGGCGACCCGCCAGGCCCGGCCGTCGCGCAGCATTCTCTCAACAGGGAATTCCTTGCTGTAACCGTAGCCTCCGAACACATCCATGGCCGCATTCGTGACCTCCACAACCATCTCATTGGCGAAGCACTTGGCCATAGCGGACTCGTAAATAGAGGGTAGCCCTTGGCCTGCACCTGTTGCTGCGCGATATACGAGCAGTCGTGCAGCGTCCAGCTTCATGGCCATATCAACCATCATGAACTGGATTGCCTGAAACTCACAAATTTGCCTCCCAAACGCCTCGCGTTCTGTCGCATAGGCCTTTGCCTCCTCCAGGGCGCCACCCGCAACACCTAGGCACATGGCGGCGTTACCACATCGCTCTATGTCAAAGGTCAACATGAGGTTTCTGAAATCACCAGGCTTAATGACTACATTAGCCTTGGAAATCACTACATCCTCAAAGATGAGATCACAGGACGGCATCCCGCTAAGACCCATGAACTTTTCCTGCTTGCCAAAGCTGAACCCGGGCATTCCCTTCTCCAGTATAATGCCGCCGATCCCTTTATAGCCGGGTATATCGTCAAAACGTGCATAAACAAAGTAGTGGCTTGCTTCTCCACCTCCGGTAATGAATGTCTTCCTGCCGTTCAGTATATAGTGATCACCCTCCTCTACCGCCTTGGTCGCAAGCGATGTCAGATCAGATCCGGCATCGGGCTCTGTCATGCATACGGAAACACTAAACTCCCCCCTGCATACACCGGGCATTATTGCCTTTTTCTGGTCCTCTGTCCCGAAGATATCAATGACCCTGACAGGCCCCACATTTGACTCGAACACGGGGCCTGCTATAATGGGGCTGAATTTGGCCAGCTCTTCTACCGCGAGTATGGCATCTATTGCAGCCTGTCCGCCCCCGCCATATTCGGGTGACAAGGTCATTCCCAAGAGCCCCATATCGGCATACCTCTTCATCAAATGAGCTGGAAATTCTCCTGTAGCATCAATGCGGGCTGCCAGTTCCTTGAAGTCCTCTCGTTTGCCCATTGCACGCAAGGTGTTTATCATCATCTGCTGTTCTTCGGTGAGGCTGAAATCCATAATCACTCCTTTGCTGTATATCCGCTAAATAATCTCCGTAAGATCTTTGATTCGATCTACGTTTTCAAGATCAAGAATCATACTAATTACCTTCCCTACGGTGTCCCCTTCTCTTTTGAACGCGAAATCCCTGACCTTAGAGGAGATATCTTCTTCATTCATCGGGTCTCTTGGGTCGCCTTTTGGGATATCAATCTGTCTTTCCCGCTTTTCACCCCCCTTCAAGGTGATCACCACCCTGGTCGATGTGAAATCTGGATATCGCTTGTTCAATTCTTCATCCATCCTTACGGTCACGTTCTTGGAGATTTCAATAATAGCTGGATCAGCTATTCTATCCCTTGTAAGTTGTCTTGGTCCCATGTCGCCGTCGGCCAGGCAGGCGGAAACACAATAGGGTATGGAAAACTGGGCAGAGACAAAGGTATCGTTCTCTCCAAGACCCTTTCCGACAGCTAAAACCGCTATTCCATAAGTAAACACATCGACCTTATCGATCTCTCTTGGTCTAATAGGCCCTTCTTTAAGAAGCTCCTGGGCGGCCTGTATCGCGCCATGGGTGTGACGGCACGCGGTGTATGGCTTGAAGTAAACATCCATAATAGAATAATGCTCTCCCAATCTTTCAGAGATCTTATCCATATTTGGTTCATCATCGGTTGTGATCTGTGTGAACCCGCCTTTTAGTCCCGAGCCCTCCAGCACATAGGGTTCACCTGTGATCCCAGCCTTTGCCAGCCCTGCGGCCATAATCCCCGCGCTGGCGGCCTGTCCACCTTGTACTATTTTTATTGTGTATCCCCCCATCAGTTGCTCTGCCATGGAGAGGGGCAGAATATATCCGGCATTACCCAATGCGTTCAGCATGCCATCACTGTCAAGACCTTTGAGACGAGCCGCTGCAGCGGCAGCGCCGAATGTGCCGCAGGTGCCAGTGGGGAGGAACCCGGACAAGGTATGTCTTGGGTGCATCGCTGCTGCGGGCCTGTTTGCGGCCTCGTAGCCTGCCACGACAGCCTCTATGACTTCTCTGCCACTGAGCCCTAGATCTTCGGCCACTGCAAGGGCGGCAGGGATGACTGCCGTTCCCGGGTGGTTTCCACCAAAGCGCAGGCCATCCTGTGCCTCAATGGCCTCTGCACACGTCCCGTTAATAAGGGCCGCGTTGTTAAGCCCGGTCTTGAATCCCCACCCAAGGGCGGTAGCGATCTCCGGCCCTCCCAGGGAGCGAATATAGCTTGCCACCGCCTTCACGGCATCCAGCCCGATAGAACCGTATACATTGGCCACAAAGTCAAGCAGACAGCACTTGGCCTTATGGATTAACTCCGATGGGAGCCTTTCGAAGGTTACGTTCGCACAAAATGTCGCCAGTTTTTTTGTATAGTCCATGCTTACCATCTAAAATAGGTGTAAGTGTTTGGCTTTTTGAAAAAATCATTAGCCGGGGGGCTACACATAACCCTTATTTTCATAGATCTTGATCATCCTCAGCGGGTCAAGGACATCCCTCATCACCCTGAGTTCTTCTTCCCGTGGTGGCTCAGTCTCGTGGACATCATCGGCCACCTCTAGTTCCCACGGGGTAAGACCTACTATTTCGTCTATGGAAGTGTCCGGGTGATATGAAGCAAGGTATGCCTCCCCGGTTTCTTTGTGAAAGCGCAGCACTCCTTTATTTGTAATGATGACCTGTGGTCCTGTGCCAGGTGACATCCCGCATTTTTCTCTTGCATCCGCGCCTTCGATATAGCCTGGGGTAGTGATGAAATCCACGTGCTCTGCCAGCCGCATCTTGTTATGGAGGGCAATGATAAGGGTCCTTTTTGCCAGGGAACCTATGGGATTGGCCCCGCCGCTGCCAGGCAGGCGGCTTTTGGGACTTTGATAGTCACCAATCACCGTGGTGTTTATATTTCCGAACTTGTCCACCTGACTTCCAGAAAGGAAACCTACATCCACCCATCCGGCCTGAAGAAACATTCCCATTACATCCAAGAGCCCGCCGACCATGGCGGCCCCTGGATTAAGACACGGGTCGCCTACAGACAGTGCAGGTCTCTTGGGACTGGCGTCATATACGCCGGACTCCTGCATCAGTGTGGCACCTGGTGCATGGGTGTACTTGGCTATATTGGCAGACATAGTAGGGAAGCCGGTTCCCACTATTACGACATCCCCGTCCTTGATTTCCCTGGCACCACAGCAGGCCATGAGTTCAGGCTTGATATAATCATCAGGGTGTTTGTGCATGTCTAATTCTCCTGTCAGGCGCTACGAATATCGTCAATAGGCATAGCTCACCGGATATCCATAATCGAACTCGGCCTGAAGGGCCTTGAATGAAGAATATCCAAAGCGATGAATATAGTGTTGAATGTAGGCGGACCTGTCCTCTATATCCAATACCCATTCCCCTAAAAAATCCTCAAATCCCTCAACCGTGTCAGAGGCCTTCTGATATAGTGCCCCAAAGGCAAAGTCCACGTCATAGAAGCCCGGGGCATACCCAGGATGGGAACCAAAAGGTTCCTCCACAACCGCCACGACCTTGAAGTCGGGGACAATGGTCCTCGAAGGGTCCTTACCTATGGTGTCCCTGCTGACGATCCTTTCACACGACACGATAACCTTCTTTGCCGAGTTGGCCCCTGCCTTGCAGTCCCCTCCTATTCCCCATATCTGGGCGTTTCCAAGCTCGTCTGCCTGCTGGACATGGATTATTGCCACATCAGGATGAAGGGCCGGCACCAGCAGGATAGGCCTTCCATCAAAAGGGGATTCGATAATCTTATACTTGTCATCTCCCATAAATGATTTAACGTTAAGTAGGTCAGAGCCCACCATATCTCTTACAGGCACAAATGGCATACCCATAGCCCCAGCCATAAGCATCATTGGTAATGACAAGTTTGAGTATTCCTCCACCTCTATTTTAAAGGGGACCCCTTTTTCAATGGACCGTCGATAACATCGTCCAAGCCCGTAGAGGCCAAGAGAGAGGAAGGTGCCAATAAAACGTCTGACCACGCCGGCACCTATCATCATGTCAAAATCGTCCGCGGCATTGCTCCTGGTTATGGTAAGGCCTTTCTTTGCTTGACGAATTATCTCGTGTATTGCTGCAAACGGCGTCCTGCATATATACCCTCCAATAAAGATGAAGTCGCCGTCATTGACGTGCCTGGCTATCGCCTCTTTCATAGTAATGACCTTGCCCATCCTTCCCTCCATATCTCTCTAAGACGACAGGGTGCGCCTGTAAGACCCTTCTGGCTGCTGCCTTCTGGATCAGAGCTCATACTTCGTACGGCTTATAATCTCATCCTGGGCCGTATCGCTTAGCCCTGTGAACAGCACCGAGTAACCACTTATCCTCACGACCAGGTCGCTGTAGCTTTCTGGATGTATCTTGGCATCCCTTAGAATATCCGAATCGACCATATTAAATTGTATCTGGAGTCCGCCCTTTTGGAAGTATGTCTTTACAAGCGCGGCAAGCTTTTCCGGCCTTATTCTTTTGCCGACAAACCTCATATTCAGATTGGCGCCGTTGTAAATGCGTGTAAGCGGTAGCTTGGTTATCGAATTCATCACAGCGGTGGGCCCGTTGAGTTCATTTCCTGTTGTCGGGCTGAGCCCGTTTCCCAAGACATCGCCGGAATAACGTCCGTCAGGCGTCGCTGCGGTAAAGGAGCCAAAGACTAGATGGAACCCTACAGAGAAGACTCCCGGCCAAAATGCACCGCCACGGAAATTCTTGTGCCTTTTTAATTCATTACAAAAATGATCCAGCACCCTTACGGCCATGGCGTCCACTTGGTCATCGTCATTTCCGTATTTTGGCACCTTGTTCAGGAAGTATGCCCTTCTGTCATCAACATCGGTCCAATCTTCGACCAACCATTTGGATAGGTCATCAAGTGATACCGACCCATCTTCAAATACGGCCTTTTTTACCGCAAACAGGCTGTCTACCACATTGGCAAATCCTATGAATTGAACTCCAGTGGAATTATATATGGCCCCTCCCATGGTCAGGTCCAGGCCCTTTTCTAAGGGACCTTCAATCATGGCCGAAGCCAAAGGAGAAGGTACAAGCTCTGCAATGGCCTGGTCCAGACAATACATTCCTCTGGTCATTTGTCTTATAAAGTGAGAAAGCTGGGTATCATAGGCATTCCAGACATCCTCGAATGACTCAAAAGACGCAGGGTCTCCGGTCTCTATGCCCGAGGCGTAACCAAAGGTATTATCCACACCATTGCTCAGCGCAAGTTCGACACATTTTATACCGTTTATTTGAACAGCAAATGTAGAACCAAAGGTCTTTCCCTGGGCATTGGGTTCAAGACAGCCTACCACTCCATAATTTCTGGCATCCTCAAGGCCATGTCCGCCATCCAAAAGTGATCGCACTATCGCATCATCATTGAAAAAATGCATAAGCACACCGTCCCTTGCGTAGTTCACCGCCCGCAGGAAGAATCCTTTCGGGGTCTTTGAGCTGATACGAACCC
This sequence comes from uncultured Desulfobacteraceae bacterium, assembly GCA_964473615.1. GTDB lineage: Bacteria > Desulfobacterota > DSM-4660 > Desulfatiglandales > Desulfatiglandaceae > CAYYPQ01. Next base: position 26,782 of record CAYYPQ010000035.1, read on the forward strand.
CGAAGTTTGGTTGGACCGTACGGATATCCGCATACGCATCTAATCCAATGTAGCTTAGTTCGGTTGTGGCATCTTCACCATCGGCACCAATTCCGCCTACGACCACATTTTGAGTTGTTTTTCCTTCAGTGCCTTCACCTCCCGGGCCAAAGGCCTCCTCCAAGATATTCCATATCTCATTGGTCTTGAGAAAGAGTAGAGAAAAAAGCTCTCTGGCGTTTTCAGGTGTAACACGGCCTGATTCCCTATCCGCCTTATAGTACGGATACAGGATTTGATCAATACGGCCGAGGGAGATAGAATTCCCGCCCGATTCTATCTGCGCTATGAGGTGGATGAAGTAAAAACTCTGCACTGCCTCGTGGAATGTCTCAGCCGGGAACTCAGGGACGCGACTGCAGACATGGGCAATGGTCCTCAGCTCCTCGGCCCGTGCGGGGTCCTTTTCCTCCTTTGCCATGCTCTGGGCTAACGAGGCATACCGGTGAGAGAACCGGATGGAGGCCTTTAAGGAGCGGATAACCGCATCATAGAATAGGCCTTTATCGCCAGAACGATCTCCTGGTGATAGTGCGTCATAACAACTTTTTGCTTCCGAGATTATCCCCTTGAGACCCAAAGAGAGCGTCTTTGAATGATTCATGGTGAAGTGGCCGATGCCATATGTAATTTCCAGTATCATGGTGAAGATATATTTATCCAAATCCTGTTCTACATCTTCGGGCAAGAGGTTATGGAACCGGTCTTCCACGGTCTTTCCACCCCAGAAGGGGAGGATGTGCTCTCTGAGCTCCTTCTTTTCATCTTCTGTTATTAGCGCCCTCTGGAGTATTCGTTTGTCAAAGCCATCGAGGTCACCTTCTATCCACCGCGATTTGTTCTCAGGAAACAGTGGCGCGCCTTTGAGTTTCTCTGTCCGGCATCCGACGATCAGCTCGTCATCCCTGATGACCACACTCATATTGTCCAGAATCTGCTCCAGTGCCATACTCATTCGGGTCAGTGGATGCCCATCCCAGTTTTCCGCCATAGATCGAGTAAGTAGCCGTGCCCTCTCTATACTTACCTCCTGAGGGGCATTGATGATACGTTCCCTCAGCCTCTCGACCCTGGAGTATTGCCTTTTTTCTACCGCGGTCTGCGTGGCTAACATGCCTGCCTCCTTCTATCGGTCAAAGGACCGTTTTCTTATACCTTGATATCCATATGGCCCAGCAGTATGGCATCCCTTACTTTCGTAGGTAGCATCCTGTTCAGAAACAAGAAAAAGGTACTCATAAAATCAACCTGACTGTGGAGCTTGGGCCTCTTATGCATTATGGTTTTTGCTATTTTCTCTGCTGCCTGGATGGGTGTCGGAGCCGTCTTTATCAGCTCGTTATCCCTGCGAATAAATCTTTTTGCCCTATCACGGTAAGGCGATCCCTCGGGTGGAAGGATGTGGATCTTTTCCGCAAAGGTTGTGGAGACCTGGGCGGGCTCAATCAGACCGACTCGAATACCAAAGGGCTCCACCTCATAACGCAAAGACAGGACCAGGCCTTCAATGGCAAATTTGCTCGCAGAGTAAATGGATTCAAATGGGAAGGGTATCTGCCCTACCAGAGATGACATGGCGAGGAGTTTCCCGTGCCTGTTCTCACGCATGGATGGGATAAAGGCCTGAAATATTGAGGCGGCACCTATTACATTTATCTCCAGGCATTTTAGGGCCTTTTCAAGATCAACTTCCTCAAAGGGACCGAAGAAGCCTATGCCTACATTGGACAGGACCGTATCTACCTGTTTGAACTTGTCCAGCACCGTGTCCCTGAATTCAAGAATCCCATTTCTATCTGTTATGTCCATTGCCGTAAGCAGTCTATCAACCCCCAGGGAATCCAACTCTTTTTCAAGAGATGAAATGCCATCCCTATCCATGTCAAAGCCCGCAATTTTCCAGCCTGATTTGCCGAGAAGCTTGGCGACCTCCCTGCCCATTCCTTGTGCCAGACCAGTAATCACAACAACCCTATCCATGTCCCCCCCCTTTCCCTCAGGCAGTCGATAATTTTGAGGATTTCCTATGTCCGGAAGTTGATTGGTTTGCCATTGTTTGCTTGGGCCCACCCATATGCAGGCATCGCAAGATCTTCGTCCTCCAGCTTTTCCGATATCTCCCTCTTGGCATGCCTAAGCCAGTCAAGAAACATCTCGTTAAAATTTACTCCCAGCTCGGCGACGAGGCGCACATAAACATCATGGCGCTGCCACCGGGCAACATTATCTTTGCGATGTTCAAGCTGTTCCTCATAGAGCTGTATCTGTTCTTGAATTATCTCCAGGGCGCGTTCTTTTTTGCCAAATCCAAAAAACACGAGGCGCATGAGGAAAGGGTCCCTGAGGATCATCTTTTTCTCTGGATTGCTTTCCAGCCAACGTTTGAAGGCGGCCTTTCCTTCTGGAGTAATAGAATACAGCCTCTTGTTGGGCCTCCCTTGTTGGGGAATTTGTGTAGCAGTAACCAGGCCTTTTTCTTCCATCATTTTGAGGTTTGGATAGATCTGGCCACAATTTATGGACCACATGTGTCCGAAGTTCCGCTCAAGGTGTTTCTTGATGCGGTACCCGTGCATGTCCTTATAGTGCAGGAGTCCGAGTATGGCATATTTGACAGACATCGCTCCTCCAAATAAATCTACAGACTTTCGGTATCAGTTTAGCCTTCTTCAAAATAATTTGTTTCGGATTCTCAAATATCTATTACTATTTTCAGACCTCATGAACTCACAAGAGGTAGGATCATGATCAATACCTATGAATAAAGTATATATATCCAAAGTATATAGATCAAGAAAATTTTTCATCCAATCTCAATTTCCCTGGATTAAGCGTTTGATCCCTTGAAATTGCAGGAAAACCATGGTAATATATGATCTTTAGTTGAATTGGAACAGTGGCCAAACCACTGTCCGAAACGCGATGAAAAAGAGGACAACATGAAGACCAAACTGACGGTATTGACGATAGTTTCTTTACTCACCCTAACGGGATGTCCGATTCAGCTCTCACATTTTGGTGTAACAAACGAGGCCATCCTTGCACCCTCCACAATTAAAGCGACTCAGGCCGTTATAGAAGAGGCGGAGAGATCGACCGGTGGTCAATATTGTCCGGAGAAGATAGCTAGGGCAAAGGAATTGGCCAAAAAAGGGACGGGTTCCTATTGGGCCTTTCGTGACGAGGAAGAGGCCATGACTCTGCTGGCCCAGGCCAGAAGGCTTGCGAAGGAGGCCGAAGAGTGCCAGCCCCCTGCCCCCATCCCAACTCCAAAGCCAAGAATCGTCACCCCTTCGGCGCCTCAACGGCCCGCTCTCCCAAGGCCGCCTTCCTATGCGGCAGTTCCCAAGCCGCCGCCGCTCAAGAGAATTATAATGAAAGGCGTAAATTTTGCCTTTGCCTCATCTGAGATATCGTCTCACGCCAAGGCCATTTTGGCCGGAGAACTGACTATCCTGAAGGAACACCCTTACGCCAAATTTGAGATTGCCGGCCACACAGACAGCATAGGGCCGGAGGTCTATAATCAGTTCCTTTCTGAGAAAAGGGGCGAGGCAGTCAAGGATTATTTGATCTCAAAAGGGGTAAAGGCCCGTCGGATAAAGGTAATAGGTTATGGTGAATCCATGCCCATTGCCACAAATGACACAAAAGAGGGCCGGGCAAAAAACAGGCGGGTTGAGATCGATATCACGAGATAGGAGATTAGAGGGCCAATAGACAACCCTGCCCAGAGGACATGGATTTCTGGTCCCAATTAAAATAACATGGATAGGGCCAACTCTGCCCTGCCCTCTTTTGGGATGCTGTTGCCGTTTATTTCGCCGCTTTTGCTAGACATGGATGCCCCGACATCAAGGTTGAAGAGCCAGAAATTAATCCCCAGCCCTGCCGTATAGACGAGGCCTATATCCCCCTGGGCAATATTCTTGTAGCATCCCGTCCTCAGCTTCAGGAAGTCAATGGCGTTGAATTCAAGGCCCAGGGCTATATTTTGAGAATTGTAGTCACCGGAAATTGTGGTGTCGTTTTTTATGAGATCAAGATCCATTGCTAGAGTAACCATACTCTGGGGCTTATAGGCAAGTCCCGCCCTGAGCTGTGGCTTTTCTTTAATGGAGTCATCGTCCCCTGAAAAACGAGGTCTCATGTCAAACTCGGGCGAGTTGAGATCGCGCCCCACCAATCCTACCCTTAGGTCATCACCAAAACGATAGAGAAGACCGAGGTCCAGTCCAAAGTTCTGGCTGTCCTCATAGGTATCCATGGCATTGTCCAAGGCATCTGAAAAGTCATCATCAAAGATCTTGACCGATGTATTATAGACCCGTGCCTTCATAAACTTGATGTTTCCGCCCACTGCAAAATCGTCATTTATCGCCCGGCCGTAAGTGATAGGGAACTCGGACACGGCTATCCCTTTGAAGACCAATGTCGATTGATTGTCAGCAAACGAGTTGCCGGTCTGTGCATTATTCGCCAACTGGGCGATATTAGTTACAGTTGTCGCAATATCGGAAGGAATAGTATCGCTTGGCACTTGATCTAAACCATAATCAACGGCCTGGACAAAATTCGTAGCCGTGGTTGTGTCCCAATTGGACAAAGAGGCAATACTAGTTATAAGCGCCGCTTTTGTCTCCGGGGAGTCCTTAAAATAGTAGTCTCCGGAAGGGACAGGGACAGGGGCAGGGGATCCTTCAATATAGTTAAAGTTACTCGTCTCAGACAATTGAGCGATCAGATCCACGCCGGTAGTACCTTCTTGAATGGGCGCTATATTTACCAAGTCAAGATTCCCCCTTCCCGAGATCTCGCCAAAGACATATCCCCCTATACCAAAATGTCCCACCTGGGTCCCTATGCCTGCATCTGCCAGGGTCATGAGCGCTCTGTCCTTGTTTTCATCGAAGATCTTCAGCTCATTCACGAGCTGGAGGAAGTCCGATACCTGATTTGCTGAAAGCTGACCCCCAAGGGTATCAAAGTCATAGTCCAGGATCCTATCCAGTCTCTCTCCAAGGTCTTCATGGATTTGAGACCCAACGCCAACGCCTAATTGGCCACTTGATTTCCTGGTGCCATAATCACCGCCTGTCTTACTCTTAAAGAAGCCATATGCGGCGGGGTTCCAGTAGCTGGCTGTTGAGTCATTTGCCACTGCAACATAGGCACCACCCATACCCAATGCCCTTGGACCAACAATGGTCCATTCCCTTGCCTCTACCTGAGGTGATAATAACAGGAACAACACGGTCAAAAATAACACAAAGCAAAATCGGATTCTCATTTTGATAACCCCCTCGCTTAATGTGGCATGTCCTCGATGAGCTGATTTGTTAGTTGCAGGGTAACTATTCAGGGTAGATAGGCTGTAGGCTAAAGGCTGTTAGTTTTTGCGCATTGATCCCCCCTAAATGCCTACAGCCTATCTACCTAAATACTTGCCTTGCAGGTGTATAATAATGAAGAGGGCTAAGTCAAGCTTATTTATGCGTATTAACGAAGCCATTCCAACGTGCTTCTTAGAATTTCCATTCGATAAGGTGATTTCGTCAAGTCCCTTGCCACCAAATTCCTGGCATAACCTGGAGAGAACTGGCTCGTACGACCCAAGCGTATTTTTTTGGGGAATTGGATTTGTGTTACTCCAACAAGAGTCTTATGGCCTGTGAAACTTTCATGATCCTTTTTCCTTTTGCAGGATTAGCAATAAATAATGCCGATTATCCGGCTATATGGTATCATGTTGATATGTGCAAGGGAGGTATGTGCTGATTAGTTGAAGGCCTGGCAAGGTGTCACAGGTTCAGCTTATGATCGCAAGTGGCTTTGGAACCTACGTCCCGTTTTACGTTTTACAGTCGTTCCTGAAGATCCTCTACTTCCGCACAAATTCTTGAATATGGCTTCCATAGTAAGAAAAGAGACCTTGACAATTCCCCATTTTTTGCAAAGATTAACCCATGATTATTAGTGATCGATTTTCACAATATTTCCTGACTCTTAACGTGCTCCATCTGAGGATGTCGTAGGGATTCATCGGAGGTCAAAATGAAATCCCCATTCAGGGCGAATTATATTGTCCCACGGAGATCTTTTTATGTTTAAGTGTAAATTTGGAGGATTTTCTAATGGTGAAAAAACCAACCTTTAAAGAATTGGAGCAAAGGGTTAAGGAATTAAAGGAGGAATTAACTTCATGCAAGAAATTAAAGGAGGAATTGCTTCTTTTCAAAGCTATTGTGGACTGCTCAAGCGAAGCGATTGCCATTAGAGACTCGACGGGAAGGCTAATTTACATTAACCCGGCTCATGAGAAACTCTTTGGACGTTCCCATGATGAAGCCAGGAATCTCAACTACCGTGACTATTATCCTCCAGAATCAGTTGAAGTTCTCAATCGAGAAGTTGCACCTGCTTTGGAAAGAGGCGAGAGTTGGGAGGGCGTCTTGGATGCGTTCGATGCGAATGGTAGACGATTCCCTTTATGGGAGCGCGCTGACACCATACGCAGTGCTGACGGCGAAATGCAATATGGCTTTGGTCTCATGCATGACATAAGTAAAGAAGAGCAGGCTGAGAAGGCAGTGGATGAAAGTGAGGCGCGGTTCAAAGAGTTGACCGAATTATTACCGGAATCCATTTATGAGATGGATCTGAAAGGCAATCTTATATTTGCCAATCGTAGTGGGTTCGATCATTTTGGATACACACAAGAAGATTTTGATAGGGGTCTAAATGCCTTTGATCTGATTGTTCCAGAGGATCGTGATAGGGGCATGGAAAACGTTCAAAAGATACTGAAAGGAGAAAAGATCCGCAGCACAGAGTATACAGTTTTGAGAAAAGACGGCAGCACTTTTCCTGCTATGTTTCGTTCAGCTGTTATATTCCGCGAAGAAAAACCTGTTGGTATGAGAGGACTCGTTATAGATATCACGGATCGGAAAAGTGCCGAGGAGGCTTTGCGAAAAGCCCATGATAAACTGGAGCAAAGGGTACGGGAGCGAACAGCAGAATTGGAGAGTGCCAACGAAAAGTTGGAGCTAGAAATTAAAGAGCGCAAGCTTTTTGAGGAGGCACTTCTGGAGAGTGAAGAACGTTATCGTATTCTTGTTGAAAATTCGCCGGACATCATTTACAGTCTTTCCATTGAAGATGGAAGGATTTCATCATTAAATCCTGTTTTTAAAAATATCACAGGATGGCCAAGAGCCGAGTGGGTAGGTAAACCATACACATCCCTCATACACCCTGATGACATTCCTATTGCTGAAGAAAAGTTTCAAAAGTTTTTGAATGGAGAGGCATTACCTCCCTTTGAATTACGTGTCATCACAAAGTCTGGCGAGGTATTGTTTGGAGAATTTATAATAAGACCGGAGATCAGAAGCGGAGAAATGGTAAGGTTGCTCGGATTTGCCAGGGATATAACGGAGCGAAAGCGTGCCGAGGAGGCACTTCTGGAGAGTGAAGCAAAATACCATGAAATTGCATCCAATATCCCTGGGGTTGTCTATCAATTCTTGCTCAAGAAAGATGGTTCTTATGCCTCTCCTTACATAAGTGAAGGCGTAAACTCAATCCTCGGCATCAGTGCAAAAGAGGTCATGGCCAACGCATATTCATTATTTGATATGATTGCTAAAGATGATCTGGACAGGATAAATCAGTCAATTGCTGAATCAGCCCAGACTATGGAAACATGGTTACAAGAATTTAGAATCGAGCCCAAAGGTGGGGACACAAAATGGGTCCGTGCTGCTTCTACTCCTCATACATTGCCGAACGGAGAAATTCTATGGAATGGGGTTCTTCTCGACATTAGCGATCGCGTGAGAGCGAAGGAAGAGCTACAAAGGGCACTCAACGAGCTTGAAAAACGGGTTGAGGGACGAACTATAGAACTTGCTAAAGCCAACGACAAATTACGGCAGGAAGTTGAAGAGCGAAAGAGAGCAGAGGAAGCACTGCGAAAGAGAGAATCCGAACTGGGAGCCAGGTCCCATGATCTGACAGAAGTCAACGCAGCATTAAAAGTCTTGTTGAAACAGGTAAGAGGAGACAAAAAAGAATTGGAAGCAAACGTTTTATCAAATGTGAAGCAACTGGTTCTACCATACCTCGAAAGATTGAAAACAAACCGGCCGAATAAGGATCAAAGGAGCATTGTTGAGACCCTGGAAATAAACCTGAACAATATTGTCTCTCCATTCGCTGGCAGGTTGTCATCTAAATTTCTCAACCTTAGTCCGATGCAAATCCGAGTTGCCAACCTCGTTAAGGAAGGGAAAACAAACAAAGAAATATCAGAGTTGTTGTGTCTTTCTGAAAACACTATTTCGTCTCACAGATACAAACTACGAAGTAAGCTCGATCTGAAACAAAAAGGAATTAACCTTAGATCCTACCTTCTGTCCCTCAATGAATAGGCCTTTTGGTTTCTGACCAACACTTGACTTGACGGTGGCAAGACCTTTGGTTTGTCAATTAGCAACTTCCGGTTAGGCACCTTACCTGCCTTGACAGGTTATGGTGTGGCATCAGAGTTTTCTATCGTTACTTAGCCCTTCTTCCATCGGAGGGTTAGTATGCCTACCAATAAAGGATCTTCGGAATTTTTCGAAGAGCAGCGCCTGCTTTTCTAACCACTTAATAATGGTGATATTGCATCACCATTTTATCACCTATCTTTCAGTGTTAACATACTAAATATAATAGATTATAATATAAAAAGTTGGGTTTTCGAATTTTTAGGAATAATAATATCCCCTTCCTTCTCTTCGTAAACCTATTTCTCCACTAAAGGACGTATCATTAAATGCTCCCTTCTATTAGTGAAAGCCGGATTTTGGCCTTAAAATTTGAAAAAATACCTATTAAGGAAACAAGTAATTCGAAGTACACAATTGATCGTAGTAGGCACCTCTGTGAAATTCTAGTTGAGGGAAATGATAACTTAGATACAATTTTAGAGAGATATAATGTCATTCTGAATGATGAAGAATGGTGTTGTGGAATGAACGTTATTATTGACTTTACAAAAGTACGTAGACTGACACTTTCTGGCCAAGATGTGGAAATACTTGGATACCATCACAGGAGGTTAGCTGATAAATTTGGCATTGGAATCTGGTGCTTTGTCGTCAACGGCGGCTATTTGTACGGAATTTGGAGGATATTTGAATTCTGGGCTGACCCGGGAGGACAACAAAAGGTTCACGTCTGTCGGTCTAGAGAGGAAGCGATAAAAACGATAGGAAATCAAGCCTAATGAAATGTTAATATAATTGTTTTTGTTTTGAAACAGTCAAAGGGCTTGTGTTTTCAAATATACTTAACTCCATACTCCAATAACTGAATGGCGCTGAGTTTGAAAAGGAGGAATGATGTCATGGCATCTATTCTTATCATGGAAGATGATGATCAGATGCGGGCGGTACTCC
>CAYYPQ010000036.1:0-36223 GCA_964473615.1 uncultured Desulfobacteraceae bacterium
AAGTTAAGGAGTTTTATTTCATTTTACTGAATAGAAGAGCGAAGCTCTGCATTAACTTTAGCTCACTTTAGCTCACTTCGAACTTTAGTTCATTTCATGACCTTGATTTCTGGTACGGCATTGCCTAATTTCTCTGACTCCCGCGTAGCGGGGGTTTCCCAATTAACAATGAAAAGGGGAGCCTTGATAATGATTAAACCATCCCTAGTTATACTGTTGTCTATGCTCATTCTCCCTAAATGCGCTGGCACCAGGCCCGCGGATCTTGGTGTCACTCATGGAACTCTTGGTCCATGTCCCTCATCGCCCAACTGTGTTTCTTCACAGGCAAGTGATAAGGCACATTATGTGGCCCCTCTATATTATCGGGGGGCATTGACCGAGGCAAAAAAGCAGATTACTTTAGTGATTAAATCGATGTCCCGGGCCAAAATTGTTACTGATAAAGGCAATTATATACACGCAGAATTTTCTTCTGCCCTGTTTGGTTTTGTTGATGATGTTGAGTTCTATTTTGACGATACCCAAAAAACCATCCAGATAAAATCAGCATCTCGGTTAGGGTATTCTGACTTTGGAGTTAATCGCCGGAGGGTAGAAAAAATTAGAGCCACGTTCATGAAGTACGCAATCTCTAAAAACAGAGATCCATCTGGAAATCAACAAACTCAATAGACTCATGAAAACGTTTCCGTTAGAGATACAAATATCTTAGGCCAGAAATTGAAATTAGGAGGTGAAATGATACCAGAAATTAAGAGAATTTTATATGCAACCGACCTCTCAGAAAATGCCCGTTATGCCTTTAATTATGCTGCCAGTATTGCCAATAGGTTTGGTGGCCTGATAACGGTGTTCCATGTGATAGAAGACCTGCCGCAAGGAGTTAATGCACAACTAACGACTATCCTGGGAAAAGAAAAATGGCAAGAGATGAAAAAAGATAACGAGGGAGAAGTTTTGAACGTTATGAGGTCGCGTCTCGAAACATTTTGCGATGATATGGGCAAGGAGCTTACGGCCTGCCCTTTTATTGTGGATAGGATCATAGTGAAACAAGGAAATTCCGTCGAAGAAATCTTATTTGAATCAAAGTCTACTGACTACGATTTGGTCGTAATGGGTAGCCATGGATATGGTATGTTCGGCAATGCACTGATGGGAAGTACTTCAAGACGCGTGGTACGAAGGAGCAAGAAACCTGTGCTTATAATTCGTATTCCCTGATGGTACCTACTCATAATGCATTAAATTTCCCTAGCCTTTTATGCCGCAGCCAATATCTCTGAGGACCATATTCCCAAATAAAGATGAACGAAAAAGAAACCGCTTCCAATTTTACTAAGGATCTAAAAGAAAAGGTAATCGGCTTTGGTGCTGACCTTGTTGGTATTGCAGACGTTGGACCCTTAAAAAAACTCAGGGTTGATCCTCCTGGTTTACTTGGCCCTTTCAAAAGGGCCGTCTCAATTGCTGTAGCCCTCCCCACGGCGGTGTTTGAACAAATTGGCTCCTGTCCTACCCCCAATTACAGGTCAATCTACCAGACAGCCAACCTAATCCTTGATCAAACAGCTCTTAAGACCGCTATAGCGCTTCAAAGAGCCGGATTTTATAGCCTCCCCATTGCCGCATCTCAGGTACTGGATCGTAAAAACTGGTATGCCGCCATCAGTCATAAGGCCGTGGCACGGATGGCGGGCCTTGGTTGGCAGGGAAAGAATCTCCTTATTATTACCCCTCAATATGGCTCCAGGGTCCGTCTTGTTACCGTCCTCACGGAGGCGCCTTTGGATATCGATAAGCCAGTAAATAATCGTTGTGGTAAATGCACTATGTGCCAGGATGCATGCCCGGTTCAGGCCATTAAAGGGGTAGGCACAGAAACGCATTATGAGAGTAGAGATGAGGCCCTTTACTTTTCCCGGTGTGTGGAAAAGGTAGCAGGAGAATTTGCGCAGATCCCAGAAATTGGAGTACCCATCTGTGGGATATGTATAAAGGCATGCCCTTTTGGCCGGGGGAAAGGCATATAGGGACCTCAGGCATGACACCTAAGCATTCAATAATCGTGAGGGAGGATACGGTCCATTTGGCCTTGGAGGGGGCAAATATCTTTACCGCTGTAGCTAAACAGGCCGTAAATCAAAGGGGAAACTTCTCTGTGGCCCTTTCTGGCGGCTCGACCCCCAGATTGATGCACAGGATGCTGGCAGAAGAACCCTATATTTTTGAGAACCCCTGGGATAAGACCCACCTATTCTGGGTTGACGAGCGCTGTGTTCCCAAGAATAATCCTGCCAGCAACTACGGCAATGCCAAGAGGGATTTTCTCGACCGTGTTCCCATCCCTGACTCCCAGGTCCACCCCATGTCCTGTGATCAGACCCCTGAGCAAGGCGCCAAAAAATACCAAAGTGAGATTATGAATTTTTTTCGGCCAAAAGCAGAGGGGTTCCCTGTATTCGACTTGATATTGCTTGGCATTGGATCCGACGGACACATCGCATCGCTGTTTCCAGGACAACCGGCAGTTCAAGAAAAAAAAGAGATTGTGCTGGCCGTTAAGGGAGGAAACCCGGACGTGAACCGTATTACAATGACCCTTCCTATCATAGGGCATGCCAGACACACAGTTATTCTGGCCTCTGGAGAGGAAAAGGCGGCGGTGATAAGGTCCGTATTTGAGGAAGACTATGTCCCGCGGATGCCGGCAAAAAAATTGGTCCGCTCATTGGGAATGTAACATGGCTCTTAGACAAGGAGGCGGCATCTTTTATATACGGACAAACTGCCCAATAAGTTTGAAAAATCTTGCCCTTTTCTGTGTGGCACCGCGAGGCAAAAGTTTTTTCACTCCACTGTTAAATGGAAAAGGAGGTAGACCATTATGGACTTTCGAGAAGTAATGAGAAAAAGGCGTGCGGTCAATTTTTTCGATCCCCAAAGGCCGGTCTCAGATGACCTTATCAGAGAGATGGTAGAGCTCGCTGCAAGGGCACCATCAAGCTTTAATCTTCAACCGTGGAGTCTGATGATAATCAAGGACCCCGATGAAAAGATGCGCCTCAGAAAACTGGCCTGGGACCAGCCCAAGGTGAGTGAAGCCCCTGTAATATTTATTGTGCTTGCGGATAGGCACGCCTGGAAAAAGGACCATCCCTTTGTAGAAAAAAATTTTAGGGAGATGGTAAAAGCAGGTAGTATGAGCAAAGAGCAACATGACTGGTTTCTAAATGCATGCAGGGATCTTTATGGGACAAGCAAAGAAAAAGAGCAGGCCTTCGCATGCAAGAATACAGGATTTTTTGCCATGGCCCTGATGCTTGCCGCCAAAAATCTCGGACTTGATACCCATCCAATGGACGGTTTCGATCACGACGGTGTCCGGAATGAATTTAACGTCCCTGAAAATTACTGGATTCCCCTATTATTAGCCGTCGGATATTTTGATGAGAAAAAGGAATTGCATCCACCCAAATGGAGGAAAAGCTTTGAAGAGATCGTCATAAGCTTTCCATGAATGACACAGGAATGGTGCCGCATTCCCCTTAGATATACCTTTTGTTGCTTAGGCTTAGCATGTTCATCGAATTATAGGGAGGTGTCTGATGCCAAAAAAGATATTAATAACAATTGATGATTCTGAAAACGCTATGAGGGCTGTGAAAGCTGTTGCCGAATCCTTTACCCATGATCATAAAATCACGCTATTCAGTGTGGTCCTTGACACGCCGGCCATATGCGATATGAATAGTCCGAGTCTCACCCCATACTTTCTAGCCCAGAAGTCTGCCTTCTGTACGGTGGAAGATCAGAAAAGGGCCTTGATCGAGGAGGCCCTTCAAAAGGGGAAACAACTCCTTCTTGAATCGGGTTTCGATGAAAAGAATGTTGCAATCAAGATAGAGGCAAAGAAAAAGGGCGTTGCAAGGGGTATCATAGATGAAGCGAATTCAGGATATGACATGGTTGTGATGGGTAGGAGAGGGCTTTCTGGCATCAAAGAATTCTTTATTGGAAGTATATCGCAGAAGGTACTTCAGTCAGTAAAAACACTATCCGTTCTTCTCGCAGACTGAAAAAAGGTTATGCTCATGCGCGATGGGCTTTACAAATCGCACGAGATATGTCTATAATCTAATAATATGAAATAGCTGGAAATACGGGTACCGGACTATTCCATTTCAAAGAAATTGGCTCGATTTCGGCGGATGGTGATGTCTTTTATGGCTGGCTTGACTTTTCGCCGAACACCTTCAGATACCTGGAAAGTATTGCACAAATTCTAGCACTACAAGGAGGAGATATATTGGAAAAACAAATCTTGATCGCTGTTGATGATTCCATCTATTCAAAAAAGGCAATAGAATATGCCGTGAGAATTGGATCAGTCATTAAGGGGCTTCGGTATACCCTCTTTAATATACAGCCCATGATTTCTGAATACCTTGCTTACGATGCCCACCTTGATGTCAAGGCCCGATCGGCCTTAAAGGATGTTGTGGAAAAGAATCACGAAAATTCACGAAGACTTCTGGATGGATATAGATCAGGAATGATCAAAAAAGGCATCGATGAAAAACATGTTGATACAATATCCCAAACCAGGATTAGGGGTATAGCGAAAGATATTCTAGATTACGGCAAGCAGAACATCTGTGATGCCCTTGTGTTAGGCAGAAGAGGAGTTGGTCGGTTAGAAGAGGCCTTCACCGGCAGCATAAGCAACACCGTAATTGAACACTCAAGCGTTACACCCGTCTGGGCCGTTGCCGGAGATATTACATCTTCCAAAATTATGCTCGCGATAGACGGGTCTGAGAGTGCACTCAAAGCAGTAGATCATCTCAGCTTTATGATCGGAGGTGGTAATCCAGACACGAAAATAACTCTGTTACACGTAACACCAAGGCTCAGAGACTACTGCACAGTCGATTTTGATGAAGAGGGTGACTTCATAGAACATGTCATTGCTGAAGGCGATAAGCAATGTGTTGAGAGTTTCTATGTCCATGCCCAGCAAAGGTTTAAAGAGGCTGGATTGAAAGATAGCCAGATTGAAATCAAGGAGATCAAGAGCAATATTAGCGTGGCCAAGACAATCGTCGATGAAACAAGAAAGGAAAATTATAGCACCGTTGTTGTAGGAAGACGAGGCATGGACAAGTCTTTCTTCATGGGGAGTGTGTCCAGATATATCCTTGATAAGGCATCTAACTGTGCTGTTTGGCTTGTCTCGTAGGCCTTCTCCTGCCCTATATGATCACATCCGAACTTATCGTAAATCTTCTTCTTATCTTGACCGTGGCCTGGATATTGGGGGTCTTTTTCTCGCGTCTTGGACTGCCTGTCATGTTGGGAGAGCTATTAGCAGGTGTCATTTTGGGCCCGCCCTTGCTGGGCCTAGTAAGCTCTTCTCCCTCCATTGAAATGCTCGGCGAACTGGGTATCTTCTTTGTGATGTTTTATACAGGCATGGAACTGGATCCCAGGGAACTTCTTGAACATATCTGGCCCTCCATTTCGGTTGCCCTGGGAGGATTCCTCATTCCATTTGCATCTGGTTTTCTTATTACCCTGGCATTTGATGGAAGCATTTTTCAATCCCTGTTTGTGGGGATGGGTGTATCCATTACCGCAATCGCTGTCCAGGTTATGATCCTCCATTCCATGAGAATCAACAGGAGTGAACTGGGGCACATCATCATTGGTGCTGCAATAGTCGATAACGTCCTTGCCCTGGTCGCATTATCGACGTTACTTAGTATGGCCAAAACAGGTTCATTCCACGTCCTGGGGATTGCAGGCAGTTTGTTCAAGGTTGTTATCTTTTTCGGGTTCACCATACTTATCGGTCACTTTATAATGCCCAGATTTACCCGCAGGCTTACTGATCAGGGAGGCAAGGCATTCACGTTTGCCATGACATCGGCACTATTGATGGCCTACCTTGCTGAACTTGCAGGCCTTCATCTGATAATTGGCGCCTTCCTTGCCGGGCAGTTCGTAAGAGAAGAGGTCATGGACCGTGAGGTATATGAAGCCATCAGCAATCGACTCTATGGAATCAGTTACGGCTTTCTGGTACCGATCTTCTTCGCCTCTTTATCTTTCCACTTACATTTATCCCTGAACTTTTCCTCAATTGTATTCGCCCTGGCAGTCATCCTTGTTGCGATTCCCGGCAAGCTTGTAGGCTGTGGATTAGGGGCCGTCCTATTCGGATATAATCTAAGGGAGTCCGGCATAATTGGATTGGGCATGAATGGCCGTGGGGCAGTAGAACTGGTAGTTGCAACAATTGTAATAAACTTGAGCAATGAATTAATGGCAGCCAATGTGATCAGCAGGCCCCTGATTACACAGGATCAGTTTTCTGCCCTCGTGTTAATGGCCTTTGTAACCACTCTGGTCGCGCCTATAGCTCTGAAATGGGCAATTACCAGGACATGCCTACCAACAGAGAAGGCAAATTTTTGCGAGCTATGGGATCAAAGCAAGAACAGCGAATAACACTCCTGCCAACGTTACAGATAGACATTAATGAGTAAAGCCCATCCCAGCAGATTATGCAGAATATCAAAGCATCTCTAGGCGCTCGATTCATTATTTTTGGCCGATACCCTGTCCCGGGGTCCGCAAAAACCCGTCTAATCCCAGCCCTGGGCCCTATAGGTGCTGCTGACCTTCAACGCAGGCTCACTGAAAAGACCTTCGCCAAGGTCAAGGCTATTGCATATAGACATGGTCTTGATATAGAGTTTCGTTTTGAAGGGGGCAGCAAGAGACAGATGCGCCGATGGCTGGGCCGGGGTGCCATATATTCATACCAGGGCCCGGGTAACCTCGGCAAGCGTATGAACATTGCCTTTTCAGATGCATTTCGTGATGCATGTCGTCATGTCATTCTCCTGGGAACCGATATCCCTGGAATAAAAACAGAACATCTAGAAGATACCATAGAGGCCTTAAGAGAAAAAGACATTGTCCTCGGGCCTAGCACCGATGGCGGATACTGGCTCATAGGACTAAAGCGACCAGCCGATGTCTTTCGTGATATCAGTTGGGGGACAGAAACCGTCCTTGAAAAGACCGTTGCCCTCTCAAAAAAGCTAGGACTGGATGTGCACCTGTTAGATCCTCTGACGGATATCGACTCACCTGATGATCTTAAGCTCTTAGAGGCGGGCATGCTTACGCAAGGCCCTTATATTTCGGTCATCATCCCAGCACTAAACGAGGAGGAAAACATCGAAGGGAGTATTCGTTCGGCCCAAGATGATGATGTGGAGATAATCGTCGTGGATGGAGGAAGCACTGACCACACAGTAAAGGTTGCAATTAAGGCCGGCGCCAAAATCGAAAAGAGTCCCCGCGGACGTGCCGTGCAGCAAAACCACGGAGCCAGGGTCTCACAGGCCAAAACGCTCTTGTTTCTCCATGCCGATACACGGCTGCCCAATGGATTTGTGAGCCATGTCTTTGATACACTTATGGGCAGCAACACCGCAGTAGGAGCATTTCGTTTCAAATCAGATCTTGACCATCCACTGATGAAGGGCATCGAGTTTTTGACCAACTTCCGTTCACAGTGCCTTAGGTTGCCTTACGGTGATCAAGGCCTGTTTATCCGCAAATCATTATTCGATTTCACTGGAGGCTTCCGGGACCTGCCTATTGCTGAAGACCTCTGTTTTGTCCGTTTACTCTCAAAGTATGGCCATATCCGAATCGCGCCCGCCAGTGTGGTAACCTCCGCACGGCGATGGCAAACAAAGGGAATAATTCGTACTACATTGATCAACCAGCTTATTGTGGCTGGCTGTTTTGTGGGCATTTCACCCAAAAGGCTTGCCGCCCTATACCAGGTCCCACACAAAAAAAACCGGCGCCTAGTTCTATATCGCACCAGTTAGCGTCCCGAATAAGGAATACATATTGCAATCTCCTGAAAAATACCGATCCGAATTTCCTATCACCAAGAGATATACTGTCTTAAATCACGCCGCTATATCGCCCATTCCCTGCAGGGTATCCAATGCAATAAAATCTCTACTCCAAGAACTCAGCCATTGTGGGATTGGGTGTTATCCTAGATGGGTCAAAAGGATTGAGGAGGTACGCAAACTCTTTTCCGGGCTTATCAATTCAGATTCCCATGAGATAGCCTTTGTTGGAAACACCTCTGAAGGCCTGAGTATAATTGCAGCAGGACTTCAATGGAAAAGGGGTGATGCGGTAATTATTCCCGAGTCTGATTTCCCCTCTAATGTCTATCCCTGGGTCAATCTGAAAAGAAAAGGCGTAAAAACAATACGTTTTCAGAAAAAGGGAAATCACTTTGGCCCCGGCGATATCGAAAAATCACTCATACCGGGCGCCAGGCTGGTTTCTGTAAGCTCAGTGGACTTTGTTAGTGGTTTTCGATGCGATTTAGAGGCCATTGGAGAGCTCTGTCAAAGAAAGGGGCTTTTGTTCTGTGTTGACGGTATCCAGAGTCTAGGGCTTGTACCAATGGATGTAAAAAAATACCGCATTCACTTTCTGGCTGCCGGCGGCCATAAATGGCTACTAAGTACAATGGGCTGCGGAGGCATCTTCATATCCAAAGATGTAGATCACCTGCTCCATCCTGAGAGAGTCGGATGGAAAAGTGTGTCAGACGAAGAAGATTTCTTCAGGTTGCGGCTTGATCTCAAGCCTGCCGCCCTCCGCTTTGAGCCTGGGACAATGAATGTAGCGGGTGTTTACGCCCTTGGAGCGGCTATGGAATTACTCCTTGAGGTAGGAATAGAAAATATCTTCAGGCGGGTCTTAGGCATAATTGACCTGTTGTATGAGGGATTAAGGGCTCGAAAAATCCAAATTATAACCCCTATGGGCCATGGAGAACGCTCCGGCATATTAAGCCTTATCCCCCCCGCCGACCCCGAGTCTCTCTACCGCTTTTTCATAAAGAAACGAATTATGGTCTCACTCAGACGCGATGTTATTCGACTCTCACCCCATTTCTACAATAACCAGGATGATGTTGCCCGCTTTCTCCAAGCCCTGGACAGCTATGGGGTCACAAGACTCCTTGGCTTTTAGAAACAAAAACTTAATTTTTAAGATGTGACCCCAAAAACGGATAAAACGGGGCACGGTGCCTGCCGTGCGACACGGTCAGTAGTGGACCCTACCAGCAATGTCTCCACAAGGCCGTGTCCCCTGACCCCTAACACGATCAAGTTGATGTCATTAACCACTGCATACTTGATCAATTCTTCGTGGGCCTGGCCGGCCAAAAGGGTAGTTTTGGGGGCGCACCAATTATGTGCCTCTTCTGGAATCTGCTTTTTGAGCTCCTCTTTCAATCGGTCACGCAAGTCCTGTTGGATTTCCTCCTCCGCCTTTAGTAGTGATTTAAGGAGGTCGTCATAGACAGGTGGTTCAATAACATGGACCAGATGAAGCTCGGATTCAAACTCCTGGGCCAGACCTAGTCCATACTTAAGGGCCAAGTCGGAATCGGGAGAGAAATCACACCCCACTAAAATCCGCTGGAATTTGATCCCTCTCGCCTCAGATTCCACAAGTCCATGCTCCGGCC
Source organism: uncultured Desulfobacteraceae bacterium (assembly GCA_964473615.1). Taxonomy (GTDB): domain Bacteria; phylum Desulfobacterota; class DSM-4660; order Desulfatiglandales; family Desulfatiglandaceae; genus CAYYPQ01. Next base: position 9,596 of record CAYYPQ010000036.1, read on the forward strand.
CTCGGACAACGAGTAATGGACAGGAGAGGGTCCGCATCAGGCGCTCGGTTATAGATCCAAGAATAAGCCTTTTCAGACCGGATCGGCCATGGGAGGTAGCAATTGCCAGGTCTGCACGCTTTTCTTCCGCCACTCGGGCTATTTCATCGGAGGCATGGCCTATTGTGATAATGGGCTCCCAATCGATCGAGTGTTCAGAGATTAATCGCCTTATATGTTCATTGGCGTAATCCATAATACGCTTCTGCTGACTAATCGGATCAGTAATAGCCTCATCATATATGGCTACAGAGGGGAGATCTATTATATGGCAAATATAAAGCTTCGCCCCAAAATCTTTGGCCAGGGCAATTCCGTAAGGTATTGCATGATCAGAAAATTCTGAAAAATCGGTGGCACAAACAATATTTTTCAGATTTATTCTCATGGTCCTGCACCCCCTTATTTCTGTGTCCTGTGAGCGTTCGCAGGTTCAGGGTTTCCCGCTGCCGGATGGCAGGCGGTTTTTTGCTGAACCCTGAGCCGAGTAGCACTGCTTACGACGAAGACTCGTGATAAACCGGTTTGCCCATATCCGAAAACGGAAAATTATGGAACACATTATGCCCGTTATAGTCCAGCACCCTTAAATCATCCGTCTGATTAAGGTCTCCCATAACCACAGCAAAATGATTTCCATACTTGGTCTTGACAGCCTCTAACGGGAGCTCACAAGCAATATATTTCTGGATTCCCTTTACATCCAGCTTCGCAACGATCTTGGGGTCGTCAAATGATTCATAGGTAGTAAGGATGAGGATGGGGCCTGTCCCCGTAAAAATAATTCCTGCCTTCATGGTCGGACCTCCTTTCTTTGCTCACATGTGGGTTAAACACTTAAGTCTTCTCCACGTTGAACCCGGTCGCCAAACAAAGAGCTAATTAGCAGGCGAATTTGAGTAGGAGATAACAAACCATTTCGCACAAAATCGACTTTTGCTACAACACGAATGCAGGAACTCACATCAAACGGATCTATGCATTCCGAAATTGAGTTTGCGTTGGAAGGATGTTTTTCGCTTTTATAATATTAAAACACAAAAGCAGGCCCCTTTCAAGCGAAAAAAAGAAATGCAAGACCTGCGTTTTTGGTAATTGTCTAGCCCTTTGAAACAGACGTATTGCTAAAATGTCCCTCACCCCGGTATTTTTTAAACATCCAAAGTGTTCCCCTTCTTGCAATATATGGGCAAGGATATTAAAATATGATGTGTCAATATACCTTAGAAAAACTATTGACCTGTCCATTACATTCGAAACATGGAAGCCTATAAGCTTGATAACGTCAATATAATCATTAATAGAAAGGGGTCCAGAGAATTCTCCATGGTTAGCTACCCAATCCGCTACGGCGGTTTTTTCAGAGATAAAGACCCCGGATTACCTTTTTCAATTCAGTCTGAACGGAGAGATCAAATACATTCAGGGTCTAGGTCCGGCTTGGCCCCATCCTTCGGAGTGGCTGTAACGGTTTCTCCTCAGAAATAGCCCTTTTTCATCATTAATTCTTGCATCAGGGATATCATCGCGGGGCGTCATTCTATGATCAGGAAAAATTCTCTAAATATAGCAAAGGGTATTGTATGGGATTTATCCGAGCTGTACTCCGGAAGTGAAGATACCAGCCTCGAAAAGGACCTCTCAGCGGTCCAAGAAAGGTGCCGCAAATTTGTCTCTTCCTTTAAGGGGTACTTCAATCCGGAAAAAATAGATGTCCCAACACTGACTTGCGCCCTTAAGGAATATGAGGCAATACATGAGATGGGCATGAAGCCCTATGTCTTTGGCTTTCTCTGGTCTTCATACGATACACAAGACATCGCTCGAACCGAATTATTCCAAAAAATTAGAGAAAAATGGAATGAGGTCTCTAAGATGCTCACCTTTTTTATCCTTGATATTACAGGACTGTCGGATGATCTCCTTAGAAGACTCTCAGATGACGATTCTCCCTCAGATTACCGTCATTTTTTCCACAAGTTAATTGAAAGAAGGCCATATACCTTGAGTGAAGCAGCAGAAAGGGCCATCAAGAACAAGAGTCTTTCGGGGAGAGTCGCCTTTGAAGATCTCTATGACGAACTCATCGGATCTCTTTCATTTCCGGTAGACGTAGAAAAAAAGCGCAGGCATCTTAATACTGAACAGGCCTTTGCCTTGCTCTATTTGCCAGACCGATCGCTCAGAGAGAGGGCCTTCAAGGCCCTTCTTCGGGAACTTGGCAATCACGCCATAGTCTTCAAAAATATACTCAATGCCTTGATACTGGACTATCACCAGGAAAATATGGAAAGGGGTTACCTTTCCCCCATGCACAGGATGAATCTCTCTAATGGATTAGAGGAATCCCTTATCGAAGCCATGATGAAGGCGACCGAAGATCATTATAGTCTGGCAAAAAGATACTTCCGCCTTAAATCTCGTCTTATGGGTCTAACCCATTTGAAGAATACGGACATGTTTGCCCCCATAAAAGACGAACACTTTAGTGTGGGCTTTTTGGACGCCAAACATTTACTGCTGGATTCAATGGAAAACCTTCACCCATTGCTCCATTCATTGGCAAATGCCTTCTTCGAAAAGTGTAGGATAGACGCAGAAATGAGGACTGGCAAGCTGGCCGGTGCATACTGCAAGTGTGTTTCACCATCCATACCTGCCTATATCTCCATGAACTATACCGGGGAGATAAAGGATATATTGACCCTCGCTCACGAACTCGGACACGGCATACATTACAGCCTCAGCTCAAGACAGAGATACCTCAATTTTCGGCCATCACCGATCCTGGCAGAGACTGCCTCTACCTTTCTTGAGATAACAGTTGCATGGGATCTTATGCAAAAAGAAGATTTCCAGGGAGCCAGGACAGCACTTATCGCATCACAAATTGATGGGATACTGAAAACAGTCTTTCGTCAGGGTGTCCTCACGCGTTTTGAACAGGTCATCCATAGCGTCAGACAGGACCATATATTAAGCGAACAGGAAATCTCTAAAATCTGGTTGGAGGAAAATTTAAGGCTTTACGGTAAAGAGGTGGAGATGGTTCCAGGGTACAACTGGGCCTGGGCCTGTGTTCCCCATTTTTTTCACCGTCCATTCTATTGCTACAGTTATATCTTTGGAAATCTAATTTCAATTCTTTTGTTTCAGAATTACAGAGTGAAGGGTAAAGTCTTTCTAGAAAAGCTCATTCGCATCTTTAGCTCCGGTTCCTCCCGGGCCACGCTTGATATGTTCTCGGAGATTGGTCTCAAACCGGGGGGCAAATCTTTCTGGGAACCGGCCTTTCAATATATAGAGGAAGTGATTGATGATCTGGCCCTGCTTCACCGGCAGGCCTTCACAAAACAACTGTGAATGAGTTCAAAATGATTTCGATGATTCCGCAATTTCCACCAGACTTGGCCCTCCCTATCAATCTTCCATGGAGGAAACACCCCCTGCCTTTCCCCGGACAACAATTGAATGACATTGTCTATTCCCCTCCCCTGGTATGGCCCCGCGGTGACTCCTCCAAGCCAGTCTTCTTCCTTTGCGATATCAGATGACCAAGAGAACGGATCAGAAAAAAGAAACTGGGCATTTCTATTTTGCGCAACACGGTTCATTTCTTTCAGGTGTACAAAAGGTAAGGGGATTTTATCGAGCAGATTAAGAGAAGAAAGAGAGGAAAAAATGCCTGAGCGAAAAGGCAAAAACTGCACGTCAGCAACCATAAAGTCGACCTTATTGCTTTCGCACGTCACCGGCAGTTCGATCGTTCGGGACTCCATTATCATTCCCTCTTCCGGCAATGAGAACTTCAATTTGCGGCTGCTCATCAACTCCCTGGCCTTTTGGATAAAAAGGCATGACTTATCCACGCCTATCGCAAAATCGCTCTTATTACTCATTTCAAAGGTAAAGCGTCCAACGGCACAGCCCGCGTCCAGGAAAAATCCGGGACTATATTCTATAAGGGCGGCCCATTCAGCATAGGCAGTACCTGCATCAATGTCTCCGAAAATGTCCGCATAATGACTCCAGAGGTAAGACGAGACAAGAGAAGGGCTCTCGTATCTGGAAGGACCCTTCCGGGCATCTTGATTACATTTGGGCAGCAGGAAGGGAATCCCCTGGTCGACAATATACCGTGCCCCACACTCACCACAAACTAGATTTGCCGACAGGATATCTTCACCGTGTTTTCCCTTGACATCACACTTGAGAACATTCTCCTCAGGGAGACAGGTAGGACAAATAAGAAAATCGGTGAGCAAGGTCTTCATGAGTAGCCAGAGAAGTTCATGGGGCCAAGCCTTAAACTAATGGGGAGCGAAGGGAGATCATCTTGATTGATCTCCCCTCTTGGCTTAAAGGATTTAATCAAGGCCTATGCCGGAGCATGACACGCGGGTGCGTGACAAGCAGGAGAATGGCAAGCGGGAGCATGGCATGATGGGGCATGACACGCAGGTGCGTGACAGCTTGCAGCATAAGACAGTTTCTTTTCCACCTTTTTGATCTTTACCATGGTATTCACCTCCTTTCCAGAGGAAATATCAGGCTACTCTGGCTCAAGTAAACCTTCTTCCCCCAAGACTTGAACAGCCTCGATGCAGGAATTAAAAAATTCCTCCCTACCCATATCCCGGCCGTAACGGTTTTGAAGCTCTTTGGAAATGGTAACAAGCCTCTCTTTACCACTACAGAGCTCCAGTAAATCACGGGTAAAAAGATTGATTTCCGATACTTCGAGTATATCACCAAAGTGTTTAAAGACAAGTACCTTCTTCTGAGGAGGATATGACTCCCTGAAATCACCGCCCATCAGATCAAATATAATCACCGGAATATCAAAATCAAATTCTTCAATAATAATTCTCTTGCTTTTTGCCGGTCTAAATTCCATGATCTGATTCATATCAATGCTAAACAGGCTTTTTTCCCCAGTAAATGTCCCAACCTGTAAGGCCAGGTTTTCATACTTGAGTATGTCATAGAAATGTTTCCTGCATATATGACCTTTTTCCACTGTAACCTCTTTCACAAATTCTCTGAAGTGCAGATAACACTCCTGGGGTGACAGTGTGAGTTCCTCTTTTTTTAATCGTCCCTTGAGCCAATGAAGCCATTGGATAAAAAAATCAGAAATCGAGCTATTAAACTCAACACTCAAAACCAAAAATGTCTTCGGATAAAGGCGAACTATGAGGGGGAAATAACTGGCAATCAAATTTAGCTCTTCGAGGGAACATGCAGGACAGGGTAAATTGTAAAAACTGCTGAATATTGTTGGTTCAGAATTAATCATTTCTTCGTCTGATTGCAACCTGCCTCCATTATCAAATTCCAGCCCCAGCGAGAAATAGGTATCCACCTTTCGTACCAGATGACCGACATATCTCATGTGAAGATCGGTTCCTGGCAATATTGTGGGCAATTGTATCAATGGGTTGTTGTTTCCCACAATACCCGTTCGAAGGGCCATCCTTAGCGTTTCATCAATGTCCTCCTTTTTCTCCTCGGGAAATCCAATAACAAAGCTCAAGGTCGGAATAATTCCTTGTTCGGCAGTTTCCACAACACGCTGATAAAGAATTTTCTTATCGATATTCTTGCGAATGAAGGCCAGTGTCCTTTCAGAACCGGAATCTATACCATAACACATGGATTCGCATCCTGCGTCCCTCATCAAGGATAATAGGTCGGCATCAACACTATCTAGCCTGGAGATACAATACCAGGGAAGATGGTTTAGACCCGCTTCAATTACCTGGTGACAAAAGGATTCCACGAAACTCCTTTCGGCGGTAAATTGATCATAGGCAAGGAGAAAACACTCGGCCCCGAAATTCTCATGGAGATTTCTCATCTCCTTTACCAGTCGGGAGACAGAGAATGTCCTTGTCCTCCGTCTCCAGAGCAGGGATTCCGAGCAATAGATACACCGGTGGGGACACCCCCTTCCAACTTCGAGGATTGCAATGCTCCGTGGAAGCCCGCATGCATCCCTGTATTTGACGAGAGGAGGGGAAAAGCTGTAATCAGGGAGAGGCAACTGATCCAACTCCGAAATCATGTCCCTTTCTCTGTTGCGAATAATTTCCTTTCCTCGACGGCAGGTGACGCCGTCAATTCCTTCTTCATCCTTGCCTGATTCATACGCAGCAACCAGTTCCTTAAAGGTAATCTCTCCCTCCCCACGGACAATGGCATCAACAAAGGGAAACCTCTCCAGCGTTATTCGATCGACAAAGGAGGCGTTATGTCCTCCAATCACTGTCCTGATATTAGGGCTACCGGCCTTTATCCCTCTACAAACCTGGAGTACACCCGGATATGTGGTACACTGAGCTGAAAAAGCCACAAGGTCCGGGGCTTCGTCAAGTATCATCTCGGCACAATGATCGTAAATTCCATTGTCCATTTTGAGTCTCTTCTGACGTATCGCAAGGACAAAATCGTGGATAAGTATCTCACGGGAAGGGGCCTTCAGTGCCGTGGCCAGATTAATCAGCCCGAGGGGGGGCAAATTATACATGGGCTCCAGATAGAAGGGGGGAAATGCGAGAACAATTTTCATGGTCTCATCATCAAAAATCTAATCCAATTTACATTATTACTCGGCTGGTGAGACGGTCAGTCATGTCACTAGTCATGTTTAACGAGCTGTGGAAACGGCATTAGGCTGGAATATCCTGAGTGGCACCTGAGAATCCAATACATGGCCAAAAGGATAAGGAAAATGATTTTTTATTGAAATGCTGACGACTCGCAAGTGCTCACATTAATCCCCCATTTCTGCAAGATAATCATCGAGTAGCGTCTCCAGTTTCAACTTGTGTTTTGCCTCTTCTTGAGCCAGAATTTGAAATAGTTTCTTATGCCCTTCATCTCCGGACGCTTCACCAAAGGCCCTATAAAATTTCAGAGCCTTTTCTTCCCGCTTTGCCGCAAGTCTCAGAATGTCTGCATACGCCATCCCGGGTTCGTATTCGATGTCCACAACATAATCACTTCTCTTAAGATCGGGGATTTCTTCAATCTTGCGTTGTTCCATACCTTCTTTGCTAAAATTTTCCAACATGACCTGGTGCTTTCTTTCTTCCTTGGAAAAGGCCTCAAATACCTCTCTGGCTCCAGAATATTTCTCTTGCTTGCTCGCTTCTTCATAAAATCGAGCCGCTTCTATCTCCTTTTCAATGGCAAAATCCATGATTTCTTCAAAGCTCTCAAACCTCATTATTTTCCCTCCTTAAGCTCGATTCTTCCCGGTATGTTACCGAAAAATCAATGGCGTGTCAACGCATAAATGGGTGAAAATATGGTTCTGAGAAAGAATAAATATCTATTGCAGTTTAGCTCTTTCTTATCTAGAATTAATCCCACAAAAGTGATACGAAAAATTTTTGCTTTGGGATTGGGGCGCCAATACTAGGAAAGGAGGTTTGATTATGACAAAGTATCTGATTATAGGGAATGGTATTGCCGGCACAACTGCGGCGGAAAATATCCGTAAGCAGGACAACGCGGGGGATCTTACCATTGTGACGGACGAGGACCTTCCCTTCTATTACAGGATTAGATTGAGCGATTATATCTCTGAGGAGGTAACCCAAGATGAGCTAGTGGCCAAAAATGACCAGTGGTACAAGGATCACGACATCAACCTGAAGATAAGAACTCGAATTATTGGGGCAAAACCTCAAGAGAAGTCGGTCATCACAGAAGATAACCAGGGCCTTCCATATGATCGTCTTCTGGTTGCCACTGGTTCCCACTCATTTATTCCGCCAATAAAGGGCTCTGAAAAGAAAGGTGTCTTCTCCCTACGTTCCATCCAGGATGCCCGGAATATCTCGGCTTACGCCAAAGGGGTTGAAAACATCGTGCTTATCGGAGGGGGCCTGCTTGGCCTTGAATCCGGAAATGCCTTGCGAAAATTGGGGAAAAAAGTCATGGTAGTAGAGTTCTTTCCTCGGCTCTTGCCAAGGCAACTGGATGAGAATGGAGCACAGAGGCTTCAGGAGATCATGGAAAAAATGGGTTTTTCATTCAGGCTTGGTGCAAAGACGGAAGAGATCACGGGAGACGACGTGGTTGACGGTGTGAGGCTTGAAGGAGGAGAGGTCCTGCCTGCAAAGATGGTAATAATCTCAGCAGGCGTTCGTCCTAATATGGAACTGGCCGAACCCTTAGGTCTTGAATATGACAAGGGCATAAAAGTGGATGGGCGTTTGCAGACTAACCAGCCCAATATTTATGCAGCGGGAGATGTGGCCGAGTTTCGAGGAATGCCTTATGGTATCTGGCCCGCCGCCATGGAACAGGGGAAAATTGCCGGTATCAATATGGCTGGAGGCGACAAAATATACGAGGGCACCACCATGTCAAATACCCTGAAAGTGGTGGGGGTTGATCTGGCCTCTGCAGGAGATATTGACGCTGAAGATAAATTTGAATCCAGGGTGGTTTCAAATGACAAGCTCTACAAGAAGATAGTCATAGATAACGACCAAATCATCGGGTGCATTATGCTGGGAGATACCAAGGGCTTTAACAAGGTGACCAAGGCCATGTCAGAAAAGCAGAATGTGGCCCAGATAAAAGACAAGATTCTATCTGAGATATAAGTAACGCTCCTATTCTAGCGCTTCGGAGCTACAGTTTTAGAAATGGAGGGATAATATATGGCACTATTCGTTGTAGATGAAGAAAAATGCAATCGTGATGGCATCTGTGTTGCAGAGTGTCCTATGAAAATCATCGAACTAAAAGACAAGGAATCTATTCCCGAGCCCGTCCCCTGGGCCGAAGAACTATGTATCGACTGCGGCCATTGTGTGGCCGTATGTCCTTATGGAGCACTTTCTCACAGGTCAATGGCACCGGAAAAGTGCCCCCCGCTAATAAAGGACTTGGTCCCGAGCCCGGAGCATGTAGAACACATCCTGCGGTCCCGCAGATCTATACGCACATACAAGGACAAGCCTGTAGAACGGGATATCATCACCAAACTGATAGATATCGCCCATTTTGCCCCTACTGGACATAACCACCAGCAGGTAAACTGGATGGTTACCCAAGATGCAAAAGATGTCCAAAAGTTCGCCGGGATCACCGTGGACTGGATGCGTTTCATGATAAAGGAACAGCCGGAAATGGTGGGTGAAATGCACTTCGACCTTATTGTTGCAGGATGGGATCTGGGCATTGACTCGGTTTGCCGTAACGCCCCTCACCTCATCATCACCCATGCGCCTGCGGAAGATCCCTTGGCCCCGTCTGCCTGCACCATAGCCTTGAGCTATCTGGACCTGGCGACACCTTCCTTTGGCCTCGGTGCGTGCTGGGCCGGTCTATTTGGTGCGGCCGCGATCTTCTGGCCCCCAATGCAAGATGCACTGGAACTCCCTGAAGGCCATATATGCCTTGGGGCGATGATGCTTGGATATTCCAAATATAAATATCACCGGCTTCCGCTCCGAAATGAAGCGCAGGTCACCTGGCGTTAGCCCCTACCCTGTTACGCTTGATACATATTTTGGAATGAACATTTTAACATCATTTCGGAAAAAACTTACCCCTGTGACATAGGGGGTGACTGAAAGATGAGGTAAGAATGAAAGACATAAAGAGATGGATATTTGTGGTAGTATCCGCGCTATTCTTTTTGACCATGGGGGCCTGCGGCCTCTTTGTGGAAACCATTCCCGAAGGTAAAATTCCATCGCCAACCCCGAACGACCACTTTGTCAAGATAGGCGATGTGCGTTTCCATTACGTGGAATATCCTGGAGGAGGTGAGAATGTATTTCTACTTCACGGCTTTGCCTCTTCCACGTATACCTGGGAAAAGGTAGCCCCTGCCCTAAACAACCAAGGCTATCATGTCTGGGCCCTGGACATGAAGGGCTTCGGCTGGTCTGATAAGCCAAAGGGGGGAGATTATAATCCTGTCACTCTTATGGAAGAAGTGAATAAGTGGATGGATCTGATGGGACTTGAACACGTCGTGTTTGTCGGAAACTCCCTGGGAGGCTCTATTGCCGTGCTCATGGCCCTTGAACATCCAGAAAAGGTCGGGCGTATGGTCCTCGTAGACGCCGCCGCATATCCGGGCAGTAAACCTCTCATGATCAGGATGGCCCATTTGCCGTTATCGACCACTTTTTTAAAGCTGACTTTTGGCCGCTGGATGATAAAATGGAATATGCGGCAGGTCTTTTTTCACAAGGAATGGATAACGAAGAAACAAATAGATGCTTACTACGATAGGCTATGCACAAAAAACGCACTCGATGCCCAGGCATCCCTGGCAAGAACGCTGGACTTTGATGTATTCGCAGATGTTGTAAAGCGGATACCTGAACTGAATGTCAAGACATTGATCTTATGGGGACAAGAGGACAAGTGGATCCCCTTGGAGAACGGTTACAGGTTCAGGAAGGAGATATCCAATTCTACCCTTGTGGTAATTCCCGAGTGCGGACATATACCCCAAGAGGAACATCCAGAAGTCGTATCAAAAGTACTGCTGGATTTCATCGGGGGCAGGCCCATTGAGGATACACCCGGGCCCCTTAATTTGTAATCTATAATATCTGAAGGATAAAAGGATATCAATTTGTATAGAGAGGAAGAGACATGAACACGCTGATCATATGTTTTTCCCAGACAGGAAACACACTCAAAGTGGCCGAGCGCATAAGGGATGGGATAATTGATGTAACCGGGGAGTGCGATCTTGTAGATTTAAAAGACGCAGATTCAGGCTCACTGGCCGGCTATGACCTGGTCGGCCTCGGGTGCCCGGTCTTCTATTACAAAGAGCCTTTTAACGTCCGTGATTTTATTGGCGCCCTGCCGGAGCTGGCAGGAAAGCACTGGTTCGTGTTTTGCACTCACGGCTCCGTGATGGGAAAGACCTTAATTTCCATGTCAGAACACCTGGGAGAAAAGGGGATCACAGTCATCGGCCATCACGATACCTATTCCGATGCCTCATTGCCCTTTTACCCTTACCCCACCCTGACCACAGGTCATCCGGACTCTTTAGATTACGAAGAGGCACGTGCCTTTGGCAAAGAGATCGCTGAGCGGAGCCAGCGCATTGCCAAGGGCGAATCTGACCTCGTTCCCAGACTGGATCCGGTGCCTGAAGAATGGACCACGGACGCAGACATGCTTACCTTGGAATTCTTGAATGGGGTAATGCCCCGGCTCCATATTGATATGGAAAAGTGCATCAATTGCCACGAGTGTGAAGATAACTGCCCGGTCCAGGGCATTGATGTGGAGGCAGATCCACCCCGCATCCAGCAGCCGTGTATATACTGCTGGTACTGTGCCAAGATATGCCCTACCCTCGCAATCGGCACCAACTGGGATGACCTGGTCGCTATGGCACCTGATCAATATGCACGTTATCGACAGGCCCTGGATAACGCCGCCAAGAGCGGCAGATTCCGGTGGCTTATTGATCCTGATTCCATGGATCTCGAAAACCCTCTCTACAAGCAGCGCGAGGCGGAATCAGATTAGATGTAATACCCCAATTGAGCGAAAACGCTCAATTTAGGCACTTTTCCGGTTTATCCGGGTTGGGGTTTAAGGGCGAATCTTATGACTGAACAAGGGATTAGGTTCGGCCTGGATTGCATCCCCCTGGCATTGGACCAGGCAGGCCACACATGCGGTGCACTTCCCCTTGTGCGCAAAGACTGCTCGCTTGTCATCGCCGACATCCCAGACCCCCTGGGGACACACCTCTACACAACTGTGACACCGGACACACCGATCACGATAATATTTTAACACTCGAAACTCGTTAAGCAGTTCCGTGCGAACGGTCCCTGCAAGGGCAACGTTTCCAATGGCCCCAATCCCCAAACGGGCCAGGAAAGGGTCCAGATCACTGGGCATGGTAGATGCCAAACCACCGAGTTCCGTCCCATATACAAGAAGCACTGCCATGGCGATTATCAAGTCAGCGCGGATTGGGAAAGGGGAATGAAGGTCTGATAACTCGCTAATGATCAGAACTACCCCAAGGGCCACATCCAGAAATATCACCTTTGTCAGGCCTCGCCTCCCCGGCAGCCAGGGGCATGCAAGCATGAAGATGAAAAAGCACAGGGTGCCAACTACCAGGTAGTCGACAAACAGGTGGCGGCCAAAAATAAGGAAGCCCAAAGCGCCAATAAGAAAGAACGGGAAAAGGCAGCCCAAAGCGGTATCTAATCTCTCAAACCACTTATATGTCACCCTCTTCATATTTTCGTCTCTACGGTGCCCTTCTTTGAGATATAAAGGGATATCTTTGCCACGCACCGGCCCCCAACGCACCTTCCAGCCTGTTTGATCCCTGATGTCCTTTGCCCTTACGCCGGGGCCACTCAATGGAGGTAGAATTATCTTCCGGTGATCGACCAGGTCTCCAATTCCGCTGGTCTTAATCGCAGAGACCACTGATTGGGTGTTGAACTCATCCCCGCCTGCAGCACACCACACATTGACTCCTTTGGAATCGGCAACAATAAGCCAGAGATCCAGGCCCTTTAATATCCTCACCAATCGCCTGACAGTAATATAAAAGTTGCAGGTCACAAGCACCGGGCTATTCCGATCTGGGTTCCCAATGCGACGTAGGCCTGTGGGTACAGGGCAAGGGAACAGCCTGAAAAACATTCCCCAGATAAACCTAAAAACATTCATACCAAATCTCCTTTCTGACAAAGGCCCACCACCAGGGCAAAGGAATCACCCTGGCTGCGACTTTCCTTTTCAACCGTAAAACCCGCAGCCTTAAGCTCTCCCGCAAGATCACCTATAGGATGAGTGGAACTTTGTGAGACCAAATAGGTGGCCGCCAGCATCGGCATTCTCACCAGGGTGTGAAGCAATCTCCGCATCAATGTCCGTGGCACAACCTCATCACCAATTACTAATTTTCCGCCGGGCTTAAGTACCCGATTGGAATGTTTGAGGGCAAAACGCCTTTCATCTTCAGAAAGCTCGCTGAAAACAAGGGTTGAAACAACTGCGTCATACGAGGAACCTGGCAGCCCGTCCATTCCATCCACACCCATTTGTTGCACGGAAAACCTGTCTTTAAGCCCTTCATCCCTTATTCTCTCAAGAGAGACTTCAACCATTGCCGGGCTGGCATCAAAACCGTTAACGGTAGCTCCACGGGCAATCAACATTGAAGCCAGCTCGCCCGTACCGCAGCCGATTTCTAACACTTGGGCAGCCTCGGGGATCTCGCCTGCTACGGCCTCCTTTGCAAGCCTCACCTTTCCACGGCTGGCTTTATCCATTCGTTTATCATAGGACCTCGGCCTGCCTTCCAAAATCTTCATAAAAATATAACTGAACATATCGTCACCTCATTAGTAAAGAATCCGGGTCCATGAGGAGCATGTTTCCCAACTAACAATGAAATGGCATGCTGTAAGGCTCCTTTACAATAGTAAAAACCAGGAGTCCGAGGCCGCTAGTTGAGCAGACCTTTTTTGACAAGCGCAAGCGCCGCCTTGCGCAACGATTCCCGGTCCGTCTCTGTATTTTCGAAAAGCCGGTGCAAGATGATGCCGTCGTATATGGAAACAAACAGTTCTGCCATGGCAACAGGGTCAAAAGACCGATCGATTTCGCCCGCGGCCTGGCCTTCCTTGATGAGATCCATAAGCACCTGTTTTATGGTTTCGTACAAACATGAAAGTGAAAATTGATCCTCTCCGAGGGACCTTTCCGAACTAAAATAGTCCACATACACGACGCAGTGATCCTCCCACTCTGCGATGTGGCCGAGGGCGAAATCGACAAATTTGAGGAGTTTCTGGGTTGGCCCGGTTACACCAGTCATCGCCTCCAGGGCGCCCTGGCTGAATATATCGAAATATTCGTCGAAAGCGAATCGAAGTATATCGGCCTTATTTCTGAAATATTCGTAAAGCGTCCCCTTCCCGATTCCTGCGGCTTCCGCGATATCGGCCATCCTGGTCCGCGGATATCCAAACTTGCGAAACACCTTGAGGGCGGCATCTGAGATCGCGCGCGCCTTCTCTTTTTTATCGACGATTTTGGGCATTTTGATCTCCACGATCTTATATTGACCGACGTAACGGTCAATATAAAAATACAGCATATTTCTCCACGTGTCAAGGTAAAATCCAAAAAAATTACAAGACGGTCCTGCTTATCACTAATTTTGCGGACATAGCGAAATTTTCAACAATCCAGTAAATGCGTTCATTGCTGTCCAAAATATATTCAAATGTGCAACTGCTCAGGTTGTATGGTTCACAGTTTAGGCTTCAGAGTTAGTGGCTGATTTCGTAGAATCCGCTGGGATTTTAAAAAGTTAGGTTATGTATAAATCCAAGGTGCTGTTCAATGGCCCAGTAAATTACTTTTAGGCCTTTGACACGGACGGATTCCTAAGGTGGGGTAAGGGATGTTTTTAGACACGCCAAAATCCGTCCAACAAAAACCGTTCTTGGACAAGAGTGAGACGTGTTATGTGGTTATTAAGAGAGCCTATGACGTTCATCTCAATTCAATAACATAACGACATGTACATTTTCACCATGAATGGTTATAATAAGTGTTCCAAGTCTTCCAGGTCTTTATGCCTGGCGCACGCCTTTTTATTCGCCTTGAGGTCCTCGAGAGAAATGAAGTTCACTGGAATGCCGTCGATATCTATCAACTCTCTGCGCGAGTAGCAGTCGGAAAAATCCACCCCGGATGCGCCAGTGATGACCTCTATCCGCACGGGCGGCATACCCATACGAATGACCTTGTCTTTATCAAGGAACATTTCATTAGAAACTTCCTCTTCGGGCATGCCAAAATCTAAAAGTACCATAGTTGCCTTTTGAGCATTCGATTCGCTGACCGCAATCCAAATGTCCATGTCTCCAGTGGCGCGTGGATAACCATGGTATCCCACGGCGTAACCCCCGACAATCAAATACTCAACTCCGTAGGAGTTCAGAAGTCTCAAGAAGTCTTTGAAGTCTGGATGTAGTTCGATCTTTTCCATAGACCATCCTTCGGTTCAGCTCGATAGCTTCGATTCTTTCCAGTGCACCCCGTAGCAGCCAAAACTCTTTTTCCTCTTCATTATCGTCAAGTGTTGTCACCGATATCACTTTCTTGTTCAGTCGTGGCAATTTGTCCATAACACCCATCCTCTCGACTACCTTTTTTGTTTTTATTCAGGTCGCTTCAAAGCACTCTTCAACAATCTTATCATCCAGTAATATATTCCTGCGTTTCATTAGGGCACATCCAATTTAATATACATTATCATATAAATTATGGGTATGCAAAGAAGATTGCCCCTTACCCTTCCCTTTTTCAAAGGCTAAAGTCTTACCCAATCTCTTCAGGCAACCCCTAATTGATAATGCCCTCAACGAAAAAACTGTGGACTATACTGAACAAAGATTTGAATATACCCTCTTAGATTCAAAAGTGTTATAACTACCAAAAGACCTCTTCAAAGAAATTCGGTGCCTTCGGGATTACAGGTTGTCTGTTATCAACATTCAGAACCGGAGGTTACCTGTGGGGAAATTGTGACAAAGGCAAACTAAGCTCTGTAATGGTGAGACAGGCACATGCGCGCTAATTCAAGTATCCTGGGAATAGACATCGGCTCCGTATCCATTGCTGTTGCGGAAATAGATCCCGCTAAAGAGGTCATTAAGACGTCTTATGAATTTCATCACGGAAATATCACGGAAAATCTTAAAAAGGTCTTGCATGTCTTTGATTTGTCGAGGATCTGCGCGATCGGGGCCACCTCTTCCACACCGTCTGTTCTAAAGGTAAACGGACAATACGACAACCGGGTTTCAGTCATGGTCGCCGCCCGTCATTTTCACAAAAAAGTTGGGGCCATCTTAGTGGTTGGGGGTGAAAGATTTGGCCTAATAGGCTTTGATGAGGATGGCAATTATCGAAGTTTTAAAACAAATACCTCCTGTGCTGCAGGTACGGGCAGTTTTCTCGATCAGCAGGCACGCAGATTGAACTTGAGCGGTGCGGGCGAAATAGGCGAACTCGCACTTCAAAATAGAGGAGCCGTGCCCAAGATTGCATCGAGATGTGCGGTTTTCGCAAAAACAGACCTTGTTCACGCCCAGCAGGAGGGATACAGCATAGAGCAAATCTGTGACGGGCTATGCTACGGCGTGGCAAACAACATCGTCGATACACTGTTAATGGACAAGGGATTGAATAGCCCCATAATATTCACGGGAGGCGTATCAAAGAACAGGGCCGTAGTTCATCATATAATGTCCATTACCGGAATGGATCTGATCGTGGATGATACCGGCATCTACGGGGCAATCGGGGCCGCCTTCCTTGGTTTGAACGAGTCCTTGCAGACGCGTAATCACCTCCATATAAAGACGCTAAAAGATGTCCTCATTCAGAAAGTACCAGAGAAAGAGTATTTTCATGTTCCTCTTGGACTTGAGCTTTCCCATTACCCCGAATTTGTCGGAGTTGAAACATACGAACATGCCGGAGACGGTTCACATTCCTTTTATCCCGTGGAAGTCGATATCTATGAAACGCTGGAACCGTTACTGACATATGAGACGTATCTGGGGGTGGATATCGGTTCCACTAGTACAAAGGCCGTCCTGTTGAATAAGGACGCTGAAATTCTCGCCGGCCTCTACACCAGGACGGCAGGAAGACCTGTGGCCGCGATACAGAGAATCTTTTCATCTATTGAAAATATTGCTGATAGGAAAAAAATAGATCTCCGGATTATGGGCGCAGCGACCACCGGTTCGGGAAGGAAATTCGCGGGGAAAATCCTTGGCGCTGATGTCATCATTGATGAGATCACCGCTCATGCCACAGCCGCGTGCAAAATCAATCCTGAGGTAGACACGATCATAGAGATCGGGGGGCAGGATTCCAAATTCACCACTTTAAAAGACGGCATGGTTACTTTCTCCGTAATGAATAACGTTTGTGCCGCCGGGACCGGTAGTTTCATTGAAGAACAGGCCCAGAAATTGGGATGCCCTTTACGGGATTATTCCTCAAGGGCCGAGAATAAGACATCCCCCATTGCCAGCGACAGATGTACCGTATTCATGGAAAAGGACATCAACCATTACCTCAATGAGGGATATGCCGTGGATGAAGTGCTCGCGTCCGTGCTTCACTCAATAAGGGAGAATTATCTCACCAAGGTTGCCATTGAAAGCACAATAGGCGAAACCATATTTTTCCAGGGCGCCACGGCCAAGAACAGGGCCCTTGTTGCCGCTTTTGAACAGCGACTCGGAAAACCCATCTATGTTTCTAAATTTTGCCACTTAACCGGAGCCATAGGCTCTGCGCTCACTCTTATTGACCAGGGTGTCCGTAAAACGAGGTTCAGGGGCATAGGCCTTTACAAGAAGAAGATAAACGTAAAGTCCGAAGTATGTGAACTTTGTACCAATCACTGCAAGATAACCGTGGCCGACGTTCAAGGAGAAAAGGTCGCTTATGGATTCCTCTGTGGGAGAGAATACGACATAAAAAAGTATGTGAACAATAATCTGTCCGGATTTGATCTGCTCAAGGAAAGAAAAAAGGCCTTTTCAATTGATACCCCCAAAGAATATGTGAAGGAAATAACCGTCGGTATTCCAGCGGCACTCCATATCTTTGAGGACCTGCCCCTGTGGAAGAGGTTCTTTGCCGAGCTTCGCATTAAGACAGTTACAAGCGAGGGGTTCACCGAGGCCATAAAAAATGGAAAGCATATAGCAGGGGCTGAATTCTGTGCGCCCATGGCGGCCCTGCACGGTCATGTAGAATATCTTTTGAATAAATCGGATTACATCTTTCTGCCGGTTTATCTGGAAAGAAAGGCCGACAAGAAGATGGTAAGACGACAATATTGCTATTACACACAATTTTCCTCTTCTCTTGCCTCAACCGTGGGTGATGTGGAAGAGAGAATAAAATTCCTGAGGCCCCTTGTCGCCTACCAATACAGCTCTTTGCATACCAAACTGGAGTTATATAGGATGTTAAGATCCATTACAGGATCACAATTGGGGCTCTTGGATGTCTTTAAGGCCTATGACAAGGCGCGCGAATTCAAGCGCTCCAGTTTGCTCAAATTGAAAGAAAAATACACCACGGAATCCCGGAAGTCCGATGACATGCACGTGGTGTTTTTGGGCAGGCCCTATACGATTCTCTCAAGGGTAATGAACAAAGGTATTCCCGAGATTTTTGCCTCCCTAGGGATCATGGTGTTTTTCCAGGACATGGTCACCTATCTCAAAGAAGATCTCAAACCGATCCAAAAGCTCTTGGACGAAATACACTGGTACTATGCCTCAGAGATTCTAAAGGTGGCCCAGGTTGTGGCTAAAACCAGAGGTGCCTATCCGGTTTTGATAACGTCCTTTAAATGTTCTCCAGATTCTTTTGTTATAGAGTATTTCAAGAAGATTATGGAGTCCCATGGAAAACCATATCTCATATTGCAACTCGATGAGCACGACTCAAGCATTGGCTATGAGACGAGGATAGAGGCGGCAGTTCGCTCCTTCAAAAATCACTACTCTACCAGACCCATAGATAATAACGCCAGATACAGTAAATCTCTTGTTCCTTCAAGAGAGAAAAAAATATGGGACAAGACACTCATAATTCCAAACTGGGATAACATCACCTTGAAACTGGTGGCTTCAAATCTCAAGAGAGAGGGAATCGATGCAAGAGTGATGGAGGAGTCCGAAACCAATATCCGAAAGAGTTTGCGGCACAACACCGGGCAGTGTATCCCTATTAACATCATTGCCCAGGAGTTTGTGGATTATGTGGAGAAACATGATCTGGATCC
Organism: uncultured Desulfobacteraceae bacterium; assembly: GCA_964473615.1. Classification (GTDB taxonomy): domain Bacteria; phylum Desulfobacterota; class DSM-4660; order Desulfatiglandales; family Desulfatiglandaceae; genus CAYYPQ01. The sequence goes on from CAYYPQ010000036.1 coordinate 28,509, forward strand.
ATCAAATACATTGCTGTGGCAACCCCTTTCGAAGTTAGGATGCAATATTGGACTGTACCCCCATCATATTAAGACCATTATCCACTCCTTTGGAAACGGAATGGAAAAAGCGGACGTGTATGTGGGTGCCATATCATTTATTGACATTTCCTTGAGGTTGCCGGTTAATGCATATTTTGCCTACAAGTTTGGAGGTCTCATCAGGAAGATGGGCTGCAAGATAAGACCATATGAAAAGGAGAAAGGTGCTACAGACAGGGCCATTGAGAAAAGCATTAAAATTTTTACTGATGCCTTTTTAGGCCTGCGTTCAAAAGAGGATACGGTGGCAGAGGTGGTATCCTATTTTGAAGCAATTGAGGTATCTCACGAACAAAGGCCAAAAGTGGCCATATTCGGTGATTTGTATGTGCGGGACAACGAGGTCATGAATCAGGATCTCATACATTTCATCGAAGAGAACAATGGTGAAGTCATTGTAACTCCTTATACCGATTACGTCCGGATGATTGCCAGGACATACCTTAGAAAGTGGTTATTTGAGGGAAACTACTTCGAGGCCCTGTATTCCAAGGCATTACTGGCCGCGGTAACCAGGCTGGAAAAGACATATGACAAATATTTTGGGCGTATCCTGGACAATCTGGGCACGGAATATAATGAAAGCCCTGAAAGGATCCTCTCCCAGTATAATATCAAGATTGAGAACACGGGCGAATCAATGGATAATATATTGAAGGTATTCTATCTGACAAGACGCTATCCGGACTTGTCTTTGTTTGTCCAAACGAGCCCGGCATTCTGTTGCCCTTCCCTTGTTACCGAGGCGATGGCGAAAGAAATTGAAAGAAATACCGGCATTCCTGTTGTATCAATAACCTACGATGGGACCGCCGGCAACAAGAACGATGCAATAATTCCCTATCTCAGGTATCCTAGAGAAACTAGGTGTGAAAATAGCGTCAATGATACTGTCATGTCTCGTCAAGCATAAACAAGAGTCAAGCCTGGATTTCACCCCTTTCCCTTATTTCTCCTTACTTCCATCCTTCATGTTTCAGAAGCCATTCCTTTCGCCATATTCCGCTGCCGTATCCCGTCATACTGCCATCGCTCCCGATAACGCGATGACAGGGCACCACAATGGCAATAGGGTTTCTGCTATTAGCACCACCAACCGCTCGTACTGCTTTGGGGTTTCCCATAGCGCGGGCGACATCTCCATAGGAGGCCGTGCGGCCATAGGGAATTTCCAACAACTGTCTCCATACCGCCTTCTGAAACTCAGTGCCTTGAGGATCAATGGCCATATCAAACCCACGGCGTGTTCCATCGAAATACTCTTCGATCTGCCTGACGGCTTGATCGACTAGCTCATTGGAAGTATATCCGTTCCGCCTTCGTTCGACAAAATGGAGGGAACGGATTCCATGAGGGGTCCCACTGATCTCCAACAAACCTATTGGTGAGTTGTGGTATTCGAAGAAATTAGCCCGCATATCCCGTGATGCCTCCCTTACCATCTCTTCCAAGCTTTTCAGGTCATATCCCAGGTGTTTTCGCAATAAGCGGTTTAGTCTTGATATAGCCTATTGAATAATATGAAATCAGTGCAGCGGATTGTCAACTAATTTTCAAACGGAGGAGCCTCATTTTCCCCAAAAAAAACTTGACAGGGCAAATTTTTAATGTTATTTTGTGAGTGATCGTTTACTTATAACTCTCAAAAAGGAGCACTCTATGCACTCTAAATCAAGAATGTCCGGTGTTGAACGAAGGCTCGCTATCTTAAATGCAGCAAGGCCCCTTTTTGCAGAAAACGGTTTCAACGGAACATCGATCAGGCAGATTGCAAAGGCCGCGAATGTTTCAGAAGCCCTTTTGTACAAGCACTTCCCCAGCAAAGAGGCGATGTATAAAGAAATTCTTAATTATGTCAGTACCATATCTTCATTTACCATCAAAAAACTAGTCCAACTTGAACCAAAGACTGAAACACTGGTTCTACTAATGTATCTGATTGTCAAAATGATCTTATTTGAAATCCCTGGACGCGGGAAAATACAGAAAATGCATGAACGACTCCTGTTCTATAGCATGCTGGAAGATGTCAGTTACGCCCAAACGGTATTTAACAAAAATTTTGCCAACTGGTACGACACAATTTATGCAAGTTTTAATGCTGCTGTCAAAACAGGTGATATTGTTAAAATGCCGGTTGCCCCTTTAAATCGTATCTGGTTTGTCCATCATCTTGCTATGGCCCTGAACCTGTGTCATCTAACAGGAAAATCCGCTTTTAAATATGACACGACAAAGGAAGAACTGGCTCAAGATGCGATTATGTTTGCCTTGCGCGGCATCGGATTGACCGATAAGGCCATAAAAAAATACTTTAAACCTGAAAAGTTGGAGGCATATATGGAAAGATTATTTAACTAATTTTTGTACTGATTAGGTGAGCGTTTGTTAACAAAGTAATCCATTTACCACAAAATATTAAAACTCATAAAGGAGGAAAAATGGCACTGGGAAAATACGCTGTCGACTATGAAGAGCGGGTTAATTACGACCGCTTGCGTAAAGAAAGGCTGGCGAAGGCCAAGGCGGAATTGGACAAATCCGGTGCAGGCGCTCTCATTACCTGGGATGAGGCCAATATCCGGTATCTTACGTCATACTATGTCACCACTCCCATGCGTCCGGCGGAAGTTCAGTGCGTGTTTCTGCCGCGCAATGGCGCACCGGTCCTGTTCGGGGGAGGTACGCCTGAGGAAACCGAACGCCGGATGCCATGGATGAAAGGGCGGGTGAACCCCACGATCTCCACATTAAAATTTGTGGCTGCGGATGAGAACCATATAGCCGTCCTATTTTTTGTAGATGCGGTAGAGAAATTGCTGGCAGAATATGGCCTGGAAAAAGAAACACTGGCCATTGACGGGACTGTCTGCGGACTTATCCTAAATCGGGCCTTTGACAAGGCCGGAATAAAAACAATGCACGGCAAGCCCATTATGGATGCGGCCCGTATGATTAAAACTAAAGATGAGGTTGAGCTGATGCGCATAACCTGCGGCAACTCCGAATCGGCTTTTGCCGCCATTGTGGAAGCCATTCGTCCAGGAATACGGGAATGTGATCTGGTGGGGATCGGCATCAAAGCGCTTTATGAAGAGGGCGCGGATCACACCGAGGACCTGGTTTGCATGTCCGGTTTCAACACCAACCCATATGGGTGGTCGTTCTCCGACAAACCGTTGCGGCCCGGGGATCTGGTCTATATTGATGTGGATGGAAATTCATACCAGGGGTACAAGTCATGCGTTTACCGGACGTTTTGTTGTGGCAAAGCAACACAAGAGCAGAAGGATCTTTATCAGGAATGCTATGAGATGCTCTACGGCGGCATCAGCGTTTTGAAGGACGGGGCGACTGATCACGATGTGCTGGAAAAATGGCCGCAATCTCCGGAATATTGGGGATATGATAACTGGGCGGCGGTCGGTGCCTATGCAATTGGCCACGGTCTGGGTCTTACACTTCACGACCCACCGGTAATCAGCCCATATGCCAAAGCAATGGGGTTTCCGCCCAATGAACTGAAGGCGGGGATGATCATCGCCCTTGAAACCTATGCAGGTCATAAAGGAGGGAAAGACGGTGTCCGTCTGGAGGAGAACATCCTCGTCACAAAGGACGGCTACGAAGTCCTTTCACGGTGGCCGATAAAAGAATTAATGGAGTGTTGGATTCCATATAATTAGAGCCTGAACACAGGCTATATCAACCATTCTCGAAAGGGACTGACATAAGGGCTATCAGAAGTAAAGAATCCGGGTCTGGAGGGCCCGGTTTTGGCTTGCCCCCAGAGAGGGCTTGTTTACTCGCGTATCTCCAGAGTGACTAAAGTGATCTAAAATGTCTAAAGTGCCTAAAGTTAAGGAATTTTATGCCATAACTTTAGCTCACTTTAGTTCACTTCGAACTTTAGTTCACTTCATGCTCTTGATTTCTAGTACGACATAGCCTAATTTCTCTGACTCCCGCGTAGCGGGATCTTTGACGGTCCTTGAAGACCATGTTTCGCAATTAACAATGAAAAGAAGAGCAAAATAAGGAGAACCGATATGTCAAAATCAATTGTATCAATAGCTAAGGGTACAGATCCCGAAAAGATGGTCCGTGAAGCCGTAGATCATCTGGGTGGGATTCGTTCTTTTATTGGAGCCGGCTCCACTGTTGTTGTCAAACCCAATGCCGGTCATGAAGGCGCACCAGACAGCTCAATAAACACCAGTCCTGAAGTCGTGAAAGCGGTTATAAAGGTGGTAAAGAGGGCTTCTCCGAAAAAGATAATCCTTGCGGAGAGCTCGGCCATCGGGTGCGACACAATGACATGCCTTGATGTCAGCGGCATCAAAAAAGCCGCTGAAGAGGCAGGCGTGGATGAAATTCTAGATATCAAGGCCGATAAAGACCTCATCAAGAAACAAGTCGAAAATCCAACATCCGCTATAAAGGAGGTTGAGTTGCCCCGCTTTTTGCTGGAAGCCGATCATCTCATAAATGTGCCCATTTTCAAGTCTCATGTCAGTATGGTCTTTTCATGCGCGTTGAAAAACCTGAAAGGTGTCGTTCAGGACATGCACCACTTTGTCATGCACACGACCAATCTTGCTGCGGCCATGATGGATCTGGGGGAAATTGTCAGACCGGACCTCACAATCGCAGACCTTATCAGGCCTATGGAGGGATTCGGTCCGCATTCTGGTATGCCCGCAGAAATGGATGTAATCCTCGCCAGTCAGGACATGGTTGCCCTTGACGCAACGGCATGTCGCCTTGTGGGCCTGGATTTGGAAAAAGTTGAATATTTCGAGGCAGCCAGAGAGAAAGGCCTGGGAAGCTTTGAAAGCGACAAGATCGAGATTCGCGGCGTCTCCATTGAAGAGGCCGGGAAAAAGCTCCACTTGCCATATTTACAGGGATTTGAGGCATGGCCTGAATATAATTTCCATGTAAATATGGCCTGCAGCACCTGCCAGGGCCTGGCAGCGTTCACTATGGAAAGACTCAAGGCCTTCGGAGAATACAATAAAAACAAAGGGCTCCACATTGTCCTGGGAAGGCATAAAAAGATTCCTGAGGGGGTAGAGTTTGGAAAGGATCTCATCCTACAGGGGGACTGCACAATGGCACTCAAAAAAAAGATCGAAAAGGCTGGTGGAGAATGTCTACATGTGCCAGGATGTCCTCCGGTGGAGCCCTTCCCTTTCTGGACTATAATGGACAGGGAGGAACAACCCACAGAAAGGTCCAGCCGGGAGAGGCATGTTGCTGAAGATGAGATTTTCCAGAAATGGCTGAAAGATCAGAAAAAAGCCTAGTTCGGTTTTTTCAGGAAAGAGCCTTTTCCTTAATGGAATTACATCTCTGCTGCCTGAGAATTAAACGACTTGAAAGGGGGGCACGGAATGAAAAAATTTATACTGCCTCTGGTTATCGTCTTTATTGGATTAGGCTATTTCCAGAGTCCTGCCGAGTCAAGGGAAAGAGCTAAGATAACTATAAAAATGGCTACGTTACAACCCAGGGGATCTGCGGCGATGAAGATTTTGGCTGAATTTGCGGCCGAGGTCAGAGAGAAAACAAATAATGAGGTTGCCTTTAAGTTTTATTGGGGCGGTGTTCAAGGGGATGAGTCAGATGTTCTGCGTAAAATTAGGACAAGGCAACTCCAAGGTGGCGGATTTTCAGGTAATGGCCTGAGGAAAATCGTCCCAGCAGTGAAAATTCTAGAGGCTCCATTCTTATTTAGGAATAGCGAGGAGTTCTTGTACGTTCAAGCTCGATTGGAAGACACCCTAAACAAATATTTTGAAGAGAAAGGATATGTCGTCCTCGGATGGTCTGACCTCGGATTTGTGTATGTCTTTTCTGACGCACCCATCACCTCAATTGAAACACTTAGAAGACAGAAGATTTGGGTGTGGGCCGACGACCCGGTGGAATATGCGATTTTTAAACAAGGTCTTGGCGTTGAACTCATTCCCCTTTCTCTAACTGACGTCATGACCTCTCTTTCCACAAACCTTGTCAATACTGTCTGCATTACTCCTTTTGGCGTAGTGGCATTTCGATGGTATACTAACCTAAAATATATGGCCGAGGTGCCTCTTTTCCGTGGGGTTGGCGCAATAATATTGACAAAGGAAATATGGGATAAAATCTCTCCGGAGAGCCAGGCAAAAATAAAGAAAATCACAAAACCTAGCGTTGAAAAGACAAACATGTCCAACAGAGAAGCAAACCAGGAAGCCATAGAACTCCTAAAAAAGGAAGGGATTTCAATAATTCCAACCGACGATCTTGAATACATTGTCAAATCTGCGCGAAAGGCAAGAGAAAGTCTTGTAGGGAAACTCTATTCAAGAGAACTCTTGGAAAGAGCATTAGCACTAGTCCATGAATACAGAAGGGATCATCCTGACAGTACATATGTGAGAATTGAATGACCTTTCTGACCCTGAAGTATTCAAGATCGGCGGGGCCAGGATGGAGGAAGAAGCTTTTCCGTTCATCGAGAATATGATCAAACTGAAAGCCAAATGGGACAAACGAAACAATAACAAATAAACCGTTTAGATTGGAGAGCATTAGATGGATATTTCTCAATTTTCGTTGGAAGGAATAATAGCGTTAATAACCGGAGGCAGTCGGGGTATCGGTGAAGAAACGGCAATAAGGTTTGCCAAGGCTGGTGCAGATGTGGTGGTGACCAGCAGAAAGCAACCGGACTTGGAAAAGGTGGTCGCTAAAATAGAAAAGTTGGGCAGAAAATCGATGGCCGTCGCAACCCATTTGGGGCGGTTGAATGAGATACAACCCCTTGTCGACCAGGTTGTGGCTGAGTTTGGAAAGATCGATGTGTTAGTGAACAATGCGGGTACTAATTTTTTTATGCCTGCCATCGAAATGACCGAGAAGGGATGGGATTCTGTCATGAATCTTAATTTAAAAGGATTGTTCTTTCTCAGTCAGGCCGTCGCCAGGGTAATGAAAGAACAGGGAGGCGGGAAGATTGTTAATATCGCTTCGAGCAGTGGATTAAAGGTCCAGCCCGCCACCGGTCACTATTCCATCGCCAAAGCAGGCGTTGTAATGGCTACCAAAGTCATGGCACTCGAGTGGGCTGAATACAATATCAGGGTTAATTGTATAGCTCCCGGCGCTATTGAGACCCGTCTTTATGATGCTATTTTCAGCCACTTGGGCGAAGAGGAAGCAGAAAAAGCGAAAGCGGCGTTTTCGGCCACGATTCCGCTGAATCGAACAGGCGATCCCAGAGAAATTGCTGATGCCGTCATTTTTCTATCGTCTCATGCTTCAAGCTATATGACCGGTCAGACCTTTGCCGTTGATGGTGGTTTTCTTCTGAAATAAAAAGTGGTCTTAAGAGCAATGCGGTCTTTTTTTTGGCCACAATCCTGAAAAGTGGCAATGGTGGAATGAAAGTTGTCAAGGAATACAGAATTCTTTGAATAATTGTTTTAGTTTCTGTGATGGCGGAACAAATCCGCATCTGTGATTGAATTAACCAAACGAGCTAGGCGATGGAGAAATAATGGAAAGAGAGAGCCTTGATGATCGGCAAAACAATTTCATTGGCGTTTAGTGCCGAACAAGCATTAAAAGAGGCCGTCGCCGAGGCA
>CAYYPQ010000037.1:0-20793 GCA_964473615.1 uncultured Desulfobacteraceae bacterium
CCGCATTCATCGGCGTGCGGATCTCGTGACTCATGTTCGCCAGGAACTCCGACTTAAGGCGTTCAGACTCCTTGAGTTGAATGTTCTTTTTCTTCAGTGTCTCGGCAGCCTCGTGGAGTTCTAACTGGGACTGTCCGAGTTCGGCATTCTGCTCCTGCAACCTTTTTCGGGCCTTCTTTAACTTGTCGGAGGTATAGGCAGCAATGAAGGCCACCACATAAAGGAGAACTACAAAAAATAGGAGGATGAAGATTACATGTGCCCATGAGAAATCATAATTCAAGGTAAGATTTTGATGGGGAAGATAACCGATATGTTCCAACAAAACCACTCCACTGAAAAATACTGCGCAGAGGGTAGCCATTATAAAAGGGAACCTTCGCGGAGCGAGTGTCCCCCCGATATAGAAGACCAGGACCACATAAATGGGGGTGAAGTATGTGGCCCTGAGGCCACCCACAAAATAGAGGCAGGAGGTATATCCTATCACCTCCAGCAAATTTATGAGAAGGGAGAAAAACTCATAGGCCCGCCTCCTGGTTATATATTTCAACGCCCATAGGGTGGGGATATTCATCAAGACGAGAAAGGCAACGGAAAGGCTGGCGCCTTCAAGGGCACTGGTATCGATGGCACCATAAATAGAGGGGATCAGGATAAAGAACCAAAGGAAGAGACTGGCGCCCGCCCTAAAAAATGCGGCCTGCAAATGGATTTTGAAAAGACGCTGCAAATGCTCGGGACTAAGACGACTGGATTCTCGATTTCCTTTGGTCATCAGGAGCTGTCCTTTCCCTTTTGTTTGTCTCATGACTGGGCACCTCCAACTCCCTTTCCATCACCCTGATGCCCGCAATCCTAAGCTCATCCGAGGCACTATCACACCTGGAGACATCGATCCATGTGTCGTGAACCCTTGAGGATCCCTTCTCTTCCTGAAACAGCCCTTCCTCTTGAGGGCTGGTCCCTCCAATCAAAAAGCACAATCCATTATCCCGGCTTATCCTCTCGGGATCCAGCGTAATAATGCCTATATCATCGTATCTTAGGCCTCTTTTTCTTTCCAGGAAAAAACGATCGAGTCGATCTGGAACTTCATGGACAGGAAATCGAAAAACGGCGTTAATGCACATCTCCTCTATGGTCTGGCCTAGCAGGCGAGCCACGTCAGCCAGGCCGTCGCTGGCGATGATCAGCCTGTAAGGGGCGGCGCCCAGGGGTATACGCGTTACATAAGAGAGTTCCTTTATCCTTCCCGCGAAATTCATGTCAGCGCACGTATGGTAATCTGCCCTGCCGGTCCTCAAGTTTAAGAGCAGGATGAGACTGTCTCCGCCATGGATAATGTATACGACCTTTCGCCCGATCTCCCCACTGATGGCCACCCCGCTGAAGGTAGTCTTGTGGATGTAACTCTGCCTGGCATAAATGGTATTTACGAGTTCAAGCCATTCATCCTTTTTCTTGGGCCTGTATCCACTTGAAAGTGCATTTGCCAGGCGCCTCAGGAAATCCTGGGAGGCGGAAGGCCATCTTTCTGAGCCGTCAGCTACGGCAAAAAAGAGGTTCTGAAAATCCACAAGAAGACAATCTCCATTGCCGAAACCCGACTGGAGCTTGTCCGTTCCCGTCACAAGGCAGGCCGACACCTGATCGGTTACCGCGATAGCCCTCTTTGCGCTGTTTATCCGGACGGGGGAAGGAGTTTTCCTTGTGGGCATTAATCGGTTACCCGGAAGTAAAGGATGTCCTTGATTGTCCCCTTGCTTTCCTCAGAAAAGACAGGCTCTACCCTCGCCCCGACCTTGACCCGTGATTCGTCTTCAATGTCGATGTAATGCTGGAAGAGGGTATCGGCGCCATCAAACTTGATGAATCCATATCCATAAGGCACGGGCTTTTGCTCTCCTGTCTCCGGGTCTATAAATGCGTATCTGAGGATGGTAAATGTCCCTATTACTCCTCCCGGCCCAACCTCCACAAATTCTTTCATCTCCACAAAGCAGTCACCACAAACCCTTCTGGGTGGGATATAGACCTTACCGCATTTAGGACATTTGACACCCACAATCCGCCTGTTATTCCTGAGTTCCTGAAAGAATTTGCTCCCGTAAAGCCCCACTGCATAATTGAAGGGCTGTCTGGCCTCTCCAGAGCTTATCACCAACGCTTCCTTGTCCGCCATTGTTTCTCTCCTAGTAATCAGGTTTTTCCCTTCCATGGAGCAACATATCAGTCCACATACACCCACCGAATCCGGTGCTCACAGCCACTTTTACATCCGCGACCTGCCTGGCGTCTGCCTTTCCCATTACCTGAAGGGCGGCCTCAGCACACCTGATAAGGGCCGTTGCACCAATGGGATTGCATGCGATAACGCCGCCCGAGGGATTGATGGGAAGCTCCCCTTCCATGTCAGTGGCCCCGCTCCATATATATTCTGCCCCTTTACCTCTCTCCGCAATCCCCATGTCCTCTATCCAGATAATCCCGGCAAATGAGTAAGGCTGGTAAAGCTCTATCACATCAATCTCTTTACGTGGTTCCTTTATCCCGGCCTTTGAAAACAGCTCTTGGGAGGCATGAAACATACTGTCCAATTCACCCCAGTTCACATCTCCAAGATAGCTATAAACATGACGATTCGCAGTCCCCCAGATCCAGTCCGGCACTGCACAGATCTTTTCGGCTACGTCTTCACTGGCCATAATTACCGCACAGGCACCGTCGGTCCTGGGGCACACGTCTAAGAGATGAATGGGGTCCGCCAACATAGGCGACATCAAGACCTCTTCTATGGTGACCTCCTTTCGCAACTGGGCATGGGGATTATTGCAGGCGTGTTTCCTGTCTCGCACAGAAACCCTTGCGGCATCCCTGTCCGTGGCACCGTATTTGGCCATATAGGCCTGTGCCTCCACTGCAAGGCCTGAGATGGCGCCGGCAAAGACAAGCCGATCCCAGACAGGATCAAAGGCCGTGGTGATGGCGCCTGTAGTATCAGACTCAGAGTTTTTTTCCCAGCCAACAATCAGGACCTTCTCAAAAAGACCCGAGGCCACGATATGATACCCGGCCATGGCAAGGGTGCTTCCCGTGGTACCTCCGGTCGTCAATTTGATAATCGGCTTCATGAAACCACCAGACCCGTCCACGCTCCAGCAGTCAACATAGTTGATTCCCTCAAAGTGATCCATGTTGCCGATTACAATGGCATCTATATCTGCAATCTTAAGGTCCGAATCCTCAAGTGCCCGCCGAACCGCCTCATTGATGAGTTCCTGACCGTTTACGTCCGGCCTGTGGCTCTTGTGAAAGGTCTGACCAGTTCCTACAACGGCTACACGTTTCTTACCCATAATGATCCTCCTACTTGGCACTATCCAATATCCACACGCAATGCGATTGACCGCAAAGACCGTTAATCCCATGGGCCATGGCCCTGGTGGCCCCATCCACCTGATAGTCACCCGCCTCACCCCTGAGCTGTCTTACGGCCTCTGCAATGCGTATCAGCCCTCCTGCAATGACCGGATGCCCGCTGAGCAGCCCGCCAGATGGGTTCACAGGCAAGGTCCCCTTCAAATGAAAGGCATCCTTTTCCATAAGGTCCTTTGACCTGCCTTCTTCACAAAGTCCCAACCCCTCAATCCACATCAGCTCTTGATACGAAAAGGCATCATAGACCTCGGCCACGTGGATCTCTCTTGACGGTTCTGTGATTCCTGCCATGGAGTATGCCTTCTGGCCCGCGGCCTTCAAGGAACGAGGGATTGCCAGGTCCCTGTCTCCCAAGAAGTAGGAATCCGAGCAAAACGAGACCCCCTTTACCCAAACCGGCCTCCCCCCGTATTTCTGTGCACGTGATTCAGAGGCAAGTATTACCGCGCAACACCCGTCCGAGACCGGGGAACAGTCGAGCTTATGGAGAGGATCGGCTACCATCTCCGATTGGAGGACATCATCTATCGTAATCTTCATGGGCAATTGCGCCATTGGGTTGTGGAAGGCATTGCCGTGGTTCTTGACAGAGACCATTGCCAGATGTTCCGGGCGAGTCCCTGTCCGGTGCATATACGAATTGGCCTGCATGGCGCAGGCGGTTATCATGTCGAGACCAAGTGCCCTTTCATAGATGGGATCGAATGCCGCATTGGTGATAAGACTCGATACGCTTTCAGAGCCTTTACTGTGTGCAGTCACAAGGGTCGTGCCATAGGACCCCGAAAGGATGCGGCTCAACCCATAAAAGGCCCCAAAGGCACCGTCTCCTTCAACACATGAGGCATTCTTATTACGCACACCACTTGCATCCCCCACGGCCATGCAGGATATGGTCCTGCCGTCCCAAAAATCATTGGAGGTGGTAATGACGTTGTCCACATCATCAATAGTCATACCCGCATCATTCAGTGCCTTATTCACCGCCTCCCAGGCCATGTCCGCAAAGGTATCCCCTTTTTTATTCGCCTCGATCTTAGTCATCCCAATACCAATGATTGCAATCCTTTCCATATCTTTCTCCCCAAAATAACGTCACACCCCAATTGAGCGAGAACGCTCAATTGATAGTTGCCGGTTGTCAGTTGTCAGGAACCGGAAAAGTGCCTAAATTGAACTAAAGCCTGCCCTGGTGCGCCCTGATGAGCATTCTAGACACGATCCCGCGGAATACTACCTCCGGAAATTTTACACAAAGGGACCAATTAACCAGGTCTGGGCCAGGGTTCGAAGTGACTAAAGTTAAGGTGTCGCTTCGCTCCGCATACCATATCAAAAAAATTTTCTGCCAGTTTTGAACACAAATTTACTCTTAAACTCCTATGCGGGACGAAAAAACTTAATATCCAGGATGCCCCCATTTCGCTCCTCAGAGAAGACCGCCACAAGCCGCATGCCGATTTTCACCTTACCAGGTTCGACCTCATCTATCATATGCAAAAGCGCAGTGTCCGCACCATCAAGCTTGATAAGCCCAAAGACTATGGGTGCCTTCCTGGGAAGCGCTGCGAGCTGCCTTCTCGCCACCGTGTATGTCACGAGCTCTCCCTCTGCCGAAAGCTCAACCCAGGTCGTAACCTCACCAAAGCACTGCGGACACGTCTTTCTCGGAGGCACAAAGGTCTTATTGCACTTATCGCATCTGGTTCCGAGTATCTTTTTCTTATCACGGATATTCAAAAAAAACCTGCTGGCAGTTTCCCCGGCCCACCAGTCATAAGGCACATTGATCTGGCTCTGGTAGACCAATGGCTCCACTTTACCTAGTTCCTGTTCCATGTCATTTGTCCTTTCCCTTCCAGTCTATGAGCATCCATACGCTTATTCTGCAACTACTAAGTGCTCTGATTCGTAAGTTCGGTAACGTATTTTTTCTATTCTTTCACCGCCCGTTCGCTACGTTCACTCAAGCCGCAAAGAACGCAAAGCTTAAGGTGTTTTTTTTGTTTTCCGTTGAGAGGACGGAAAACAAAAAGAAACGCGCTATGATTATTAGTCGAAAATTTAGTGCGTTTACATAAGACGGAGCAGTCTTTAAATTGTCGCCTCTCACGACAATTTAAAAGAACAAACTTCTCGGCGTGCTCAGCGCCTCTGCGGTGAAATTTGCAACCTTGCAAAATCGTTTTTGCACAAGAATGATACGTTATCGTATTTAAGGATACATGTGATCTGGTCAAGTAAAAACGGACACCCAGTTAAGCGGATGAAGAGCACAGACCAGCCAACCCTCATTCGTGAACCTGACAACATGAGTAGTAACGCTATTCCTAGTACTGTTATATAATTCTTTGAAAAAATTCTACAAAAAAATATGAGTAACATTTTAGCCACTTGAAACAAGGTATCGCTAAGATGGGGTGGGGGATGTTTTTCGGCACGCCAAAACTCTTCGCGTACTGTGCTTATTATAATTTAGAAGGCATACGTCGCCAAAAGCCAAGCGCACGCGATACGCCCGCATTAAGACACACAAAAGTCCAGGTGGATGTGACAGCAATATAACTGCGGCCCTTTGTGCGCCCCGATTTATGCCGATCCCATCATTTTTTGGCGTGCGGAAAAATGTCCCTCACCCCGGCATTTTTCAAACATCTAAAGTATTACAAATATAACACTTTAGCCCATTGAAACGGTCCGTCTCGCAAAAATGGGGTGAGAGGGATGAAATATTACAAAAAATTGATTGACAAGTCAATCAATTATTGATTAAATAATCAATGATGCACAAGAACTCGGATCCCTTCAAAAAAGACAAACAGGCAGCCATTTTTAAGGCCGCCCTAAAGGTGATCAAACAAAAGGGCTTTCACAAGGCCAGGATGTCGGATATCGCCAAAGAGGCCGAAATTTCTTACGGTCTGGTCTACCACTACTTCAAAAATAAGGAATATCTCTTTGACTCTATTCTCAACCAGTGGTGGGACGGCCTGTTTCGGCTGATGGCGGATATCGGCAAGAATGAGAATGACGTACATAGAAAGCTGATGCGTATAATCCATTACTTCCTGGATACCTACCAGACCAATCCCGAACTCATGAATATCTTTATCACAGAGATCTCCAGATCTACAACCAACTTGACCAGGACCCGGCTGGAGCACTTCAAGAAATCGATGTCCTTGACCGAAGGCGTGATTGCAGAGGGCCAAAAAAGGCAGGTACTCAGGACCGATTTTAAGGCCCGATACCTGACCTACATATTCCTTGGCGCACTAGAGGCCTTTTTATCCACAATGGTCCTTGCTGATCAAAAGTTAAAGGGCGACATCCAAAAGGAGAGGATTGCCGAAAGCATCCTGGAGGTCTTTTTGAACGGAGCAAAGACCCAGGAAGGAAAAAAACAGCCATAGCGAGGAGACAATGGATTTTTCATTTACTGAGGAACAGGTGATGTTTAAGGAACAGGTCATACGATTTGCCAAGAAGGAGATCGTCCCCAGGGTTGAAGAACATGACCTCAAGGGAGAATTTGATTTTCAGTCCTTCAGAAAGCTGGGGGAATTCGGGATTCTGGGTCTTCATTTTCCTGAAGAACTGGGGGGCAGCAATGCGGACGTAGTAACCACAGTCCTGGCCGGCGAGGCCCTGGGCGAGGCCGGTGTTGACGGGGGTCTGACACTCGCCTATGGTGCCCACACCTTTCTCTGTGCAGATACGATTTTCGCACATGGAACCGACGCCCAGCGAGAAAAATATATCCCCAGGCTGGCCTCAGGAGAATTGATCGGGTGCATGGGGCTCACTGAACCGGGCGCCGGCTCTGATGTGGCATCCATGACGACCCGGGCCGAGAAACGTGGAGATCGCTATGTCCTGAATGGAACCAAGATGTTTATCACCAACGGCCCGATAGCCGATGTTGCGGTTGTCTATGGCAAGACGGGAAAAGACGAAAAACACGCAGGGATATCCGCCTTTATCGTGGAAAAGGGTACTCCAGGGTTTTCGGCAGGGAAAAACCTGATAAAGATGGGGGTCAGGACCTCCCATACCTCGGAGCTGATCCTTGAAGACTGCGAGATCCCGGAGGAAAACCTGATCGGCCTGGAAGGCTCCGGATTCCTCATGGCCATGCAAACCGTTGAGTGGGACCGCAGCGCCCTTCTCGCCCCATTTGTTGGTGCTATGACATATGTCCTTAAAAAATGCGCCCAGTATGCAAAAGAGCGCTATCAGTTCGGTAGGCCAATATCCCATTTCCAGGCCATCAAACACAAACTGGCCGAGATAAAGATATTTATGGAGGCGGCAAGGCCCTTGGTCTACCGTATTGCCTGGTGTAAGGATCAGGGAAGGCCCCTTAATCATCTGGAGGCGGCAATAGCCAAACTCTTTATTGGAGATTGGAGCCTCAAGCCCGCCAATGAAGCGGTTACCCTTCATGGTGGCTATGGATACTGTCACGAATACGAGGTGGAGAGGTGCTTCAGGGATAGCCGACTGGCGCCCATAGGAGGAGGCACATCGGAAATCCAGAAAAAGATTATTTCAAAATTGATGTAGCTATACAAGCAACCCCAAACAAAAAACTCAAAGGAGCTCATAGAATGAATTTCGATTTTGAAGATACAGAAAGGGGCCTCTGTGACAAAATCAAAGATCTTTTTGATACAGATTCCATGGCCTTACTGGCCCAACTTGAACAACAGGACAGCGCTGATATCCGCGATACGGTTTTGGGCTGGTTGAACACCCTGGCCCAAACCGGCTACCTGGAACTCGGTCTGGATAAGGGGAAAGACAATATAGGCCTCAAGATAGCCCAGGAGACCCTTGCATCGATCTCCCCTTCCCTCTTCCTGTCGGTGGAAGTAAGTGCGCGCATCTTCGGGCGCCTGGTTGAAGTCCATGGCTCCCCTGAACTAAAGGCCGATATCTTATCTCCATTAAAAGAGGGGCGCATCATTGGTGCTGTGGCACTCTCCGAGGAAGGCATGAGCATTGAAAACAATCCATTGAATACGGCAGGGGTTCAAGATAGTAGAGGTTACCTGGTTTCAGGATCAAAGGCCCATGTGGTAAATGCGCCAATCGCAGACTGGATTGCGGTCGCAGGAACAGTTTCAGGGGGGGCAGAAGCAAGGCATGCCTTTTTTCTGGTCAAAAAGGACAGCAAAGGTCTAAATATTGGAGAAAGGCTCTCCACTCTCGGGTACAATGGGGTCACTACCTCAGCCATATCGCTTGAAAATTGTACCCTCCCCTCAAACCACGTGATAGGTCCATTTGAAGACATGGGCCCTATTCTGGATGTACGCACATGGGAGGATCAGATCCTTACGGCGGCCGGCCTTGGACTGATGAGGACCTGTTTTGATGCCGCCTTGAATTATGCCAGGAATCATACCAGCGGTGGGAAACCGATTATCGCGTACCAGGAGATCGGATTTAAGCTGGCTGAGATGTTAACACTATTTCAGACTGCCCAGTTACTTGCTTACAGGGCCGGATGGATGGCCGACACGGGAGACAGAGAGGCCGCCTCTATTGCCCATTGTGCAAAGGTCTTTTGTGCCGAATCGGCGGAAGAGATAGCGAGCCATGCCCTTCAGATCCTGGGCGGACATGGTTTTATCCATGGAAACCCTGCCGAGGAAGGGTATCGTGATGCCAAGTACCTTCAGATAGCAGGAACATCCTCGGAGATATCTCGCGTGAAGATTGGGGATGCCGTCCTTAGTTCTGTTGGATAGATGCGTCCCCTGTAGAGATGAAAGCAGGGATGGTAAATGCTCTTGAAGGGCGCATTACATATACATACCACGTGTTCAGATGGAGAGCTTACCATCCAGGATGTCGTGGACATATACGGAGCACTGGGATTTGATTTCATCGCCCTCACAGACCATGACTATCTTCTTCGACCCGACTGCTATGACTCTGTACCCCGTATGCACTCCGATCTAATTATCTTCACGGGCGTAGAATTGACTGTATTTGAAAAAGGCTATCTACATATAAACCGGATTGAAGGAGACAAAGAAGTCTTAAACATTTTTAACCACCCTGCTGAACTAGATTTACCGCTGGAGAAGGCTAAGGATAGGATCATGGCGGTTGCGGAGCGCATGCCGATTGATGCAGTAGAAATTACGTCAAAAGGGTTCCGCACCCCGGAATATGACATAGACCAGATCCCATACCCAAAGGTGGCCACAGACGATTCCCATACAAGGCTTGGATGTGGCAGGGCATGGATCGAAATGGACGGTGTGCGTGACAAGGATAGCATCATACGCGCGGTAAAACACGGCGATTTCTGGAATTGTTATGCCAACACACACTGATCGCCATGTGTGCCAACTGGCATTTTTTGGACAAGGGTATTGTTCGGCCCAGTGGTTTCTCAAACGTGTTAGTGCCTTATAAATAAATTTTGACCTTAACTTTAGTCACTTCGGGCTTTACTTCAATTTAGGCACTTTTCCGGCTTGTCCGGGTTAGGTATTACAAAACAACCCATGTAAAGGAGGTTAAAGGCTATGGCAAGAAAAGTGGGGATTTGTGCCGTGGCACAAACCACTTATGAGAGAGACAAGTGGTATGAACGCTTTCAGGGTATGGCCCTGGAGGTCCTTGAATCACTACTTGATCAGACCGGCCTCGATTTCTCGGAGGACAAGGGGATCAACACATCAATAAGCGTCTCTGATGACATCTTTGATGCCCGTACCATTTCTGATAATGGGATGACAGACGTACTGGGTGCCCACTTTCGGTGTGAGGAAAAGGTGGCACAGGAGGGCGCTCAGGCGGTCTACTATGGCCTTGCCACCATCCTATCAGGCCATACAGATCTCGTCCTGATAATCGGCCATTGCAAAGAATCGCAGGCCAAGAGTCGGAACATGGTTACCCACATGGCCTTTGATCCCTTTTATACCAGGCCAGTGGGAATGGATTTCTGTGCTGCGGCCGGCTTACAGGCCCAGGCATATAGCGCAAAGGCAGGCATCACAGATGAACAATTGGCCAAGGTGGTGGTTGCCGCCCGCGAAAAGGCGGCAAAGAACCCATACACACCTGACGTTACTGCGGTAACAATGGAGGATGTCCTGACCTCACCCATGCTGGCAGATCCCATTCGCGAGCTCCACGCATATCCAGTCACCGACGGCGCCGTCGGCATGATACTGGCCGCAGAAGATCGCGCCAAGGAGCTCACAGACAACCCCGTCTGGATTAAGGGTGTGGGGTCCTGCATGGACAGCTTTTTCTTGGGAGATCGCGATGTGGCCTCTAACTTTGCCCTTAGAAAGGCCGCAGAACGAGCGTACTGCCGTGCGGAAATCACCGACCCCCGTTCCAGCTTTGATGTGATAGAGATATCCGACCAGTACGCCTACCAGAATCCTATGTGGATTGAAGGGCTGGGCATCTGTGACGAGGCCAAAGGCGGCGAATGGATTGACTCAAATGGCATTGAACAATATCACGTGAACCCCTCGGGCGGTATGCTTGCAGGCAGCCCCTTGATCCTCGGCGGCCTTGTCCGTGCAGCAGAGGCGGCCTTGCAACTGAGAGGTGAAGCGGGAGACCATCAGGTCAAAGATGCCAGGACCGCCCTCGCCCATGGCGTAATGGGGCCGGCCGGACAATTTCACTCAGTGATCATATTGGAACGAGACTAGGGAGGCACAAGAATGAAAAAAAACAGGAATGTCGGAATTATAGGTGTTGGGCAGACTCCTTATTCGAGCCACAGGGAAGACGTGAACCAGCCTGAGATGATACACGAGGCAGTTGTTGCAGCGCTCGACCAGGCAGGTCTTACCATGGATGACATTGGCTGTATCATTCATGGGAACATGGAACTCTTTGAGATGATCCACCAGCCGGACCTGTGGCACACCCTTGGATCTGGCGCCTTCGGCAAAGAGGCCCTGCGTATAACCACGGGGGGAACCACCGGGGCCTCCCTTGTCTGCGCGGCCGATAATGTTGTGGCCTCCGGGCTCCACGACATTGTCATGGCTATCGGGTTCGAAAAGCTCCAGGAGGGGCACACCACAGGCGGGATCACAAACATGGCCGATCCTCTCTGGGGGAGGCAGTTGCAGACAGGTGCCCTGACAGGAATGACGGCCCAGGCCATGATAGATGAATTCGGAGAAGAACGCGCCAAAAAGGCATCCATGAAATACCGCATCATCATGGACAAGCACGCCATGAAAAACGACAAGGCCCACCGGCGGTTGGGGCTCGAATTTGATCAGGCCAATGATCTTGCCGTGAACTCGCCGGCCCTGGTAGGCGAATTGCGGATGATACACATGTGTTCACAGAGCGACGGGGCCTGTGTCATGATCTTTGCCTCTGAAGAAAAGGCCAAAGAGCTATGCAAACAACCGGCATGGATCAAGGATCATATTACGGTCCACCGCGAAGAGATGTTTGTCGTTTTTGGCGATGCCCCCTACGTCATGACACACCGTTACGCCGCCCAAAAGCTATTTGAGCGGTGCGGTATAAAGGACCCACGAAAAGAGATCGATGTCTTTGAGATGTACGATCCCTCAAGTTGGTGGGGGCTTGACTGGCTCAGAGACTTCTTGCTTCTGGAAGGCGACCAGCACCTCAAAATGGTGGAAAACGACGACATTACCATGGAGGGTTCTTTCCCAGTGAACCCATCTGGCGGGGTTATCGCCTCCAATCCAATTGGAGCGACCGCCATGGTCAGGGTAGCCGAGGCAGCCATGCAGATCATGGGGACCGCAGGTGAACACCAGATCCCCAAAAAGGTCAAACAGGCCATGGCCTCCGGTTTTGGAGGGACACTGTGGACGGTCTTGTTCCTGCTGACCAGTGAGGTGCCATGGTAATAGGGCATCCGGGTCAAGAAGATCTGGTTTTTCAAGTTAATGTAAATATGAAATTCATCAATCACAGGAGGCCATCATGAACCTGGGGACGTTTCTCGACAATTCCGTTAAGAAATACAAAGGCGAACCCTATATCCAATTTTATGACCAGACCATTACGTACGGGGCCTTTGGTAGGCGTGTCAACATCCTTGCCAATGCACTAAAAAAGCTGGGATTCAAGAAGAATGACTTCATCCATGTGCTGCTCCAGAACAGCCCGGATACCCTGATTGCTTATTTTGCCATCCAGAAGATCGGGGCCGTCGCGGGTCCTGTAAACGGATGGTGGAAGGCCGCGGAGGTGGAATACCTCTTAAACGATTCCAAGGGAAGGGGCCTGATAATCGAGGACCAATACCTCCCGATTCTCAAGGAGATCCGCTCCAACTGTCCTCATCTTGAAAAGGTCATAGAGGTGGCGGAATCCCCGTCCCCTGACCATATTTCATTTGCATCCCTTATAGATGAAGGCGATGAAAAGCCCGTCAAGTGCAACAGCAAGGCAGATGATATCGCCTATATCTTCTATACCTCCGGTACCACGGGGAATCCCAAAGGTGTCCTGCTGTCCCACAAGAATGTTCTGGCCGACGTAGACGGGATCGATCAGGCCCTCCACCTGGATGAGAAGATGTCTGTCCTGTGTTTTCTTCCCCTCTTTCATGTCAATGCCATGCTGACATCTGTATCCAGTATATTGCAGGGGCACCAGGTTGTCCTGCGGAAGACCTTCAGCGCAAGTGAGTTCTGGGAAGTGGTAGATAAATACAAGGTAAATTTCTGGTCCGCTGTCCCGGCGGTATACCAGATCCTGCTTTCAGATCCCGGCCGGCAGAAATATGATCTCAGCTCTTTGCAGTTTGGTGTCTGCGGTGCGGCTCCTTTGACCCCGGAGACTTTCAACAAATTCCAGGACACCTTCAATATCCCTATTGTCGAGGGTTACGGGCTCACCGAGGCCACTTGTGTGAGCACCATCAACCCCAGAGACGGTGTGCGTAAGGTCGGCTCCATCGGCCTTCCCCTTCCAGGTCAAGACATAAAGATCGTAGACGAAGACGGGAAAGAACTTCCCCCGAACGAGTCCGGCGAGATCGTAATCGGTGGCGACGTGGTCATGAAGGGATATTTCAATCGGCCTGAAGAGACCAAAGAATCGATTGTGGATGGATACCTGCACACGGGAGATGTGGGTTATAAGGACGATGACGGCTATATCTTTATTGTGGACAGGATAAAAGACATGATCATCCGCGGTGGGGAGAATATCTATCCCAAAGAGATCGACAATCTTCTTGCGACCCATACCAAGATAGCCGAGGCCGCCACAGTAGGCGTGCCGGATGAAACCATGGGCGAGGAGGTAAAGGTCTTTGTCATTGCCTCGGACGACAGTCTTACCGAAGAAGAGGTCATTAAGTTTTGTGAAGACAATCTCGCAAATTTTAAGGTCCCCAAATACATTGAGATCCTGGAAGAAGACTTCCCCAGGAGTCCAATAGGAAAGGTCCTGAAAAAAGAACTGCGTAAATGGGGCATCACACCCAGGCCCAAAAAGGCCAAGGGTCCTGAGGTGACGGTAGAGGATATCTTCGGCACCATGGAATCCCGCGTGAACCCTGAAGGCGTCAAGGATATCACCGCCAATTATGGATATGTAATCACCGGAACAGGCGGCGGCGAATGGACCGTGAGCGTCAAAGACGGCCAGGTGAAGGTCTTGGAAGGCATCCACGATCCCAATGTCACCACCACCGTATCGGCGAAAGACTGGATCGCCATTACACTCGGCAAGCTTGATGGAATGACCGCCTTCACCTCGGGCAGGTTGAAGGTGGAGGGGGATATGGGCTTGCTTACCAAGGCCACCGGGTTCTTTAAGAAGTATACGCCTCCTGCCGCTGCCCCTGAGGTGACGGTAGAGGATATCTTCGGCACCATGGAATCCCGCGTGAACCCTGAAGGCGTCAAGGATATCACCGCCAATTATGGATATGTAATCACCGGAACAGGCGGCGGCGAATGGACCGTGAGCGTCAAAGACGGCCAGGTGAAGGTCTTGGAAGGCATCCACGATCCCAATGTCACCACCACCGTATCGGCGAAAGACTGGATCGCCATTACACTCGGCAAGCTTGATGGAATGACCGCCTTCACCTCGGGCAGGTTGAAGGTGGAGGGGGATATGGGCTTGCTTACCAAGGCCACCAGGTTCTTTAAGAAGTACACTCCGCCTCATGCCGCCGGTCAAGAGGAAGAACAGGAAGAGCTTATACGACTCCGGCAGATACTTTCAATCCCCCAGCGTTTTGCGACCGGACCGGTGATGGGAAAATTTCTTAACGCCTTCAAAGAAAAGAAGATACTTGCCAACAAGTGTCCAAAGTGTGGCCGGCTACAATTGCCTCCAAGGGAGATCTGTGCGGAATGCCGCATACGGGCTAAAGACTGGGTAGAGGTGGGTCCGGAGGGGATGGTCACTATTTATGATGTGGCCTACTATGCAAGCCCTGATCCTCTCACAGGGGAGAGCAGGGAAACACCATACTGTTCAGCGCACTTCCTGCTGAATGGCTGCAAGGGCCATGAGACATTGTGGCATGAACTGAAACCTTCTGATATCGATAAGGTAAAGAAGGGGTCGCGTGTACGACCTGTCTGGAATGAGAAACGTGTAGGTGCCATAACCGATATTAAGTATTTCGAAATTATTGAATAATGCGAAGGGACAAAGGAGGAATTATGCATTCTGCTAAAGAAGACAGCTTTATTGTAGAAGGGAAACTGGCACTTCCATACCAATACTTTGCAGGCCGCACAGGAAGCAGGTTTCTCGTTACCCTGAGGGATGACAAGAAGATAATGGGCCTACGGTGCGAAAAGTGTAACAAGGTCTTCGTCCCGCCCCGTGCCACTTGTGAGCGTTGCTTTTCCGACCTGTCCGACAACTGGGTGGAACTGAAAAATACCGGCATTGTCACGGGTTTCACCATAGTCCGCTATGAGGAACCTCACCAGCCCATAAAGCCCCCCTACATCCTGGCCCTCATCAAATTAGATGGGGCAGACACCCCCATCACCCATATCGTAAAGGGCGTCCCACTCAGCAAGATGAAGGTGGGCCTGAAGGTGAAGGCCGTATTTGCCAAAAAGAGCACCTCCACCATCATGGATATTGACCATTTCCGGTTCGATGAAAGGCCCAAATTCGAGCTTGGTTACTCGTATGATGAACTGGAAATCGGGATGTCGGCCTCTTTTACAAAGACCATCTCTGAGACCGATGTATACCTCTTTGCGGGCATATCAGGCGACTTTAATCCCATGCACCTCAATGAAGAGTTTGCCAAGATGACTCCCTTCGGCACCAGGATTGCACACGGGGCGCTTCCTCAAAGCCTTATGGCCCCTGTCCTGGGGATGAAACTCCCTGGACTTGGAACCGTTGCCCTTGAGATAACCGTCCGGTATACGGCCCCAACCTATTTCGGGGATACCATAACGGCCACGGCAGAGGTCGTGGAAAAGCTGGAAAAGAGACGATGGGTCAGAATGGCACTCACATGGACAAACCAGAGAGGGGAAAACGTGGGAGAGGGATCGGCCCTGGTCATGCCGCCGACCCCCATGCCCGGGTGATATCCACCGGTTCTTTTTACCATGGGAAGCACATGACAACCATAAGAGAGGCAAAACCAATGGCAAGTGAAACAGAGACCAAGGCGTCTTATCAGGAATACTTTGGAGAGACCCAGAATATAATTCGACGGACCGTGCGCAAGTTTGTGGAGCGCGAAATTAAGCCGTTTGTAGATGAATGGGAGGAAAAATGCGAGTTCCCCAGGGATCTCTATGGCAAGGCCGCAGAAGCTGGCCTCCTCGGCCTGGGCTACCCGGAGGAATACGGTGGCTCTGGAAAGGCGGATATCTTTAGCGAAATAGCTGCGGGCGAGGAGTTGATGAGATGTGGCTCCGCCGGAGTGGCCGCAGGACTGGGCTCCCTTCACATTAGCATCCCACCTATCCTGTCACTGGGGACTGAAGAGCAAAAACAACGCCTGGTGCCCTCCGTCCTCAGGGGGGAAAAGATCTCCGCCCTTGGAATCACTGAACCAAATGCAGGCTCAGATGTTGCCAATATCAAAACCAAGGCAACAAGGAAGGGCGACCATTATGTGGTTAACGGCAGCAAGATGTTCATTACCAGTGGGGGAAGGGCAGACCAGTTGACATGTGCCGTCAGGACAGGTGGAGAGGGGTATCAGGGAATCAGCTTTCTGGTAATTCCCTCTGACACACCCGGCTATTCAGTGTCTGAAAAGCTGAAAAAAATGGGCTGGTGGGCCTCGGATACGGCCCAGATTTTTTTTGATGATTGTAAGGTCCCGGTCGAAAACCTCCTTGGAGAGGAAGGCCAGGGCTTTTATGCCATTATGGAAAATTTTCAAAATGAAAGATTGCAGATTGCGATCATGGCCAACGTGACCTCCGAGATGGCCCTGGAGGAGTCACTAAGATACGTACGCGAAAGGGAGGCCTTCGGCCGTCCTATTTCCGGCTTTCAGGTCACCCGTCACAAGCTTGTAGACATGGCCACACTGGTGGAGGCCAGCAGGGAATTCGTATACAGGGTAGCGGCCAAGATAAATGCGGGGGAAAACCAGATAAAAGAGATATCCATGGCCAAGAACTTCTCCTGCATGGTGAGTGACAGGGTCACATACGATGCCGTTCAGTTACATGGCGGATATGGTTATATGCGTGAATACCTGGTGGAGAGACTCTACCGGGACAACCGGATCCTCTCTATTGGCGGCGGGACACAGGAGATCATGAAAGAGATCATATCAAAGTTTATTTTTACATAAGCCATTTAGGGGAAGTGTACTGGCGTGAGATCTTCCCCCTGTGGAAAGGCTTGAAGGAGGGTTGCCATGAGCGAGAAGTTGGTTATCAGCGCCGCACTATCAGGGGCTGCGACTTTCAAGAATCAGAACCCGGCAGTCCCTTATACCTCTGAGGAATTCGCTGAAGAGTCTTACAAATGCATGAACGAAGGGGCCGCTATTGTACATATCCATGTTCGAGACCCGGAAAACGGTTTCCCAACCCCAGACCTTGAAAAGATCCAACCCACTATACAGGCCATACGCGATAGATGCCCCGGCTTGATCATCAATATGAGCACCGCCATTGCCGCCGGGGTCCCAAAAGATGATCGGATCGCCCCTATCTCAAAAATGAAACCGGAAATGGCATCGCTAAACACCAACAGCATGAACTTTGGCATCGCCGACTGGAAGACCGGCCAGGTGCCCTTTGAGATCGTATTTGAGAATACCTTTGCCATGCTGGTAGACTATGCCAGGGTGATGCGAGAGAATCGGGTCAAGCCTGAATGTGAAATCTACGATCTGGGCGGGCTATACAATATCCTCCTGGTCCGGAAGCAGAATATATTTGAGGAGCCTATGCACTTTCAAATGGTCTTCGGAGTGGCAGGAGGTATTCCATATGACGTGTCTAACCTCGCACGCATGAGGGAACTCTTGCCGGAAGGGGCCTCCTGGTCTGTATGCGGAGTAGGTCCGCACCAGTTTCTGGCCGGGATGACCGCTGCCGTGAATGGTGGTCATATACGTGTCGGGCTGGAAGACAACGT
This sequence comes from uncultured Desulfobacteraceae bacterium, assembly GCA_964473615.1. Taxonomy (GTDB): domain Bacteria; phylum Desulfobacterota; class DSM-4660; order Desulfatiglandales; family Desulfatiglandaceae; genus CAYYPQ01. The sequence continues at coordinate 18,034 of CAYYPQ010000037.1, forward strand.
CCGAATGCAGAATGGGGAACTGGCCAAGGGCAGCTACGAGCAGGTCGAGTGGGCGGCCCAGGTGGCCCGGCTCGCAGGCCGGGAGGTAGCCACCCCTGATGAGGCCAGAAAAATCTTTCATATCCCACAATAAGTCTTGCGCCCATCCCTCTCCCAACACCACACCCGCTTGAAGGAGCGCGACAATGTCAAATATTATGCGGAAATTCAAAGGAATAAAGGGAAGCCTATACCTCATGAAGAATTTGAACTGAGCACAGGCAACGATTGAGGTATTGCAGGATGCAATCCATAGACAAGAAGACGCGATACTCATGGGGGTGACCGGCATGGAGGGTGGCACCGTGGCAAGTGGATCAACATGCGGTGTGGTTACAGGCGGATCACTGGGGCTTGCGTTGATACACGAAGGATCGCCTGAGCTCCTTGAACTGGCGGGAAATTACGTGGATTGGTTTAAAGACAGCATTGGTACAACAAACTGCATGGAACGAACGGGCGTCGACTTTCATAAGGCAACCGGACAAATTCGATATTTTCTACCGGGAGACAGGGTCATGCGCTGTATGTCCCACATCTGGAAGGCCGTGAATTTCCTCATTTCAGATGACAAGGGGGCCTCACTCCAAGACGAGACTATGAGTCATTCTGATGTCCCCAAAGATACTATTCATTGCGCACAGTCTGTCCTCAGACAAGTAAGGGAAAACACCGGGGTCGGAAATCCATCTCTTGAGAAGGCATCAATCGTCTTCGACGGTGGTGTGGGGCTAAAGGGGGGACTGTGTGGGGCCCTGGAAGGCGCCATAATGGCCATGAATCTTGTACACGGTACCAACATCCGCCAGATGAACCGCCCGCAAATCATGAAGTCCTTTGTTATCGGCCACATCAATCTGATAAGAGATAGGCCCATAGCCATGCCGGAACCGTTCGCCATTGGCAAACAGATAGCACAGGAATTTAGACCGAGGGCCGGTTCGATAGAATGCAGAGAGATTACAGGCAGGGACTTTAAAAACGGGCAGGACTTCAATGACTATATCTCCTCATCAAAGAAGTGCAAGGACCTGATCCATTTTTCTGCCGAGTTGGCCTCCAACGCCATCGACAGGTGGAGACACACCTAAGAAGATCTGCCGTATGTGGCATTGATTATTAACAAATGAGGTCGAATATTATGCCACTTGATCTCAAATCAAAATTCTTGGGGGCCATGATAGGCAGCGCCTTAGGGGACGCAATCGGGGAACTGGCCTTCTCCGCTCCAGCAAAACACATCTTGTCTTCAACCGTGGAACAGACCTTGAAATGGGGTCAAGTCTGCCTTTGACTCTTGCATAAAATCACCAAGAGTCAAAGGCAGACTTGACTCCATGATTTTATTCAGCCTTATAAGTCACTGTAATCATCCAATCAGGGTAATCCGGATATAGTTTTTTCAACAGTGCAATAACTCTCTGCTTAAATGTGGTTTCGATAAGGGAACTTTGACCAGGCCAGAGGTGAAATTTGACTCGTAGGTACCGCCATTTGCCAGCCTTGGCCTCTTTGACCTTAAAAATTTCAGGCTCTGATAAAATAATAGACCTATGTTGATCGTACATTCCTTGAGAGGTGGCCCGGACATTCTCCGAGATCTCTTTATCTTCACCCTGATCCGGGATTTGAATATCCACATAAGCGCGTATGTAGCCCCGCCGAAAGCGGCCGATTATGCCGATGTTTCGATTGGGGATGTATATCTTTTGTCCGTATAAATTAACCAAGGTTGTGAATCTCAGACCGATCTCTTCCACCTTGCCAATCTGACCTGAGATTTCTACGAGATCTTCGATGTTCATGGCATCAGAAAAGATAAGGGTAAGTCCGATTACGACATCCTGGACCAGCCCCTGGGATCCAAAACCAATCGCCAGTCCAATGACGGAAGCGCTCGCCAAATAGGCTTTCAGAGAGACATTAAGTTCTTTCAATATCAGCCCGACCGCAACAAAATAAATGGTAAATGTAATGGCACTCACAAAGACCGTTATCAAGGTGGCCAGTTTTGGGTAACGGCGGGCAAAACTCTCTGTCATTGAAACACCAGTCTGTGGTGCCGGAGCGAGCATCCACTGGCTCAGACGCCTGAGTTCGCGAACAATAAAATGTGCAATAATGGCGAGCAAAAGGATTGAAAGGATGCGAAGGGAGGCTGGTAGTTCTATAATAAATTTGATCGGCTGCATGGCAAATCCCTCCTCTTAGATTCATCGCAATCTTTCAGCCTAGAACAAATAAATGACAGGATTACAGGCCCGCCCTGGCGCGAAGTAAGAGAGTTCGATTACCACTAGCCAAGTCTGGCCACCAAATATTGGTGCTGATAGCCATCGCTTTTGTAACCAGGTCTGAACCTAGACATAAATTCGGTCCTGAGTCCCCTCCGAGCCCTTGGGAAAACAGTCAGGAAAAATAAAGTTGTCTTATCAATTCTTTTCTTGAAAGTAACGTCAGCCTTCTTTAATATCTCTAAGGCCTGTTGGTCCGCTTCAACCTATTGAAAAAACTCAGATCGAATGAGAAGAGGGGTATTCTCTTCCTCTAGTGCATTCAAGCTTAAGCCACGCGGCTTGCAGCTTATCCTGTAACAGAAAATCCGTGCCCTGAAAGGCGGATTTGTCAGAAGGTTATCCGGTTTGTGAGGGGCCTATTATGAAAGAACGAAAAACCTCTGATAAAGTCAATTTGTTAGCTCGAAATATGTCCAAAGGTCAT
>CAYYPQ010000037.1:20893-34475 GCA_964473615.1 uncultured Desulfobacteraceae bacterium
TATCATAGAATAACTATTTGCTCAATGCTTTCAAGAAAATGTATTATATGATTTAGGCCTCATGTCATGAGCTGCTTCGAGAAGGCTCGGGCACCAAGGGCAAAACATCGAATGGGCTATCAAGTGGGCTATTATTTTTCTTAGGGAGTTGTCAGGCCAGGAAGATGCTTAAGAAACTCCTCACTTCATATTTGCTGATCCTTCTGACCACAGTGCCCGTTCCCAAAGGGGCCAAGGCCGTGGATCTGCTGGGGGCAGGGGCAACCTTTCCCTATCCGCTCTATTCCAAGATGTTTTATGTGTACTGGCAAAGGACCGGTGCAAAGATAAACTACCAGGCCATTGGTTCGGGTGGCGGTCAGAGACAGCTGGTCAGCCGGACCGTTGATTTTGGGGGGTCCGATTCTTTCATGGACAATGAGGCACTGGCCAAGGCCCCGGCAGAGATCATTCATGTCCCCACCTGTCTTGGGGCAGTGGTCATTACGTACAACTTGCCGGACAATGTCCAGTTGAGGTTTACACCCCGTTTGATTGCAGATATCTTTTTGGGGAAGATCACCAAGTGGAATGATCCGGGCATCCTGGAAATTAATCCGGGCACGGAACTCCCGGAAGCGGACATTGTGGTGGTGCACCGGTCAGACGGGAGCGGGACCACGTTTGTGTTCACGGAATATCTGAGCAAGGTGAGCGGGGAATGGAAGAACAGAGTGGGCATTGGTAAGGCCGTGAATTGGCCCGTGGGGTTGGGGTCAAAGGGGAACCCGGGCGTGGCTGGGTTGATAAAGTATTTTCCGGGCGCCATCGGCTATTTGGAACTGGGATATGCCCTGTTGAACAACATGCCTGCTGCACCCGTGCAGAACAAGTCGGGAAAATTCATCAAGCCGAGCCCAAACTCTACAAGCATCTCAGCCCGCGTTGGCCTGCCGGAAGACATGCGGATCTCAATCAATGATACGGATGCCCCTGAGGGCTATCCCATCAGCAGCTTTACCTGGATACTGGTGTTCAAAGAACAGGCGTACAAAAAAAGGACTGCGGAAACGGCCCGGACGCTTTCAAAGGCACTGTGGTGGATGACGCACGAAGGCCAGGAATATCCCGAGCCATTGCATTACGCACCGCTCCCGCCGGAAGCCGTAGAAAAGTCCGAAAAAATAATCAGATCAATGACATATCATGGAAAGCCCATTTTCTAACAAAAGTCCGGGGGCAGTGACACGCTCAAGCCGGTGGGCGGAGCCTGCTTTCCAGAAGATCATTTTTCTTTCTGCATTGGCCATTGTGGTCTTGTTACTGGGCGTATTTGTGAGCCTTTTCGTCCATTCCATGCCCTCCCTTCGTGCCTTTGGTCCGGCTTTCTTGTTTGGAAAGACATGGGATCCGGTAAGAAATACGTTCGGTGCGCTCCCCTTTCTCGTAGGGACACTGCTCACGTCATTTCTTGCCCTGCTCATCTCTCTGCCTTTTTCCGTGGGCATCTCTTTATTTGTCGGTGAGTACTTCAAACAAGGCCCCTTTTCTGCTTTTCTTAAAAATACCACTGACTTGCTCGCCGGAATCCCTTCCATTATCTACGGTTTTTGGGCGCTCTTTGTCCTTGTTCCCATTATAAGGAATTTTGAAATGAAGGCCGGCATCTTCCCCTATGGCGTGGGTATCTTTACCGCCTCTGTCATCCTCTCCGTGATGATTGTCCCCTACACTGCGGCCATTGGCAGGGAGGTCATCGCCCTGGTCCCGTCTGATATCAAAGAGGCGGCATACTCCCTTGGCGCCACACGGCAGGAGGTCATTACAAAGGTTATCTTGCCCTATGCCCGCTCAGGGATCGGGGCCGGTATCTTCCTTGCCCTGGGAAGGGCTCTGGGTGAAACCATGGCCGTCACCATGGTTATCGGGAATTCCAGCCGAATGCCCCAAAGCCTATTCAGTCCGGGAAATACCATGGCCAGCGTTATTGCCAATGAATTTACCGAAGCCACAAAGGTGCTTCATCTCTCATCCCTCATTGAAGTGGGGTTACTTCTCTTTTTGGTGACCCTGGCCATAAACATGGTGGGGAGATATATCATCAAACGGATCAGCATCGAGGCCTAAATGCATCAAAAGAAGCTCAGGTGGAGGATCATTAAAGACAGGGCCTTTAGGGGCATTGTAGTGCTCCTGGCCTTTTTATCCATGTTGCCCCTGTTTTTGATCCTCTTTTATATCCTGAAAAACGGACTGTTGGCCCTGAGTTGGGAATTGTTTACTGAAATCCCAAAACCGGTCGGGGAAAAGGGCGGAGGAATTTCAAATGCCCTCATCGGCACCTTTATGCTGGTCTGCACCGCCGGTGTGCCGGCCATTTTTTTGGGCATTGCAGCAGGCACCTATCTTTCCGAGCACAAGGCGCGTAAATTGGCCTATTGGAGCCGGCTTGGGGTGGATGTGCTTCAAGGGACACCGTCCATTGTCATAGGGATCCTTGCTTATTTGTGGGTGGTGGTGCCCATGGGCGGGTTTTCGGCCCTATCCGGCAGCATCGCCCTGGGCGTGATGATGCTCCCCATGATCATAAAGAGCACGGAGGAGACCCTTAACCTCATCCCCTATTCTCTGAAAGAGGCCTCTCTGGCCTTGGGCGTGCCGTACTATAGGACGATTCTGAGGGTCATTTTGCCTGCCGGCCTCAGCGGCATCATGACCGGCATTTTGATCAGCGTTGCGCGGATTGCCGGAGAGACCGCCCCCCTGCTTTTCACGGCCTTTGGAAACGCCTTTATGAATTGGGAGCTGAGCAAACCGGTCAATGCCTTGCCCCTGCTCATTTATAATTATGCCACAAGCCCTTATGCCGAATGGCACAGGGTCGCCTGGGGCGCCTCCTGTGTGTTGGTGGGGTTCGTATTAATGATGAATTTATTTGCCAGGGTGGTTACCAGAAAATGGAAAATGCAATTCTGAGAACACAAGACCTCTCGGCCTATTATGGGGATAATCAGGTGGTCAAAAATGTAACGGTCTCCATTCCTGAAAAGACCATAACGGCCATCATGGGGCCTTCCGGGTGCGGGAAATCCACCCTTGTCAGATGCTTTAACCGGATGCACGAAATGGTTCCCGGGGCGAGGATTCGAGGAAAGGTCTTCTTAGAAGAGGCCGATGTATACGAAATGGATCCCATCACGGTTCGAACACGGGTCGGCATGGTGTTTCAGCGGCCCAATCCCTTCCCCATGATGAACATCCGCGATAACGTGCTTGCCGGATATAAGCTGAACGGTGTGAGGCTCAGTCGTTCGCAGCGCGATGAGATCACCGAACATTCCTTAAAGGAGGCGGCCCTCTGGGATGAAGTGAAGGATCATCTCAATAGGCGGGGGGCATTTCTGTCAGGAGGACAACAACAGCGGCTCTGTATTGCGCGGGCCCTTGCCGTGGAGCCGGCCATCTTGCTTTTTGATGAACCCACATCAGCCCTGGATCCCAAGTCAACCGCGCATATCGAGGAACTCATGACAGAACTCAAGAAGACGGTCACGCTGACCCTTGTGACTCACAACATCGCCCAGGCCGGGAGGGTCTCTGATTTTATCGCATTTCTCTATTTAGGGGAGTTGATCGAATTCGGGCCCACGGATCGCGTCCTCACCACGCCAAAGGACAAAAAAACAGAAGAATTTCTAACAGGAAAATTCGGATAGGAGACGGCACATGCTCAAACAAAGTCTGGATGCCTTAAAAGAAAAACTCATGGAGAGTGCGTCTTTAGTTGAGGGGATGATTGAAAAGAGCATCAGTGGGCTGACAAACAAAGACGAGGCGTTGTTATCGGAGGTCATCGAACAGGATGAGCCAATGGAGAATGATCTGGAGATTCAAATCGATGAGGCCTGCATCTGCCTGATTGCCCGCTATCAACCGCAGGCAAAGGACTTGCGGACCATACTTATGGTCCTGAAAATGAACAACGATTTGGAGAGGATGGCGGATGAGGCCGTGAACATTTCGGAAAGCGCCCTGTTTTTGATCGATAGGCCTGAGGTGAAACCCTTGATTGATATACCCAGGATGGCGGATGAGGCTGCGAAGATGTTGAAGGACAGTCTGAAGGCGTTAATGGATGAGGACATTCCACTTGCTCACGCTGTTTGTGACAGGGATGATATTGTAGACGGACTCAGGGATCAAATTCTTAGGGAGCTTATTACGTATATGACATCCGACCCCTCTGTGATCGAACCGGCCATGCGCCTGATCAGGATCAGCCGAAGCCTGGAGCGGATCGCGGACCTGGCCACAAACGTTAGTGAAGACGTGATCTATATGTCAGAAGGGAAGTTAATCAGACACGGGCAAATTGAAAACTAAGGAGAGCATCATTCTTTGATTCGCATATTAAAGGCAATGTTTACCCTGAATAATACTGCCCATTAATGAGGAGGTCGCAGCATATGGTAGATACACGCTATCAATTCCCCCATCTCCCCCAACGGCTTATTGACCTTGGGATGATCGCTGAAAACCTGTGGTGGAGTTGGCACCCGGCAGCCAGGATGCTCTTTAAGATGCTGAACCGTCAGGCATGGAAGGAAAGCGGCCATAACCCGGACAAGATGCTTAATGCCATTCCCAAAGAGATTTTGGAATCCGCAGGCAATGACCCTGATTATTTGAAGCATTATGATGAGGTCATCTCCATATTCCGTGAGGAGATCGTGGAAAGGGGAGGTACGGTATTGGATGAGAGTGTTTATGAGACCACCAAGCCCATTGCATATTTTTCCGCAGAATACGGTCTCCATCGTTCGCTTCCCTTTTATGCGGGGGGGTTGGGCTTCCTGGCCGGTGACTTTTTAAAGGAATGCAGTGATCTAAAGATACCCTTGGTGGCCATAGGCTTTATGTACCCGGAAGGATATCTCCATCAGGTTATCAGTGAGGACGGGTGGCAGGAAAACAGGGACGAGGTCCTGGACCGAGAGGCTGCATCCATTTGCCGGGCATTGAACAAGGAGGGCAATCAAATCATTGTGAAGGCGCCTTTAACAGAGCCCCCTATTCATGTGGCTGTGTGGAAGGTAAGCGTGGGCAATGTGCCCCTCTATCTCATGGATACGGACATTGAGATGAACGACCCGTGGAACCGGGGGATTTGCGCTCGGCTTTATTCCGGAGACATGGAACATCGCCTGCGTCAGGAAATCGTTCTCGGCATCGGCGGCTCAGAAGTACTGGAAGTCTTGGGGATCAAACACTCTGTGATGCATCTCAATGAAGGGCATGCAGCATTTGCCCTGCTGGAACGGATCAGAGACCTGGTCCAGCAGGGGATGACCTACGAAGAAGCTGCTGAGCGCGTCCGTCAGACCACCATATTCACGACCCACACCCCGGTGCCGGCAGGCCATGACATCTTCCCGTTCCATTTGATGCAAAAATACTTTCATTCCTATTTACCTTCCCTTGGATTAAACAACGATGCCTTTCTTCAACTGGGTATTCACCCGAAAGAACCCAATGCAGGCTTCAACATGACGGCCTTTGCCCTAAGACTGTCAGGGTTTTGCAATGGCGTGAGTAAAAGGCACGGAGAAGTGGCCCGGCGCATGTGGCAGAGTCTCTGGCCGGGCGTGAGTGAGGATAAAGTGCCCATTGATTATGTGACCAATGGCGTGCATGTGCCCACATGGGTAGAGCCCAAGATGGAACTCCTCTTCAATGAATATCTGGGCCCGGATTGGCTAAAAGGCCAAGATGACCCTGAGGTTTGGAAAGGGATAGAGAAAATTCCGGACGATGCATTATGGAAGACCCATTACTGGCTCAAGATCAAACTGATCGATGCCATACGGGACCGGACACGCAACCGCTGGTCCATAGACAGGGTCAGCCCTTCCATAGCCCTGGCCGGAGGGACCCTGCTGGACCCTTCCATACTGACACTGGGATTTGGACGCCGTTTTGCCACATACAAGCGGGCGGATCTTATTTTTTACGACTTGGAGCGATTGAAAAAACTCCTGAATGATCAATGGAGGCCCATACAAATCATATTTGCGGGCAAGGCCCATCCGGCCGATGATGCGGGCAAGCGGATCCTTCAGAGGGTGTTCAACCTGGCGCGTGACCCTGCCATGGGGGGAAGGCTCGCCTTTGTGGAAGACTATGGGGAGCAATTGGCGCAATATATGGTCCATGGAGTGGACGTGTGGTTGAACAATCCGCTCCCTCCCATGGAGGCCAGCGGGACCAGTGGCATGAAGGCCGCCCTGAACGGGGTTCCCAATCTCAGCATTATGGATGGCTGGTGGCTGGAAGGGTTCAATGGAAAAAACGGGTGGACCTGGGGCACGGAAGAGAAAAATGAAAACCAAGACCAGGCCGATGCCCATGCCATCTACAATATCCTGGAAAATGAGATTCTTCCCCTGTATTACAAGGTCTCAGGGGATGGTGTTCCTGAGGGCTGGGTCCGAGTAATGAAGGAATCCATAAAAAGCAATGGGGCGCGTTTTTCTGCGCGACGCATGGTCAAGGACTACGTCCGGAAGTTTTATACAGAGGCGTTTAAGTCGGCATGAGGCATGGAACCACCAACTGCTAAGGCAGATCGATTCAAGCTACGACTGAAAGTCATTTATTTTGAACCGCAGAATATTGAAGTAAACAATCCTGCTTTTGAAAGCGGAACTTTATGTCTCTAAAAAACTTCTGCTGTTCGATATTCCTTGTTCGACATTCGATATTCGAAATGAAAAATCCCGCAACAGCGGGCTAAAGCTGTTCGCCCTAAAGGCGAAGCGTTTAAACGTGGTGAATGGAAGCATAAAGAAAGATTGAAAGGAGTGTATAATGAAAATACCAGAGTATGTTACCATTAAAGAAGTGAAAAGGGTTTGTAAGGCACTCAAGATTAGTGATTGGACGGAGATGAAAAAACCCAAGGTCACCTTGAAGGAGGCCAAGGTGCTTCTGTCCGAGGTCAATAAGGAAGGCTTGGCTATTGATCCCAAGGAGTTTCGTCGGGGGCTTGAAGTGGAACTGGAGCATGGACTGGAATTTAAAGAGGCCAATGTGACCAATAATCACCCCCTGTTAACCGGCCTCATCGTCCTTGCCCATTTCAAGGAGTCTCTGTATTATTACAAGCTTCTGGAGGTTGCGGAGTTGGAAGGGGATCTGCTAAAGGCAATAGCTAAAGGTGATGAAGCAAAGATAAGGGACTATTATAAGCGGCTGGCAACGGCAAGGATCGAACTGCGTCAGGCGGAATTGGCACGTTTGGCATAACCCGGGCGAGCTTTGCGCATTGGTTTCGTAATATTATCGGAGGCAAGGGGGGTAAAATGGGGGCAATGACCTTTAGGTAAAGGAGGGCACCGTGAAATTCAAGAGCTTGTTCGAACCGAAAACCATGGCCGTCATTGGGGTCTCCTTGAATAATGATCGCCATCCGGCCAATGTCATTTATAACAAGACGAACCTTCGGTACCCGGTGAAGGTCTTTCCGGTCAATCCGAAGGGCGGGGTCCTACAGGGGGAGAGGGTCTTTAGGCAGCTATCAGAAATTCCCCAAAAGATTGATCTGGCGGCCATTGCAGTTCGTGCCGAATATGTACCGGATATCCTCACCGAGTGTATTCAGAACGGGGTAGGTGGTGCGACGGTGATTTCCGGGGGATTTGCCGAAATCGGTCGAAAGGATCTGCAGGATCGTATGGTCTCTATTGCACAAGAAGCAAACTTTCCGTTTATTGGCCCCAATTGTCTGGGGATCTATTCTCCTTCACATGTGGACACCTTTTTTCTCCCCAGCGAACGAATGGTCCGACCTGATCCGGGCAACGTGGCGTTGATCAGCCAAAGCGGTGGCATCCTGGTGGACCAGATGATCAAGTTTGCAGAAGAAGGTGTTGGTTTGTCTCTGGCCGTAAGTATCGGAAACAAGGCACTGATCAAGGAACTGCAGTTGCTTGATTATCTTGCAAAGGATCCCAAGACCGGGGTCATTGCATTTTATATGGAAGGTTTTGGAAAAAGTGAGGGCCGGGACTTTGTCCTGGCTGCCAGTAAATGTCCCAAGCCGGTCATTGTCTTGAAGGCCGGCAAAAGTCCGGGTGGAAGCCGGGCTGTTTCCAGCCACACGGCTTCTCTCAGTGGGGACTATGCGGTCTTTTCACAAATTTTTTCCCAGTATGAAGGTGTGGTTGAGGCCAAAGATGAACATGAGCTGCTCCCGTTTTGTGAAGCCTTGAGTTGTTATCAAACGGCCATCAAAGGCAGGATAGGAATCATTACAGGAAGCGGCGGACATGGGGCCCTGGCAGTGGACGCCTGCTCTGCCCAAGGCCTTTCCGTCCCCACGCTCCCGGAACAGAAACAAAAAGGGATCAGGGAAACACTATCTCCAAGCGTGCAGCCAATTGCCTCTTTCGGCAACCCCATAGATCTGACCGGTAGCGCCGTGGATGACGATTTTGTTGCCACGGCCGAATACTTGAGTAAAACGCCGGAAGTGGATTGTCTCCTTTTGCTGCTTCTGCCTTATTTGCCGGGGATTACTTCTGACCTGGGGGCCAGGCTGAGTCTGGTTTATCGAAGAGAAGGCAAGCCTTTGCTCGCCTATGTCCCTCACGTGGATAAATACCGTATGCTTATTGAGGGATTTGAACTTAATCGCGTGCCTGTGTCCCATTCCATTGAAGGGGCAGTGCTGATGGCTGAGGCCATGAGGAGGTGTCAATCGTGCTGAAAAAAGAGATAAAGGATATTCTTTTATCTTCAAAAGAGGCGGGCTGGGTCTTGGAACCTGAAGCCAAGCGCATTTTATTCCTCTCAGGAATTGATATCCCCAGATTCACATGGGCGACCAATCTGGAGGAGGCCTTACAATTTGCCAGGTCTACCGGCTATCCTTTGGTGGCCAAGGTGGTCTCTCCAAAGGCACTTCACAAATCAGACATTGGCGGGGTTGTGGTAGGTATTGGCAGCGATGATCAAATAAAAAAGACGTTTCACCGTTTCAGCAAATTGGAGGGCTTTGTCGGCATGCTCATTGAACAAATGGTATCTGGATTGGAGTTGATTGTCGGCGCCAAGATGGACTACCAGTTCGGGCCTGTCATCCTCTTGGGAATCGGTGGAACGGCGGTAGAAATCTATAAGGACTCGTCGTTAAGGATGGCGCCCTTGAAAGAGCGGGACGTGGAATCCATGGTAAAGGCCCTTAAGGCCCACCAGTTACTGGAGGGCTTCCGGGGATCGGCGCCGATTAATCTGCGAGAATTGACTCGCATGCTGATGGCATTTTCCAGATTGATCATGCAGCTTGAGGACATGATAGAATCCATTGATCTTAATCCCGTTTTATGTTCGCCGGAAAAATGCATCGTGGCTGATGCCAGAATCATAATCAAAATGGAGGAAGAATCTGTGACCCCATGACTTATCTGAACACCACCTCCACCAGGCGCGTCTCGCCCTTCGTGAGGCCTGTCTCTCGATAATAGGTGAAATACTCCATCCGGCCATTGTCTCTGGCGAACTCAGGATGGGCCAGGCCGGAATAGTCCCATTTTTTGTCTACGCCGGGAGGGAGGCCTTCTACAACTGCCTTACTTGGCGACCACGGGCCTTCAGGGACGTCACTTGTGCGGATGGAAATGCTGTTTCTGAGGGGTGTGCTGTATACAGCGAGATACTTTCCCAGATGCTTGTTCCAGTGTACGGTAAGCATGGGCGCAGCATCCATTATCGGCACGGCATCGTGCCAGTCCCGGCTCCAGCGGCCTTGGCCGGCATAGAACCGCCATTCATTCCGCTTTAGCACACGCTCCATTTTGACGCGAGCAATAATGCACGGCCATGAAAGATGTTTTGTCTCGCAACCGTATACATAGATCCAATCCCCGACCACGACCGCCCCCTGACCCACGAACGCATCGCCCTTAGGGAACAATATGGTGGGATCCTCGGCCCCCACCCTAACCTTTGGCCGGACTACCGGGCTGTCCGGGCTCTCCCATACTGCAATGGAGTTTCCTACAACTTCGAAGTCGAACGAATCGACAAATCCGGCAAGGACCTTTGTGTAAAACACGTATGCGGTGCCGGTCTTAGTATCCACAGCAATCGGTCCGGGCCATAGGGCCCAGCGCCTTCTCTTGCTATCTGGTAAATCCTCTCGACTGTTGGCCTTGTTAAAGGCCGCTTCATTTTTGGTAAACGGCAGGAACTCTCCGGGAAGGCCCTCCATATCAACAGGTTCGGAAAGACCGGTCAGGCCGTCATGGGCATCAAAATCCTTTGTCCAGCACCATGTGCTCGAACGGACGATCATGGCCTCTCCTTCCCGGCTCATGAGCGTGTCACCAAACACCCACACGGACTTATCTGCAAACCGGGCGCTGTAACCCCCGTCACGTCCATCGATTACTTTCAGAAACGGCAGGGGCCCAAGATCCCGCACTGCCGCTACGTTTGCGTCCTGGGCAGTTAAGGGACATGCAAGAAAGAAAAGGATCCCGACGAATAAAAGGGATACGAAATAACGTATACGCTTGCAGCTATCAAACAATATTATCATCCACTGCTCCCGGACTAATTGGACATGATGGTTCTAAGTTCCTCCTCGATATACTTTAGGCGGTTCAGGTCTTCTTCGATTTTTCCTACCAACTCCTGGGCCTCTATCCGCTTCCTCAAGCCCTTGAGTTCATTTTCAGGGTCGATAAGACTGTTTAGCATAATCGTTTTTACATCAGGTGCAGGTATCTCCGCCTTAGGCTCCTCAAAGACTACCGCTCGCGGTTTGAGGATAATACGCTCTTTCCATTTGGGGATGTTGGTCACAAGATCAAATTTCTCATGGATTTTTTTGGCCAATTCTTTTTCGTTCACCATCGAGCGCAGCATGCCCCGGGCAATCACGGAAGTTCGCGTGCGCTGGTGATGTCTTCTGTCCCCACACTTTTACGCTCACGCCAGTAGATCGGCCTCGCCGGAAGAGCAGACCATAAGCGTTGTGGGAAGACTGGATAACATTTCCTCGAAGTAATCCTGGAACACCTGAGCATTGCTTTCCTCCGGCACATTAAAGCCCAGCAGCACGACTGAAGCGTCTCTGGAATGCCGATGAATGACTTCGGGAAACGGGGCTTCGGAGACAAGGATCTCCACCTCGGCGTTGATTCGTGCGGCATCAACCAGCTCACGGAGCGCCTGGGCCGCCGGCTCGCGGCCCGCTTCGTCCTCAATCAACCGCAGGAGCCGGATATTCGCCTCTGACCATCCCCAGTTCATGGTCAACAAGTGGGCCATGAGCACCATAAGAGAGCCGTTCTCCCGACCCCGCCACCAGATATCGATGCGCCGGTTTGCTCGGGCCTTGGGGAGGCCCTTGTCCCAGAGAAGAATTAGACTCATGCCGAGCAGCAGCACCGAATTTAAATGATACACAAACGAACTGGAGCGCGTCTCATCGGACGACCAACCCATCAAGACAAGATTTGGGCTTAGCGGACCAATTGCGTGCGCTTGAAGGAGTGCAGAGAGTCCCTCGTCAAGGCTTCGCGTTACCACCACCGTTGATAGGGCGTCGAAATCATTTTCCTGAAGGAAACGCTGGAGTTGCGTAACCGCCGTCTCCCTCAAGTGCCCTATCTCAACCAGGTCTCCCACAAGTACACGGGCCAAGGTGACCAGGCCTCTTTCCTCTCCAATCCACAAGGCATACATTGCCATGGTTAGCCGGGCCTCTGGATCTCCTGTAAGTACCAGTATGGTTGGCCGCCAGTTTTTGGGGTCCATGGGCATTTTGGCTGCTTTGAGTAAGTTATTGCGTAATCGGGAATAGGTGAAACCCCAGCGGGCATCCCCGAAACGGACTTTGAGGACATTTCGTCTAAGCAGTGAGTATAATGCAAAAACAAAGACAGCGGCCAGTGCTGCGGCTAGGGGACCAATGAGAAAGGCTATGGATGCGCAAGCCGCAGCCCCGAATATGGCAGGGATCCAGTGATAATACTTGAATCGGGGCCGAAAAGAAGGGTTTCCAGCGAACGACTCCACAAAGGCTGCCAGGTTCACCATCCCATAGGTAAATAGAAAGAACATGGTCACCACAGAGGCGATAATGTTAAAGGCGCCGCCCTGTGAGCCTCCCCCAGCCCAGAGGATGACGCCAAAGGTAATGCCGAGGGTGAGCCACAACGCCCGGTGGGGCTCATCTCCGCGGCGAGAGCCCCGGCCAAAGGGGCGCAAAGGTGGAATGACATTGTCCCGTGCCACAGCCTGCAACACCCGGGGGGCCCCCAGAAAAGATCCCAAGGCACTGGAAAGGGTGGCGGCAAACACCCCCGCCGCCACCAGGAAACCCGCTCCGAAAAGGGCCTGGGAACGAAGCGTCTCGAAACCGGCATCGATCAACTGCAGCCGGGTTTGTGCGCCGCCGCACAACAGGACCTGTGATGCATAAACGAAAAAGCCCACCCCCACTGCGGCCAGCGTCCCCAGCGGAATGGAGCGACTGGGGTTCTCCAGGTCTCCCGACATATTCACCCCCGCCATAATGCCTGTAACTGCCGGAAAGTAGATAGCGAAGACACTCCAAAAGGAAAGGGAAGGATGGGTGTACCCGGAAGACCAATTTTGAATAAAAAGGTCCCGCTGGAAATGCATTACAGCGCCGCCCATGAATGTCAAGATCGAGAGCACCACAATCGCCATAATCAGGTACTGCGTTTTTATGGCCCACTTGGCCCCGATATATGAAATGCCGAAAAGGATTGCCGCTGTCACCAAGGCAATCACCCGGAAGTGGTCGGCCAGGTCCGGAAAGGTACCCACCAATGCCTCGGTGAAGCCCAGTATATAGAAAGGCACCGAGATTGCCTGCGCAGAAAAGAGCGCCATACCGATCGCACCGCCAAACTCCGGACCCAGTGCCCGGGAGATGAGAAAATACGCGCCCCCTCCTGCCACGGGCGTGTTGGTGGAAACCGCCGATATAGACAGCGAGGTCACTGTGGTGATGCTCTTGGCGAGAAAAAGAATCAGCAGCGCATGAAAAATGCCGGCCTCTCCGATCACGTAACCGGACCGCATGAACATAATCACGCCAAGGATGGTTAGAATCGAAGGGGTGAATACACCACCAAATGTCCCCAACCGGTTTGGAACGGCGTCCGTCTGGTTTTCATTGTTCTTGTCTATGGAATTCATCAAATACCGCTAGTCTCCGTTGTTTAATCAAAAGCTTCCCTTCAATTTATAAAAAAGTTGCAGGGTTCAAATCAGAGTTAGAATGAGACCCATGATCAATAGGTTTTTCATAACTTATTCACTCAACCGGCAGCAAGAGAAATCAGGAGGATTTATTGACAGAGTATGAATGCGGATTTATTTCACCGGGGTAACTACATCAATTCCTTTTTGTACTTTCCATCCCTCCGTGAGTGCGCGTGGGTCTGCGCGATAAAGCGAAAAATCAGGGTTATCAACTGGAAAACTGATTTGGTTTAATATTTACGGTCGTACCCTCAGTTACACGGCCACGTGGGATTCGGATTGAACGCTGCCACCTGCCCTC
>CAYYPQ010000038.1:0-33452 GCA_964473615.1 uncultured Desulfobacteraceae bacterium
AATATAAAAGTAAAAAATACGTAATTGTTTAGCACTTTGAAACAGACGTATTCCTAATATGGGGTGAGGGGTGTTTTTCGCCACGCCAAAATCCTTCGCGTACTGTGTGGAACTAGCCAGGTATTTAAGTTGAAGACTGAAGGAGGAAGTTTTTTCAATGAGTAAACCAAGACAGCTTCCCCTCCCCCTTCAGCCTACTCAAATGGTGGGAGATTGTGCTCTGATGATTTTGCAGCATTTTTTCCTTCTGCCTTCTACCTTCAGTCTATCCACCTGAGTAGTTACTACTGTTTCAGGTAAACCCTAACGAAAAATGCTGTCCAACAGAATGCGTTTTTGGACAAGAGTGAAAAAACACGATGCTTCAGCCCATTGAAATTGGCGGGACGGGGATAGGAGCTGAAGGCACGATTACCCGGGAAGGATGGTAAAAAATTATGAAGGTGCTGGTCTATGGTTCCGGCGGCAGGGATCACTGTCTTGCGGACAAATACGGAGATAGCCAACATGTTGATAAGGTCTATTTTGCCCCAGGCAACCCGGGTGTATTGCATACCCCTAAGGGCCAGCGAGGCCTGATCGAGCGCGTTCTCTTGAAAAATCTCCCCCAGGTTGCTGATTTCTGTACAGAAATGGGGGTGGACCTCGTCGATGTGGGCTCTGAGAACCCGTTAGAAAAAGGCCTGATCGACATCCTGAACGAGCGTGGTATCCCTACAATCGGCCCCAGAAAGGAATATGTGAGACTTGAGAGCGACAGGGCCTTTACCGATGATCTTCTGACAAAGATCGGCGTACCCAAACCCGAATATCGCGTCTTTGACGACCCTGAAAAGGCCAAAAAATATGTCCGAAACATTGGATACCAGGTGGTGGTCAAGGCAAACGGTCTGGCTGCCGGCAAGGGTGCCATAGTTTGCGGGGAGCCACCCGATGCCGAGGCCGCGATTGAAAAAATTATGGTCAAGAGGGTATTCGGAGAATCCGGTGCCCGCGTGGTTATTGAAGAGAGGAAATATGGCACGGAAATCTCGTTTTTTGCATACCTTGACGGCGCTCATGTTATGCCCTTAAAAATGTTCGCCCAGGACTATAAGCCTGCCTTTGATCCTGATGACATAGACTCCATTAAACAATTTGGGGGGAACCTCAATACCGGGGGCACAGGCTGTTATTGTCCCCATAAGCTTGTAAGCCCGTGGCTCGTTAACCGGATCATCAAAGAAATTGTCAACCCCACCGTAGACGCCATCTACAATCAGTTGGGCTGGGCCTACAAGGGGGTCATCTATTTTGGCCTAAATCTGGACCCCTATGATCGCCTGGATGTCTTTGAGATAAATGTAAGGCATGGAGATCCTGAATGGGAGGTAATTGCACGTAAATTGAGCACAGACCTGTTTGAGATCGGAATGGCCGTGTGGGAAGGTTCCCTGGACGCCATCGGGCAGGTCTGGAACAAACAGTCATACGTGGATGTAATCGCCATGGAGGGCTGCTCAAAGGCCTCCCGGGGATGGAATAGGGGGTATCCCGCACGTTATGGGAAAGGCCATAGGATCATCGGTCTCGACAAGATAGAGCGAGGGATAGCCGTATATTTTGCAGGGGTTGATGCAGACCCTGAAACGACACTGTTCACTCATGGAGGGAGAGTCCTTCACGTGATTGCCGGAGACACTACCTTAGAGGGTGCAAGGGAAAAGGCATACCGGAATATCCAATACCTTGCCTTTGAAGACCACAACAACAATGGCGCAAATTGCCTGCGCTTCCGAAAGACCATTGGGCTCTAACGCACCGGCCTGTTAAAGTAACCAAGCTCAATTTCAGAAAACTCCTTGTTCAGGATTTCTACCATCTTTTTCATGCCCAGGGCCGGTGATATCGTATTTGGCATGCTTTCCAAATAAAGCTGAGGATCAATGTTGAGGTTCTTCAAATGGACAAAATTGATCCCCGTCTCTCGTATCAACTCTATTAATGAGTGTATTTCCTCCTCCTGATCCGAGATTCCTGGAAAGACCAGATAGTTTATCATAGTGTACAGCCCCATTTCTCTGGAGATGGTAATAGATTCCACCACATCACTAAAGTCATAATTCTTTGGTCGATAATAGGCCCTGTAGAAAGCGGGGCGGGCGCTATTTAGGCTGATTCGTATGGAATCGAGACCGCTTTTGGCGATCGTACGAACTCGTTCAGGCCAACTCCCGTTGGTGTTGAGATTAATGGTCCCCCTCTGTGTGTGTCTTCTTATCTCCTCTATGCCTTCCGCGATAAGCCTGTATTCCGTCAAGGGCTCACCTTCACAGCCCTGCCCAAAGCTTACAATGGCCTCAGGTGCTCGATCCAGGTGCCCCACCGCCAAAGAAACGATCTCCCCCTTTGAAGGTCTGAAAGAGATCCTGTGATGGGAGGGTTCACAAAAATGGTCTGGTTGCAGAGAGAGGCAGCCGAGACACGCCGCGTTACATGCCTGGCTAAGGGGCAGAGGTGCCTCCCACCTCTTAAGAAAAAGGTTTTTGGCCGCAAAACAGTGGTTTCTGGTCGCGCAGTTGATCAGGTGCTCAACAAGAGGGCCTCCAGTGTGCTCGTCGGCAAACTCCTCTATGGCCGGAATAAGTTCCCTGTCATCATAATTCCTCGGATCCCACCTGTGATTATATTCTATTTCGAATCCCGCTGCCCAGTATTTTTCATCTTTGAATCCCGCTGCCGTATAGGCCCACATGGGCAGGACATATGATTTCGGCCCATAATCTACGGCCGGGAGATGGCTCCGCACCATTCCAGGTTCGAGAAAGGCGGCCACCGCATAACACTTTTTCACACGGCCATCAACCACGACTTCGGGGACTATTTTATATTCGCCGGTTATAGGGTCGAGGCCAATGGGCGGGCAGTCGGGTATATAAAAGAGCTTGCTAAATTCAGGCATGGCGACAAGGTCCTTCTCCGTCAAGACTACGGGGGCTGATCCCAATAACCCGGCCATACGGTAATAGGGGTGGTCATACACCCTGCCCTCCGTGTCAGCGTAAAGCATGTAAGGCAGGCCTTTCATATCTGCATTTTCTATCATTCCAGGTGCTTGATATACCAATTGGATGCTGTCAATAATTATTTTTATTTCAACAAGTTATATAAGTTGCAGGCGTTGACTTAGCGCAAAGACAAATCTAAGATGTTGACCGCCAAATCCTATGTGGAATAAGATAGCAAATTAATATAGGTAATTACAATTACATATGTTGTAATATTCTAGCCCATCTCTTTGAAAGGCCAGGGATCTCTTTTTGGTATCATGGTACCGTCAAAAAAAAATACTCGGTCCTCAGGTAGACAATTTCGGCTGGTAAAATTCTTTGCCTACGCCAGCTTTCTTGTATTGATCATATTCAGTTTCCCCTTCTCAATGGTCATCTCACAAAAGGCAAAGGATATCCTAATGGAGAGTTATGAGAATTATGCACTCTTGCTTGGTGAAAACCTGGATCACCAGGTCTTTCAAAATTTTGTAATCCCAGTAACCAGGCGGCTCGGGAAAATCAGGTTAAGAGAGAAAGAACAATATGAATGGATGGATCGAATTGTACAAAACACGATACACAGCTTTAACATAGACCTGGTCAATATCTACGACATAGGCAAAGGTGTCATTGCATACAGCACCGATCCCAAGCTGCTGGGCAAGAACACGAAGAAGAGCCTGGGATACAAAAAGGCCATTAAAGGGGAAAATTCTTCAGGCCTGATATCTTCCGGGGACGATCTCTGGGGCCTCGGAATAGAAAGAATTGGAGGAAAGAAGGAGCTCAGGACATATATCCCTTTTAGGGGTTTCTCCCCCTTTACAGGTGACAAGGGATATGTTCTCGGGGTATTTGAGATCATCCAGGATTTGACCCAAGGGTATCGATCCATTGTAAAGTTCCAGTACCTCATATTTGGCCTCTCTATCTTTATTATGGGGCTGATATTCATGGCACTCCTTTTGATTGTACGTAAGGCCGAACGGATAATAGAGAAAAAAGCCAAGGAGCAAAGGGAACTGGAGTCCCAGTTGAACCAGGCAGAGCGTCTGGCCGCCCTGGGCCAGATGTGTGCCGGGGTTTCCCACGAAATCAGAAATCCTTTGGGTATCATCCGAAGTACCGCAGAACTTCTAAGCGGGATGCCTGACGCCATGGAGCCACAAAAAAAACTTTCAGATGTGATCATAGAGGAATCAAGCAGGCTAGATAACATCGTTACTGAGTTCTTGGACTTTGCGCGTCCCCAAGAACCATATCTCCAGGATTGTCATCTTGAAGAGATCATCCAGAAAAACCTCCTATTCCTTCGCCCGGAATTCAAGAGGAAAAAAATTTCTGTCAATCATGACCTTAATGGCCGGTCATTTGAACTCAAGGCAGACCCCAAACTCCTTTACAGGACTTTTCTCAACATCTTTATAAATGCCATACAGGCCATGAAAAACGGCGGGACCCTGAGGGTCAGGGTAGAGGAGAAAAAGGACCATTATATTGTAACAATTGAAGATTCAGGGTGCGGGATCAGACAAGAAAACCTGACCAAGATATTTGACCCCTTCTTCAGCACCAAGGATAAGGGAAGTGGTCTTGGGCTTTCCATTGTCAGGAACATCGTTGAAGGACACAAGGGATATATGCGGATAGAAAGCAGGGAAGGCTCAGGAACAAGAGTTGTAATAAATCTGCCGGCGGGCATATAACAGAGGTCATTTTAGATGGAAACCATCCTTATAATAGACGATGAGAAGAACTACCTGGTAGTGCTTGAGGCCCTCTTGGCCCCTGAGGGATACGAAATCCTTACGTCGGATAATGCCCGTGAGGCCATCCGCATAGTCCGCAACTCAGACCTCGATTTGGTCATTACAGATATGAAGATGTCCGGCATGAACGGTATGAAACTACTGGAAGAATGCAAAAAAATAAAGCCCGACCTTCCGATTATCATGATGACCGCCTATGGGACAATCGAAATGGCCGTAGAGGCCATGAAAAAGCATGCCTATGATTACATAACCAAACCCTTCCAGAATGAGCGGCTAAAGTTAACCGTCAAAAAGGCCCTGGAGAATTACCACCTTATCAAACAAAACAGGCTGTTGAGCGAGGCCCTTTCAGATCGCTTCAAATATGGGAACATGGTCGGCAAGAGCAAGCCTATCCTCAAAATCTATGATATCATCGACAAGGTCTGTCGATCTAAGGCATCTGTATTGATCACCGGACCATCGGGCACAGGCAAAGAGCTAATCGCAAAGGCCATCCATTACGGGAGCTCGAGGAGAGATAGGCCCTTTGTCTCTGTCAACTGTGGGGCACTGACAGAGACCTTATTGGAGAGTGAGCTCTTTGGCCATGAGAAAGGGGCCTTCACGGGGGCCATGGCCATGAAAAAGGGACGATTTGAACTCGCAGACGAAGGGACACTATTCCTGGACGAAGTGGGGGACATGCCCCCTTCTCTCCAGGTCAAGCTCTTGAGGGTTCTCCAAGAGACCGAATTTGAGAGAGTGGGAGGCACAAAGACTATCAAGGTGGATGTTCGTGTCCTATCTGCATCCAACAGGAATATCAAAGAAGATATTGCGATGGAAAAATTCCGGGAAGACCTCTTTTACCGTCTCAATGTAATCAACATAGAGGTGCCTCCCTTGAGGGCACGCATGGATGATATACCCTTGCTCGTCAAACACTTTGTCGAAAAATACAAGGAGGACACGGGGAAAAAACACCTCCAATTGTCCCCGGAGGTATGGAAAACCCTCTATAACTACTCTTGGCCAGGAAACGTGAGACAATTAGAAAATGTCATCGAGAGGGCGGTGGTACTCAATTCAGGAGGCATAATCACCATCGAAGATCTACCGCCCGAATTGACCGAGGCAGAGGCCGAATTCGAGGTGGACAGGTTTATCCCTCTCAATATGCCATTGCCAACGGCACTGGAGCAAATTGAAGAAAAGCTGTTAAGGAGGGCACTGGCCGAGACCAACAACGTCCAGGCCCATGCGGCAAAAATGTTGGGCATCACAAAGAGCCTGATCCAGCACAAGCTCAAAAAGTACAATATTACTGTCTGAAGGTAAAATGTTTTGTACCGTTAATGGGCCATAATATTAAATGCTTATACGTCTTACGCCCTTTTTGGTTACACGTTGGTACAAAATGTTGTACTCATTGGCGAGGCAGGTAAAGTGCTAGGCCCATGCGAATTTGAATACCACTTTTAAAACAAATAGTTATAAATTGTTTCAGTATGGTGCTTTTCTGGCAGATATCTTGCAGAATAATATGGGTAAAATTAAATTCTTTCCTCCTAAGCAAAGGCCTGCCGTTCAATGATGAACGAAGGGCCTTTTCTTGTTTGTTTAGTACCCCAGGCGTCTCAATGACCTTGCGTCTTTACTCCAGTCTTTGTCAACCCTCACCGTGAGCTCCAGATAGACCTGGACGCCAAACATCTTCTCCAGTTCCAGTCTGGCTGAACGGCCTATGGACTTGATTGCTCCGCCCCGTCTTCCAATAAGTATCCCCTTCTGGGAGTCTCTTTCCACGTGGAGGACGGCCAAAATAGAAAGCAGGGCCCTATTTGGTACCTGCTCCATCTTTTCCACTGTAACTGCCGTTGAATAAGGCAATTCCCTCCTCGTGTGAAAATATATTCTTTCCCGGATGATCTCCGATACCAGAAAGGTCTCCGACCTATCGGTATCTATATCCTCTGGAAAAAATTGGGGGCCCGGCCTTAACCTCGATTTCAGCTCATCACAAAGGATGTCCACGCCCTCGCCCTTAAGCGCAGACACAGGGATGATCGATTCAAAAGGATATACACGTCTGTAGCTCTCAATAATCGGTAATAACTGCTCTTTAGGCCCCTTGTCTACCTTATTAATGGCCAATAAAGAGGGCTTTTTCATTCCCCTCATGTTATTTGTGACTATTGAAATTTCCGGATCATCTGGACGGTCCATTCCAATAACCAGGAGAAGCAAATCCACCTCGTGAAAGACCGCCAGGGCGGATTGCACCATGCTCCTGTGGAGGGGTGTCCTTGTCTTATGGATACCCGGCGTATCCATGAATACCATTTGATAACCGTTTCCGTGTTTGACGCCAACAATGCGGTTTCGAGTCGTCTGTGGTTTGGGAGACACAATGGCCACCTTTGTTCCCAGTATACGGTTCAATAGGGTAGACTTCCCCACATTAGGCGGGCCAATGATTGCTATAAAACCCGACAAAAAACTCATATCTCTTCTGTCCTTAAACCCCAAAGGGGGAGTGAATCATCGCATATAACCTCAATGACCTCTGACCCGGTCTTGTTTTCAATCCATTTCAGGCCTTGATTCTTGTGACCCCTGAGTAAAGGAATGGCCCTTTTAGGGGCATAAATTTTCATCCGGGAGAACTGCCCTCTTCTGGGCAGACCAGGTTCAATTGTTTTTTGGTATACACGTGAGCGGACCAGAGATCCGAAGGACGGATGCCATGGGCCTGCAATAATCTGGCCTTTCTGCAAGAGGGAAGGTGAACTCATGAGGCCCATACGGATAACAGGGATTTTCTCGGCCTCCAACCGCATGCAACTCTCCGCGCAGATTTCAATGGCCTCCTCTAGCGACAGGGGATGAAATCTCTTTTCCCGGTACCAGACAGCAAGTTCTGTCCCTCGGATAACCAGGGCGGGATAAAGCCGAACCATGTCGGGATGAAGAGAAATTACCCTCGTAATCGTTGACCGAAAGGCCTCTGTCGAATCCCCGGGCAGCCCGGGCAGGAGCTGGATTCCGACCTTGAATCCATATTCTCTGAGGGTTCTTACGCCATTTACAGTATCTTCCGCAGTATGCCCGCGCCCAGAAAGAGTCAGGACACGGTCATCCATGCATTGGGCGCCCAGCTCGACTGTACTCACCCCATAGTCTTTCATCATTTCCAGACGACCTTCATCAAGGGTATCAGGCCTTGTGGATACCCTGATCGACTGAAAATGACCTCGCTCTATATATGGGGCCACTGCCTCCAAAAGTCCCCTAAAGGTGTCCTCTGGAAGCCCGGTAAAGGTCCCTCCAAAGAAGGCAACTTCTGGATTTCGTCTTAGATCGAACTGGTTTGAGAGGATTGCCCTATCTAGAATGGCCTTCACGTCTATCCTGGTGAGGGAACGGCTAGACTGGGAGGTTATTCTCTCCTGTTCGCAAAAGATGCAGCGGTGTCGACAACCCTGATTCGGGATAAAGATAGGTACAATCAATCGCTTTAATCCCTTTTTAGACAAAAAAAGGCCTCCTTGGCCGCATCTTGTTCGGCCTCCTTTTTACTCCTTCCCCTGCCCTCGGCCAGTATCTCGCCGTTCAAGGTCAACACCATTTTGAATGTCCTATCATGGGGTGGGCCGCTTTCCTCTACTAGACGGTATTTTGGCAGGGAATTATGGATACGCTGGGTGTATTCCTGGAGCAAGCTTTTGTAATCATTGAATATCTCCTTGGTCCCTACCTTTTCAATTAAAGGAGAGAATAATCTGCGAATAACCTGCACAGTTGTGTCAAAACCGGCATCCAGATAAAGGGCCCCAATGAGGGCCTCTGTTGTATTCGCAAGTATGGAGGGCTTTTGCCTCCCGCCGCTCTGTTCTTCCCCCTTCCCCAAGAGGAGGTAATCGCCCAAATTTAGACTTTGGGCAACCCCATAGAGTCCTCCCTCATCTACCACCATGGCCCTAAACTTTGACAGAATACCCTCGTCAGCATCCTGAAATAGCTCCATAAGGATAACGCCGATAGCCAGATCTACCACTGCATCACCGAGGAATTCTAGGCGCTCGTTATCTTTCAGGTCCTTCTCCGCATTTTCATTTACATAAGAGGCGTGTTGAAATGCCTGAAGGAGTAACTCGGGGTCCTTGAAGGTGTACCCCAGCACCTTATTTAGGTCTTCGACCTTTGAATCTCTTGACGTCCAATCCATTGTCTGAAAGCACCCCAAAAATAATTGCCATGGCCCCCCCTAGATCGGCCAAAAAGCCGGCGGGAGATGCACCCCTATTAATATTCTTTGTAACTATTCTGGTCCAAAGTTTCAAGGTCCACGGTTAGAGTGAGATTCTATATAAGTAAGGCCTGCTTTTCAAGTCAAGAAAGGCCTTTCGGCCCAGGAAACCTCTGCGGAGCAGTAGTTAAGCATCAGCGCAAAGTGGTGCTAAAGAAATCAAGGAAATATTTGACTTCTATCAAAGCGTTTTGTAAACTAGAATTTTTTGCTTAATAATAAGGTATTCCTATGCAAAAAGTTATCTTAGATGAACAAAAGATTTCTGGAACAATCGAAAAAATAGCAAGAGAGATCATAGTAAAAAATAGCCCCATGGAAAACGTGGTCCTTGTGGGTATCCGAACCGGAGGGGCCTTTCTGGCCGCTCGACTTCAACAGGCGATTACACGTCTTGACGTACCTGCCCCTCCGTTAGGTATCATTGATATAACCCTGTATCGAGATGACTGGACAAGGATCGGCCCCACCCCAATGGTCGGAAAGACCGAATTGCCATTCTCGATTGACGACAAGACGGTGATTCTGGTCGATGATGTCTTATTTACAGGAAGAACCGTAAGGGCTGCCATGGACGCCATTATAGATTATGGCCGGCCGAAAAAAATTGAACTGGCAATCCTGGTGGATAGAGGTGATGGAAACAGGGAATTACCAATCACCGCCAACTACGTGGGCGGTGTATGGGACACAACCCCGGATGAAACCATTAATGTCTATCTAAAAGAGGCCGGCTCTTATGATCACGCAGTCATTGAGAGTAAGAAGGCGGCCTAATATTGAGATCTAAGAAGAAGTCCAAAAAGACAAAACTCGTTGGTTCGTCCCCCTTGACCCCAGAGGACCAGGAGTTTATAGCCTCTCTTTTACGAGAGCTTGATGATACGGACCCTGCCGAAATAGCCGACAGGGTCCCTGATTCCCGCCGGGCCAGGATCGTTATTGACACCCTGCCGATTGAGCACAAGGCCTTCATTCCCTTGCTTATAATCCTCAAACAGGCCTTTTCGGATAAACAGGTGCAAAAGGCCATCAAAAGGGCCGCATACAGGCTCAAGACGAGAGGGACGGATATAAGGGACCTCTCCCCTGCGAAGGAGGATTCCCCTCCCATCCTAAGGCCTGTCAAAAAGGAAAGACCCGAGGCATATCTGGGGCCAGTGGATATGGATGGGTATCGAGCGATCCTGGTGATATTGCATCGGGTCATGCGGGGAGTGGAGATATGTGTAGGTCTCGTATCGGATGAATATGGTTTCAGGGATTTTGTGTTGGGTGCCACCGGTAAAAGGCACATAAATGAAATGAAAGACCACCTGTCCAGAGAGACCGGACCCCTGGTGGAGTCTTCCCTATCTCACGTATTTACTGTCCTTGAAGACGCGTATAAAAGCCACCTGGAACTCCACCCGGAGTCTCCCCCGGATTATCTTGAGCTAAGATCATGGTTACTGGAAAATGCTCCCCTCTTAGAGCGGCCGGAAATCTACAATCATATTCCCGATGAATCACCCCCTCTTGGTTCTATTACTGCCTCCAGGCTTGATGAGCTTTTCGAGCACGACTTAATGCAATCATGGCTAATTGATTTTGAACACCTAAGGCCGTTTATGGAAGATATCCTAAAGGCCGAGAACAGCCCCATCCTTTTAACAGAGGCCCAAAAATCAGATCACATAAGGCAAATAAAAGAAAGGTGCCTTCAGGAACTCTTCCCTGCCGCCAAACGCACCCTCCTGAGACACCGCCTGGAAGAAATGGCCTATGTATTTTTCAAGTTGGACGAAGAGAAATATTCCAGGCTGTCTCTGGCCAGCGCCCAGAGTGTAAATGAAAATGGCTCGACTATCTGGACCAATCCGCTTATAGAGTTTCTGCTGGAACGCAGTATCGATTATTACATGGACCGAATAGAAAAGGCCTCCGGTGAAGAGGCCCGGAAGGTTGAATCTTCTCCCAGGATCGTACTCCCTTAGACAAAAAGATTGAGGAGGTGGCCATGCCTATAACTATTTCGGTAAAGACCGGTTCAAGAATAGATATGGTGGATATCACATCATCCATGCAAAAGGAGCTCAAAAATTCGGGCACAACCGATGGATTCTGTGTGGCTTACGTCCCCCATACCACAGCGGGCATAACCATCAACGAAGGCGCCGACCCTGCCGTCTGCCAGGATATCATAAGAAAGCTGAAAGAGCTCGTGCCGCATGGCGCTGGGTACCGCCACTTAGAAGGAAATGCGGATAGCCATATAAAGGCCTCCCTTGTCGGTAGCTCCGTCACGGTGTTGGTTGAAGATGGCCGTCTGGTCCTCGGCACTTGGCAAAAGGTCTTTTTCTGCGAATTCGATGGGCCAAGATCCCGTAAAGTCCTCCTAATATTCCAGGAGACTTAAGCGTAATAGTTCACAGGGGGCGGGGATCAGGGAAAGCCCTAAGAAAGACCATCGTCTTTCCCTGTTCCCTGGGCCCTGAGCCTTGTGAACTGTTACCATCTGCCTTATTGATCGACTCCAGGTGCCTTGGGCTTAAGGCCTTATCTCCAAGAATGATCTGTTGGTCCGCCTCGATGCATGGATGAAAACAGAGGATCATTTCTTGCGCTTTCAGCTATTGACAAATTACAATACTAATGAATATTATAAGTTACAAACAAACCAGACTACAGGGCCTTAGTAGTAGATTTATATCTAAGTAAAAAATCCGGGTCCAGAGGGCCCGGCTTTGGCTTGTCCCCAGAGGGGGCCTTGTTTACCCGCGTATCGCTGGAGTGACTAAAGTGATCTAAAATGTCTAAGGTGCCTAAAGTTAAGGAATTTTGTGTCATTTTACCGAATAGAAGAGCGAAGCTCTGCATTAACTTTAGCTCACTTTAGTTCACTTTAAACTCTAGCTCACTTTATGGCCTTGATTTCTGGTACGGCATAGCCTAATTTCTCTGACTCCCGCGTAGCGGGATCTTTGACGGTCCCTGAGGACCAGGTTTCCCAATTAACAATGAAGGAGGTATTCCAATGGCTGATTATTGTATTAATGTGTTTTTGGATGAGGAAGAACAGAAAAAGATAAAAGACCTGGGCCTAGGCGCCCAAATCCAGGAAATCGAAGGCAAAAAGGCTGTCCAGATAGCTATGAGCAAGAAAGACCAAAAGAAGCTTCAAAAGAGTTTCCCTGACTTGGAGTTTGATGCCTCAAATGCATGCATACTCCCTGATGAGGCGCAAACCACCCTAATGGATATCATTTTCCAGGTAAAGAGCCTTGATGTTATGAAGTTTGCAATTACTAAGCTCTATAACCCACTTGCAGGCAAGTCGCTTCGATCTAAACTTCACTGAGAGCCGAGGGTTTTTTCACATTCCCCGCGTGGGACAATAAAGATCATGCCCATATTTGAATTCAGATGCCTTAAATGCGGCCAGATATTTGAGAAGCTGCTTATCAATACAGATGAGACGGTCGAGATTACCTGTCCAAATTGCAAATCAGAATCTTTTGAGCGTGTAGTCAGCAGCACCAATTATGTAATGGGAACAGGCCCGGGAGGGAAGAAACCCAAGATTAGCTCAAAGTCCTGCGGCCCGGGGAATCAATGTGTGACCCTTGATCTTCCGGGCCCGTCTGACTAAAAGCTGGGTCTCAAAACGCAAGCATGTGTGGTCTTGAAGCGGGGGCTTGCTTGATAAAGCTGAGCGTTTCAGGGAAGAAGTGAACTAATGGACATGGATTTGGGGCCTGAACTGGATGAGGAAGATAAGGCCGTTATTCGTGATATATTTCTTGAAAAGGTGGTTCCCAAACTTCAAAGACTAGGTGCCCGGACCGGGACGATAGCATGTGATTTTGCAGGAGACAAATTCCAAAACTGGCTAATTCACTTTCGTTCTTTTCGCAAGGACTTTGATATCGTTGAATTTGAATATGACCCTGAGGCCCGTACTATCAATCTAGGTCAGTGAGCAGGACGCCCGACCCCCTTCCCCGGCCCCAAGATGCCTCACCAAAGAGATCCACTATTAAGATCTAAGGACCCTAATATGCTTCCAAATAAACTTATGGGCAGGGAAATGCTAAAAAGGCCCTCCTGTCCTTTCTGCGGCGATTTTATCAACAGGCCCAGGGAGCTTGCCACCCGCAGGCCCGGAGAAATGCCCGTTGGCTCATGCACCTGCGGGGCTGTTTACGCCTGTGATATCACGGGACACAATCTTGGGGCCGCCATGATAGAGGCACTGGTTTTTGGATGCAACATGGACTGGGACCTCGCCTGGGACCTATTGCCAGAAGAGGATTATCTTGAAAAACAAGTCGAACATTATGACATTGTCAATCACATCATTGTTCCAGGCGGCGTTTTTGAGGCGAGAAAAATAGCCGGGGTGCTCTATTTTATTCGGCTTCACGACGATGTCCTCGAGGTAACTGCGGATGGGGTCCAAAAAATGCTGACCAGGGCCAAACCCGTTACCCCTGAAGGGCCCACAAGGTCCAAGAAACAGATTCTATTGTCAAAAAGAGAGGTAGAACTGTTTGTTCGATCCTTCAGACCGGAACCTATTGTGGAGATTGCGCGCAAGGACAGGCGAATTATTAGAAACCTTCAGCGCCTCCTTTACACTCCAGATACTGCGTTTCGCTCAAGAGCCGCGGAGATCCTGGGCATGGCCGCAGCAGTCATTGCAGACCAAGACCCTGAGACTATATCAAAACTCCTTCAGCGACTATTTACCGCTATCACCGACACCGCTGCTTCCAGTTGGGGATCCTTTGAGGCCATCGCCGAAATCATTAGCCATAGGGCCGAACTATTCGGCGGGTACATTCCTCAACTCTTCTCTTTTCTGGGCGATGAGACGCGCCGAGCCGACTGCCTTCGCGCCGTTGGCACTATCGCTAAGGCCCGGCCCGACCTCTTGCGAAAACATACCTTCCATTTTATCCCCTTTCTTGATGATCCTGCGGCCTCTGTTCGGGGATATGCCGCATGGTTATTGGGGAATCTGGGCGCCAGCGAGGCACGACAGGACCTGGAAAAACTCTTAGACGACGATCATCCTTTGGAACTCTATGAAAATGGCACCCTAGAAGAAAAAAAGGTAGGCCAAATCGCCAAAGAGGCCATTGAAAGGCTATGAAAATTGCCTACCTCTTCTCTTCCCCGGGACAGGACATTTATCTCCGGTCTGAAGACCTCAAAAGGCCATTTCTGCTTGCCCCTTCCAGGACCCATCCTTTCCTTTCCCTCTGCGATTATTTCAGGGCCATTGAAGATTTTTTACTACGTCATCGCTCTGCGCTGGGGCCATTATTCCAAGAGCACCTGAACAGAGATCTTTCTTTTGACAAAGTGCAAAAGATTTCAATCAGAAGTGAAAAACATGGCGCCTACTACCACTTGGCCAGCGTGGAATTCTTTTTTCGGAAGACATCTTTGAAATTCGCGGTGAGCACAGCACTCTCTGAAAAAGGGAAAATTAGGATAGACCATGAGTATAAGACATTATCCTACCTCCATAAACGGTTCGAATCCCCTTCCCTGCCAAGGCCCTACCTGAGGGGAGAGCAACTATTTAACAGGAATGGAAATACCGAGCTATTCACATTCCTCCTTGCAGAGTGGTTTGAAGGATACCATGAATGGCATCTTTCCTATGACGAACAAAACAAAAGGGAATGGGTATGTATATGGGACATGAAAAGCGGAAATCGGTTCGCCACCAAAGGAGAGGGTCTTCTCCTTTTTCGCAAAATTTCTAATATCCTCACCCTCTTTTACGACACTCATGGCTTCGAACAGGTGTATCCCTGGCACCACGAGGCAGGAGATTTTGTGATAAAGAATGTTTCAGGGGACATCGATGTCAAACTTACGACCGCCAGGACCTATGAACCCCTCGTGATATTCACTGAAAGCGATTCCATCAATCCAACAGTGGCCCTCCTCTATTTCTTCCTGAACCTGAGTATCCGGATAAGATTGGACAAGCTCAATGGAGTCGGAGAATGGGCATGGGCCGGAGCAGCGCTCCTGGAGGCCGCTGTGGAAGGGTTTTTTGATGCCATTAGACTAATGCATGCTAACGGACGTTACCATCTGGGCGGGCCGGAGCAATTCCTTTCATTGCTCAAATCACTTTCTTTGGAAGAATTGCTGAAACTGACTAATCCCTTAATGGATTTATATAAAACTGACGATCCGTCTGTGCTTTTTATGATTAGGTCACATTTAAGGGAACACTCAGCCGAGGTGCTCCACATTATTGGAAGCATTCACCTATAAGGTCTTCTACGGGACCTTTAATTGCCCTTGGCATGGAGATCAAAAGAGATGCCTTTTCGGGGTCGGCGCCATCAATCTTATTCAAGATCGCCTTTGAAATGAGATATAGCTGTTTATTCACCTGATCCAGATTGAAGGAAGGGTAATATTTCCCCCTATTAAAGGCGGCTTTACCACAAACGCGCGCCTTACCTCTAATAGCAGTGGGAATACCATAGACCCGGCAAGTAATAGGCCGCGATGAATAGAGAATACATTCATCAAAATCATTCAAGAGTGGGCAACGGATCCTCTCCTTCCCTACCTCGTAAAAAATCCTTTCCGCATCGTCTTTATGATCCCTCAACCTGTTTTGAAATTCGAGAAGGGCCCTCTCCGCTTGTTCTCCCCGTATCAGTGCCTCCCGCCTCTGTCTGATATCCAGGCCCTCGAAGTGCCGCCGGATCTGGATCGCTTCAATAAGAAATAACCCAAACAGCGCAAAACAACAATCGCAACAGTGTGGTTTACACTGTAGCTCCTCATGGTAATCCTTCGCCATGCCCTGGAATGCCCGGTCGGCAGCAGACACGATGCGCCCATAGTGATTGAAAAGTTCACGCGGTGGCATAGCCTCAAGGGAAGAGGGGCTTAGGGGCACTGTCATAGACCGGGATCTCGGGTATCATCAGGATTCACGATAGGGTTTGAGGATTTCAAGAAATTCGGGATTTACATCAAAACCATGAGAAATAGCCAGATCGGCATGTTCAATGGCCTTTTGATAGTTCCCCTGGTTATGATAAGCCGCCGCGAGATTATTGTGTCCAAGGCCGAAATCGGGTGCCAATCCAACCAGTTTCTCTCCTGTCTCAATAGCCTTTTTTACATCGCCTTTCTGAAAATAGGCATTGGCGAGATTACTCCATGCCTGGACGATCCTCGGATTAAGCTCAATAGCCTTTTCAATGGCCTCTATGGCCTTATCCGTCTCAGATGTCTGGAGGTATGCAAAGCCAATATTAGCATATCCGCGGGCATAGCGGGGCTCTATTTCTATTGCGCGAAGATTTGCCTCTATCACTCTATCTAATTGGCCCTTTTTAAAAAAGATGTAACCCAGGTTCACATATCCCTCGAACATCCGATTGCTGCTGGCTATGGCATCATTGAAGGCCTCAATGGCCTCATCAAGCCTTCCTTGTTTAATAAGGGCAACGCCCATATTATAACTAGAGCTGGCACATTCAGGATTTTGCGCCAGAATTTCCTTCTGTTGCGCGATAAATTCTTCTGCATCCTGAGGGGTTCTCATAATATTCCTCAAAGCTATATCGTCTGGACTTGGGGAGTCTGGCAAGTAAAGAATCCGGGTCCAGAGTGCCCGGCTTTGGCTTGCCCCCAGAGGAGGCTTGTTTACTCGCGTATCTCCAGAGTGACTAAAGTGATCTAAAATGTCTAAAGTGTCTAAAGTTAAGGAATTTTATGCCACAACTTTAGATCACTTTAGATCACTTCGAACTTTAGTTCACTTAATGACCTTGATTTCTCATACGGCATAGCCTAATCTCTCTGACTCCCGCATAGCGGGGGGTTTCCAGTTAACAATGAAAAGAGGTCGCAATCCAGTAAGGACGGCGACCTCTCTTACCCTGAAATCACCCATATTACACAAAAATCACCACAAACGTATCCTAGTGATCCTCGGTAACTCCTCTGCCCTTAAGGCCATACATGGTACTGCTGCCGGTGGAAAAATAGATCATTTTTTCTTCATTGATCAGGGCCGTTGCAGCCTTTTTGATCTCCCTGGCCTTTACATCCGGCATTACTTTCTGCACCGCCTTCTCCAGGTCCTTGAAGTAAAACTTGGTCTTTTTGCTATTCTCGGCAAATTCCAAAATGGCCTTTTTGATATCTTCCATGTGACTACTCCCTTATGAGTGGGTCCTAGAAATTCCTATTCAATACCACCAGCAGCCCTGGACACCGCCCAGGCCGCCTCTGTATATTTAAACTGAGTGGTAGTTCTGTAGGTATCATATTGAAGTCTGTAATCATCGATGAGATGCTCGCTGAATGGCAGATCGCACTTTTCAAAGAATTTCTCCCAGCCAATCCTCTCGGCCCAGTCACCGATCCGCTCGTACTTATTTGCATCGGCCGCATAGGCCTCGACAATCTTCTTTACCGTAGCGCATACCTCGGGAAATCTGGGAAAATTGTTAGGAACATAGGGAACAACCACTTTCGAAAATTTAGGGGGGCTGATCCTGTTCGAGATCTTCCCGCCGGCAAGGATAGTCACACCGTCACCTTCCTTATCAGAGAGGGGTACTGCCATACACATGGTATAGCAGTTGCCACAAAACATGCAACGCTCCTCTTTGATCTTTACCGTCTTCCCACCAGCTTCTGTCTTGGCAGGGGAAATAGCTCCAGTGGGGCATGCAGCGATAACCAGTGGGATCTCACAAAGCTTATCAATTACCTCATGGTCAATGACTGGCGGTTTCCTGTGATACCCCAACAGCGCGATATCCGAGCAATGCACAGCACCACACATATTCAGGCAGCATGCCATGGATATCCTCACCTGGGCAGGCAGGGCCATGCCCTGGAAATAGTCAAAGAGATCATCCAACACGGCCTTGACCATGGAAGAGGCATCCGTTGCAGGTGTGTGGCAGTGCAAATAACCCTGCGTATGCACGATATTGGTTACACCGGCCCCGGTCCCACCGATTGGGAACTTATAGCTGCCGGACACATGCTTTCTGCCCTGCAAATCCTTCTTAAGTGCCTCCACCTTGTCCGCGCTATCCACCATGAATTCGATATTGTTTCTGGTGGTGAAACGCACATAGCCATCGCAATGCTTGTCTGCGATCTCACAGATCTCCCGCACATGTTCCACGCTCATAAAACGGCAACCCCCGCATCGTACCGTAAAGACCTTATCACCAGTCTCTGACACGTGCACCAGGATACCTGGCTCCAGAATCTCATGATATTTCCACTTTCCATAATTATTTTGGATAATTGGCGGAAGATATTGCCAAAAATGCCTCGGGCCAAGGTCCGTGAGCCTGTTTTCCATGGGTTTGTCCGGGTTAAATAATCCAAATCTTTCAGTCGATAGTGCCATTACTTGTACCTCCTATCTCTTGTGCTTGGCTCGATATTCGTTAATGTCGCGCTTCCATCCACCTGGGACCTCATCTTCTTTCCAGAAGATGTAGGGATTGCTCCTGGGCTCTTTCACCATCTGCGGCATAGGCGGCAGCTCAAGCATTTCCAAAAATTTCGGGATACCATAACGCTGGATCAGTTCACCCAGGCGCTCTCGGTTCTTTCCCTCTTCCATCCACCAATCCCAGACCTTCTCCACCAGTCCCTTGACATTGTCGTATGGTTCTTCAACCTTCATGAAAGGAACGGTTAACGTGGCCATCTGGGCACCTTCGAGAATGGGGGCCTTGGCACCAAAAAGGATAGAACATCCCGTGTCAGTCCCCGGCCTCAAGGCCTGAGGCATAACATTGATGCAATGCATGCATCGGGTGCATTCCTTATCATCGATCATCAATTTCCCGCCCTCCATCCACATGCACTTAGTCGGGCAGAGATCAATGACCTCCTTCTGGATATCAAATTTACCCCAGTCCTTTCCGGCATGGGCGCCGGCATTGGGCGCTATTTCGCCATTGATATAGGCCTGGACTGCCTCCTGATCAATGCGGATATTATCTCTCCAGGTACCAATAAAGGACATGTCTGATCTGGCAATAGACGCGACACAGCAATTGGGGCATCCGTCAAATTTGAATTTGAATTTATAAGGGAAGGCAGGACGATGGAGTTCATCCTGGTAATAGTGGGTAAGCTCGTAACACATCTGTTGGGTGTCTATGCAAGACCATTCACAACGCGCCTTTCCCAGGCAACACGAGGGTGTCCTAAGGTTGGATCCGGAACCCCCAAGGTCCTGCTGAAGCACATGTCCCAGTTCATAGAAGATGGGCTCAAGCTGCTCTGTAGTAGTCCCTATAAAAATAATGTCACCGGTTGAGCCGTGCATGTTCATCAGACCGCTGCCCCGGTATTCCCACAGGTCACAAATCGTCCGCAGATAGTCGCTGCTATAAAACTTGCTTGCAGGCTGATTCACCCTCAAGGTATGAAAATGGGCCACCGAAGGAAATTTTTCCTGGAGGTCGGAATAGCGCCCTATGACGCCTCCACCATATCCAAAAACACCAACGATACCGCCGTGCTTCCAGTGGGTCTCACCATCATCAAAGGAAACCTGGAGCTGGCCCAGCATGTCTTCAACCGCGTCTTTGTCGATAAGCATTCGATCATCGGACAGCTTCTTGCGGTGCAGGGCCTCTCTTTTTGAATCTGCTACGAAACTCGGCCACGGTCCCTTTTCGAGCTCATCCAGGTCGGGGGTATCATGTTTGATCTTGAAACTCTTGAGCTCGTCATCCGTGTAATTCTTGAGCTCCTCATCTTTATATATGCGAAGCTCTTCATACTTTAATTCTTTTTGTGGTTCTCTTGGTTCAAAAGCCATTATAGTTGCCTCCTTTTGCTCATAAGTTTAAAATTCTAACGTTCACCTCCTCCCTACAGATTTATAATTTTGTGCCAGCTTTGGAAATCAAGCTTTTTTTGAACACTACCATATTAGCCCCAAAGAGGGTGGCCAATTTGGTTAACTATTTGTGAAAATTGGAATTAGTTTACTTTTCAAATAGTTAATCGTGCATTTATAATCAAAATGTTCGTTCATTGTCAATAAAAAAAAGCTACACATTTAAAATTAATCGACTGAATTGTCCCTTCAATTGTGCGGTATTATACAGATATGTCTCCAAGACAAATGCCCCGATTCCCCCGGTAGCACACTGAATCAACCGGACAAAAACAGGCGCTAGAGGAGAACTTGCCTTTTAAGGCCTCATAACCTATGATAAACCAACTACGCAGGTTATCTGGTTCACGGTGAACCCCTGAACCTTTAAACTTCAAGGCCTTAATTTCCCTATCTCCTGCATGAGCGATAGAAATGAATAACACATCTTTTGACAAAGAGATAGAGGTGACCCTTACCCTGGCCCGCAGGGCGGCGTTTGCAACCGAGTTAATTCGTGATAACGGTATACAAGCCATCAGCAAGAATGACGGAAGCCCACTTACGCAAGCGGATATAGTCTCCCAGGCAATCATTCTCTCAGGACTCCAAAGGCATTTTCCAGGCGATAAGATCATCGCAGAGGAAGAACTCCCGGCAAGAGGAAAAGACGACATCTATGAAGCCGCATCGGCCGTGTTGAAAGAACTGGGCATATCTGATGCAGAATCTTCTCTGAAGACCCGGGTCAACTACAGGGGAAATCCTCGCGGCTCTCGGACATGGATGATTGATCCCATCGATGGGACCAAGGGCTATAAAAAGGGCCTTTGCTATGCCATCGCCATGGGCCTCTACTTTGATGGCAGGCCACAATTTGGGTGTCTGGCCTCACCTTCTTTCCCAGATGCAAACGAGGCGGGACACAAATCCGTGATCGCGTATGCGGGGACAGAGGTGGGGGCCTTTATTGTTGAATCAGGGAATGAGCGACCGCAGAGGATACATGTCTCGGATTTCGGCATAAATTCAGAATTGAGGATTGTAGGCTCCCGGGCACATGAGGGCAAAGATATCTGCAATGGGTTAGTCAAAAGGATAGGTAAAGGGAAAATCATGCCCATTGACAGCCAGGCGAAGTATTTGATGCTTGCCTGCGGTCAGGCCGACGTCTATGTTCGCAGCGCTGATCCTGTCTATGGGATAGGCTTCCAGTGGGACCACTGTGCGGGCCAGGCAATTCTGGAACAGGCAGGGGGAGTTGTCACCAGCCTTTACGGGCATCCCCTACATTATAACCCGAGGAGTGTGAACCCCATGACAGACCTTGACGGCCTTGTTGCCACCAATGGCCGGTGCCAGGAGGCAATTTTGGACCTTGTAAAAGATATCACTTAACACATGGCAGGACACACACCTTCCTGCAGCGACGAGCCGACCAATAGGCGAGGAGTGCGAAAGGAGTATGATATGGATGACAAGCAACGGCAGAGAGGAAACCCAAAGCCTGAAAGGCTGGATGCGCTCAAGAATCTGCCTTCAGAAATCATGCGATGCCTTACCAAAGAAGAGATTAATGCCTTTCTGTTTGATGAGGTGTGGCCTGATTCACTTGGTGAGAAGCTGAAGGACTATCTGGTGAAAGAACAGCCTTAGGGCAGATAGTTATGCCGGCCAACCTACCTCCACAATATTTTGATGCGGAAAGGCGTTACAGGGAGGCCAAGACCCCGGAAGAGAAGGTTGAGGCCTTAGAAGAAATGCTCGTAATTATGCCCAAGCACAAGGGTACGGATAAGCTTCGGGCAGGCCTTACGCGCAAGATATCCAAATTTAAGTCCCAGTCCCAGAAAAAAAAGGGCGGCTCCAAGAGGGAGACGGCCTATTCATTTGATAGAGAAGGGGCCGTACAGGTTGTGATAATAGGCCCCCCAAACCCTGGAAAATCCTCTCTAGTTGCCGGGTTAACCAATGCAAAGCCGGAAATTGCCGGGTTTCCACATTCCACATGGAAGCCAACCCCGGGAATGGTCCCTTATGAAAACATCCAGTTTCAGCTTGTTGACACCCCCCCCATAACAAAGGACTATATGGATCCCTGGATGGGAGACCTCATTCGGCGTAGTGACATCGTTGCCATCCTGATTGACCTCCATAGGGACCCTCTAAGACAATTTGAAGACATCTTATCTCTACTTCAAGATCTTCGAATCTTCCCCGAGGGCCTTCCTGTTCCCCAGGAACTCGAGAAACCACCTTTCATCAAGAAAATGATGGCCTTAGTAAACAAGGTTGATAATTCCGGGGATGAAGAAGACTATAAGATCTTCCTGGAACTTTCTGAAATAAAGATACCTTGTCTTGCCATTTCAGTGAAGGCAGGGCGCAACTTAGACAAATTTGTCCAAATGATCTACGATCTTTCAGGCATCATCCGGGTCTTTACCAAGGCCCCCGGCAAAAAGCCGGACCTTGCTCACCCTTTTGTGGTACCAAAAAAAAGCACCCTGGAAGAGCTGGCGGCCAAGATCCACAAAGACTTTGTCGTTAACTTGAAATTCGCCAGGATATGGGGCAGTTCGGTATTTGATGGCCAAATGGTTCAACGTGATCATGTCCTCCAAGACGGAGATGTCATAGAAATACACACCTGACATGCCCGTGCCCGTTGTGTTTACTCCCTTCTGATTAATTCCCACTTGCCCCATCGTTTTACCTCATCGTTTTCATTGACTTTTCTCACAACATAATATAGACGGGCCTAAGTTGATAATAACTACGCAGGTTGTCAGGTTCAGGGTTCACAGTTAGTGAAACCCTGAACCTCTGAACACTTACCATTTACAGAGAATCCACCATGAAAGACATACAGAATCACAAGGATTACAGAAATATAGACATTGACCAGGTAGGTGTTAAAGGGATCCGCTATCCCATTACCGTCCTTGATAAAGATATGGGCAAGCAGCAGACCGTTGCCGAGATCAACATGTACGTTGCCCTGCCACGATACTACAAGGGAACCCATATGAGCCGATTTGTGGAGATCCTGAACAACCATAGTCGACGAATATCCCTCCAAAATTTTACCACGATCCTACAGGAAATGAAGGATAGGCTAAATGCGGAAAGCGCACACATGGAGATCACCTTTCCTTATTTTGTCAATAAGGCGGCGCCGGTGACTGGCGTCGAAGGGCTTATGGAATACAAATGCACCTTCAAGGGGTCCCTAAATAAGGGGAGCGATCTGATCATCATGATCCATGTCCCCATCTCCACCCTCTGTCCCTGCTCAAAGGAGATAAGCGACTTTGGAGCACATAACCAGCGAGGTGAGGTCCGTCTGCAGGTCAGATTCGAGAAGTTCGTCTGGATTGAAGACCTAATCACGCTTGTGGAGGAATCGTCCTCCAGTGATGTCTATTCCATCCTGAAACGGGAAGACGAAAAATACGTTACAGAGAAGGCTTACAACAACCCGATGTTTGTAGAAGACATTGTCCGTGAAATTGCCCTGAAGTTAATCCATGACCCCAACATCACATGGTTCGCCGTTGAGGCCGAAAATTTTGAGTCCATTCATAACCATAATGCCTATGCCTTTGTAGAGAAACACAAAGACGACTCCAGACCCTAAACCGGAAAAGTGTCTAAATTGAACCAAAGCCCGCCCTGGTGCGACCTGATGAGCATTATAGACACGATCCTGCGGAATACTCCGTGCGGAAGCTTTACATAAAGGGAGTAATAAACCAGGTCTGGGCCAGGGTTTGCAGTGACGTAACACTTTAGATGTTTGAAAAATGCTGGGGCCTTATAGATCATCCGCAAATCGCCCAATATTGACTGAAAGGGGAGAAAAAATGAGTGAAGATCTCAAAAAGATGTATCGGACCATGATGGATGACCATTTCCCTCCAGAAATATCTGTTTCCTTTGGAGATCAGGTATTGGTATACAGGAAAAGGTCTTGGAAAATCCCTGACGAAAAGAGTGGGGAACTCATTGAAAAGGGCCTTCGCTACGGAGAAAACCCGGGACAGGAGGCCGCCCTGTATGAATTGGTAAACGGCAATCTGATTCTGGGTCAGTGCCGGTTTATTGAGCCAGGGCAAGGCCTTGTCTCGGCAATCACGGATGAGGACATGATCCAAAGCGGGAAGCACCCAGGCAAAATCAACTTGACGGACGTGGATAACGCCCTCAACATCATGAAATATCTTTCCACCCGTCCGGCGGTCGTGATTGTCAAACACAATAACCCCTGCGGTGTTGCCTGGGCACATGAGCTGTCGGAGGCCTATGACAAGGCCAACATGGCGGATCGTATTGCCGCCTTTGGGGGATGTGCTCTTTTTAACAGGCCATTAGATTCGACCACCGCAGAAATGGTTTCGGCGAATTACCTGGAGGTGGTCGCCGCCCCCGATTTTGAAGACGGTACGGTTGATATCCTGTCAAAAAGGGGCAATCTCAGGATCATACGCATAGGACGCATAGACAAGCTTGCCGATTATGCCGCCATGAGATTTGTGGATTTCAAAAGCCTTATTGACGGTGGTATAATAGTCCAGCAATCGCCACTTAATCCAATAAGGTCCCCGGAAGACTTCCTGCCGGCCAGCACTGTCTACGAGGGTAAGACGTATGCCATCGCGCGAAGGCCTACCGAGATCGAGTATAATGACATGCTTTTCGGCTGGCAGGTCGAGCAGGGAATAACATCTAACTCGGTCATCTATGTCAAAGACGGTGTGACCGTGGGTATCGGTACGGGTGAACAGGACAGGGTCGGAGTGGCAGAAATAGGCATTTTCAAGGCCTATACCAAGTACGCAGACTCTCTGTGTTTCGGACGCCACGGTCGGTCTTACAAGGAACTGGAACTGGCAGTAGAAAAGGGTGAAGAGGACCGGAATCTCCTGAAAGAAATCGATGGGGAAACGAAACAGGCAAAGGGCGGGCTGATTGGCTCCTGTATGATTTCAGATGCATTCTTCCCTTTCAGGGACGGCGTGGACGTGGCCATCCGTGAAGGCATCACGGCAGTCGTACAGCCAGGCGGTTCCTTGAGGGACTTTGAGGTAATAGAGGCATGCAACGAAGCAGAACCCCAGGTGACCATGGTCTTTACGGGTCAGAGGGCCTTTAAACACTGAGAGTTCGCTTGATATGAACTTCTCAATCATTGCTGTCCAAAATAAATTCTGTGTTCTTGTGAATATTTTGCGCCGCTATATTCCTCGATCATGATATGATGCAAGAGGCCGGGAGTATCTAATCTGGCTGTCCTGGGCATAAGCTCAACATGCTCCCAGAAATACCTGATGTCAAATTATTTAACTATTTAAGGTCGTGCCCCATCCCACACTGTATGGGGGTGAATTCAAGTTGCAAGTGCACCATTTCGTGTACTCCAGAAGACTTCATGTGGTGACTGGCAGTCCAGGCATTTTCTTGGTCTATGATTGAGCGATTAGCCTTTAGCGGTTAGCTAACAGCTAATCGCTCAAATTAGGTATAAATGACCAAAGTAACCTGTCACGGGATGCAGATACCGGCAACGTGTAGAAGGGACAGAGGATTTTGATTGGTTATTGATCAGTAAACTCAAAGCAATGGGACGACTGAAAAAATTCACTCTTGGCATAGCTATTTTCTTTGCCGTTTATACCATTACTGGCTTTCTGATCCTGCCCCCGATAATTAGGAGCGTTGCAGCTAAAAAACTTTCAGAGGCCCTACATCGGCCCGTGGTGATTCAGAAGATAAAGCTGAACCCATATGCGCTATCTCTTACCATCATTGGGTTGACGGTAAAGGAACAGAAAGGGCCGACGGTTTTTGTGTCCCTCAACAGCCTGTATGTGAACTTACAGAGCGTTTCGATCTTTAAACTTGCCCCTGTCATTAAGGAGTTCAGGCTCGAAGGGCCTTTTGTCAGGGTTGTCCGCAACATGGACGGGGGATACAATTTTTCAGACCTGATCAGCTCCTCGGGGCCGAGTGAGGCGACAGATGCTGAAAAATCGCCTGATTCTGCATCTGGGCCGTTCGAATTTGCCGTTTACAATATCCAGGTCCTCAACGGAAGTGCGGACATCCTGGATCAACCAAAAAACAAA
Source organism: uncultured Desulfobacteraceae bacterium (assembly GCA_964473615.1). Taxonomy (GTDB): domain Bacteria; phylum Desulfobacterota; class DSM-4660; order Desulfatiglandales; family Desulfatiglandaceae; genus CAYYPQ01. The sequence goes on from CAYYPQ010000038.1 coordinate 26,124, forward strand.
ACCCACAAAATCAGCGAACTGAATCTGGCCATTCCCTTTCTTTCCAATATCGGTAGCGATGTGAAAGTATTCGTTCAGCCGCACTTCTCGGCAATTTTTAATGACAAACCGGTATCGCTGGTCGGCAAAACCAAACCTTTTGCAGATTCCCTGGAAACCGTCTTTGATATCGAGCTGAAGGGAATCGACCTCCCCTATTATTTTTCATACGTTCCATTTAAGACAAATCTGCAACTTCTCTCAGGTTCCCTGGATGTCACTTTCAGCTTGTCCTATATCCAGTTCAAGGACAAAAACAAAGCGTCAAGGCTTTCATCCTCAGGAGATCTGGCGCTCAAAGAGCTGAACATAGTCGATACGTCGAGACGGCCTCTGCTGAAGCTGGCATTATTTCATGCGATGTGGTTACGGTCCAGTCTTCTGGCCGGAGACATTCATCTGACAAAAGTTGAGTTTAAATCACCTGAAATCAACATCACACGTGATAAAGCCGGAATGCTCAACATTCACTCTCTGTTTCCGGCTGCTGAAACTGAAGAAACCGCCTCCGGGGCCGAGGAAACTAAACCTCTCACCCTGGCCATCGACGAAATCCGGCTGGATGGTAGTCGGGTGTCTTTATCAGATTTTTTTCAAATCCAAGGTGCAGACGCCCCTGAGAAAACCGATATCTTAAAACTTCCGGCATTATCTATCATGGATACATCCGTTGATACTGCACGAAGGCAATTTACAGTCGGAAAGATTTCAGGTGAGCAGGGTTTCCTGCTGATCAGCAGGCTGAAAAACGGAGATCTGAATATTCAAACCCTTGCCGGTTCCCGGGACGCGGTAGATAAGCCTTCCACCGGCGTTGAAAATGAGCTGCCCTGGCTGGCCACTGTAAAAAAATTGTCCATAAAGAATTTCACTGTCCAGGGCAAAAATCTGGCGTCCGACCATGACGGGAACCTGACGCTGGGTGGAATCGGCCTCGAAGGCCGGGACATCTCCACCAAGACCAACGCCAAGGGAAAAATTGATCTGTCCTGCAAATTGAACGAAGCAGCTTCTATAGGAACCCGGGGCGAATTCGGCATCAATCCGCTTGTTGCTGATCTGCAGCTCGAAATCAGTGATCTGAATCTGGCGTGGTTTCAGCCTTTTCTTGCCGGCATCCTCGAGATCATTGTCTCCGATGGCAAGTTTTCCACCAAAGGCAAACTCTCTCTGTCTCAGACCGAAGCACCTGGCCTTCAGGCTAAATACCGGGGAAGATCCACTGTGGCCGATTTTACCACAAAGGACAATATCCAGGCCGACGATTTAGTAAAATGGAAACAGCTCCTGGTCAACGGGATCGATGTGGGGATTTCGCCCGTGTATGTTAATATTGATGAGATCGCTCTTAAAGACCTTGACAGCCGTATCGTCGTCAATGCAGACGGTTCTCTGAATCTCCAGAATATCATCACTACTGAAGCTAAAAGGTCTCATAAGGCTTCGGAACCGGCCCCGAAGACTACTGAACCTAAAGGTACAGGCACGGTCCCGATCAATATAGGAAAGATCACCTGCAAGGACGGTAAAATCAGTTTTTCGGACCATTCCATCACCCCGAGCTATTCGGCAAACTTGGTGGGCATTCAAGGCACTGTGAGCGGCCTTATATCCGAAGAGTCCCAGAGGGCCGATGTACGCTTCAGAGGCAAACTTAACGGCTACGCCCCGCTTGAGATCACAGGCACCATTAATCCGCTCATGGAAGACCTCTTTGTTGACCTGAAGGTCCGGCTCAAGGACATGGACCTGAGCCCCGTCGGCCCATATTCCGGAAAATACGTCGGTTACAAAATACAGAAGGGAAAACTCTCCCTGGACCTCAGTTATCGTATTGACCAGGAAAACCTGGATTCAACCAACAACATTTATATTGATCAGTTCGACTTCGGTGAGAGCGTCGAGAGTCCAGATTCCACGAACCTGCCGGTTAAACTGGCGGTTTCCCTGCTGAAAGACAGGAGAGGCGAAATCGTTCTTCGTCTGCCTGTAACCGGCCGCATCGACGACCCGGAATTCAGCGTAAGCGGGATCATCCTGAAAATGATCAAGAACATCCTGGTCAAGGCAGCCACCTCTCCTTTCTCATTGATAAGTGCCGCGTTTGGCCGCGATGAAGATTTAAGTCATTTTGAATTTGATGCCGGAAGTGCTGAGTTGACGGACGCGGACAAGTCAAAGCTGGATACGCTGGTAAAGGCCCTTTATGAACGCCCGGGCCTGCAACTGGAAGTTACCGGGTTTGCGGATATTGAAAAAGACAGGCAGGGGCTGATTTCATACCGGTTTAACAAACAGATCAAGGCCCAGAAATTAAAGAAGATGAAGAAAAAAGAGGCCGCCCCTGTTTCAGTGGATTCGGTAACGATCGCACCTGAAGAGTATGAGAAATATCTGAAAATGGCTTATTATGCCGGGAAATTCAACAAGCCCAAGAATATCCTTGGGATCACCAAGAACATCCCGGTGCCTGAAATGGAGGCGCTGATTCTGAAAAACATCCAGATCACAGACGACGATCTATGGTCTTTGGCGAATGAACGGGCACAAGTAGTGAAAAACTATATATTAGGCCAGAGGAAGGTGGAACCTAAGAGACTGTTCTTGACCGAACCTGAAGCGCTGACGCCGGAAAAGATTGAGAATTTAAAAGACAGCCGTGTGGACCTGAGCTTCAAGTAAAGGTTACAAACCATGCGTAATATGCCACACATAGCCGGGTATGGAATGAGGATTCGCCCTTGGCATTCTCTTAGTGCAGCCTTAAAACGTCCATTTTGATATCAAGAATGATGGTTCACACCCAAAGAATGAGCGGTTTTTGGGGCTTAATATCATCATATTAATTAGTTGTCTTGTTGTCATAGGCGACCCCCCAGCACATAGTCATGTCATCAATAGGATATTATTCTCTTATCAAAGGATTGGGTGAGGCTGTGATCTGCACAAGACGATTTTTTACGCCTTTGACCGCTTTGACGAACATCTATATTCATTTTTTTTGACATTGAAAGCGACAGCGAGTGTTCAAAGGATATACGACTCACCTGATTTCGCTCACCCTCTTGCCATGGGGGAGGAAGATTCATTCTTTGGGTACAAAGAGAAACATAACGCAAAAAAGCCCAAGATTGGAACCCTGGGCTTAAATGAAAAGGGCAAGCTTTATTACCTGTTCGACTACGGGGATGATTGGTGGCACGAGGTGACGCTTTTAAAGATATATGACACCAAAGACTCAAAAGGGTATCCAAGAATCGTCAAAAAAGCGGGAGAGTCCCCGCCCCAATATCGTGACTATGAGGAATATGAGGAATAGGCGAACATGGGGCGCTGATCTTGACATGGGACAAGAGGGCTGTCCCATGTCAAGATCAGGCCCCACTTTTACTTCTTGGATCACCAATGCATAATATCTAGTGGCGAGGTGTTTGTTCAAAAAGAAGAGTCTTCATAATATATGATGTTAGCTTCTGGGACAACCACCTTTCTTGACGGAGAAATATATTGATAGAGCGATCAATAACACTATTATTTTACATATGAGAGGATACTATGGCAAAGCAAAGAAAAGCGCTTGTAACGGGAGCTAGTGAAGGAATAGGACGGGCCTTTGCTAAAAGGTTGGCCACAGAAAGATATGCCGTTACGGCAGTGGCTCGAAACGAAGCACGCCTTAAAGAATTGATGCGAGAATTGAATTCAAGCGACCACACATATAAAGTGGCTGATTTATCAACTCAAAAGGGAACTGACAAAATTGCTGCCGAACTTACTAAGAATCGCTTTAATTTGCTCATTAACAATGCCGGATTTGGTATTTATGGCGCCTTCTATAAAGCCGACTTGCCCAAACTCCAATCCATGACCCGGTTGAATTGCGATGCGGTCGTAGCGCTTTCATATGCTTTTCTCAGAGAAGCTCAGCAAGATGATGCTCTCATCAATGTCTCATCAGCCTTGGCGTTTATGCCAATGCCAGCCGCCGGTTTGTATTCAGCCACCAAAGCCTTTGTTACCTCATTTTCCGAATCACTTTGGTACGAACAAAAAAAACGAGACGTTTATGTAATGGGCTTGTGTCCAGGACTAACTTCGACAAATTTTCACCAACGGTCAGGAGGAACCGAAGAAAATCGTCCGCCTTCTGCAATCACACAAACTCCAGAAGAAGTTGTTGAAGTGGCTATGGATGCCCTGGAAAAACGTAGTAGCCCCACAGTAGTTTCCGGGTGTACAAATTCGATAATGACCGGCTTGGTTAGGGTTATGCCTCGTAAAAGCGTAGTCAGTATGATGGCCTATCTTGGGTAATCGTCTATAGCGGCTACAGCTATACTTCATTAGTTTCAGAGGCCCGAAAGTTTTCTAGATTTGATAACACCATGAGCGACAGGGTTTTTAAAAATTATTACAAAACTGCTGAGTTGAATATAATTCCTTGATCTAAATCGCAAAAAAGGAATCCAAATACAAAGGCTATGCCTAACTATATACTGAAAATGCAACGTAAATACAAAATTTTCTCTATATTTATCGATTTATATGAATTTTTATTTCTCTTTAGCAAAGCAAAAAACCCCCGGAAAGCACTAGCTAGTAAAATACCAAATAAAAATCTGCGCGTTTTGGATGTTTGTTTCGGAACTGGAAATGGCTCCATCCCAATCGCTGAAACCAAAAATATTATTATCGGCATAGATTTATCGCTTGATATGCTTGCTGTGGCTAAAAAAAAGATTTCCAAGCTAGGTGTACAAAATGTTTTCATTCATCAAATGGATGCTGCAAATATGGGTTTTCAACACAAGAAATTTGATGTTGTTACAGTTTCATTTGGTTTTCATGACATGGACTACAATCTAATGATCACAGTTTTAGAGGAAATATATCGTGTTTTAAAAAAAGACGGCAGATTGTATATCGTTGACTATGAAAAAGAAGGGGGATTTATTAAGCAAACAGTCTTTTCTATCTACCTAAAAATTTCTTACCCTCAACGTGTTCAGAAGTTTTTGAAATATCAGAAAGACCTCTTAACAAAAGCATATACCTGAAGGCATACAAAAGGGCTATGTCATTATGAATAATGTGTATTGCAAAAAAGATATATCATTGTCAGAAGAAGAGAAGAAAGTGTTTTCCGGCTATCTCAAACATCAGGATCTGTCCCATAATATCTGGGATCTCTTTGATGAATGGGTTGTCCGTTCAACTTCCAATGTAAATTTTTTTTATTTGAAGGTATATCTGGATGATGAATTAATAGGTCTTGGACTTTTTTTAAAGATTAAACCATTTGATCTGCGAACTTCTTATTCAAGGCTTAGAAAATACGCATTCTTAAACAAATTATTCTCAGTTCTATCGATACTTATTAATAACTGCGTCTACATATCTTTTCGCAATTTAGTCACCTCAAATATTACCCGGCCCTTTTTTTACAGGGCGCTCGAGATAGAAGATATAGTCATGAAAGCTATTCTAACTTATTTAAAGAAGGAAAAAGAAGCAGATATGATTTCTATCCTTGATACATCAGTAAACGATGGTCATTATAAAATGGCAGGTTTTGAAAAATACCCTTCTTCTTCCGAATCATGGCTTGATGCGACAAGATATAAAGATATATCTGAATATCTTAATGAACATCGAAATCTTAAAAAAAATCTAAAAAGAAGGAAAAGCATTATTACAACTGATATTCAGCTTGGCCCCATATCGGATATTGATCAAGATCAGATGAAGGACTGCCTTGATTGCTCAATTAGAGAAAGCAGAATTAACACTCCTTCTCAAAAATTCTTTGAGGATAACATTTTTAAAACCGAAGTCTTCAATTCAAAAAAATACGTTCATATTTGTATTCGCATTGATAACAGAATTGTTGGGTTCCATACATTTCAAGTCTCTGGTTCTGTTATGGGAGGAGTCCTTGGTGGGTTTAATCGGAATTATTCACAAAAAACCTTTGTCTATGAACGCGTAATTGTGGCTTCACTTAATTATGCAATTAAAAATAAAATAAATCGTGTTCACTATGCTCTAATCGATAATTATACCAAGCTGCGACTTGTTGATTCTCTTGAACCGTGTGGCCTCTATTTTTATTCCCGCAGTCCCTTGAATCGAAAAGTATTCAGGTCTACATTCAAATTTAATGACATATATGAACTTTACTTATTAGAAAAAAAGGGCCTTTAAATCTTTTGTTACGTCAGATTGGTTGGATGCCAAGGTATATCGGTCAAATTCTATTAAATATTAATGATCACTATATGCCTGAGGCGCAGGACTGGATCAAGAAAGCCATTGAAGCTGACAAAAATAATGGTATGATGTTTCGTTTGGTCCAGGATTATGTTCTTTATGCTGAATCGTATAAAAGAAATGGCGGCGAAACAAAAGCCAAAGAAAGCCTAAGCAAAGCAATCGAAATTTACAAAGACTGCGGTGCTGATGGATGGGTGGAGAAGGCTGAGGCAGAAATGGCTGAACTTCATTGAAAAGTTCTTTCGAGTATCTCAATATGTAGCGGTCATGTCTTTCAACCCAAAACTTTCAACTACTGCTATTCAGATCAGCATTCGAATTCCCTGAAATCCTGTAGTACACAAAGGGTATCTTCAAAACGGCAAGAGCTTGTTTGGGAAGCACCTTTGGCAAGCTACCTCAGATTTCAAAAGGCATGATTTCTATGGCATATTATTCTCTTATCACAGGTTTGGGTAAGGCTGTGATCTCTAGCAGGTATCGCAGTATTTGCGTATGTTGTAGGATGGCATGGATACCTGTAGATTTGATGGAGTCGATTCATTGCATGTATATGGCAGATATTCCAACCAGAATGACGAAAAACTAAAGCAAAAATCTGGCCTCTTCAGAGTATAAGATTGTAATGCTATTCATAACCTTTCGGAGTATGCTTTGGCTGATGACTAATAGCAGAAGTCGTTACTTTGGTAGGCCCCTTATTTTTCATCTATTCTATATCAATGTGTGAAGTGCTTGATTGGTATACAGAGAAACTTACATATGCTGTTCTTTGGACGTTTTTTGCGGATAACATCCCCCAGCTACTCGATTACCCTCCACCTTCCTCATTGTCGAACCAGTATCAATGGTTTTGAAACGGTTCTAAAATCAGTTTTTCCTGCCCAACTGGTACTTTTTTTACACTTCTGAAGAGAAAATGGGCATGGTTGGACATTAATACCCACGCATAGGACGAAGTCTTGATAACGTAAAATATTTTTCGCTTTTTTGAGAGGGACGGCAGTGCCCTCACGT
>CAYYPQ010000039.1:0-33430 GCA_964473615.1 uncultured Desulfobacteraceae bacterium
CGTTATGCCCATCAAGTGGCGCAATACTAGTCGGAATAGAGCTTATCGAGTGGCTGTACGTCTTCTTCAAAATAGTGGTACAAAGGGCGTGGCATCCGGTGATAATCGAATCCTCTTATTGCATCGGAGAAGGCTCGGGCGTTGTAAGTGTTCCAAAACAGAATCACTTCATTTCTTAAACCATGCCTTTTTGCTCGATCTATAAGTGCCGCCATGGCTTTGCCTGTGTAAGTGCCGTCCAGCCGGATACCTTCGGATTCTGCAACAAGGTCTACCGCTGCCATTCCTTGATCAGTGAAGCGTGCATATTGTTCTCCAAAGAAATTATGTATGATTTCGACTTCGTCACCGGTTATTTCGATCTGTGGGAAAGAGGGATCCAGTGAGAGAATCAGCGCCAGTGTTTTCTTGAAAAGCCTGACAAATTTCTCTTTATTTCCAAATTTCTCTTCAACCACCCGGACAGAAACAACGCGAGTCTTCAGCCCGGCGGCCCTGAGCCCGATCATCAGGCCGACTGCAGTTCCCATAGTGCCCAGGGGAACAAAAACCTGATCAGGTTCAGGCATAAGTCCGTTTACAATCTGATCTTTGAGTTCAAAACCGGCGTTCACATACCCTATTACCCCCGGCGGCGATGATCCTCCGGGCGATATGACGTATGGAAATTTTCTGTGTTTCAAGAAAAGACCAAACAGCCTTATAAGGGTTGGTACATACGCTGCGGTTTGATTCTTATAATGGTGAATGTCGGTGCCGCAAACATGGCTCAAGAGCAAATTACGCCGAACATATTGGGCATTTGGCTGGGCCAAAAGTATAGATATGCATTTGAGTCCTAGTTTCTGGGCATAGACGGCAGTGGCAAGGGCGTGGTTAGACCCTGCAAAGCCAAAAGTTAGGACCTCTTTTGCCCTTCTGTGAAGGGCATCAGCCAGAAGAAACTCCAACTTGCGTATTTTGTTTCCGCCATACGTCGCGCCGCTTAGTCCATCGTGTTTCAAATATAGATAGTCAGTCCCGATCTTCTTTCCTAATTTGCTGAGATGCCTTATAGGAGTGGGGAACTCTCCCAACGGGACATAAGGAACTCTCTCCTTTAATAAAGGATATTGTGCAAATAGGGGTATCATAGGCTTCACCCGATGGAGTGTAATTACCGGACAAACTCCATAACCGGTCTCGCCGCAGATCCATAAACCCATCCCCCTGTCCACGCGAGGTACACCAATAGAGACCCTGCCAGGACAACGATAAAGAGCGTGGCCTGGAGAGATATTTGCTTCGAAGAACTCGGAACTTGCTCTTTCACATTTAAGGATGCGAGCATACCTCCAACCAGATACAGAAAGGCAATAACAGGTTTTAGTGGAAATTTCTTCGGTACTTCTTCGGGCCTTATAATGATACGCGTCTTTTCAGCCATAATGCGGACCTCCTCATTGGTTAATTCAGGATATTTCGCTCGAAGAGTTTCATATTGTGCCTTTTTCTTTGCTTCCCGGATGTCCTGGACCGCCCGTTCATGGGCAAGAGTGGGTGAATCCCACGCAATTGATGATTGGGAGGTCAAAACAAAAAGGGCCCCATACATACATCCGGTTATCCCTAAAGTCATCAGAATGGTGAAAGCGCGTTGAAAATAGGACCTTGCTGGATACCAGACTTCATTCAGGTCTGCATAGGGTTTCATCACATAAAAGCTGGCAAAAGGGGACACGGCCAGGAAGGGAATCCAAAGCCGTTTTAAACGGGGAGACGGCGTCTGCAACCAGGATATGGGGTCCCCTAATTCATAATAGAAGCCAAGGGTTGTGTATGCCAAGGAACCCAGCAGGCTGATTATTCCGAAAAGAAGGATGAAGAAGCCCCAGGGTGATCCCTTATCGAGCCTTCCACCTAAGAATAGGGCCGCTGTGCCCGAGATCAGATTGATTAAAATTCCTCCAAAGGCGATCAAAAAGCGCGGTCCAGGACCCAGATTCTTATGAAGCTCATAAAAGGCATGCCCTCCGCCCAATAGACTGACCTGGATGCCGGTTATCTTTGCCCCAAAGATTGAAGCCATGAAGGAGTGACCAACAAATTCGTGAAGAAATGTTGCAAGGCGTGTTGCAAGGATCAGGGCAGCGAGGAGGAAGAGGTTAAAGAGCAACAGTGAGAGAACACGGGGCACTTGTGCAGAACGTGTATATCTCATGGCATTATCGATCATATGACATGTCGGGCCTTGTATTTTTCAGTTGGACAGTTATATATCCTTTAAAAGCAGATTTGCTTCAGATCTTTCTATGATAGACTCGAACTCTTTCAGACAATCAGAGATCTTGGTTAATTCTTTTGACCGGGATGCTGGTATGTCATCGGAGCCAAGTCTTTCTAATGCCCTTAGAACATAGTCTATGCTTAGCATGTCAACATTTCGGTGGGGTTGATACAGGGGCTGGCCATCGTTCGTTTCCTTCACCTCAGAGAGCACCTGAGCTTCCACAAGCTCAAAAAGTAATCGGTTTACAAGTCTGATGGGGCTTTCCAGGGCATGGGAAATCTGTTCTGCACTCCAGGGTCTTTGACCGTTACAAAAGTTTTTCACGCAGAGATTGGTTATTCCCAGGGCTAGTAACTTCTTGAGGGAAAAACTCACACGCAGAGAATCGGGTTCAAACTCATATGTTTCCACGTTCTGGGAGGCAAAAGAGATCTCGGCGCCGAGAAGAACTATTAGCCAACTCATTTGGAGCCAGACTAAGAATAGAGGTAATGCGGCGAAACTTCCATAGATGGCACCGTATTTTGCTGCTCCGACCTGGAATGTTATGTAGACCGACTGAACAACCTGATAAATTGTACCCGCAACAAGACCGCCCACGAGTCCGGATCGAAAATGTACATTTGTGTTGGGCATAAAAATATAGACAAAGGTAAACAGAAGCCAGGTAACGCAGTATGGCAAGGTTTTCAGCAATAGTGAGATAATTGGGCTGAAGGCACCCAGGAGGGCAACTTCCCGAGTGATAAGGGTGACTTTGGTGCTGATAAATACAGTAATGCTGCTCGACATTACAAAGAGCAGAGGGCAGACCAGCATAATTGAAAGATAGTCACTCAGCTTCCGTCTAAACGTCCTGGGTTGTGTCACACCCCAGATGTCGTTGAAGGAGCTTTCGATATTTGAGAGCAGTTTGATGATCAGCCAGAAGAGGACCGCCACACCTATGCCGGCTATCAGGCCGCCCTTTGTCTGGTCGAGCATAGTCTGAGCGAACGCGATAACCCTGGAGACAACCTCTTCCTGCCCTCTGAATCTTTCAAGAAGTTCTTTTTGAAGGAGCTTTTCCAGGGCAAAGCCCTTTGCGACACCAAAGGCCATAGCGGCCGCGGGGACTATGCTGAGGAGAGAGTAAAACGTTAACGCGGATGCCCGAAGGCTACATTTGTCTTCGCCAAATCCGCGCAATGCCAGAATAATAATCCTGAGTTGCTTGAGAAAGAAAGACCTATTGCGTGAAAGGGTGCCCGAACGGATTCGCCAGACATCTCGCCTTATGAAATCGATGGGCCTTTTCAAATCGAGGAAACGCCTCTGTGGTGTGCTCATGGTCTCAACTCCTGATTGCTTCTCTGCTACTTGCAGGGCACGTGGCCCGCTTTAAATAAATAATAGCATACTTCTCCAATTGAGACAAAGCGCTCAATTGATATATGCCCGTTATTAGGGAGTTGAATTAACCAGGTTTTTGCAATACCAGTACGGGCGACATATAGTTTTATGTTGGACAGGTTCGCATTGGGTATTTCCATTCTCAATGGCCTGGCCATACCCCGTCCCATCCCTTTATCAATGGACGATCACTTTTCACTTCCAATTTGTTTGACCTTATTTCCCGTTTCGAAGATTTTAAGATTCGTTCTTTCTCTCGGAGCGATATCGATGAAGTATTTTATCATGCCGGGCAGAATTTCCTCCATGGCCGTCAGGTATATCCTCTCCTTTGTCAATGCCGGTGCCTGTTTGTACTCCTTAAGGACCTTAAGGAACCTTTCTGTCGCTCCCCGTGCCTCAAGAATTCTCGCTTCTCTTTTAGCCCTCGCGTTCTCTAAAACAACCTGAGCCTTTCCCCTTGCTCGAGGAATTATCTCATTAGCATAGGATTGGCCGTCATTGATTATTTTCTCGCGATCTAATTTGGCGTCTGAAACATCCTTGAAAGCACCCATAACCTTTTGTGGCGGATCGATTGCAATGATACCAATGCTGGCGACACTGATCCCGGTTTTACATTGATCCAAAAGTCTCTGGGTCCCCTGCATGATCATAGTGGTCAGCCGACCTTTTCCTATTGTCAGAAGTTCATCTATCCCAGTTGAGCCCGCTATCTTAGTCAGCAGACTCTCCACCGCATTCCTGATGTAAATATTGGGCTTTTCCATGGCGAACAAGTAGTAAGCAGGTCTCGTGACGGTATACTGGATTAGCAGCCTGACATTAATGACATTGGTATCACCGGTAAGCCACCGCATTTCTTCCTCCTTCGGAGGAACATTATTAATTTCGTCGATTATACGGTACCCGACACTCATCTTATAAACAATTTTGGACTTGAACTTATATTCTTTTTCTATCGGGTAGGGAAGTCTGTAGTGGATACCCGGTGTAATGCCTTCCTGGAACACCCTGCCAAATCGCTTTACCAGAGCTTCTTCGTCAGGCGCGACGAAATAAACACCGCTTAGAAGATAAAAGAGGACCGGGATCGCCACGAGTGTCACCATTACTATCTGGAAGACGATTCGCTGTTTCATTTGATTTCCGGCCCCTCATTCAGCAGCTTCATCAGATGCGAATCACCGGGAAGAACAACTGTTGTCCTATTATCCAGAATCTTCCGGTAAGCGCTCAAAGTACGAAGAAATTTATAGAACTCGGGATCCTCACGGATTGCTTCTGCATAAACCCTTGTCGCTTCCGCTTCGCCTTCGCCCTTGAGGATCTCTGCCTGTCTTTTCGCTTCGGAAATAATAATATTAGCCTCTCGGTCGGCTTCAGCCCTGATTTTTAATGCCTGCTCTTCTCCTTCGGACCTGTATTTCTTTGCAATCCGTTGGCGTTCGGCGGTCATCCTTTTATAGACACTCTCAAGATTCTGGTCTGGATACATAAGTCTGCTGATTGCGACCCGAAGAATCTCGATACCGTATTGTGCTTTTGCGATATTGTAGCTTTGTTCAAAGACGGTCTGGACGATATCATCAAAGCGAGTCTCATCTGTATTGAGAGAGACCAAAGTCTGGAATTTATTATTCCCTAGAGCGGTTCCAAGAGCTGAAGAAACATTTACTGCAAGCCTTGTTTCGGCGTTGGCCCGAGAGTTGACACTCTGCCAGAACTTCAAAGGATCGTCTATCCTCCAGACGATGAAAGAGGAGACAGAGATATTTTTCTTATCCCTAGTCAGGTATTCTGCCTCCGGCGCGTAATAGAGCAAGATTCTGTTATCGAATTTGTTGACCCGTTGAACGAAGGGGATTTTGAAATAGAGCCCTGCTTCTTTAATGGTTTTGATAGGTCTACCGAACTGGGTTACAACCGCGGTCTCCTGGACATCAACCACGAAACAGATCAACTGTGTAATGATAATGAGGGGCAGTATCAAGACAAGGGCCAGAATTACTCTTTTCAATCGGCTTTTCATGGCGTCTTCTCCTTATTGCCTTTCTTTTCCGGGGAGACAATGCTTCCGGGAAGAATGTTTTGATCCAACATATAGATATCTATGTTATCTATTTTTCCTTCCGGCGGTTTAATGTATTTACGTAAACCCGGCAAAATTTCTTCCATAGTTTCAAGGTAAAGACGGGACTTGGTCAGCTCAGGGGCCAGAATAAAATTGCGCCTCTGCAGCTCAAAACTTTTTGATTCTCCCTGTGAACCAAAGATCATAGCCTGCTTATAGCTTTCGGCTTCATTAATAACTTTTTTCCCCTTGCCTTTGGACAGATTAACCTTTTCAGTGGCATAAACTTCGGCCAGATTAATGGAAGTGTTCATATCCTCCTGGGCGCTGGCCACATCGCGAAAATAATAATGGACCTTACTCGGAGCATGAACATAAACCAGATTGATCTGGAGGATCCGTACCCCCATCTCCAGATGGTCCAGTTCTTGCTGAACCAATTGTCTAACCCTCTCTTCAATAACCGACCTTTCCGTCGTATACACTGCATCAATCGGATAGGTTCCGATTGTTTTAATCATGTTTCCGATCGTAATCGATTTGATGGTATTATCCAGCTCAGAAATAAGATAGAAGCTTTTGAAGGCCATTTGCGGCCGAATATCATACTGCACCACATAGTTAAGATCGATTATATTTTCGTCCCCCGTGATGTAAAGCACCTCTTTGTATTTTTCTCCTCCTTGTTGGTAAACCGCCCCCTCAATTCCCTTTTCCCCTACGAAACCTATGTTGATCTTTCTTATTTTGGCGACCGGATACACATCGTCTTTGTCTATGGGATAAGGAAGGTGGAGATAGATCCCTGGTGTCAGATGAGCTCTCTGAATTCTGCCGAACCGGAGGACAAAGCCCAGTTGCCCAGGCTGTACCACAAAGAAGCTCGTGGAAAGATAGGAGATCAGCAGGAAGAAACCAATCAGAGCGGTAGTGTTATATTTCGTAAATTTAAAATGCGTTAGGTTGTAAAGAAAATCATTGTAACGAATCCATTCATGAGGAATCGGACTCTTAATAAAGCTTCTGATAATAAGTACAAATAGTAAAATGGAACCAACAAGCTTTACGTAGCTTAACTTCTCATTCTCTATCGGACTAATGAGTTTTTTCACCGGAAAGGTATTCCCAGGATAGAGTGCATTGAGAAAAAAACCGAACAAAAGGGTCATCACCGCAATAGTGACCAGATAAATAATCAGACTCCGCTTCCCCAAGAATTTCTTCAGGATCATGATGCTTCCCAGGTTGGTAGCGGGACCCACCAGGAGAAAGACAATCACAGCTCCGGGGCTCATCCCTTTTATCAGCATGGCAGCAGCGATCGGCGTGGACGAAGATGCACAGACATACATAGGAATTCCGACTATCAGCATGATAAAAAGAGCGAAATTACCACTCAGAAATTTGGTGAAAATTACATCCGGAATAGCGACTGTAATAATTCCTCCAAGGACGAAGCCGAAGGTCAACCACCATGAAATCTCATAAAAAAGATCACCAAAAACGTAGCCAAAGCTTTTTTTCCACAGAGCCTTCATATCGGCGTAGGACATCTGCCGGAAATTACGGAAGGCTTCCTCTCCCTCGGCAAGCTTCCCGTCATCCTTTTCATCTTCAACTGCTCCTGTGAATTCTGGCGTCCTTTCGCCGGGTAAATCTTCGGTCTTTTTTTCTAAATACTGAACAAAAAAGCCGGCTGTAATAGCAGTGAGGAAAGCTGCCAGGGGTCTGAAAAATGCCATAACACCGCCCATCAAGCCGTAAGTAAGCATGATTGAATCGATACCGACCTCCGGTGTGGAGATAAGAAAAGAGGTTGTGGCTCCTTTGTTGGCGCCACTCTTACGTAGGGAAATAGCGGTGGGCAATACCGAACAAGAACATAAGGGGAGTGGGATTCCGAAAAGGGAAGAACGAAAAATGGCTTTGTATTTCTCCTTGCCAAGGTACTTATGTATTGTACTGGATCGGAAGAAGACCCTGATCAGACCCGCCAAGGTAAAACCGAATAGGATGTAAATGGCGGCCTCATAGTAAAGAATAGAAATTTCTTTGATCAGGTTTACCACAAATGAAAACATTCTCTTTTCTTACCAAAGCTCCTTTCACAAAATTATAGAAATATAGGGTTTAGAGAATATTACGAGCAGAAGGCCATAATGTTCCATCCTGCCTAACATAAACAAGAAAGGATGTGTCAAATAACAGCGTGTGCGAGATTCGTACTTGTACGGCCGGAATGGTCGTTGATTGTGCCAACCGGACAGTTGCCTGCACAATAACAGCACAGGATCTCTTTATTGCTCATAAGGTCTCTCCTTCCGTCTTGTAACATTTAACGGTAATCCACCGCGGGCAAACTTCAGGCCGCATTATGTCCTTCTCAAGGAGTAAAAACAAGCTTTTTCTAACTGATCTTGAACAGTTCCAAAAAAGTTGTTGGCACTGCCCGTCGCTCTTTGACATACGTCATATCTCAAGAAGCCTAGGGGGCATAGCAACACCCACTGCCTGGAAGACCTTCCCGCAGGTCCCCCATTCCGTCCTAAGGGCTAAGCCAAGGATTTACAGTTGTCTTCCAAAACTATTTCCTGGAGTCCCATAACGCCCTTTCTTTGCGAGGCCAAAGGCCATGGCGGCCGCGGGGGGGCAATGCTGAGGAGAGAGTAAAATGTTATCTTGGACAGGCTTGCATTGGGTGTTTAACCAAATAAAAGAGGCTGAGGCGAATTCATTGACATCGCCTCAGCCGCTTCATCTTGGCCGTGGTCAGTCATCATTTATCAAAGACTATCCTTGCAACTACTCCGGCATGATCAGATGGCCACAGACCACTGGGAGTCATGTTGAATTCATTATCACCTGTAACTATGGCTGAGACTCTTTTTATTACTTTATCTTGTGGGAGCAGTAAGACGAGATCGATACGTGAGGTAAGCTGGGCGTTTGGATCATCAACGGTTTCGTTGAAGCCGTCGGTGAAACCGTCTCTCGGCCAGAAAATCAGATCCCAGGCATCCAGATAATTCCCGCCATACGCTGGATCTGTTGCCTGCATATATGGTGGCACATACGGCAATAGCCCGTAAACAGGATGTTCCGCATAGCCTGGAACATCTGTCGGTGAGCTGTTAAAATCGCCGACCAGGATGATCGGTTTGGGCTCATAAGAGAGAATAGTCAATAACTCCTGCATCTGTGCTGCCTGGACCAGTCTAAAGGGGCTTGCCGGATCACTGCGAACTTCAAGATGTGTGTTAACGAAATGGTAGCTTTCGCCTCTAACATCAACATCTACGGCAACCCAGCCGCGGGTAAATTCAAGCGTAGTGCCTGCAATAGTCTCACTCGCGTTGATTGTGTAGTTTGCTGCCGTCGGATTCGAGGCGTCAACGTCTCCACGTACCAGGATGACGTCGCGATCAACCAGGCGCAAATCGTCAAAGGTAGGGATTCCTTGCTCAGTAAACCCAGTCAGCATGGGCAATTCCACGTCGGCGTTCCCTGTTGATTCAACAGCAACCTGATAATTCAATCCACGTGCCGCTAATGCATTCATAAGAATTTCAAGATAGTCATAGACAATAACATTAGCCGGGGTTTGTCCTCCGGACACAAAATCCCCAGGGGACTGGATGTACCATTTTGAGACTTCCTGCAGGCCGACAAGTTGCGGTCTGTGAATCAGAATTTCGTCTGCTATTGCTTCAGCGCGTTCAGGAAAATTTGTATATTGCACCGTCTGGAAAAGTGTCGCAACCGCAATGGGAACGTCTAACCCGCCGAGTGCGGGATTAGGATTCTCTGCAGCATCGATCACCTTGAAAATATCTGCACCCAGATACAGATTGCGGGTCATCACTTTGACCCTGTCCGCAAAAAAACCCGCCGATGCGATAGGTGCAATGTAAAGCAGGGTAAACAAAAACACGCCCAGGAAGAAAAATGTTGAAATTTTCTTTGAATTTATTTTCATGATCAATTCTCCTTTTGAATGGTTTATGTAAAAAGCCTCTCTTTTACACTCAGATGTGTGCCCTCCTTTCTTTTTGTTAATGTTTACCTAAAATATGAAGAATTTCAAGGAATTATATATGAATTTTAATGAAAAGTCAATCCTATTATGAGGACTGGGGAAAAATATTCCTGTTATCGGAGGACCAAAACAGGTAGGGAAGATTATCTTCATCTTGAGCCCCCTGCCAGGGCCGAACGAAAGGTACCCCGCATTTCTGGACAGGCTCCATGTGACGGTTTGTTCCGGCTTACTGAAAGGAGAATTTATGGAAAAGATTATCGTTGCTCGAAACCAGGATCAGGCCGGGGGTTTAAGAGGAATATCCCACTTCTTCATATATTTCCATATGGCGGTCCTGCTCAAACCTGCTCGGCGGCCCACTTCGGCCTTATTCCAATCACACTCACTAAGCAGTTCAATGAGTCCCTCACGAGAGAGCCTCTTGCCTGGGTGGGCCCTGTTTTTTGTTTCGTTAGTTTCCTTTTGCATAGGGGGATGATATCCTAATTGCCGTATTTCCACTGGCAGGTCAAAGACATCGATGTGCCCACTGTTGCAGAGAACAAAGGCGTGTTCAATGGCATTCTCCAACTCACGCACATTGCCAGGCCAGTCATGATCCATGAGGATCCTCATTGCCGCCTGGGAAACACCACTGATCATTTTTGCGGTTTTTTTGTTCTGGACTTTGATAAAATGGCTCACAAGGAGTGGAATATCCTCTTTCCTCTCCCGCAGGAGAGGGATATTGATGGGGAACACCTTAAGGCGATAATACAGATCTTCGCGGAAAATTCCCTTCCTCACAAGGCCAAATAAGTCCTTGTTTGTGGCCGCGATTATCCTGATATCGATCTTCTGTCTTTTTGACTCCCCCACACGCTCGATTTCCCGTTCCTGGAGTACACGAAGGAGCTTTACCTGGATAAAAGGTGTAACTTCTCCTATTTCATCCAGGAATATCGTCCCACCACTCGCTTTCTCAAAGCGGCCCGCCCGGTCGCGAAGCGCGCCCGTAAAAGCGCCTCTCACATGGCCAAATAATTCACTTTCAAGCAGCGATTCTGAAAGCGCACTGCAATTCACCGTTACAAAGGGCATGGTAGAGCGAGCGCTGTTGTAATGAATGGCGCCTGCAACCAGCTCTTTTCCCGTACCACTTTCGCCCTGCAAGAGTATAGTTGCCTCGCTTGCGGCAGCGGCCTCTATGGCTGAGAATACGTGTTGCATGCCATGACTTTTACCAATGATTCTATCGAATTTATGGGTTTCAGCCAGTTTGCGGTTGGCCTCTTCCGCTTTGCGCCGGGCGTTCACGAGCTCAGTAAGATCGGTTACGGTTTCAACAACTCCCTTGACCGCACCGATTTCGTCCCGCACCAGTCTGGCGCTTTTTACGACGGGAACGTCGTAGCCTTCTTTGTGACACAGAAAACATTCGGTGCCATCAATATTGCCATGCTCATGTATTCCACATTCTCCTAATCCTGTTGGACAACTGTTCCCAAAGCAGTGATTGAAATTGAGCATGACACAGCTCTTGCCCACCGCCTCCCTTGCAGTATAGCCGGTGATACGCTCCATGGCGGGATTCCACGAGGTTATTTTGCCTTCTCTGTCAAGCGTAAAAACTCCATCAGCCATTGAGTCCAAGAGCAAGCCCGCGAATTTAGCATCAAAAATATTTATTTCTTTGTTCATAACAGGGCCTTTCCCGTTCATATCCTTTTCCTCAGTTTTGGGGGTTGAGCGTTACTGTAGCGCTATGTAGCGTTACAATCTAATATAAGTAACGCAATACCCATTTGTCAACAAACTTGAAACCCTGTTATGGTCAGACCTGGTTTCCTTGGTATATCCACGGGTTATTTACCCATAGGCAATAGGGATATCCTTGCCGCACGATTCGCACAATTTCTGGCATGGGCCTTGAAGTTAAAGTCTTATAACACTTTTGGTAACACTTTAGATCTTTGAAAAATGCCGGGGTGAGGGACATTTTTCTGCACGCCAAAAAATGATGGGATCGGCATAAATCGGGGCGCACAAAGGGCCGCAGTTATATCGCTGCCACATCTACCTGGACTAAAACATCCCCCACCCCATCTTAGCGATACCTTATTTCAAATGGCTAAAATGTTACCACTTTTGCAGTTTGAAAGGGCCAAACGAATGGTGATGCAACAAAGAAATCATAGAATGGTGGCAGCAGAGGAGGCAAGAGGAGTGGAGGTCAAAGAATTGCGATCTGTCGAGGAGTTTGAAAAAGCAACCAATAAAGGCGTTACCCTCGTAGATTTCAACGCACCCTGGTGCGCACCGTGTCGTACACAAGAACCCATAATCAGGCAACTTGCCTCACAATTTGAGGGAAGGGCCTCAGTCGCGGCAATGAATCTGGATGAGAATCAATCCCTGGCAATAAGGCTTGGAATACAGAGCATTCCGACCCTGGTTCTCTTTAAAGAGGGTAAGGAGGCCAGACGCTTTGTGGGTCTTCAACCCCAAGATGCCCTTTCCGAGGCCCTGGAGAGCATACTGGACTGATCAAGGCACAATTTGAAAGGAGGTCATTCATGAAAAGGATGTTCAAAGGGTTTACGCTTGGCAATTTGGATCTAGTAAATCGATTTGTACTTGCACCCATCAAGCTTGGTTATGGAAACCCTGATGGGACAGTGACAGACCGTCAATTAGGCTTCTACAGACAGATCGCAAGAAATGGCCCGGCGGTCCTGATCCTGGAACCTGCCGCTGTTTCCCCCGAGGGAAGGGAACATCCGAGGCAGCTTTGCGTGCACCATCCAGAAAGTGCTCAGGAGCTGAAGAAGATTGTGGATGTTATACACGCAGAGGGGCGACTAGTATGTCTGCACCTGAATCATGCGGGCGCGGGAGCCAACCCGAAGGTGATTGGTGGGAGACCAAAGGCCCCTTCAACAATTACTTGTCCAACTACCGGCCAGGATTCAAATGCTCTGACAGATAAGGAAATCGAGCAAATCCTTGATGGTTACGGGTCTGCAGCCCAAAAGGCCGTGAGTGCCGGGTTTGATTTGATCGAAATTCAAGGAGGCCACGGCTATCTCATTTCCCAATTCCTGAACTCAAAGCTGAACAAGAGGGATGATCGCTTTGGACAGGACAGGGCACTCTTTGCAAAACAGGTCTTTTTAAAGGTCAAAGAAGGGGCCCCGGATATTCCGATCATCCTCAGGATCTCCGGTAATGAGATGTCGCCGGTGTTTGGCATCAGCAGGGAAGATCTTCTGCCCCTGTTACGATTAGCTGAGGAACAAAGATTTGTGGCCATGCACGTGGGCATGGGAAATGCGTGCTTTAGCCCACCCTGGTACTTTCACCATGGCAGCCTTCCTGACAAGCCCCAGAGGGAGGCATTATCCTGGGTTAGGGAACAGACCTCTTTGCCTATCATTGTAGCCGGCAGGATGGGGAGAAAAGAAAAGGTGCTAAAGATAGTGGACCAGGGCCTTGCCGATCTAGTGGCACTGGGAAGGCCACTGATAGCAGACCCTGAATTGATAGAGAAATGGGAAGGACATAAGGATAATATCATTTTTTGCGGGTACTGCTTACAGGGATGTCTACATCGCCTGAAAAATGGCCAGCCCTTGGGCTGCAACCTGAATCCGGAAATAGGTCTGCCTCCGTTAGAAAAAACGACGAATCCCCTGGAGGTATTAATTGCAGGAGGAGGGCCTGCCGGCATGAGCGCCGCACTTTACATGGCACGACGCGGGCATAAGGTCACTCTGGCCGAAAAAGGAGATCATCTGGGTGGACAATTTGCGCTTGCCTGGCAGGCCCCTGGCAAGGCGGAAATGAAAATGGGTCTGGAAGCCCTTGAAGGGCTGGCCAAGACGAGTGGGGCTTCAATCCTCTTGAATCGTGCCGTGGATGCAGGTTTTTTCAGGGAGATCAGGCCAGAACTCCTTGTATGGGCAACGGGCGCTGTCCAAAATAGCCCGGATATCCCAGGGCTTACAGATCAGCATGTATTGACTTCCCTGGAATATTTTGAAGGGCGAAAAGAGGTTGAGGGTCACAGGGTGCTCGTGATCGGGGCAGGGAGAGTTGGCCTGGAAATTACGGAAAGCCTTGGAGATGATGGTTATGAGGTAGTAGCTACAAAGCGTACTGATCCCATCGGGAGCATGATGGAAATGATCACAAAGAAACTCGTTCTCATGAGGATTGATAAGATGTCCAAGGTTACGATTATGCCTCACACAAGGGTAAAGGCGTTTCTGGAACGGAATATTGAAATCGAAAAAGATGGTGTGGAAATGTCTATTGAGCCCTTTCAGACGGTTATACTTGCATCCGGGATGCTTCCGGCGCCGGGGCCTGATGAGGAAATCCTCAAGGCCGTTTCCAAGATTGAAATAATCGGGGATGCACGTGAAGTGAAGGATATCTTCAGCGCTGTCCAAAGCGGGCATGAGCTTGCCCGCAATTATTGAAAGGCACTGCAAATGAAAGATGAGATTAGCCGTGCAAGAGAGATTGAGGGGCTTAAATCAAGGGCAAAGGCGATTCAGGCCAGGCTTGGTTTTTTGGAAGCACGAATCGGACAGATCGGTCGGAGGACACCCGCAGCTTCCCAATGGAAGGCATTTGTGGAAACAGAAAAGTGCGTGGGGTGCGGGGTCTGTGAAGACGCTTGTCCTGTGGGGGCAATTGCCGTAGAGGAAATAGCTCAGGTAGATGCCCAGAAGTGTATTGGCTGTGGCCGGTGTATCCAGGATTGCCTTAAAGGCGCCCTTTCTTTTCGGCTATCCGATTTTCCGAATAGATATCAAGCCGGATGATTGCAAAAAGCCAGTCGAGGTGGGATTCCAACATTCAGATAAGGGAGGAGTGTGATGGATCGGGTATCGTTTTCAGACATTGCGATAGTGTCATGTGGTACATTGAGTTTAGAGCTCAAGTATTTACAACAGGAGGGATTTCTGGATGCAAAACACGTTTTCTATAACACACCGGGGCTTCACGAGATACCACGGGAACTCGAACGACAACTGATCTACAGAATCAACAAGGCCAAAGAAAAGGCGGACAAGGTCCTCGTGGTTTATGGGGGCAAGTTTTGCTATGTGAATGGAGATAACCCCACCCGAACCATGAAAAAGATTATTGAAGAGCAAGGACCCAATGTGGCGAGAATCAATACTACCCACTGTATGGGTATGCTTACAAGCGAAGAGGAACGTGACAAGATAGCGCAAGAGGTTGCGGGCGGAGAAAAGGTCTGGTGGATGACTCCGGGCTGGGTAAAATTCCGACATTATGTATTTAAAGGATGGGACAAGGGGCTCGCCAATGAGAATTTTCCGAGGCACACCGGAGGCGCGATTGTCCTTGATGGTATAGGTTACATCGACCGGTATATGGCCGAGAGACCTGAGGAGTTCCTGGGATATTCCGATTGGATGGGAATACCCATCCAGGCGTATCCCATCACACTGGACCGGTTCAAATCGTTACTTATTGAGCAGGCAAACAGATTGCTTAACGTGTGATTGCTCTCGTTAAAGGGTTCAAAGTAGAAGTTTAAACCTATGAAAAGCTTAAGGAGACCAACCGTGAACCCTGAACCGTAAGCGAGATAAACCCGAGCAGATACATAACGGATGAATTTCAATTTAAAGAATGGAGGAGAAGAAACAATGTACAAACCCGAAGTAGATGCTGAAAAATGTATTGGTTGTAGTGAGTGTGTAGAGGTTTGCCCTGTGGATGTGTATGAGATCCAGGATGAGAAATCCGTCCCAATTAACGCAGAGGAATGCATCGGTTGCGAGAGTTGCATCGAGGTATGTGAACAGGATGCAATCACTGTTTCCGAAGTTTGAGTCCATATATTAAAACAGAATAGAGAAGGAGGAAAAAGATGGTAAACGAGGTGACAGAAGATAATTTTGAGGAAGAGGTGCTGAAATCGGAGACTGCGGTATTG
The DNA here is from genome assembly GCA_964473615.1 of uncultured Desulfobacteraceae bacterium. Classification (GTDB taxonomy): domain Bacteria; phylum Desulfobacterota; class DSM-4660; order Desulfatiglandales; family Desulfatiglandaceae; genus CAYYPQ01. The sequence goes on from CAYYPQ010000039.1 coordinate 15,734, forward strand.
GTAGATTTCTGGGCCCCATGGTGCGGCCCCTGCCACATGGTTTCGCCAGTAGTTGAAAAACTCTCAGGCGATTATGAGGGCAAGTTTAAATTCTGTAAGATTAATGTTGATGAGGCCCAAAAGATAGCTATGGAATACGCCATTATGGGTATACCCACGTTGATGTTTTTTAAGGACGGGAAAAAAGTAGACAAAGTAGTGGGGGCCGTCCCTGAAGACACCATCAGGCCAAAAATCGAGGCCCTTATTTGACGGAGGGCGATAGCCAGTGGAAGAAAGAGATACCATGGAGGTAGACGTCCTTTTTGTGGGCGGAGGAGTTGCCAGCCTGAGCGGGGCACTACATCTTGCAACTTTGATAAAAAGACATAACGAAAAGATAGAAAAAGAGGGGGAAGGAGAAAGATTAGAAGAAATTGCAATAGTTGTCCTGGAAAAAGGGGCTTTTGTGGGTTCTCACAGTATCTCCGGAGCTATCATGGACCCAGTTGCCCTTAAAGAACTAATGCCCGACTTCCAGGAAAGAGGGGCGCCGGTAGAAGGAAAGGTGACAAAAGAGGAGGTTTGCTTGCTGACAAAGAAAGCTCGGATAAAGGCCCCTATTGTTCCTCCACCTCTCAAAAATCATGGGTTTTATGTTGTTTCTCTTTCCAAATTGACTGGATGGCTTGGTGGGAATGCAGAGGAGGCCCAAAATACTCTGTGTTATAATGTCTTTTAAGGAAGACTACTGAGGTGTGCTCTTTGAGGAAGCTCTGATAAGCGTATTTCTTTCAAGGGGTAGGTGGAAAACAATCAACAAATGATAATGGAGGAGAATAATATGCCTAGAGGAGATGGAACAGGCCCGAGAGGGCAAGGCCCCGGTACTGGAAGAGGCATGGGAGGCCGAGGAGGCGGGAGAGGTCAAAAAGGCGGTTTCGGTGCAGGGCCTGGGGGAGATTGTGTCTGCCCGAATTGTGGTGAAAAGATCCCCCACCAGATAGGCGTGCCCTGTTACGATCAGCGCTGCCCAAAATGCGGCACTGCCATGACGCGATGATTATCAGCATTTTGTGAGGTTCCAATGAGATGTAAATGCTGCCAATTATAAGGCATTCATTGCTGATCACGTTTTTTGTATTCTCTATGATGCTCCTGGTTGACTTTGTAAATATTGCCACCAGGGGTGCCATATCCAAGCTCATACAGGCGGGCCTCTGGCGCCAATATGCGCTGGCCTCCTTTCTTGGGTTGACTCCCAGGTGCATAAAAAGGCCCGTATGAGTGTAAACATCATCTGAACTGCATTATACTTTCGGGAAACAGTGTGTGCCTTGTCTCTGAGTAAAGGAAGTATGAATGGCGCCTTGGGTTCATTGATCTCCTGGATAGCTGAATTCCATGTTCCAAGGGATCTATTTCGGCAGGCATTGGCGGGTATCCATGAATCACGTCCTTCTGCTAGCAGTAGTTCTAGTCCTGGCCCTTATGGGGGGCAGGGTTGCGTCCTTTTTTCGGCTGCCGCGAGTAACTGGATATCTATTAACCGGTCTCCTTATCGGCCCATCCATGACAGGCTTATTAACGAAACAAGACGTCGCACATTTCACTTTTATTACCGAAATTGCGTTAGGGATCATTGCCTTTTACATTGGAACGGAATTTCAAAGCAAGAAATTCAGGAGGATCAAAAAAACACTACCCTTTTTCTCCCTAAACGACATATTGGTCACGTTTGCGATCGTTTTTCTTTCCTTGCTCGTTGTTCTCAGTGGCTCATTTGTTATGGCTGCCTTGCTCGGGATTCTCTCCATAGCAACAGCCCCCGCCGCCACTCTCTTGGTCATTAGAGAATTTGATTCTGAGGGGCCCCTCACAAACCATATTATGGCTATGATAGGCCTGAACAATCTGTTCTGCATTATCGCTTTCGTGATAGCTACCAGTACCATATCATTTGCTCCTCAGAGTGGTGCAAATGGGCTTTCGGCTCTTTTTGCTTCAATTTCACAGGTTGCACACGGGGTGCTTATCCCCTTCATTCTAGGCCTCGGGATTGCGCTGTTTTTACACTACTATTTACGGAGAGGCCTTGAGCAAAGCGAACTTCTTATTGTTTCCCTGGCAGGAATACTGCTGGGAGTCGGACTGTCGCTATATTTTTCTGTTTCTTCATTGCTGACGAATCTGACAATGGGTGCGTTTCTGGTCAATTCATGTGACAGAGCAAAAGTAGCTGTTAAACGATTGAGCGATGTGGACTATCCCCTATATGCCCTTTTTTTTGCATTTTCCGGAGCAAGTTTTCATATTGCAATGGTAGAGGGAATGGGGCTGGCCGGCGGAATATACATTCTTGGCAGGGCCACAGGGAAAGTCCTGGGAACAATACTGGGAAGGAGATGGGCAGGGGTGAGTATACCGAGTGGCATCTATTTGGGTATGGGGCTTTTACCCCAGGCAGGCCTTGCAATCGGTCTTTCGGCGTGGGCGGCCAGGGAAATGCCCGATATTGGCGTGCCCTTGCTCTCGATAATCTTGGCTACAACTGTGGTATTTGAAGTAGCCGGCCCCATCTTGACCAAACTCAGCCTTGTTAGAGGAGGGGAGGTTAAGATTGTAAAGATGTTATCTTTTGTTACAATTGAACAATTGAAGGCCGATCTACTCCTGCTGCGTGACCGACTTATGGAAATGTTTGGAAGAGGGCATGCCTATAAAATTAAGCAACACGAGGGTCCTATCCTTATCAAGCATCTCATGAGATATCATATTGATACCATACCTCAGGATGCAACTTTGGATAAGGTCATAAAGATCATGCAAAAGAGCAGATACACCACATTGCCTGTTGTTGGTAAAGGCAACGAGTGGATTGGGATGCTTTCTCTGAGCTCTATTCGGGATCTGTTTTTTGATCGGGAACTGACGCGCTTGATCATTGCTCAGGATGTGGCCGATAATGTTGAAACACTGTATGCTGAAGATGGATTAGCCCATGCCCTGAAACAATTGGAAGCTCATCAGTTGCCTTACCTACCGGTCGTGGAAAAAGGTGATAAAAAACGGTTTCTAGGGGTGATCCATCGCAGAGATATCTGCCTGTTTCAATTGGAAACTGATGGTATGGTAAAAACAGAAGATTCAGGAACAGCTCTTGAATTTGATTGACTGGCAGGACGGGCAATCTAGCCATTGGAAAATCCTGCAATCCATTTAGAGTGGGGGCCTCATGAGCAGGAGATGACAGAATTTAGCAGCAACGTAAGCCTCCGGGAAGGGGTAATATGGGCTCAAGTTTTCACATTCATGTCCACCCGAGTGGCGACAGTGTTCACTTGATATTGGAAGGTGACCTCGACGGCCTTTCTGCATATAGCCTCTTGGATATTCTTAAAGAAAATTGCCGTTGGGCTTCAAGGGCCTTCATTCATACGAGCAGACTGAACATGGTTCAATCTTCTGCTCGCATCTTCTTGGAGAACAATCTTAGCTCTGTAGACAGTAAATGTCTCCCCCTTTCCTTTACAGGTGAACATGCAAAAGAACTTGCACCGAAAGGTAGCAAATACCCTTGACTTATTCATGGAATCCCGTTTTCTTGTCCAAAGGATATATGAGCCCCTTAAGGCGAAAAAGGATGATACATGAAGACATATCTTGACTGCTTTCCCTGTTTTTTGAATCAGGCGCTCCGTGCAGGCCGGGAGGCAACCGATGATGAAAGAAAAATAAAACGCTTGTTGGATGAAGTGGGGATGATGCTGAAAGACATCCCGCTCGAAAGTTCTCCACCTGAAACGGCCAGACTAATTTACCAGAAAATCAAGGAAATCACAGATAATCCAGACCCGTACAAGAAGATAAAGGACCAGAGTACCAGCATGGCACTTGCCCTGTACCCTTCTTTGAAGAAGGAGGTTGAAGGGTCAAATGAAGGCCTTCTTACCGCCATAAGAATCGCTATTGCAGGCAATGTCATCGATTTTGGAATAAACAAGAACTTCCATATAGAAAAAGAGATCGATGAAGCACTCAAAAGGGATTTTGCGGTATGTGATTACAATGAATTCAAAGATTACCTGCTTAATGCCGAGGAAGTTCTCTACATTGCCGATAACGCAGGGGAATGCGTGTTTGACAGGGTGTTGATTGAAGAAATGGCAATGCCTGTTACCTATGTCGTCAGGGGCACACCTATTATAAATGATGCAACATACGAGGACGCTGTTCAAGCAGGTCTCAGCAATATTGCCACAATAATCTCATCGGGTTCAGATGCCCCAGGGACTATCCTAGAGACATGTAGCAAGGAGTTCAAGGCGATATTTAAAGACTCAAAATTCATCATAAGTAAGGGTCAGGGAAATTACGAAACCCTTTCTAACGATACCCAACCCATTTTTTTCCTGCTGAAGGTAAAATGCGGTGTGCTGGCGCGTGATATTGGGGTTCATGAAGGCGACATGATTTTAAGGGCAATCAACATGTGAGGACATATGTCAATAAAATTCAAGCCCATAGGCGTAATATAGCCCTTACAAAAATAAGGCTCCCTGTCAGCCCATTGATGAGACCGCTGGAGATTTCAGTATTATGGTTGACCCAGTCTATCAGGAATCCCTATCGAAAATTGGCAGAGGACTACGGGCGTAGGCCCGTAAGTATCTACATCCTTTGGAAACGTTTCGGTATCTGTATGCAATGTATTATGTCAATCGTCTCGATCGGCCAGAGGAAATGATAGTGAAGTCAACTTGCGATTCTACGACAGCAGAACGGTCACATCTGATGAGATCTGAATTAGGAAGTTTTTTTATAGATGAGACTTATTGATAATTGGTGGTATCGCCGTAAAGAGGAATTGAAAAGCCTGGTCGGAAAAGATTGTCCTCTCTTTGTGTACAATGAGGAAACGCTCAATGATACGCTATTTGATCTGTTGGCCCTCGATTCCATCGATGCCCTCTTTTACCCTGTTCATGCAAATTCTCACCCGAGAATTCTGAGGAAGGTTTTTGAATTAGGTGGCGGGTTCAAATGCATTTCGCCTAATGAACTGACCCGTATAATAGAACTTTTCCCGGAAATCGAACCCAGAAAAATATTATTCATGCCTGATCATGCTAGCGGTGAGGATTTTGAGTACGCCTTTCATCACGGCGCTCATGTCATAGTGAAGAATGCACAAACACTCAAGACCTGCCAAGAGATCTTTCAGAACAAGGAGATCTCCGTATGGATAGATTCGGCTGGGGAGCAGGGGGGGAATGTCGAATCCATTTTGAAATCCTTAGCTCAATTAAAGGCATCAATATCGGGGTCTTACATCCAGGCAGGGGCCCAATTTCAGCCCTTGTATGATCAAAATAGGATGCAATCGTTTCTCGCCAAGGCATCCACTCATTTTCCTGAAGTTTCTACCTTGATCCTGGGCAATGGCATGGGCGTGAGTGTGGATCATGAAGCAGGCATTATTGATATCCCGGTCACGGGGGGGCAATTGGAAGGGCTGAAGGATATGTACCCTGAGCTCAAACTGTGGCTTGAACCTGGTCGCCATATTGTTTCGCATGCTGGGGTCCTGTTGGTAAGGGTAATAGAAACCCGCGAGTATGAGAACATACATTATGTCAGGATCAATATGGAAATGAGCCCCTCCATTAAAGATGATTTGCATGGGATTCATCATAAAATTGTGGACCTATCGAGAATAGATGAAGAAATTCCTGTCTTAAGCCGAATCAATGGGCAGGAGAAGACCCCCGGAGATACCATAGGCTATGTTAGAGGCCCTGCTCCTGTTAAGAAGGGCGATATCCTCCTCTTTACCAATATGGGCGCATGTGGACCGGAGAGGAGATTCGATAGCGAAGAGCGGTCATTAGGCGAGCACTATCTGGCCGCACGAAGAATATGCCAGGTTAAGATTTAGTCATCACCGGGACCAAAGATTGACCCCTCATTATGGCAGAGGTTGAAGTCTTTCTTTAAAGGGATCGTATGGCCAATGGCATAAGTCTTTTTTTAAGGAAAGGCCTTGAGATATCGAGATATTCAAAAGAAAAAATTTCGGAGGAAGACCAAAAGGTGGGCGAGAAAAAAATTTTTATGAGCGCAGGCCCAAAAAATGCTTGACATTAACCAAAGGAAATATTATTTTATGGGCAGGTGACCATAATAAAACAGGTGTTCGGTGACACATTTCAGCAGTCCGACTTTCGATGGAAGGAGGTGTTTGATATGCCAAGAATGGATGGAACGGGTCCGATGGGGGCTGGTCCAATGACAGGAAGAGGTATGGGCCTTTGCGGTCAAAGCGAAACAACTCATATACCGCGGTATGAGAGTGCTTTCGCGTCTTCCTCAGGGGCAGGCTATAGCCCTCGCATTGGGGGAGGCCGTGGTTCTGGGAGGGGTTCAGGTGCAGGCCCCGGCCGAAACCGTGGTCGGAGGAAAGGCCTTCCTTTTTTCAATAGGAGGCCATAGTGTTAGACAAGGCGTTTTTGTCCCGTGGTGAGCTTGTTAAGATAGTTATTAACGGCAAAAACCATGAGGGCTTTGCCTTGTAAGAGGTTATAATTACGGAAATGAAAGGAGGTGTTTAAAATGCCAGGATTGGATGGAACAGGGCCGATGGGTGCAGGTCCCATGACTGGAGGGGCTCGTGGCCTTTGTAACCCCGCCAGAGCAGGATACGGGGCTCCCTATGGCCGTGGCATGGGATATGGCCGTGGTTATGGCGGGGGATGGGGCTTGCGAAGAGGCTTTGGCCCAGGCTATGGTCAGGGCAGAGGGTACGGTAGAGGTATTGGCAGGGCCGGATGGTCAGTGCCTGCTTATGGACCAGCCTATTCCATGAGTCCAGCTCAGGAGGCCAGCATGCTAAAGGCAGAGGCAGATGCCATCAGGGGTGACCTTGATGAAATTAACAAACGTATAGAGGAATTGGAGAAGGACTCTTCAGAAAAGTCTTAGGGTAGACTAACAATCATCTCATTATGTCAAAAGGCTCAGGATAGGATAACCTGGGCCTTTTGTTTTCTACAAACATCAACCGGTCTTAATTGCTCTTCACTTTCCTGCACCTGTAAAGCACATTAGGATGAGGATAGCATTTGGTAAAAAATCAGCGCGGGTAGGTCTCGCTGTAAGCCGGGTCAACATAAAGATAATATGAGTATGTAGTGGCAACTATTGATGTCAAAGAGCAAAAATTGTAGATGAATTTGCTTATCAACTACGCTGAAACATAAAGTGTCCACGATGTTATAGCACTTGTCATTTAGTAATTCAAAATGTATTCTTTGGAGGAACCATCCGGCTCCAAAATAGAGGGTTACGTTGCTGTAATGGCCATAATACATGGCCGTTCGTTCTCCCTTGTTTGGCACATGAGAGCACCTGTCTGCGTGCGGACACGCACAAGCAGGCGTGGCAGCTAACCATTTCATGAAGAGGAGGTAAGGTGTGAAAAGGAAAATCAATACACCTTCGGATCTTGAGTCTGACAGTAAGTTTATCTATGTCGCATATGCTCTGCTGGTTTTGGTAATCATCTTTTTTACATGTCTACATCATTATCAACCCCAGATACTCAATGTCCCCAGTAACACTGATATTTCCACATGGGAGAAGCCAGCCTTTGAGCAGACCTGCATCTATGGCCGTATGACCAAGGCGGAAAAAGATAGAGTGAGAAACGAAGGCGTTCCCGGGAGTACTATCCCTCATTTACTGCTTTACGACATTTTAGCAATCTTAGGAGCAGGGTTGTGTTTCGCCCATGCCCGCAAGCACTATGGCTTTTGGATGGCTTCATGTTTTTTGATTGGCTCATTTGTCTTTACCGGAATGCAGGAATCCATGATTATTTTGTGGGGTCGTGCCATGGCAGGTGGGGCTATGGATCCGACATTCCTTGGGACTTCCTACTGGTTCTATGGCACCTATTGGTTCCCCAAGGGGGGATTGTGGTTTATTGAGACCCCTGCGTGGGTGTGCCTCTGCTGGTTTATCATTGCCTACAGTTGTGTGTGGGTTGCCGGTAAGGTTTTCCCAAAGGTGGGCCTCTGGGGTCGGGCTTTCGCAGGTGGCCTGATCGCCATGGGTCTCGATTTGTGGGTGGATCCGGTATCAACTTCGCCGGAACTCATGAGCTGGGTTTGGGCCAACGGAGATCACATCCGCATTTTAGGTATTCCTCATGGCAATTTTTTGGGCTGGTTCTTTTTGATCTTCTTATTTGCCATTTTATGGGAACGCTATCTTCCTCGCCTGAAAGAAAGATGGGGGGCAAAGAGGGCACCGCTTTATTTTCTCGGGTTTCTTTTGATCGTAGATAGTGCGATATTTGCTACCTTATTAATTTGGGGCAGTATCAGCAATACGGTTATTGCCATCCCTGGTCTCACACTACCGCAGGGCTGGTAACAAATAAAAAAGCGTTGTAAAGTAACGAGAAAGGAGTTTAATATGTGGAGAAGGATTTGGGGAAATCGGCAGGAGTTTTATCCTTATCTAGCCATATACAGTTACTGGGGTTTGACCTCTTTCGTGTGTTCGCTGAAGGTTCAAAATCGGCCTGGAATCGTGGCCTTGGGGTTGCTCACCATTCCCTCCATCACGTGTATAACCGTAGCAGCAATTAAGACCTATAAGGAGCTGACTTGACTCGCCCTTTAATGGCTGGTCCCTTTATACTTTAAGCCTAACGAAAAAACTACCCTCTCCCCACAAATGGCATTTTCGTTGCCATGATCGTCATAAACAATACATTACTCTCCAAGGGAAGGCTTGCCATATGCACCACGGCGTGGGCGACATTATCGGTGTCCATCGTCGGTTCAACGGCCGTTGAACCATTGGGCTGGGGAACACCGTATTTCATCCGATAGACAACCTTGGACTCCCCGGGGACATAGGTCATTTTCTCCTGGGAAAAGGATATAAGCCTTTTTTCGGAGCTGTTTCATGGCATTCCCGGGTTTTGAGATTTGGATATTATTTTTTTCGCTAAAAATATTTATTATGTTATAATATAAAATTTCAAAAATTATAAAATCATATAAACCGTCCCTTCCGGATGCTTAAAATCGAGACGCTAAATGGATAAGAACTTAATAAGAAACATCGCCATTATCGCCCATGTTGATCACGGAAAAACCACACTGGTAGACCAGATGTTCAAACAGAGCGGGATGTTCCGGGAAAACCAGCATGTTGTCGAGCGCTTCATGGACTCCATGGATCTGGAACGGGAACGGGGCATTACCATTACATCCAAAAATGCCTCCTTACGTTACAGGGGTTACCATATCAATATTATTGACACGCCCGGTCATGCCGATTTCGGCGGTCAGGTTGAGCGGGTTCTGAAGATGGCCGACGGGGCCCTTCTGCTCGTCGATGCCCAGGAAGGCCCGATGCCGCAGACCTATTTTGTGCTCAAGAAATCCCTCGCGCTGGAACTTCCCATTATTGTTGTCATAAACAAGATAGACAAACCGTCCGCGCGACCGAAATGGACCGTCGACCAGGTCTTCGATCTGTTTGTCAAACTGGACGCCCCGGATCATATCCTTGACTTTCCGGTTGTTTTGGCCTCTGCAAAGGAAGGGTACACCCTTTCCGAATCTACCGGATCAGAATTATCCATGGAACCGCTTTTCGAAAAGATCATATCCCATATACCAGCGCCTGCAGGAGACCCTCAGTCACCGCTTCAGATGCTGGTGAGTTCTATTGACTATTCTCCCTATCTGGGCCGATTGGGGATAGGCAAGATAACGGGCGGGACATTGAATATCAACAAAGACATTGCCGTGGCACGGCGTGATGGATCAGTTGTCCCTGCTCGCATCAGTAAGGTGTATCGCTTCGAAGGGAACAAGAAAGTGGCCACAGACATCGCCGGGGTTGGCGAAATCGTTGCCGTTGCGGGGATGGATGACGTTACCCTGGGCGTAACGTACACTGACCTGGATGATCCGGTCCCCCTGCCTCCCATGGAGATGGATCCCTGTACTATTTCCACCCATTTTATTCCAAATGATTCCCCTTTCGCCGGAACCGAGGGTATATATTGTACCTCAAGGCACCTGACGGAGCGATTGAGGAGGGAGGCACTTTCCGATGCGGCCCTGCTGGTTGAGGAGCTGGAAAACGGCAAAGGTTTTAAAGTTTCTGGGAGAGGAGAACTGCACCTCGCCATCCTTATCGAGAAAATGCGGCGTGAGGGATATGAATTTGAGATCACCAGGCCCCAGGTCATTATGAAAGAGGAGAACGGCAAACGACTTGAACCCTTTGAAGAACTGACGATCGACGTTGATACACAGTACATGGGTACCGTCATGGAAAAGCTGGGAAAGCTCAAGGGCCGGTTGATTGAGATGAACCAGGACAATGGAATGACTCGTCTGATTTACAAGATCCCTACACGCAGCCTTCTCGGGTTCCGGTCAGAGTTTTTAGCGGATACAAAAGGCATGGGGATCATGAACTATGTCTTTTCAGAATACGGCCCGTTTGCAGGTGAGATTCGAGCCCGTAACAGGGGCGTCATGGTGGCCAAAGAATCTTGCAAAACCGTGGCCTATGCCCTGTTCAACCTTCAGGAACGGGGAAAACTCTTCTATGGACCGGGAATCCGGGTCTACGGAGGTCAGATAATCGGCGAACACTGCAGACCACAGGACATGGTGGTCAATCCAGCAAAAGGCAAAAAATTGACGAACATGCGCGCCTCAGGGTCGGACGAGAACGTGATTCTCACCCCCCCGACTCAGATGAGCCTTGAGGAATGTATTTCCTATATCAACGAGGACGAACTGGTCGAGGTGACACCAAAGGCAATACGCCTGCGCAAGTGAAGATAGAGGAACATTCTATGAAATGACAACATCAGGGTAACGAATGATATATGGCAGAAAACTCCACCTGATATCATTTCAGGGGTAATATGCGGTCTTGATTCAAGCCTTTCGACGGATTATCTCTCGCGTCCTTCACTGGCGCGGCAGGGCCTTCCCCTGTACGAGTGAGCCCAGGCCTATCCTGATTCATGCATGGGGGAAAACAGGGAATGATCCACATACGAAACTTCAGCATCATCGCACACATTGACCATGGAAAATCCACCCTGGCTGACCGGCTGATCCAGAAAACCGGACTCGTGGATGACAGGCACTTCCGTGACCAGATCCTTGACACCATGGATATTGAACGGGAAAGGGGGATCACCATCAAGAGCCAGGCCATTACCCTTCCTTATACCAGCAAGGAAGGGGAAAATTACGAACTCAACCTGATTGACACCCCGGGGCACGTGGACTTCTCCTATGAAGTGTCCCGGGCCCTGGCCTCCTGCGAGGGCGTACTCCTGTTGGTGGATGCCTCCCAGGGGGTTGAGGCCCAGACCATTGCGAACCTTTACGCCGCCATGGAGCATGACCTCGAAATCATCCCGGTCATTAACAAGATTGACCTCCCTTCGGCGGACATCGACCGGGTCAAAGAGGAAATTGAGGCGGATCTCGGCCTTGATTCGGACCTCTCCATCCTCTGCTCTGCCAAGGAAGGAACCGGTATCGAAGAGGTCCTGGAAGCCATTGTAAAAAAAATTCCCCCTCCCAGCCTTCCAGAAAGCGACACACTGAAGGCGCTGATCTTTGACGCCCATTATGACCCCTACAGGGGAACGGTTGTCAGCTGCAGGGTCTTTTCAGGAAAGGTGCGACCCGGGGATATCATCCGTCTCATGTCCACCGGGGCCACTTACAAGGTCGAGGAGGTGGGTTTTTTCCGGCTCACAAGGGAACCCCAAAAAGAGCTTTCAACCGGCCAAGTTGGCTATATTATTTCAGGGATCAAGACAGTGAGTGACACGCGCATCGGGGACACCATCACGCTGGATGGAAATCCGGCGGAAAAAGCCCTTCCCGGTTTCAAGGAGGTCAAACCGGTGGTTTTCTCCTCTGTCTATCCCATCTCCTCCGAGGACTATCAATCTCTTTCTGATTCACTGGAAAAGTATAAACTGAATGACGCGGCCCTGGTTTTTCAGAAAGATTCCTCTGCGGCCCTCGGGCTCGGATTCCGCTGCGGTTTCCTCGGCCTCCTTCACCTGGAGATTTTCCAGGAGCGCCTTGAAAGGGAATTCGACCAGTCCATCATCATGACGGTTCCCTCTGTCCGCTACCGGTTCCTCCTGACCAACGGCGATTCGCTGGTGGTGGACAATCCCATCAATTACCCGGATCCTGCCGCCATTGAATCCAGCCTAGAGCCCTACATCCGTTCCCGCATCATGATCCCGGAACGTTACATGGGCGCCGTGATGGATCCCTGTCTCGAACGGCGCGGTGTAAACTCCCGCTTCAGTTATCTCACGCCCGGACGCATCGAAATCCAGTTTGACATGCCGCTTTCGGAAGTCATTTACGATTTCTACGACCGGCTCAAGACTGTAACCCAGGGGTATGGTTCCTTCGATTACGACCTCCTGGACTACCGGAAAAGCGACCTGGTGAGGCTGGATATCCTTGTCAACGGCGAAAGGGTGGACGCCCTTTCCCAGATCGTCCAGCGGGACCGGGCAAGACCCAGGGCGCTCCAGGCCTGCCAAAGACTTAAGGAAGAGATCCCCAGACACCTTTTCAAGATAGCCATCCAGGGCGCAGTAGGGGGGACGATTATCGCCCGTTCCACTGTCTCCCCCTTTAGAAAGGATGTAACGGCCAAGTGTTACGGGGGCGATATCACGCGAAAACGAAAACTTCTCGAAAAACAGAAAAAGGGCAAAAAACGCATGAAGATGATCGGCTCAGTCACGATCCCCCAGAGCGCCTTTGTATCGCTCCTGAAGTCGGAGAAAAAATGAGGCCCGGTCTTATGGGAAAAACAGAAAAATCCGGGCTCTATGTCCATGTGCCCTTCTGCCTCCGAAAATGCCCTTACTGCGCCTTCTATTCAATTCCATCCATGCAGCTCGTCCCGTCCTGGTTGAAGGCACTCGAAAAGGAGATGGATTGTTACAGGAACCGCTTCGATCCATTCGACAGCATCTATCTCGGGGGCGGGACGCCTTCGGTGCTTCGTTTGGTCGAGATTGAAAGGATCATGAACGCTCTCTTTGATCACTTCACCTTCGCCGCCCATACGGAGATCACCATCGAGGCCAACCCGGGCGATCTGACGCAGGCCAAAGCAAAGGGTTTTCGGTCCCTTGGCATCAACCGGGTCAACGTTGGGGTTCAATCCTTTGATGACCGGATACTGGCCTTTCTCGGCAGGCGGCACACGGCACGCCAGGCCGGAGAAGCGGTTGACATGCTCCGCTCTGCGGGGTTCGAAAATGTAGGCATGGATCTCATTTACGGCGTCTCCGGCCAAGACCTGGGAGCGTGGTCCGACACGCTGCATTGCGCCCTTTCCTTTGCGCCTGAACACCTCTCCTGCTACCAACTCACCCTGGAGGCTGAAACGCCGTTCGGAGCCATGATGGACCAGGGCCTGATAACCCCCCTCCCTGAAAAGGAGGAGCGGCTATGGTTTCTCGAGACGTCCCGGTTTCTTGGGAAGAGGGGCTTCATCCATTATGAAATATCCAATTTTGCCAGGGAGGAGCGCTTTTCCTCACGGCACAACACCAAGTACTGGAACCATGTCCCCTATCTTGGCCTGGGCCCGTCGGCCCATTCTTTCCTGGATGGAAGCCGCTGGTGGAATGCCCGGTCCCTTGACACCTACCTGGAAAAACTGTCCGCGGGGAAGGCCCCCATTGAAGACTCAGAACACCTCACAGACGAAGAATTCCTCCTCGAGACCGTGGCCCTTGGATTGCGGACCAGCCGGGGCATCGCGCTCGAAATCCTGTCCCCAGGCACCGCTGGAGAAGAGCGGATTTCCACACTGGAGGCCTGCGGGCTCATCCGTCAGGACCATAGCAGGCTATCCCCCACCAGGGCGGGATTCCTTGTTGCCGACCGCATGCCGCTTTATTTGCTGGATTGATGCCTGCCGGAATCGGTCCGCGAAGGGGATCCCTCCCGGCGAGGATGTGTGGTCTTACGCCGACATGGTGGGCTCGCTCCATATTCTGGACCAAGGTAACCGTGTTGTTGTCTCCTTACGCCGCCAAATTATGCGGCATTAAATGTGTCACATATCACAAGTCGACCGGGGATCGGATTTTTACAAATTGATCTCTGATGCCAGTGGTGGTAAACAGGTCCTGGAGGTCGTTGACTTTGTAAAATCAACGGTAATATAGCAGATGAAAGGAGGGATCTATGTTTGAAAAAATTAAAGAAAAAATACATATCGTATTCATAGTAGTGATGGTCGTCTATTTGTCTGCCCTGGCCATAATGACAGGTCATACCTGCTGGAAGGAATATCATAAACAAAAGACTTCAGTACAAACGACGGAGCAGAATGTCGGGGTGAGGAGATAGACCTCGAGGGGGTTGTGATGACTGAATTGGATTTTTCAGGAAAGGTAGTATTGGTAACCGGTGGCAGCCGTGGACTGGGAAAGGCGATTGCCATTGCTATGGCCAAGAAAGGCGCGAAGGTGATCATCTGTGGGAGAAAGCAGGAGAACCTGGATACGGCCGTTGAGGATTTTGATAAAATGGGCATGGAAGTTATGGCGAGTACGGCCAATGTGGGTAAATCCGACCAGGTAGCGGGCCTGTTCCAGGCGATTGAACAGCGATTTTCAAACTTGGATATCCTCGTAAACAACGCGGGCATGAATATCCTGACGCCTTTGGTGACACAGGCAGATGAAGGCCTGTGGGACAAGGTTATTCAGACTAATCTTAAAGGCACTTTCCTTACGTCAAGCCAGGCGGTGAGGTTGATGAAAAAGGGCGGTGGGGGAAAGATTGTTAATATCAGCTCTATCGCTGCGAGGAAGGCCTCAATGGGCATGGGTATCTATTGCGTAGCAAAGGCAGGGGTAGAGATGCTTACAAGGGTACTGGCCGTTGAGCATGCCAAAGATCACATAAACGTAAATGCCGTGGCACCCTGTATGGTCGAGACAGAATTCAGCCGGCCTTTTTGGGGCAACGATGATGTCCTAAAGGAGATTACCAAGACTATCCCAATGGGACGAATTGCGGGAACAGATGATGTGGTCGGTGCCGTTCTCTTTCTTGCATCAGACCTTGCCGATTTTATCACCGGGGAGATAATCACCGTGGATGGAGGGAGTATGGCGTAACGGTATATTTAGAGTGAGGGGCAACGTTCTTTTGCAAAGTCTGCCATTTTTTCGTATGGCAGATCGTATTCTCGCGCATGCGCCTTCGGCGGGGGGCAACCGTCAGGGCGAGGGCTCTATCCTGGGCAGACTGGGGGTATGCTGGACGGGGATTGAGCGGGCATAACCCACACCTTATATCTACATGGGTTTTACTACCAAAACGGCCGTTCCTTCAAGGGCCCTGATCAGTTTCACACTTACATCACCTAACACAAACTCTTCGGCCTTGGACATCCTCTTGCGGCCTATCACCACCATGTCGAAATTTTTCTCTTTGAACTGGTGAATGATTCCCTCTGCCACGGTTGGATAGTCTTCATTAACCAGTTTTGTTTCCACCTTGTCTGGGTTGAACCCGCTTTCAACCAGCCTGTCTTTTGCTTTCTGTAACATGGATAGAAACCTTGAGGGCTGTTCTGCCGTGAATTTTTTGCCCATCAGATCTTCACTGGCAGAGGGCTTTTTGTATAGGTGAAGCAGTGTGATATGCCAGTCCTCGGGGCAGAGTGATAGACCGGCAACATATTCTACCACCGCCCTAGAGCTCACAGAATCGTTCAGCGCTACAAGTGTGGATTTATTCAAGGCCTTCTCCCCCTATTGTTCAAAGATGGAATATATATACCTGTTCAGGTCTTCAATTATTTCGTCTACGAATTCGTAATAGATGCCTGCACCCGTTGAGAAATGCATGAGGATATCGTTAAGCATTAAGGGAATAGATGGATATAGTTTTCGTAGATTTACCAGTCTCCATTTATCCAGGATAGAAAAATCCCTTGGTTCGAGACGGTCTTTGAGATCTCCGTATATGAACGTATCATTTTTTATCATATGGAGATTGTGAAATCCCTTCCCGATTGCGTAAAGCAAGATGTTTCCCAGGCCAAAAATATCCAGCCCAAATGGATTTTCAGTGGCCTCATAGTCATAATCAAAGTCGATCCATACATAGTTTCCAGTCTCACGTTCTACTATAATATGATCGTTTCTTATGTCTCCATGCTTGAGGCCGTGGACATGAAGAAAACGAATTGCCTCAAATGCCTTTACTAATCTTTTCACGATCCTCGGGAGTACTTCACGCGAATAGGCCTCATAGCCCATGCTGAATGAATCAAGGTAAACAAAAAAATTCGGACCCGGTACTATATCCAATACCCGGACATTATTCCCTTTTGAGTCCCAGCATACCGTCCCATGCATGAAATAGGGGTGATCCCTCACGAGCCCTAAGATCTCTCCCTCCTTATCGGGATCTCTAAAGCATCTTATCCTTACCCCTCCCAGAGTGGTCTCGAATGATTCAAAGAATGAAAGCTTCAGGATCTTCTTTTCTCCTGTATCTGAATCGATGGCCCTCTTTACCCAGAACTTAGGAGAGTCAATGCCAAATCGGCGTTCCTTCTCGTGGCCCGTTACGGTATACCGCTTATTTTCAATTTGAATCACATCGCCATAATCTATGGAAAAAAAATTTGTGGTATCTTCGACTAACCGCTCTTTCATAGGCTAAAGGCCCTCGAGCATTCGTAATGGAAGGCTTTCCATCGCAGTTTTCACTTTATCGAGAAAGTTTTTTAACCCGTTGTTCTCTATAACCAGACCGAGTAGCTCTCCCAGTGTGCACAACGCCTCGATATCGTCTTTATTATATTCTATGGATTCACTATGGTAGATTCTTAGTGTGCCAACTATTGTTTCTCGAAATTTTATTGGAACACATTGCATAGATACGATTCCTTCTTTTGCGGCGGCCTTTGGGTATTGAACACGGGGATCGTTCTGCATGTCTGCCACAAATGAATGCTCACCGGTGACAAAAGGAGAGTCTTTTTCGTCCGCGAATATGGGGCCTTTTCTGAGATACTCTTCGCTGACTCCATAGCTGCTTACAGGAAACAGTTGTTTTTCCCTGTCATCATAAAGCATTATACAACATCCTTTGGCCTCAAAGGTTCGGCCTGTACCTTCGGCAAGATGATTTATCAGCAAATTGAGATCCTCATATGTGGCAATAGCATGTGCTATTGCCTTGAATTCCCGAAGATAAAACTTTCTACCTGGCTTCTTTCCCATTGGGTATTCTCCTTTATGCCATTTTTATTTTTCTGTCAGGGCCATGGTCTGAGCCTTTTCATTCACTTCCCATCTCTGGCATTTTTGTGGACAAGTTCTAAAGGCCTCCGAGTAGATTTAGCAGATCTCGGAGGCTACGGATTGGAACCTTGAGGTGCCTCTTTGTCATAATTTCCTCAGAAACTCTGGAAGTCGAAATAGATATTGGTGTAGTGACTAAAGTGACTGTGAACCCCAACCCTGAACCAGACAACCTGAGTGGTTACTTCATTGTTAATTGAGAAACCCCCGCTATGCGAGAGTGAGAGAAATTAGGCTATGCCGTACCAGAAATCAAGGTCATGAAGTGAGTCCCGCCC
>CAYYPQ010000040.1:0-33342 GCA_964473615.1 uncultured Desulfobacteraceae bacterium
TCCTGGAAATCGAGCTTGCCATTAGAAGAAATATCCAAGTCAAAGTATTTGCATTTTGACATAAAGTCGTTATTTCCAGGTAAGTTTTCTTATCCGTACCATTTTCATCGGAATGCTGAAGAACTATTTGTCATTTTGGAAGGAGAAGCTACCTTGCGATCACCAGAAGGATATCAGACAATATCAAAAGGGGACATTATATTCTTTGAGGAAGGGCCTTCTGGTACACATCAGCTTTACAATCATAGTGATGAGCAATTAATCTACATAGACATACGCACAAAGGCCAATATTGATGTGTGTGAATATCCTGATTCAGGGAAAATCAACATTCTACCCGCAATGGACATATTTGAGGAAGGATCGAAGGTATCATATTATTCTGGAGAAGAAGGCGTTAAAAATAAGTGGCCAAAGGAACTGCTAAAAAAATTATAAATGGCTTTTTTTTAGTATTCAATAATGATAGAAAAAGGTAACCAATAACATGGAAGAGGAGTTATGGTTTCACTAAATCCAGATCATTTAAAGGCAGTCATCAAAGCAATCAATCAGGGACCCTATTTCAAACATTTATCAATGTCTGTTAAAGAGATAGGAATAGGATATTCAATTGTCGAAGTTAAGGTGGGTAATGAGCATTTGAATCCATTTGGTGGGATTCATGGTGGTGCTTATGCTTCAGTAATCGATACTGCGGCATACTGGGCCACATATTGCGAACTCGACGAGAGGGTTGGACTGATATCGATCGACCTGAAGATTGATTATCTGGCTCCAATTAGCGATGGGGTAATTACAGCGAAGGGACGAAGCATTAAAATCGGCAAATCAATGTGCTTGGCGGAAGCAGCTGCTAGTGACAAAGATGGTAAATGGTTAGCTCATGGGACATCGAAGATGATGATAACAAAAGGGCTCCAGACAATCGGGGATGCCCTTAGATTCTCAGGGCCTAAGGCATTTCCTCCAAAATTCATTTAACGAGAAGTGATTCATAATGACTGATTACCGAATACGTAAATGCGGGATGTCCCGCATCCTCCAATCGTATCAACTCGGACTGGCAACCCCGCTGCGCTTAGTTGCCGGCCGCTTATAGGGAGCGTTCGGCTTTCCCGGACCTAAGTGCAGTACTTGAGGGGCTAATAAAAGCTGACGTCAAATTTATCCTGGTCGGTGGTCTGGCCGCCGTTGTGCAAGGCGCACCCGTTAATACGATGGATGTCGGCATCGCGAGGCTCCGCCCTATCCCGATTATGTTGGTAAATAAATCATGCAATTAATAAGATGCACAAAAAAACTCCAAAAAGAAATGGGGCTAAAGAAGAGAGATGTATCGGAGAATGAACCAAGTGAATCATATCTTGGCTCATGGCATGCAAATTTGATTTACATTGACGGAAAGAAATGTCTTTTATTTGTTAATGACAAAACACTTTTTAACTTTATTGTTCCCGACATTTCAAGGGCACAAATAAGAGGGTTATCAAATATATTTAAATTTACTCTGGAGTGTGTTCTTTCTACTGAAGGTGTCCCTGAAAGGGCGAAAACTAAAATAATGTCAGAGTGCGAATCAATTCAATATGCAAATAGCAATAATAAAAGCGTATTAGGCTCTATGAATGATTTGGCGTTTAATTATAAGTATCACATTCAATCTGAAGGTGGAGTGCATAGTTATGCAGTGCCAAGTATCATAAAGAAATTGAATCACATGCCTATGGGTGCGTTAGATTATATGTCTCCTATTGAGGCATTGAAGGCGGTTTATGAAAACGCAACATAACCAGGCGCTCCACTTGCCGATTTTCGCTGCGCTCAAAATCGGCAAGTGAGCTTGGTCGCGCGCTTTTTAAAAAGCGACTTGACACCTAAACGTTAAAGCGTTATAATGTGCCAAAATCTATGGAGGTGAGATTATGGCAACACCCGCTAAACGTGCCACGATCTATCTGGATCCTGTCGTTCATAAGGCACTGAAATTAAAAGCAGTTGAAACATCTCGATCCGTATCGGATATTGTTAATGAGGCCGTCAGAGAAGCCCTTGCCGAGGATGCCGATGATCTGGCTACGTTCGAAGATAGGGCAAACGAACCGCTGCTAAGTTATGATGCAATGGTGAAGAGGCTGAAAAGAGATGGCCGCATATAGGGTCTTTTTCAAAAGATCCGTGGAAAAGGATTTCGCATGCATTCCGAAAAAGGATCTGAAGAGAATCCTCAATCGCATTAAGACGCTTGAAGAAAATCCCCGTCCGGCAGGCTCCGAAAAATTGACTGGGCAAGAAAGGTATCGCCTGCGACAGGGACGATACAGGATTGTTTATTCAATCCAAAATGATGAGCTTACTGTTTGGGTCGTGAAGGTTGCTCACCGAAAAGAGGTTTATCGTTGAAGCGAACGAGCGCCCGTGTAAATGCGTCCTTAAATTATTCAATAACTCAGCTGATCAATTTTTATCCGCACCTTTCATGATGATGTAGTGCAATCCGCCTGGATCATCCAGTCGGGCTAATCTTGGCACGCTTTATTGATTGCCATCGCGAATGCAGCATGTTAATTGAATTATTGAATGTCTCCTAATTGCAAGGAGTTAGGTATTATGAAGGTAGTGAAGTATATTTCAAAGGTGAATGAATCAATGTGTACGGGAGATAAACTATGAGGCGCCGAATATTCTGCGGCTTCGTATTTTTTTCTTTGGCGGCCCTGGTGGCGGGCTGCGCAGTGAAGAGGATACAGCCTATTGAGAAGGGAAAGAGAGAGTGGGGAAGAGGAGTATTGATCGCGACCCAGAAAAGTGAGTTCAAGGAGGCCGTTACTCATCGAATTATCGATTCACTGGAAAAAGACAGATGTTATATTAAAGTCGTGGACCTTGGATCCCTTGCAAATGAGGCCCCGGAGCAGTATCGGGCAATCGTTATAATGAACAGTTACCACTTCTGGCGGCTAAGCGGTGAGGCCAAGAGTTTTATAAAAAATGCCGGTGAAGATCAGCAAAGGAAGATCATACTCCTTACCACTGTGGGGGAAGAGTTCTGGAGCCCGGGAGTTTCTGACGTGGATTCGATCAGCTCCGCCTCGGAGATTAGCAAGGCGAGCAGTGTGGCAAAGAGCATAATTGCCAGGATCCGTGTTCTTGTAGGGTGTGCAGGGCATAGGCGGTCGTATATACTGTAGGTTACCCTGTGGAACCCTTGCCCCCTAGAACCCTTACGATATCACATATCCTTTTGAAGAGGACGCAGGGATTTCCTGCGAAAGGGTGAAGTATGAACGAATCTGATCTGATTCAAAAACTTCTCAAAATCGAGGCCCTGTTTGCGGGCGCCACCACTACAGGTGAACGGGATTCTGCGGAACATGCCAGGCAAAGAATGTTGCAGCGCCTCAAAGAAGTGCTCTCTAAAGATCCACCGGTGGAGTATAAATTCACCTTTGCTGATATGTGGTCACGAATGGTTTTTATGGCATTACTTCGCCGATACAACTTGAGACCTTACCGATACTACCGGCAGCATTACACAACGGTCATGGTGCAGGTGCCGAAACGTTTCGTGGATGATACGATCTGGCCTGAATTTCAAAAGATCAGTGCTGAGCTGAACACCTATTTAGAGGAAATCACGGGCCGAATCGTCAAAAAAGTCCTCCATGAAGACAGCTCGGATGCAGAGGTTGTGGAAGAAGCCCTGCGGATTGGCCTATAGATTTTGATGAAATCAGCCTTTCATAAGAATGGGGAAAGCATTTCGATATTTTGTATGGTTTAGAGTAACCTGCGTATGTAATGATATGTAAGGGGGAAAAGGGATGACCGAGAAAAGGCCTACACGCGAAGAGGCTTACAATCTGCTCACAAGGTATAACAAAAGCGAGAGCCTGATCAAACATGCCCTGGCGGTTGAAGGGGTTATGCGCTATTTTGCCCGCCAGCGTGGCGGAGATGAGGAGAAGTGGGGGGTTATCGGCCTCATTCACGACCTTGACTATGAGCAATACCCTGAAGAGCACTGCCGGAAAAGCGGTGACATCCTGAGGCAGGAGGGCTGGCCGGAAGAATATATCCGGGCGGCTGTGAGCCATGGGTGGGGCATCTGCTCAGATGTTGAGCCTCAAACAGGGCTTGAAAAGACCCTTTATGCAGTGGATGAACTGACAGGACTCGTGGTCACTACAGCGCTGGTGCGTCCATCGAAGAGCGTTATGGACCTCAAGGCGAAATCCGTGAAAAAGAAATGGAAGGACAAAAGGTTTGCCGCAGGAGTAAACAGATCCATCATTGAAAAGGGCGCCGAGATGCTTGGGATGGAACTCTCGGACCTGATTACGGGGACCATCATGGGGATGCGAGAGGTTGCACGGGAAATCGGTTTAGCTGGTGGGGTCACATCTTAAAAATTAAGGAATAGAGTGATCACAGAGATAACGAAAGGAAGACATTGTTACCCCCTTAGCTTTTTCCAGAGCTCCTCAACCTGTTTCCTGGTTTCTTGCAAAGAGCCTTCATTGTTGATTACAAAATCTGCATATCCCACCTTTTCATCTATAGGCAATTGGGACGATACGATATTGGATGCCTCGTATTCTGTTATCCCATCCCGTTTACAAAGGCGTTTTATCTGGATTTCCCTGGGAACATAGACGACTACGATCTTGTGAAAAAAAGGTTGCATATCCACTTCGATCATCAGGGGGACCACTACCTCAATAATCGCATCGGGGTCTTTGGAAGTAATGTCATTTACCTGTCTTATGAATTCCACTGCAATCTGAGGATGGGTGATATTCTCCAGTTTTTTCTTTTTCTCCAGATCACCAAAGACAATCCCAGAAAGTTTTTTGCGATCAATACTACGGCCTTCCAGAAGGACCTGTTCACCGAAATATTCAACGATATCTTTCCATGCAGGCTTGTCAGGCTCGACAACCTCTCTGGCAATAACATCGAAATCTATGACATGTGCCCCCATTTCCTCCAACATATTGGCAACGACCGTTTTGCCGCTGGCAATGCCGCCGGTTACACCTAGAAGTGTGCGGTTATCATTTCCTCTAAGACTTTCCAGTTGTTCTTTTGCCCCATAAGACATCGGAAAAGTGCTGATCAAGTCCAGCTCCGCTCCAGCATAGCTTATAGGATAACGGATGCCTCGCCGGTACAAGGATTCAAGGCCCCTCAGCACTTTTTCCATCATACCTGCAGGTAGCGCAATTACCAATTCTTCATCCTGGGCGTGACCATATCTCCGTTCCCCATAGCAGGGGATGGTCATCGACGGTCTACCTGTTAGATAACATCTCGCAATAGCGTCTGCGCATGATGTCTCGCCCACGCAGTGAAATCGCATCACCTCATAGTCTTCAAACTGAATGGCATTTATCAAGAGCATCATTTGGGCTGGATTTGCATAAATAAGGACGATGTCAGGGACAAAAGGATTATAGACAAGAGGTGCCATGGCCACTGCCTCATATTTTCCCAGGGGGAGCCTTGGGATGGACGCCTCGTATTTCTTGCCATCCTTCCTGCTCTTGGTCCATACCACACTTCGAAGGGTACCGTCCTTCACTACTTCGGGTAAATCAGTCAAA
Organism: uncultured Desulfobacteraceae bacterium; assembly: GCA_964473615.1. Taxonomy (GTDB): domain Bacteria; phylum Desulfobacterota; class DSM-4660; order Desulfatiglandales; family Desulfatiglandaceae; genus CAYYPQ01. Next base: position 5,607 of record CAYYPQ010000040.1, read on the forward strand.
CCAATTATAGAAGGGCACATGGGTGACATAAAATCATTGAGGTCTGCACCGACCGTCCAATCGGAATTTCTGACAAGTGTAATCATCTGGCACAAGGCCCTTTTTTGTCTAGACCTCCGTAGATAGGGGATTTTGTCTAGGTCCTCTTTCCGCTCCAGCATTTTAAAGGCGACAGGAAAGGACTTTAACCTCAACAAAATCTCCATCCTCCTTACCAGTTTTTCCCAGTTTGGCTGTTTTTCCATATAAAACCTTCTTTCTATCTATCTCGCAATTTTGTCACAAATCTAAAGGATATCCTTCGCCAGTCAAGCTTAAAAAGCAGTCTTGTCAAAAAATGGTTTTTGTTAGACAGGATTGATTTCCTGCCACAAGTGAGACTAAATTCAGATGGCGTACACTATAATTTAACGAAGAGCGACCGGCGAATAATTTCCTGTTTTCAGGGCGGCGACAAGATCCTTTTCATTTTTGATGGAATCAAAAAACCGGGTCGCATATTTCCCCACCTCTGAGACCTCATGGGCATCGCTACCCCCGGTAGCGAACAGGCCAAGACCCAATGCCACTCTTGAGGCAAATTTGTTTTCCTTTTCCGTAACCTTTCCGTTAAGGACTTCCAAGGCATCAACTGATTTGAAAAGCGGCCTTTCCATGGCCTTTTGCGGCGTAAGCCCTATTTCTTCAGCGCCTAAGACCAAGAAGCCTCTAATGGGGTGGGCGGCAATCATAAAGCCGCCCACAGCCAGCACTTCTCTTCTCAGATCATCTAGGCCGATTATCCCCGTGATATCTCTATCCAGTCCAAATACTATTACATCTCCTTGGTTCGTGGTAATCTCATTACCTCTTAAGACCAAAAAGCCATGCTTTCGTATCAAGTTATCCATACGGTGAGGCTCCCAGGCATAATTATGGTCGGTAAGACAGATCGCATCCAGTCCAACCCTCTTTGCCTGTTCAATTATCTGGTCCACAGGGGCAGAACTGCAAGGGGAGGCGGGTGAGGTATGCACGTGTAAATCAATAAGCATTCCTGAAGATTTTTTCTTAGCAATTATGTCCGTCAGGGATAGATTGGGCCTAGCCGAATGCTTCTCCGTAACCTGGGCGTTTCTATCCACGACGTGGGAAGAAAGGGCTTCTTGCTCATTTTGCGATTCGTCATTCAAAAATTCTGTCAAAGTCAGGTCTGGGCTCTCTACTCTAGCCGCTTGATACTTGATAGCAATTACCGCTTCCTGAGCAGAATAACCGCATTCGATTAAAAGGTTTGCATAATGGCGGCATGCCTTCCGGCCAACAATTTTGTGGACTTCTTGGGCAAATCCCTCCTTTCCTGCACAAAGCCCGACGGCTTCCGGCAAGAATTGTACAGACCTTTTGCATTCCGGGGTTGTCCATCGATTCCACTTTCCATCAATAGAGATGATCTCCAGATTGGATATGCGAAAAATTATGTCGAGTTCGAGTCCATATATATCATCATCGAGAAGGCCATGAACTACCAGTGTGTCTTGTTCCCCTTTTCTAACGCTTACCAGTTTGTTCCGACTGAATTTTAGCATGGTTGACATTTACACATCCCACTTCGAATCTGAATCTTCGGATAGACCTTCGATTACCAAAATTGTAGTACGTAACCCCCTGTTCTACGATTATGGAGGCTCAACGCCTTCTACTATACGGCTGCCAGGAGCAAAGGCGGCACAGCGATTGTATAATCTGATATTTGACTTGACCAGGTTCTTGTAATCATCTTCCGTAAGTTCATAGCCCTCAGGTATTAGAAGCATAGCATCCTTGGTGAGCGACAGGATTACCCCGTGACAGCATTCCTCCACGATACAGCCGAAATGCCTACACTCCGTAGCATCATCTGCTATCCCTCTAATTATTTTCGACATGCCGGGACCGATTCGAACTCCCACTATTTTTTTGAAGGCCTCGGAGAGATCAAGGCATTTCCCATGGAGGGTACGGCTGAATTTTCCTGTTACTTCCTTGATTTCGAGTTCGGGGAGCTTGACGATGATTCCAATAAAGCCGTTAGTAAATGTGTCCTGAAGTCGGCAGGTCGATTTGATGGTTTGATCGTCTAGCTGTTCGACACTGGTGCTTTTGTTGCGTGAAAAGATAAGGAGATCCGGCATGATTTACTCCTGGTCGATCTCCTTCAATAAAGTCCATACAAAATCCTCGGTACGTTTAACTGTGTCCGGGTCGACGTTTTCAAACACATCTGTCGGCCTGTGCCATTCGGGCAGTACGCCATCCCGCCGGTGGCCCACCAACGTGAGCACACGGAAACCGTACTTGGCGCCAATGACTCCTTCGGTATAGGCACCTTTAAAGATATGTGAATAGGCGCCCAGTTCCGGATGGCGTGCGGCGATATCATCTGCCAATGAAAGGAGGTCCGGATCGCTTTTTGTGGTGAGCAGGAACGTCTCGCGCTTCAGGTAGGCCGGTCCCGCGCCCATTCCACCTACGCTGTCCAGGGATATCCATGCGGGGGTGCCCAGTTCGTCTCGATGGGACTTGGCAAAGGCGTCAGCACCGTAACATGCCACCTCTTCACAGCCGGAAAGCAGTGCCCATACGGTGGTGTTTGCAAGTGGCTCCTTCTTTAGCCTTTCTGCCAGGCTAAGCACCACCCCTGCGCCTGTGGCGTTATCATTGGCACCGGCCGTGTAAGGAGAGAAGCCCGCCTGAAGGGTCAGCACGAACAATACTAGGCCGACTAATGTAAGGGGAAGTGACAATATTTTCCACAACAACATGGTAGAAGCAATACCGATTGAGAAAAGGGCTATTACAAGCACACAAGAGACCAGACCCAAAGGGACAAGCCTGCCGAAAAACCTGACCCACCTGTCAGAGGAGAAGACCAGTGGTGTTCGATGGGTGTCGAGATGGCCTAGCAGGACCACGTGCTGTCTGCTCTGATCACGGGATGGAAGGCGTGCCCATATATTCTGGCTTTTTGCCTTGGGTAGAATCCAGCGCAAGGGATTGGGGCGAAAGGTGAGCTCCACCAACACCGACACGAAGCCTATCAAAGACAGGACCAGCGCCGTTATCGCTCCCCAACGTCCACAGAACAAGAAGAATAGTTCGCTTATCAACAATAGGCCGGAAAACAGGACGTACGGGTACCAGGCTGAGCGCGCGCTGACAAAGGTTTCAGTAACAGGCTGCAAGCCTATATTTTGTAGTGCTTGAGCGGCGTAAGACGCTCCCTCTGCCTCCTTGGATGTGGTCGAGCCGCGCGGCCCAATATTAACAGCCAGATGTCGTATGTGATCCATCGCGGTCATTGCAAGCTCCTTTCATGGTAAGCCAAAATGGGCGAGAAATCCAGTCCGGAAGAAAAACCCTTCTTCCCCTTCTTATTGAGCTGTTACCTTTGTCTTACGCCGCAAAGGTCAGTTTGGTCCCAGACATGTTAAGGATAAATTTTTCCGGCATCTCCTTTTCTATTTGCATTATAGCGTTTCGCCCGGTGCAGTGTGTTGGAATTATATAAGTGGGGTCTATGTCTTTAAGCCCTTGGACTGTCGGTTGGATGACAGGTTCCATTATAGGGCCGGTCAGATGGAAGCCTCCCATTACTGCGAACACCTTGTCCACACCGGAGACCTCTCTCGCATATTTGACAGTATTTATGATCCCCGAGTGGGCACATCCAGACAGAACAACAATGCCCTTTCCCTTGACATTGACCGCAATGCCGGTGTCATCTGTAATGTCATCCCATTGTTCTTCTCCGTTTTTCTCATAATAGGCATTGGGCATGCCCTTCTCAAAGTCTGTGGTCCTAGGAATTTCACCCAAAAATAAGACAGCACCGCCCAGGAGTGGGTGGGGAAGCTGGGTCTCAACCAACTTTACGCCAGCCCCTTCCGCCTTTTTACGGGTAAAGGACGGGAGCTTGATTTTTATGTCCTCTGTGATTTTCACGTATCTTGGATCCCTAAAGACCTCTGGATGGACCACCAGGTCAATACCTTTCTTGTTCACCATTTTCATCAGCGCCGCCAGACCCCCGACATGGTCCAGGTGTCCGTGCGACAGGGCCGAGGCCTCTATAGTGGTCAAATCCACGCTCAGGGCATCGGCGTTGAAGGCCGCCCCATGGGCCGAAAACCCGAAATCAAAGAGCATGCTTCGTACGCTTTCGCCTTTTGTGACGGTTACGACTGAAGAAAAGCCGTGTTCGGCAAGGATCGAATTTTTTACCTCCATATCTTTTAGGGGCATGGCCCTGGCCACAATTTCATTATTATCCCCGGATACCAGATCGATATAGTTGTCCTGTAAGGTGAGAATTTCTATCTTGTCCACTTCATTAATGACGGTGCTCATTGTCTCCTCCTCCTTTACTTGGTGTTCATTATCCCAGCCCGTACTGCTTGATCTTTGAGATGAGCATTGGCCGGCTTATTTCCAGTATCTTTGAGGCCTGGGTGCGATTTCCCCCTGTGAGTTTCAGTGCCTTTTCCATCAGATTGCGCTCCATTGTTTTAGATGCCTTCTTAATGGATAGCGTTTCGTGGGTGCCGAAATCTGGATGGGTGTTTTTGGCCTGGGTCAGTTCAAAGGGAAGTTCAACAGGCGTAATCCACCTGCCCGTAGCAAGCACGATTGCCCTCTCCACAACGTTTTCCAGTTCTCGAACATTGCCTGGCCATGAATAGTCCATGAGCATAGACATGGCTTTAGAGGAAGGGGCCTCGATGTTTTTTTTGAGTTTTTCATTGAACTGGTCAATGAAGTAACCGACGAGAAGGGGAATGTCTCCGCGTCTTTCCCTCAGCGGCGGCATGTGAATTGTGATAACATTTATACGGTAAAAGAGGTCCTCACGAAATCTTCCATTTTCAACCTCCTTGTTGAGGTCCTTTGCTGTTGCCGCAATTACACGGATATCAATCTTTTTTGAATGAAGCCCCCCCAATGGTGTTATCTCTTCTTCCTGTAGGACACGCAAGAGTTTTACCTGCAAAGATAAGGGCAGTTCTCCTATCTCGTCCAGGAAGAGCACCCCTCCATCCGCTTCTTCAAAATGGCCCGGTTTATCCTTAACGGCATGAGTAAATGCCCCTTTTTTATATCCAAACAGCTCGCTTTCAAGTAGGTTTTCAGGGATACTGCCACAGTTTATGGTCACCAGGGGTTTTGACGACCTGCTGCCGTCGGAATGAAGCGCCCTTGCGATCAGTTCCTTTCCTGTCCCGCTTTCTCCTGTGATGAGCACTGTGGTTTTATGGTCAGCCACCTTACCGACAAGATCAAATACAGCGGCCATGGCCTCACTTCTGGCAATTATATTGCCAAAGGAATATCGCTTCTCTATCTCGCTGATTTTTGTTCTTAGCCTCAGATTTTCCTCCTTGAGGCGCTCTCGTTCTTCAGCCTTTCTCAAAGTCAAGAGGACCTCATCGTTCTTGAACGGCTTTGATATGTAATCGTATGCCCCCTGTTTCATTGCCTCAAGAGCTGTTTCAATGTTTCCATAGGCAGACATCATTATGTAGGTTTTTTCGGGATATTTTTCTTTTGCACTGTTCAAAAAGGTCATTCCATCCATACGGGGCATTTTTATATCACAGAGGACGAAGTGGAAATCAGATTGTTCCATGCGCCGAAGGGCTTGAATCCCGTCTGGAGCGCTTTCGACATCGTAACCGGCCTTATTCAGCAGCACTTTTAGCATGTGCCGCATGTTATCTTCATCGTCCACAATTAGGACACGTTGTGGAGGCATTGTATATCTCCCTGTAATGAGCAAGCCCTTTGGTTAAGAATAGGCTCTATGCGATAAAGGCTCAATCGCCGGCCATTTGTTGCCAGTTGTTGGTGGCAGAACAAAAAATACGGACAATGAGCGATTTGGGGTTTTTAGGTAGTATGTTCCATCTTGTGTAAAGGAATGTCAATAATGATCCTGGTGCCCTTATAAGGAGTGCTTTCGGCACTGATTGTGCCCCCAAGGGCCTCTATAATCCTGTAAGAAATCGATAGCCCGAGGCCGGTCCCTTTTCCCGGCTCCTTTGTTGTAAAAAAGGGGTCAAAGATGTGCCGGAGTTCCTCATCAGGGATACCAGGTCCGGTATCTATAAACAGGATTTCTATAAAAGCTTTTCTATTAAGGCTCTTAATTGTCAATGTCTTTTTGTCGCCTTCGTCATCGGCGTCCCCTTCATTTCCCATTGCATCAGCGGCATTTAGGATAATGTTGAGAAAAACCTGTTTTAACTGGTTAGGATCTGTCCAGGTAATATCCGTATCTGCATCCAGTATCCACTCAATATCTATATCTGCCATCATTGGGTGAGGCCTAAGCATATCTACTGTTTCCATGACTAATTCATGAATGCTTGTTTCTACGGGTTGGCCGCTCGAAGGCCTCGAGAAATCGAGTAGCTGCCTAATAATTTGACTGATGCGTGTTATCTCCGACTCAATACGATCAAGAAAATCTTTTCTCTCTTCAAGGCCCAGGTCTGTCCCCTTGAGCAGGTCCAGGTAACCCAGTATTATCCCTATGGGGTTTCCAATCTCATGGGCCACTCCGGTCGCCAGACGGCCCACTGAGGCCAGCTTTTCGGCCTTGATCGTTTCATCTTGGGCCTTCTTGATATCTTGATTGGCCTTTTCTAGTGAAGAAATGTGCTCCTTTAGTTCTTGCTTGTTTTCCTCGAGACGTTTGAGCATCATATTCAGGGAACGAAAGAGCCGTCCAATTTCATTTCGGCCTGATGTGGCTGACTGGGGAAGAAATTCCCCCTCTTTGAATTCTTCTGTGATTTTCAGTAGCCTGTGGACTGGTTTGATCACGGTCCTTGACAAGAGGTGGTTACCAAATAGGAGAAGGATGATTGTATTCAAGAGGATGTATATGAGGATGATCCTTTCTGACTTTCTTAAGGTTTGATACAGGGGGACAAGATCGGCCCAGATGGTGATGGCACCCATAAGACGGTCATTGGAGAGAATAGGAATGGACATGCAGATCTTCTTATGGGCGAGCCAGATGACACCCCATGTACTCCCATAATAATCAAAGGCCCATTTTCTGGTTAACAGGGATTCACGAGAGATGGAAATGGCCTTTTTGGCCCTGACGTCCGATGAATCTGTGCCAAAAACTTTGGTTCCATCGTTGTCTACCATCAAGATATCTGTATATCCGCCCGCTCTCAGCACCTGCAAGATGTCCCTTTTAAACCATGGGTCTGATCTGAGATCGGCCCATTTTTTGTTTTTGCTGGTGATTTCATATACCGCCCTATGCTCCAACGTGTGAAGGAGCAATTGACCCGTGCTTAGCTTGGCATGTAAAAGGTCCCTTTCAGCAAATTTTACGATGACTACGTTGATGAGCAGCATCGCGGATATAATCAAAATGGCCAGAAGGCTCAGTATCCCAGTTCGCAGACTGTAAAAGGGGGTTCGCAAGATCAGGCCTCTCTATAAAAGTATATGTAGATACCATCGGGAAAGTTCGGCGCCATAGAAGAAATAGAGCAGTGCGCCAAGGGCCAGAAAAGGGCCAAAAGGTATCCTGGCGCGTAGTCCTTTGCTTGCCAGCAACAGGAAGGCGGACCCTATGATTGCTCCGCTAAGTGAGGCAATAAGCACAATGAAGGGCAGGGCCCTCCAACCCATCCATGCTCCAATCATAGCCAGAAGCTTTATGTCTCCCCCTCCCATTCCATCTCTTCCCGTGAGATGGGCATATAAAAATGCCACAAGAAATAGGGCCCCACCGCCCCCCACTATTCCTATAAGGGAATCAAGCCAGGAGATATGTCCGATAAGAAGGCAGGTTGCCCAGCCCGCAATAATTCCAGGTAATGAAATGACGTCTGGAATAATCTTGTGATTGATATCAATAAAGGCGATTGTAACCAGGGAGCAGGCAAACAAAAGGAAGAGAACATATTGATAAGAGAACCCATATCTGATAAAAAGGGCAAGGCTGAGTAATCCGGCCAGGACCTCTACACCGGGATACTGCCAAGAGATGGAGTGCTTACAGTATCTGCATTTGCCTAAGAGAAAAAGGTAGCTAACCAGTGGGATATTATCGTAAAATCTGATCCTTTTGCCACAGTTGGGGCATGTTGACGGCGGATTGATAATAGATTTTTTTAGGGGAATGCGATATATACATACGTTCATGAAACTCCCAAAGGCCAGCCCAAGTAGAACAGAATAGACGCTCATTAGTAAACCTAAACTCATATACAACTCCTGGGATTTAGCAGATGTCCAAAAACAAAACTTCAGGGACCAACAAAAAGACCTTACTGGTCTCAATCAATCCTGATAACCCGCAGCAGCGTCTGATTCGTCGCATTAGCGAGGTCCTGGACAATGGTGGGCTGATTGCATATCCTACGGACACCTTTTATGGAATCGGATGTGATCTCCATAACAAAAGGGGAATACAGCTCATTTACAGGTTGAAGAATCGGCCCTTTGAAAAACCTTTCTCTTTGGTATGCGACAGCCTAAAGGGCATAAGCCTCTATGGGAAGGTCTCCAATTATGCCTACAAGACCATGAAGCGACTGCTCCCCGGTCCATATACCTTTATCCTGGAGGGTACCAAGCTGGTGCCCAAGATTATGCTGACGAAGCGGAAGACCGTGGGAATTCGTGTGCCCAACAATAAGATATGCCTTGCTATCGTGTGTACGTTGGGAAGGCCTATCATAAGCACCAGCGCTGGATATGATGACCCCCAGACAATAAAAGATGTATATGGTCCATATCTAGATCTTGTTATTGATGGGGGGGTGCTCTATCCAAGTCCTTCCAGCGTGGTTTCTTTAATCAATGACACACCGGAGGTTATCCGAGAGGGGAAGGGAGATATCAGTATCTTTCTGTGACAGTTTGATCCGGAAATCCGCTCCATCTGAACTCCAGCCGGGTCTTCATATTTTGAAGCAATCCAGTAATGGACCTGCCGGCTGTTTCGAGGAATAGGTCCCAAAGGTCCAGCTTATTCCTTTTTGAGTAAACTAGAGTTACATCCCCTTTAATACCGGCCATTGTTTTTGCTAGTTCAACGGCATCTTCAAAATTGCCCAGCATATCAACGAGCCCCAGTTCCTTTGCCTGTGCACCAGAAAAAATACTGCCGTCAGCGATCTTCTGGACCTTTTCATTAGACATATCCCTTCCTTTGGCCACTGCCTCGACAAACTGTTTCTGTATATTAGCTATCAAGGACTTGATGAGTGCCCTGTCCCTCTCAGTAAGCTCTCTGTGCGGCGAGCCAATGTCCTTAAATTCCCCGCTTTTTAGGACCTCAAAATTAATGCCAATATTTTTTAGGAGATGATCGAATCGAACAAATTCCATGATGACCCCAATGCTTCCGGTGATGGTTCCAGGGTTGGCCACAATCTTATTGGCTGCTGCGGCTATGTAATATCCACCCGATGCGGCCACTCCGCCCATGGATGCTATCACCTTTTTGGTCTGAATGGTCTTTCTGACCTCCCGGTAGATCTCCTGAGTGGGGCCAACTGAGCCACCAGGTGAATTTATCCTCAGAATGATAGCCTTTATCCCTTTATCTTTCCTGAATCTGATCAGTTGGGAAGTGATGGATCGGGACCCATTAATGGTGCCATCTATAGATATCACACCTATTTTGTCTTTAAAGGAGAAGTTTGAAGAAGGGGAAAAGATCTTAAGTATCAGGACTACAGTTGTGCACAATAATAGGGAAACGCCCGCAAGGATAACCAGGACGGTCAATATAGGATGCTTTTTTCCGGCCATTTATTATTGAAACCGTGGGCTAGGGCCTAGAGTATAAAATCCGAGTCCATCATTCCTTGTCAGGGTCTTCAATGTCTTGAGGGGCAACTTCATCGGAAGAACCGACGGCATCGTCACCTGGGGCATCTGGTTCTGATTCGGATGCCTCAATTTCGTCAGACACCAATTTTTCAGAGTCAATGTCTTGAGGGGCAACTTCATCAGAAGAACTGTCGGCGGGGCCTGCCTGGATATCTGGTTCCGGGGCTGGCCCTTCAGGGGCCTTGATTTCTTCTGATTCCGGGCTTTCAGAAGAATCCTCAGGTATCAGATTCATCATTTCTTCTCTCAAGAGCTCTCCCAGATTTGATGTCGCTTCCTTGTGGTTGTTCAAATAATTGTCGTATATGTCTTTCTCAGAACCTTCTTCTAGTTTACGGATTGAAAGACCTATTTTTTTATCTTCACGGGAGACATTAATGACCTTTGCCTGAATGACGTCGTCTACCTGAAATCGTGACAGGGGGTTTCCGTGCTTGTCTTTGGAAATTTCGGAGACGTGTACAAGGCCCTCTACTCCCTCTTCAAGTTCAAGGAAAAGACCAAAATCGGTCACGTTGGTCACAGTCCCGGTCACTCGGGTCCCGGGCTTATATTTTTCTGGAATTTCATCCCATGGATCAGGGGTTAGCTGTTTGATGCCCAGCGAAAATCTCTCGTGCTCTTTGTCAATGTTAAGGACAACTGCCCTCACTTCCTGGCCTTTCTTATAAATCTCCGAGGGGTGCTTGATCCTTTTGGTCCAGGAGATATCGCTTATGTGGACCAGGCCGTCTATACCTTCGTCTATGCCGATAAAAATTCCGAAGTCCGTAAGGTTCTTTATGTTCCCCTCTATAGTCGTACCTATGGGGTATTTTTCTTCTATGACGTCCCAGGGATTTGGTTCAACCTGCTTCATGCCCAGGGAGATCCTCTTCTTGGTGACATCGATGTTCAAGACAATCCCATCCACTATGTCACCGACATTTACTATCTGGGATGGATGCTTCACTTTTCTCGTCCAAGACATTTCGGACACGTGAATAAGTCCTTCAACCCCTTGTTCCACCTCCACAAAGGCACCGTAGTCTGTCAGGCTGACGACACGACCCTTTATTCTGGTTTCTATAGGATATCTTTCTTCGGCTTCGCTCCAGGGGTCAGGCGTTAACTGTTTTATGCCGAGAGAAACCCTTTCCTTTTCCCTATCAAAACTCAAGACCTTGACAGTAGTCTTGTCCCCGACCTGATACATCTCTGACGGATGGCCAACTCTGCCCCAGGACATATCGGTAATGTGGACAAGGCCGTCAATGCCGCCCAGGTCTATAAATAGACCATAATCGGTGATATTCTTGACGGTTCCTTCCAGAACAGATCCTTCTTCAAGCCTTTCAAGGGTTTTTTCTCGTAAGGCACTTCGTTCAGACTCCAGGATAGCCCTGCGGGAGAGAACGATATTACCCCGACGCTTATTATATTTTACTATCTTGAACTTGTGCTCTGTCCCAATTAGTGAGTCCATATCTCTCACGGGCCTCAGGTCAACCTGTGAGCCGGGCAGAAAGGCCTGGAGCCCTACGTCCACCGAAAGGCCCCCCTTGACGCGGGATATGATTTTGCCACTGATCTTTCCATTATTCTCGTAGACCTGTTTGATGTGGTCCCATATCTTGATTTTGGCAGCCTTTTCCTTAGAGAGTATAAGGTTTCCTTCTTCATTCTCTCTTCGCTCTAAGAGGACGTCAACCTTTTCACCCACCTTGGCCGTCATGTTACCTTCCGCATCGACAAATTCATGTACGGGGATCTGGCCCTCCGATTTATAGCCAATGTCAACCAGGACATATTCCTTATCAACCTGAACGATTTCTCCTTTAACAACCTCTCCTTCCTGGATGCTTTTCAGGCTTTTCTCATACAATTCCATAAAACTGTTGGAGTCCTGGGTCTTTTCTCTATCCTCATCGCCTTCTACAGATTCCTCTTTATCAAAACGAAGTTCGTCGCCAGTATCAGATGGTGTATGTTCGTCTTTATGTTCGTCTGTATGTTCGTCTTCTGTTGTATAAGGCTTGTCTTCGGTTATGCTGTTTGTTTCATTTTCCATTAAATTAAATACCCCCTGCGTCTTATTTCCGATTAATACTCTTTACGTAACACCTCAGCCTTTGAATACAGATCATACGTGACCCTGTGCTCCACCAAGCATTCTCACAAAAGGCCAAGCTATTTATCCTTAAGCTTTTTATGCTATCAGAGAGATTCGTTAACTTCAACCATTTATTTGACAAAATCTCAGGAATAAATCATTTTCTTTTGATATGACCCTGGATCACTTTAACCACCTGTTCCGGTTCCAATGTGGTAGAATCAATCAGTTTTGCGTCATCAGCAGGTCTGAGAGGCGCCAGGGTGCGAGTTTGGTCCTGATGGTCTCTCTTTTTCATGTCCGTTTCTACTAGCGTTTTGGATATACTTTCTCCTCTATCCAGTCTCTCCTTATATCTGCGCTCTGCCCTGACCTCTGGAGTCGCCGTGAGAAAAAACTTGTGCCCGGCCTCGGGAAATACCACTGTTCCCATGTCCCTGCCTTCGGTCACAATGTCCCCTTGTTCGGCCATTTTTCGCTGAAGACTGGTCATAGCCTCCCTGACCTCTGGGATAGAGGATATCTTTGACGAGAGAATGTCCATTTCAGGGGTCCTGATGGCCATAGATATGTCCTCTTTGCCCGAGAATAACCGGGGAGGGTCTTCATCTGTCTTGAAATGTAGATCAAGATCTTTACATATATTGCCCAATGCCCTGCCATCGGTCGGATCTATGCCACTTCTATCCGCTACGAGCGCAACCGCCCTATACATCGCCCCCGTATCCAGGTAGATGAAATTAAGCCTCTTCGCCAGGATGCGGCCGATTGTGCTTTTTCCGGATCCGGACGGTCCGTCGATTGTGATTACTTCGGTCATTTTACTGTCAAATAGCGCACCATTTGTGGGGGATATGTCATGCCAACACCTTTTTCAGGGCCTTGACAAACCTCTCGTTCTCTTCAGGGAGTCCGGCGTTTATCCTGATATAATCAGGCAGCCCGTAACTCTCCATAGAACGTACGATAACACCTTCTTTCAGCATCAACTCATAGGTCTTCTTGCCACCCATATCTACCCTTATCAAAAAGAAATTGGTCTGTGTGGGCACATATTCCAGGCCCATGCCATCAAGACTTTGATAAAGATAACGCGTTCCTTCTCTAATTGTCTCTAAGGTCTTCGACACAAACTCTGAGTCATCCAAGGCGGCGGTGGCAGCCACCTGGGCCAGGGTGTTGGCGTTGAAGGGTTGCCTGACACGATTCATATAATCAATAAGTTTCTTGGAAGCAAATCCATAGCCAATTCTAAGACCCGCAAGACCATATAATTTTGAAAAGGTCCTCAGGACTATCAGCAAAGGATGCCTGCCTAGCAATTCGAGGCCCCTTGCCGACCCCCTGTCCGATACAAATTCGATATACGCCTCATCTAACGCAACAATTATATCATTTGGGATTTCAACCAAAAAATGAAGCAATTCTTCCTTTGAAAGCACCGAACCTGTGGGGTTATTGGGGTTGTTTATAAAAACAATCTTGGTCTTGGGAGTGATTGCCTTTGCCATCTGTTCCAAATTTACTCCAAATCCTGTAAGCGGAACCGAGATCATCCGACATCCAGCGCCGTTCACTATTTTTTGATAAACGAGGAATGTAGGGAAGGCCTGGACAACGTCCTCTCCTGTTGATAGAAAAGTGCGAATAATCAACTCGATCAACTCATTTGAGCCATTCCCCAGAATGATTTGATCAATGGGCACCCCGTGCTTTTCGCTCAGCTTTGTCTTAAGATAGTAACCGCTTCCGTCTGGATAGCGGTTAAGCGTTTGTAGGTTGTCAATAATAGCCTGCACGGCCAAAGGGGATGGGCCAAGCGGGTTTTCATTGGAGGCCAGTTTGATGGAACCCTTTATCCCTAACTCTCTTTCCAGCTCTTCAATCGGCTTCCCCGGCGGATAAGGGACCAGTTCTTCCACACCCTCGTGCGTCAATTTTTTCATTAGAGGCGCTCCTTTTTCTCTAAGTATTCAGGGGGCAGCTAGGCCTTGAGGCCTTTTTTGGCGACTTACCCACGGGCGTAAACCCGTGGGTAGCTACAATGCTCATGACCAATGGCCTTATAACGCAAGGCCTGCAAAAAGTAAACATATCTGTCTTGCAGAGGGCCGGATAATTGTATGCCGCTCAATTAAGGAGGGTAAGCCCGCTGAGAAATAAAGGCCTTTTCATTAATTTGTTTACTAATTTGTCTTGACTTGCTAAGTACTATGCATTATTTTCATTTCCCATCTCAATTAACCACTTTTATGGATGCCCTTTTAGATAGAGGAGAGCTATGAACAAATCCCAATTGATAGAGGCATTGGCGAAGAAAGAGAATCTGGCGTTAAAAAAGGCCGAGGAGGTGATTAACACCGTCTTCGGGGATATTGAGCAGGCCCTTGTCAGGGGCGAAAGGGTTGAGATTAGAGGCTTTGGTAGCTTTAAGGTGAAGCATTATGATGGTTATAAGGGCAGGAACCCAAAGACGGGGGATGTCATCAACGTGGCGTCCAAGAAACTCCCCTTCTTCAAGGTGGGCAAGGAACTGAAAGAAAGAGTCGATGTCTACTAGAGATGCGTCTCGAAGTTGCGAAGGCCTTGGTCGTGCTAGACGGGGAGCTAGCGGTGCCCTGTAACCCGAAATCCGCTTATGCGGGGTTGAAAGTCCTTTATGAGACCCTTGATACAAGTCGTTTTCTTGCTGCTTTTGGATTGGAGATGGACCTCGCGCGACAGGCGCTTACGAACCCCGTCAGGTCCGGAAGGAAGCAGCGGTAAGTAAGATGGCCTGTGTCGTGATGGAATCTATCTTTTTTGTCCGGGTAGTGGGGTCCTCTTGGTCAAGGTTCGAATAGGGATGCACGACCAAGGACTCCGAAATGACCCTGCCTCTCCACTCCCTTCCCATTCACATTCTTCCTCAAAAAACGGCATACAAGGATTAACCGGCCTAATATGGGTTCGGAAGGCGCTTACCTATTTCCGATTCCCCAAGCTGTCCCTAAATCCAGGGCTGGTTCACGGGGTTTTCACCCGGCAGAAGGGCGTAAGTAATCCGCCTTATGATACCCTAAATACCAGTTTCACCGTGGGGGACCGCCCGGACGACGTGATGGTAAATCTTTGCAAGATCAAGGAGACCATGCACGCCGAGCATTTGGTTTTTATGGACCAGGCCCATGGAGACGACATTTTGGTCTTGCGTAAGGGTGATTTTTATGGTGTGGGCGACGTAGCTACCGCCGATGCCGTAATCACAGAGATCCCTCGTATTGCTATTATGGTGAAGCAGGCGGACTGCCAGGGCGTTATCATATTTGACCGGGAAAAGGCTGTAGTGGCAAGCGTCCATTGTGGATGGCGAGGCAATGTGCAAGATATCCTAGGGCATGTTGTCACCAAGATGGAGACGGTCTTTGGGTGCAGGAGATCTGACCTGCTGGCCGCCATAGGCCCGTCTCTTGGCCCCTGCTGTGCAGAGTTTGCAGGCCATGAAAAGATATTCCCCAGATATTTTGAGAGATTCATGGAGAGGCGGAATTATTTTGACCTGTGGGCCATAAGCTGCTGGCAGCTCGTGAATTCGGGAGTCAGGGCCGGGAATATCGAGGTGGCTGGAATCTGCACTCGCTGCAGGACAGATCTCTTTTATTCCTATCGGGGAGAGGGGAGGACGGGGCGATTTGCTACCGTGGCCATGTTAAGGTCGTAATCCATGAGATCCGGCCCTGGCCTATTCAACCTCTGGTGATTAACCTCCATTTGTTGAGAAGTTACGTTTAAATTGTTCAATGCTCCCTTTAGATAAGGTATACGGAGCGAAGCGGCACCTTAACTGCAATAGCTCAATAATTGAGGGTAAGTATTGTAGTAAAAGGCCAAGGCCGACAGTGGGGCCTTTTTTCGGCCTTCTATTCTGTCTGAGGCATTTACAGGGGCGGCGTCAGAGAATGTTGGTTGAAGCTCGTAGCGTGGTCCCAATATAGACTTTGTTGTGAGAGAATTCTAAGCGCATATCGCCGCGCGATGATAGTGATGACAGTGGGCAGTAATGATACGTCTGTCTTGGTTTTTGGCCTCAAAAAGGTCCCACTGCCAGCCCTGTCCTATTCACCCTCGGTGATAAACCCCTATTTATTGAGCTAATACCCTTAACTTTGGTCACTTTTACGGTTTATCCGGATTGGGAACTACGATGCCACACACCCGGGATCTCCGCGGCACATTTGGGACAACGATTTTTTTTGATCTTGTTGCTGGCTATATTAAAACCGAATCGGTCGATCAGTAGCTCGCCACAACCATGGCAGAATGTCTTCTCACCCTCATCTCCGGGAAGATTCCCCGTGTAGACATACCTGAGCCCAGACTCATATCCAATATCCCTTGCCATGCGAATATCATTGGGGGGCGTTGAATCGATGCCGGTAAGACGGTAGGTAGGGTGAAAGCGACTGATGTGCCAGGGGATATTCTGGTCAAGGCCCGCAAGAAATTGAGAAAGCCCTTTTAGTTCTTCTTGTGCGTCATTGAGTCCAGGGATCAGCAGGGTGGTTACCTCCAGCCAGATCCCCATCTCTTTCATGTTTTCCAGTGTTCTAAGAACGGGATCCAGCTTTGCGCCACACTGCTCTTTATAAAACTTATCAGTAAAGGCCTTTAGGTCTACATTGGCGGCATGAAGATTGGGAACAATATCCTGAAGGCACTCTTTGGTCATATATCCATTGGACACAAAGACATTTTTCAGGCCTTTAGAAGCTGCGAGTCTTGAAGTATCCACGGCAAGCTCGAAATAGACCGTAGGTTCGGTATAGGTATAGGCGATGGTGGCTGAATGTGTATCCAAGGCATGTCTCACAATCTCTGCCGGTGAGATATCTTCTCCCATGATCTTATTATGGTCAGAGGGCATCTGAGAGATATCGGCATTTTGGCAATAAAGACACCTGAAATTACACCCAACCGTGGCTATGGAGTACGAGCGGGTTCCAGGCAGGAAATGGAAGAGAGGCTTCTTTTCTATTGGATCACAATTACTTGCGATTATCCTGTCATACACCAGGCTCACGAGTGTGCCTGACTGATTCGCGCGAACTCCGCAGATCCCCTTGCGCCCATCTCCAATAACACAGTGGTGATTGCATAAAAGACAACGCACTCCATTATCTTTCAGCTTTTCGTACAGGTATGCCTCTTTCATCTCTCTGTGCTCCATCAATGTGCTTCAGATCTTCAAGTGTCTTGGCCCCGATCAGAGACTGGCCGGCCCTCTTAAGCCTGACCTTCAGAGGCAGGTTCTGTGTCTTGGTCCTATAAACGATTTTTGCAGAGATACCCAAAAACGATCCAAATGGGGAATGGCCAACCCTCAATAATCGTCTTTCAGAAGGGCTCCTTTCCTCAATAAAGCGGGGACGTATTTTGATTGAACCCCAGGAAATAGGGACATCACCATAACCCGTCTGTATGAGGGCCTTAAGTTCCCATAGATTATAAAACCTGGCATGACAAAAGAGGGGGTCTCCAAGATATCCCTGAATTCTTTTGAACAGGCCATTCCAGGAAAGACTGTTTATCACACCAAAGAGTACTTTTCTATTAGTGACTCTCCCCGCCTCTCTCAATGCCTTGAGTGGATTGTCAAGGAATTCCAGGGAGGTAATAAACACGGCCAGATCAAATTGGTTGTCGTCGAATGGGAGGTCTTCTGCCATACCTGTCTTGAGAGTACATCGATGGCCAAGTCGTTCCCGGGCCAAATCAATCATATAAGGAGAGGCGTCTATCCCGCTAACGTCCAGCCCCAGCTTGCTGAGGATAAGAAGATGGTTCCCGGTTCCGCAGCCAATATCCAGCACTCTTTCCCCTGGCCTGGGGTCAAGGAGGGTCACGATGAGTTGTTCGATTGACCTGTCTATGGCCCGGCCGTGGGGCGACTGGTACCAGCGATCGTAGAGCCTTGCGATGTTTCTGTCGAATATGAGTCCCATCTGTAGATTTAAGAGCTGATTGCTCTATCCCATACTATGTAAATCTTGTGCATTAATTGGTTCAAGGAATTTCTAGGGCAACCTCCCTCTCATGTATGACCTCTTTGAGCCTTGTGGCGTCACCTTTGACCTTACCGACAATATTCACGGCGCTAGCCGGGATGATCTTCCCCGGCGAGCTTATAGGAGTTTGCCCAAAAAAAATACAAAAGGCCTGGCCCTCCGGCCAGTAACCCAAATCGCCAATTTCCACCTCTTCCCGGGCGCTTTCATCTAATTCTGCATTAACAGGGATAGTAAAGTATATCTCATTACCCCAGGTGTTGAAAGCTGTATTTATCGGAATGATCCCCGCTACCTTTTTTGCCGTGGCCGTGTCGTTTAGTTCCGCGTCAAGGGCCACGTGACCGACTAAAATCCGGATTTCCATGGATATGGCACCTCCTTTACCGTTTTTATCTCTTCTTGAAACGTAACCTTATGGGTGTACACTCAAGCCCAAGGTCTGCGCGAAATTGATTGATCAAGAACCGTTCGTAAGAGAAATGTATCATGTCCGGCCTGTTAACAAAGACTATGAAGGTAGGTGGACGAGAGTGGGCCTGGACGGCGTAAAAGAACTTCAACCTTCCCCGGCCGGTCCTTGGCGGTGGATGTCTGTCGATCATCTCTTGTATGGCCTTGTTGACGGTAGCAGTGGTAATCCTGCGGGAGAACTGAGAATAGACCAGATCAATTTTCTCAAAAAGTTTCATCACCCGTTCCCCTGTCATAGCTGAAAGATTTATCCTTGGGGCAAAGGAGATGAACTTCAGGTGTCTCTCTATCGTATCGTCCACAAGGTCCTTTTTGCGGGCATTCCCTTTAATTAGGTCCCACTTATTGACCGCCAAAAGCACTCCCTTGCCCTTTTCAAAGGCGTAGCCGCAAATCCGCGCATCTTGTTCCAGAACCCCTTGCGTAGCATCCACGAGAACGGTGGCTATATGGCAACGCTCAAGACTTTTGATGGCCTTGATCATAGAGATTTTTTCGATTTTCTCATTGACCCGCGCCTTTCTTCGTATCCCCGCAGTATCGATCAGCAGATATTCTCTGTTGTTATAGCAAAACCTGGTGTCCACTGCGTCACGTGTGGTGCCGGGAATTTCACTCACCAGAAGGCGGTCCAGGCCAAGGATTCGATTTACGAGTGAAGATTTGCCTACATTGGGCCTGCCAAGGATGGCCACCCTTATCTGGTCTTCATGCCACTTTTTTGTCTCAGACCTCGGCAGACCCTTGACGACGTCATGCATGAAGGACCTGACACCATAACCGTGAGCGGCGGAAATAGGATAGACAGTGTCAACTCCAAATTTGTAAAACTCAAGAGTTAGGTGGTCATGTTCCGGGCCGTCTATCTTGTTGGCCGCCACGAATACCCTCTTTTGACTTCGACGCAAGATATCCGCCGCCACCTCATCTCCGGGCACCATGCCCTCTCTCCCATCCACCATAAGAATTACCCTATCGGCCTCCTCTATCGCCTTTTTGACTTGTGCCCTTACCATTTCTAATAAGGCATCCCGGCCGGTGTCATCGAATCCCCCCGTATCTATAATCTCCAAGGGTATCCCATCGTAGTTTATGGTGGCATGCAATCGATCTCGAGTGATGCCCGGGTGATCATCCACGAGTGCATTCCTGGATCTGGAAAGACGATTGAAGAGAGTGGACTTGCCCACATTAGGCCTTCCCACTATGGCTATGGTTGGGATCATGACATAATCTGACGTTTCGGGAGTTCTGCAACTACTTGACATCATATTCAATAATACCCTGCGCCTAGAAACAGGTGCTTCTGGCAAGCACCCCAAGACCCAGGTGCACAATTATTTAAATCTTACTGCTTTTTGGGGGGCGGTCAAGGTTAATCTTTTTCCCTGTCCCGGTGCCTGCGACTTTTTTGCTTCAGTTAGAACAACCTAAAATAAACCTTTAATTCATTGCAAAATGGACCTTTTCGATAATCTTGGAAGGCAATAGGTCATTTTGTGGCTTGACTAATGATACCAATCTGGATAAGTTTTTTGGTGAGTTATGATGTTAAACCCATACTAGCTGAGAAGTCTCATATACATGCCCACCAAATACATCATCGTCACGGGTGGCGTCCTATCCGGCCTTGGAAAGGGGATAGCCGTCGCCTCTATTGGCCACCTCCTCTCTTCAAGACTCAAGATCATTCCCCTCAAGTGTGATGGCTATCTTAATGTAGATCCTGGCACCATGAATCCCTTTGAACATGGAGAGGTCTTTGTGCTGGATGACGGGGGAGAGGTGGATATGGATTTTGGGCATTATGAGCGATTTTTGGGGGTAACTTGTAAATCCAAGTGGAACCTGACCATGGGTAAGGTGTTCGACATGGTCAGGAAAAAGGAGAGGAGAGGAGACTATTTAGGCAAAACCGTCCAATATATCCCCCATGTGACAGACGTCATAAAAGATCACGTATTTGAAATAGCCGAGGAAGAGAACCCGGATCTTCTAATCGTGGAAATTGGCGGGACAGTGGGTGACATCGAGAATGAGCTGTTTTTAGAGGCTACCAGGCAAATGAAGGAGGATGTGGGCAAGGAGAATATCATCTATATCCACTTGACATATGTGCCCATTCCCTATGGTGTTAATGAACAGAAATCTAAGCCCACGCAGCAAAGCGTAAACCTCTTAAAGCAGAGGGGTATATTTCCGGATATTATAATAGGTAGATGCTCTCAGGTCTTGACAAAGGGGATAAAGACCAAGATCTCGAATTTCTGCGACGTCCACCCCGATGCGGTAATAACTGGGCTGGATGTGGATGATATTTACGAGATTCCGGTAGTTTTCGAGCAGGAAGGTCTGCCCGAAATTATCCATAAGCTGCTTAATATTTATAGCCCCCCTGATCTCAGGAAATGGAGAGAGTTGATAGAGAACATCAGAAATCCTAAGAGCGAAATCACTGTCGCAATGTGTGGAAAATATACCGAACTGGAGGATTCCTATGCCTCTATTGTCGAGTCATTTAATCATTGCTCCGCCCATTTGAAATGCAAAATCAATCTCAAATGGGTAGATACGACAGACCTCGTTGACATGTCTTTTATGGATGAAGTAGATGGCCTGGTCGTCCCCGGGGGATTTGGGTCACGTGGCACAGAAGGAAAGATCAAGACGATCCGTTTGGCCAGGGAGCAAAATATCCCATTTTTGGGCCTGTGTCTGGGTCTTCAGTTGGCAGTGATAGAATTTGCAAGGAATGTCTGCAAACTGGACCAAGCGAATTCTACCGAGATTTACCCTGATACACCTTATCCAGTTATAGATATTCTTCCGGAGCAGAGAGAGGTCTATGATAAGGGTGGGACGATGAGACTCGGTGCCTATCCCGCTATACTGGAGAAAGGGACCCAGGTTCACTCCCTTTATGGCACAACGGAGGTGTCAGAGCGTCATCGACATCGCTATGAAGTGAACCCTGAATATCACTCGATTATCTCTGAGAAAGGGATGGTGTTTTCTGGGACATCCCACGATAAGAGGCTGGTGGAATTTATCGAATTACCACCCCTGAGGTTCTTTGTCGCTACCCAGGCCCATCCCGAACTGAAGTCAAGGATGGAAAGGCCTGCCCCACTCTTTTACGGATTTGTCAAGGCGTGTCAAGTGGGAAGGCTTTAGTTCTTTGAGAGAATGATTGGCTGGTGGCGTGGTCCTGCCACACTTGTCTTGAAACAGCGAAAGTGTTACCGCAGATTAATGATGATTCTATAAGGTCAATGCGGGCTTTGTTCCTGCCGGCCTTGCTCTGTGTATGCTAATTTCCTGGATTTATTAAAAAATAAGACATTTTTGGATAAATGGTCAAGAAATATCGCATTTTTTTCCACGGGATAAATGGGGAGGAAGAAACCTTTAGGGTCCGGATGGCCCATTTAGGTGCGCCACCCGAGATAGTTGATAAAATGCTCAGTGACGCCCCAATTATTTTGAAAACGGGCCTGAGCCTGGAAAATTCAAGACGATATGCGGAGGCCTTACAGGATGCCGGCGGCAGGGTGACCATAGAGGAAAACGGGTACTTCGAGAAATCAAGGCGAGTTGTTCACTCGGTTCCCGTTGCCCCTTTTGAAGATTTTACCATGTGTCCTGAATGTGGTTTTAAGCAGCCAAAAGGACTTATCTGCATCAAATGCGGCTTTAGGCTCTAAAAAGACAGGAAAAGGGAAGGGTGGATGTCTAAGGTTATTGACCTGGAGGAGGGCCGACTGGCAATGGCGGTCAAGAAGGGCTACCGGAATTGGGCCGGCAGGTTTAAGGAGAATTTTGGCCCGGAGACGAGCCTTTCTCAAGTCTCTTTTAAGACACTATCCAGCCTGGCACAGGGAAAAAGTGAAGACAGCTTTTACCTTTATGACTTGATCATGAATCTCAATGGCATGGGATCTGGTTTTGAATTTAACGAGTTAGTCCCCAAGAAGAAAATGGTCGTTATTGACCAGTATCTCTTTTTGTTGGACAGAATCCGCTTTGAATGCATGAAAAGGTTGGGCTGGCTGAAAAGCTATCCTGGCGAGGAATTCGCCCTCGTGGAACTAATAACCGGCTTTGAAACGCTGGCGCCAGGCATACAGGCGAAGGTCCCCCTCCTCAGCCAGGATCGCCCCGGTTACGAAAAGTATACCACTATGAGCGCCTTTGATAAAGAGACTTTCGTCAGGAAGCTGATACCGAGGGCCTTGCAAGAGATTAAGGATCATTCGACAACTTTATAGACCTTATCGTTTTCCCGCACCCTTTCTTTCACTTTCACTCCTACCAGATCACCCGCTTTGGCCTCTTCCACAGATTGATTGTCAATCTCCATGGTGAGTACTTCTTCAGTAAAATCGGTAGTGTGGCCTTTATATCTCAGCATGTCTCCTGCCTTAATGGTCCCGTTGGTTACTTCCAGGGCGGCGACACTGGGCTTGGAGAAGAATTTGACAATGACAGCGACCTGTTCCTCGGGCATAATAATACCTCCTTATGATTGGCGGCTTCGTAAAAAGTCAGAATTATCCATATTTGTCATTCCCGACCTGATAGGGAATCCAGTATTTACAATTAGTTATGTTTTCGACTTGTGATTATATATCCAATATCGCGACTTTTTACGAGGCCATCATGATTAGATGTAAAGGCAAGTATCCAAAAAAGTAGAATGTCTATTATCGCCTTTTAATGCCATTGTCAAGAGAGCAATAGAGATCATAAATTGGTGTTGAATAAACAATGGTTTTTTTTTAATATCTGGACATGGAAGAGTACAAGTGCCATCTGGCCAGAACCCTGGCCGAAACAGGGGCCTTTTTCTTTGACAGCAATCTTGTCTTGAAAGATGGGCGGCCCACCCCTTATTTTGTGAATATGGCAATGTTCAAAACTGGACGTCTGAGCCTGGAGTTGGGATCTTTTTTTGCGGCCATGATGGTATCTCGTGGGCTTGTTGAGGACACGGATATCATTTTGGGTCCTTCTTACAAGGGGAGTGGCATTGCCATAGCAACCAGCATCGCGCTTTTTAAGGATTATGGATATGAGTTGCTTTTTGATTACGATCGAAAAGAGGCCAAGACCCATGGGGAGTCGAGTGGTTCCAGGGACGTTTTTGTCAACAGGACATTATTTGACGGCTGCCGAATATTTATTGTCGATGATGTGGCCACCTCCATGAATACGAAATATGATCTGTTAAAAAAAATACAGACAGAATCGCGGGCTAGTGGCATTGAATCCCATGTAATAGGCGTTGGGATCGGAATCGATAGGGAGCAGACAACCGCGGCTTATGATGATAATGGGAATGTGATTCCGGGAAAAAGAGGTGAGAATGCCGTCCAGGTATTCGTGTCCGAGACCGGGATACCTGTTTATCCTGTCTCAGGTATAAGTGAGATCATCGACTATCTCTTTCAGAGTAAAGTGCCTGTGATGATTGATGGCATACGGAGACCGATAGATGAGAATACAAAGGCACGGTTTGAAGATTATCTAAGAACTTATGGGACCTATTAGCTTTGACTGACCAAAAAAGCCTGTTTCAGATAATTAAAGGGGTCTTGAGCACAAGGACCCCACAGCCTGTCCGTAATGGACGGCCTTCATATAGGCATGCCGGTGTATTGATCCCACTGTTGGAGGAAAACGGGGATCACAAGGTCCTCTTCACCAAAAGGACCGATAGGGTAGGGCACCATAAAGGTGAAATCTCCTTTCCTGGTGGTTCGGTGGATTATGAAGATGCCTCAATTGAGGAGACCGTTTTAAGGGAGGTATACGAAGAGGTTGGGCTTCCAGGGGAGGAAATCGAGATACTTGGCCGAACCGATGATATCCTTACCTTGGTCTCGAATTTCGTTGTTCATCCATTTGTGGGTATCATCCCATCTCCATATAACTTTATTGTTAATGCGGCGGAGGTTGAAAGGCTGATCAAGGTTCCACTGCGTGTCTTTTACCCGGGACGCTCCGAGTCAAAAAACCTTTCTCTGGAATTTGAAGGAATTTCTTATAAGTCAAAGGCCTATGAGTACAAGGGTGATCTGATCTGGGGTGCTACTGCCAGGATTATGGATAATTTTGTGCATATCATCTCCCACAAATTGCCCTTGCTTGATGGCCATTAATGGATTATAAGTAAAGTCTCCCCGGCTCCATAAGGGTCAGGTTTTCCATGTTGCAATAAATCTATTCGGGACGTGGCTCAGTCTGGTAGAGCACCGCGTTCGGGACGCGGGGGTCGCTGGTTCAAATCCAGTCGTCCCGACCAGATAACATTTCATTCCTCTTGCTATATTCACTCACGAGATTAGCCCACCAAATTGCGCTCTGGAAATTGGGGTCACCCATTAAAGGGCGACCCCAATTTATTCTGGGATAGCAAATGAATAGGTCTTAGTGGCACAGCTGGGACACACCAGTAAAACTGGTGGATTATTCTTGCTATTTGGGTACCGGATGCCGGTCGGCCGCAGTTTTGTCAAAGGCGTTTTCATCGTCTATCCGTCGCTTAGTTTCACCACCCAGCCCAAATGCAAGGAGCCCCACGGGAACCCATTCCGGAGGAGTTCGATGAAAGCGCTTTTAGAGAGGACTATCCGCCTGTCCGTTGAGCACCTCCTGAAGCTCCTGACGTATGGACTGGTCAATATCCTCCTCGTCGAAGCGGGCGATATGAAAAATGGCGTCCCCCTCGTGAACCAGCGGGAGATTCAAATTACCGATGACAATACCGGGCAGAGGCGCATGTACTTTTTCTTCATTTTGACCAAACGGGTCGGCAATGATGCCTAAAAGCTCGTCTACGCTCACGATACTTCCCAAAGCGACCCCGGCGCGCAAGATGCCGCTTTTGGCGGCCCGGACCCAGGTCGTCGAACGCGCAATCAGCGGTTTGTTCTTTGCCTTGGCGACGGCCGCTTTCGGCAGCATGCCGATCTGACGCATGACAGACAAGATCCCTTTGATTCCCATTCGGATGGCCACTTCATCAAAGCGGAGCGCTTCACCGGCTTCATACAGCAGCATGGGGATGCCCTTTTCCATGACGGCCTGGCGTAAGGAACCGTCACGAACGTTGGCGTCGATAATGACCGGCGCCCCGAAAGCCTCAGCCAATGTCAGGGTCTGCGGGTCATCAAGCCACGCTCGAATTTGCGGCAGGTTACCGCGATGATGGGACCCGGAATGGAGGTCAATTCCGTGGGTGCTTCTTTCAACCACTTCCTGCATAAAGATAGTGGCCAGGCGGGAGGCCAGCGAGCCGGTTTCGCTTCCAGGAAAGAATCGATTCAAATCCCGCCGGTCGGGCAAATAACGGTTGTGGGCGATAAAGCCGAAAATGTTGACGACAGGCACCGCGATCAGCACGCCCCGCATGCGGCCCAGTCGCTTGGAATTGATCAGGCGGCGGATAATTTCTACGCCCTGAATCTCGTCGCCATGAATGGCGGCGCAGACAAAAAGGACCGGCCCCTCCTTTTTGCCGCGGACCACATGGACCGGCATGCTCATCTCGGTATAGGTATGCAGCCGGGCCACAGGAATATTGACGGTGACCTGCCGGCCCGGTTTTACCGCGCAGCCGTTGATCTGGAAAATTTCTGGCATCAACCCTCTTTCTCAGCCGGCGCCCCGGGTCCTAGTCTTACCGGGTGCGGCATTTTTTTCAATGTATTCAATAATGATCCCGGCGATATCCTCTTTGTTTGCCTTTTCAATCCCTTCCAGCCCGGGGGATGAATTGACCTCCATAATGACCGGTCCGTGGTTCGATCGCAACATGTCAACGCCGGCCACGTTCAGGCCCATGATTTTGGCCGCCCGAACCGCGCTAGACCGCTCTTCGGGGGTTATTTTGATCATGGTGCCCTTTCCGCCCCGGTGAAGGTTGGATCGAAATTCGCCGGTTTTTCCCTTCCGCATCATGGTGGCGACGACTTTTCCGCCGACAACGAAACATCGAATGTCCATGGCGCCGGCTTCTTTGATAAATTCCTGCACCAGAATATTGGCTTTAAGCCCCCGAAAAGCTTCAATAACACTTTCGGCGGCCTTGTCGGTCTCAGCCATCACAACACCGACCCCATGAGTCCCTTCGAGAAGCTTAATGATCAACGGGGCTCCTCCCACGATATCGATCAGGTGGTCGGTATATTTCGTCGAACGGGCAAAGGCGGTCACCGGCAGGCCGATGCCCTTTCTGGCTAGGAGCTGCAGGCTGCGCAACTTGTCCCTGGAGCGGCTGATGGCAACGGATTCGTTCACACTGTAAACGTTCATCATTTCAAATTGGCGGACCACCGCGGTTCCATAGAAGGTAATCGACGCGCCGATTCGCGGAATAATGGCGTCGAAACCTTCGAGATTTTCACCCATGTAGTGAATCGAAGGCTTGTAGGAGGTGATATTCATATAACATCGCAGCGGATTGATGACAGTCACTTCATGGCCGCGCTTTTTTGCGCCTTCAACGAGGCGCCTGGTTGAGTACAGCTCGGCTTTTCTGGATAGGATACCGATTTTCATCGAGTCCCCTTTCTGTCTCCATCCGAGCGGTACGATTTTGCGAGGGAACGCCCGGTCAGATAAGATTTTTCCGGATCAACCACATAGCGCCCCTTCAGCGCCGTTCGCCCGAGAAGCATGCGAAATTTCAAGGTGTCCCGGTGGGTTAATGTTACTTCAATTGGCCATGATTCGCCGCCCAGTATAACCGGTGTGTGGATCACATGGCGCATCTCCCGATGTCCGCCGGAATCAGTGACCATCCGTCGTTCCATCAGGGGGGCCGTACAGTTGAGGATCAGCTTCTTTCTGCGTTGCAGCGGCCGAATTGCAAATCGGATCATTTTGCGGCCCTTCACTTCGAATTCCTCTATATGAAAGGCGTGCAAAGCTGATGACCTGGCACCGGTGTCTATCTTGGCCTTGACGGCAGGAATGTCAAGGCCCGGAAGGCTAACCCATTCACGCCAGCCGATCGTGATCTTGCCGTTCTCCGGTGTCATGGTCGCTCCATAATAGCAAACCCTATTGAAATGTGTGCTTTGTGTACCCCTTCGGTCTGAACTCCAGGTCGAAGACAGTCGAGCCGCTGCCGGAAATCTTCACTTTAAGCTAACCCTGAAAATATATCAGAGAGCACTCTAAATGGCAATCCTTACCGTTTCCGGTTTATTGCCGATCCGTCAGCGCTGGAAAC
>CAYYPQ010000041.1:0-33194 GCA_964473615.1 uncultured Desulfobacteraceae bacterium
GCGAGTTCAGTCGTGTCGCATCCCTGAAGATCGAAAACTGGACCAAATAGTCTTTTTTTAATTCTTGTGGACTTGGGGATGTCCTTCACTAAGTAAATAACTCAATGTGGCAGAATGGAAAAACTCTCAAGACCCCAATTACAATACAGCAGCTTTCTTTCCGTTCTACAACGCTTTCAGGTTCATCTATATAAGTTTTTAGTAATCCTTTAAAGGAATTATGTCAAATGATTCCTTGACTTCACCCGCTCATTCAGCCACAGACCCACACGGACAGACACAGACTTTCAGTCATATTCTCTCCTAGATCATTCATGATGGTTTTGACAGATGGTCATGACAAGCAGGGCCACACCAAGGCCAGGCCTGTCTGTCCTCTTGGAAAACCAAGGCCTCATTATCTAGTCCCGCTCCAAGTCTTTTCCAGCTTGAAAGGCAGAACCATTTATCGTACCATGCCCTTGCCACCCCATACCTCGGAGAGAAAACGGCCTTGAGCCCGAAAAATAAAAGCAAACCTGAAGACTACCTTCACAAAGGACTGAACCGGGTCCCGAGAGATCTTCATCACGTCTATCTGATGGGAATTTGCGGGACAGGAATGGCCTCCCTGGCAGGAATATTGAGGGAGCAGGGATTTAGTCTGACCGGTTCTGACCAGAATATTTACCCTCCCATGAGCGACTTCCTTGAATCGCTGTCTATCCCTGTTCTCGAAGGCTATAGCGCGGAACACCTGTATCCCAGCCCCGACCTGGTAATAGTTGGGAATGTAATCACAAGAGATAATCCGGAGGCCGTTGAACTCTCGCACCTGGGCCTCCCATATCTCTCCTTCCCACAGGCCATAAAGACCTTCGCTATAAGAGATAAACGTTCCATCGTAGTCAGTGGTACGCACGGGAAGACAACCACATCCTCTTTGATAGCCTGGCTTTTGGAAAAGGCAGGCCTGGATCCAGGATTCATGATCGGCGGAATCCCACAGAACTTCCACAAAAATTTCAAAGAGGGAAAAGGGCCCTATTTCGTTATAGAGGGCGATGAGTACGATACGGCCTTTTTCGATAAAGGCCCAAAATTTCTCCATTATAACCCATGGGTAACGATCCTCACCAGCATAGAGTTTGACCATGCAGATATTTACAGGGATCTCGATCATGTGATTGATAGTTTCAACAAACTAATCGATCTTATCCCGCCCGATGGGCTCCTCATCGCAAATGGTGACATCCCGACTATCCGACCCATAATCGAGAGGGCAAAATGCCGAGTGGTCACCTATAGCCTTTCAGACAATGGGCAATGGAGGGCGGCAGACATTACGCCTCAAGGGGATCTCACCTGTCTTAAAATATTCAATGCCGGAGAGGAAAAATCGCACCTCTGCACAGGGCTATATGGGAACCACAATTTATCCAATCTGTTGTCCGCCGTTGTTTTGGCGGATTTTTTGGGTTTGCCTCGTCACGTTGTCTCAGAGGCGGTAAAAGACTTCCAAGGGGTTGTACGAAGGCAACAAATCATTGGCGAGAAAAAAGGAATACTCGTATTGGACGATTTTGCCCATCACCCCACTTCGGTCAGGGAGACTGTTGCCGCCGTTAGCAAGAAGTACAAGGGACGTCGCTTGATTGCAGTGTTCGAACCCAGGTCCAACTCCAGCAGACGGAATGTCTTTCAGACCCTTTATGCCTCCTCTTTTGATGATGCAGACGTTATTATGATCCCCGAACCCCAATTGATGGAAAAGATCCCCGTTTCAGAAAGATTTTCCTCTCAGAGTCTTGTGAAAGACCTCATAAACAGGGGGCTCATGGCCCTCTACTTTGAAAACACCGACCGGTTATTGGAGGGACTGCTTAAAGAAATCCAAGATGGAGATGTGGTCCTTTTCATGTCCAATGGAGTATTCGACTACCTGCCACGGAAATTGTTGAAAAGACTTGACACTATCTGAAGTCGTTTCTTTTTGCGTAAGGGCCGATCACTTTGGAAGCAACCATCAAAGACGAGAAGGAGGAGTACAATGGGTGTTATCCAAAAATCAAAAGTTGGCGCACTTCTTTTAATTATTCCTGTGTTTTTTGTCTGGGGCTGCGGGGCGAGAGCACGTACCAAACCCCTGAAAGGCAAGATGGGGCCTTCGGTCACCAAAGGCACAGAAGTTGAGTCGATTGGGTGCGGCACCCCATTCGCTCTCGTTCAGCTCGATGGTTATTTAGCAGCCTCTCCTGATGATAGGGAAATTCTGGTAACAGCTTCTGAGGTTTACAGTGGCTACGCATTTGCCTTTTTTGAGGATAGCGACAAGACACGTGCCAAAGAGCTGTATAAAAAAGGAAGAGACTACGCGTTAAGGGCCCTTAGCCATAACGAGGCGTTTAAACAGGCCCTTAACCAAACATACGATGATTTTATTCAGGCCCTTAAAAGTCTTGACAAGGAGGATGTGCCGGCCCTGTATTTTGGCACCGGCGCCTGGATGTCATGGATCGGTATCAGTCAGGCAAGTAATTCAGGAGTCCTAGCAGATATCCCCAAGGTTGTGGCGATGATGGACAGGATAATAGAACTGGATGATGAATTTCATTACGGCGGTGTTCATGCGTTTATGGGGGCCTGGCTTGCTTCCCGCCCCAAGATGTTTGGCGGAAAACCGGAAGAAGCCAAGTACCATTTCGATGAGGCCTTTGAAATTTCAGGATCAAAATATCTGTTGTGGCAATTCCTATATGCAAAATTTTATGCTGTTCAAATTCGAGACAGAGAACTCTTTGTAACAACACTCAGAAAGATCATTTCAGCGCCTGAAAATCTCTTTCCGGAAAAGAATTTCGATAATGTAATCGCCAGGCAGAAAGCAAGGGTGCTACTAACAAAAGTTGACGATTACTTTAGAAAAAGCAGACCACACCCTTCTGAATCACAGCACTAGGCGCCATTAAACGTCTCGTAAACCATATAACTCCTTGAAATTGGTGATTTTGTTGCTCTATGATTTTCACCCCGCCTGTGGAATGATGGAATATTGGAAAGTCGAAGGTCCCGTCATCCGGTTGCCGCAGGTGCAGGAGTCATGAGGTCTGTGGATGAAACGTTACGTCATTAACAGGCTTTTATATTCTCTATTGATATTGTTCTTTGTTTCCATTCTTATCTTTGTCTTGGCCAGGCTTATGCCCGGGGATCCTATCCGGGGAGCGGCCATGTTCAACATGGATCTGGCCGACAAAGAAATCATCAATGATTTGCGGATACAATTTGGTTTAGATAGGCCCGTCTACATACAATATGTCACTTGGCTCGAAGACTTTGCAAAGGGCAATTGGGGAATTTCCCTGGGCAGCGGCGAACAGGTCTTGAATATGTTTCTGCGCCGGTTGCCAATCACCTTGGAACTCTTTGCTGGGGCAGTGTTTTGGACCTTTATTATCGGCTTCCCATTGGGAATAATCGCCGCGCTCAAACGAAATTCATGGCTGGACGCCTCTCTCACGACAACCTCCATTATCGGCGTTTCCATTCCCGTATTCTGGGAGGCGATTGTTCTGATATATCTTTTCTCCGTAATCTTACACCTCTTTCCGCCCTCTGGTTTTGTGCCTTTTTCCGAAAGTCCAAGGGAAAACCTCCTTTCGGTTGCTATGCCGACCTTTATCATGGGGACTCACGGGGCCGGTCTGCTCGCGCGGTACGTACGATCGAGCCTGCTGGAGGTCCTCGGGGAGGACTACATCCGAACCGCCAGGGCCAAGGGACTGCGGGAAAGGATGGTTATCCTGGGCCATGCAGCTAAGCCAGCCATGATACCGGTGATTACGATTATCGGACTGTCTTGGGGCTATGTTGTGGGAGGAAGCTTTATAGTGGAATATATGTTCGCCATACCCGGCCTTGGTCGGATGGGGGTAAACGCGGTCTTTGCCCGGGATTTTCCGGTCATTCAGGCCACCCTTATTATAGTTGCCTTGAATATATTGCTGGCAAATCTTGCAGTCGACCTCCTATACGGATACCTTGATCCCAGGGTCAGAGTAAATTAGAGACGACACATTGTAATGAGCGACACATCGATCAACCAATTTGGGGCCCGCCGGTCATCCCAGGGCGGAGCATGGCCCGTTTTTCGGGCCATATTAAGGCACAAGGTCTCCTGCTTGGGGGTGATCATCATCCTCCTCCTGGTCTTAATGGCAATCTTTGCCCCCCTGCTGGCACCATATAATCCGAATGAACAGGATCTTTACCACGTTCTGGAATCCCCATCCCGGCAGCACCTGCTCGGGACGGACGACGTGGGCCGTGATTTGCTTTCACGTGTCATCTACGGCTCACGGGTTTCTTTGCTCGTAGGCTTGCTCGCAACCGCCTCTTCAGCCATAATCGGAGTCCTGATAGGCCTTGTAGCCGGGTACAAGGGCGGTTTTATAGATATGATCACCATGCGCATTACCGATACATTTATGTGTATTCCTGGGCTGATCTTGTTATTTGTTATGGCAGCAGCCCTAGGTCCCGGTCTCCATAATATCATCATTGCCGTCACGGCCCTGGGCTGGACGGGGTTTGCCAGGATCATACGTGGCCAGGTGCTGGTAGTGCGTGAAATGCCTTACGTAAAGGCGGCTCAGGCCACGGGCGCCTCAGGGCTCAGGATCATGTTCAGGCATCTTCTGCCAAACTCCATGGCCCCCATTATCGTGACCGCCTCGCTCGCCGTGGGTTGGAACATTATGTTGGAAAGCACGGCCGCTTTCTTCGGGCTGGGTGTACAGCCGCCCACACCAAGCTGGGGCAAGGCCTTACGGATAGGATATTCTTATCTGGAGAGCGTACCCCTCTTCTCCATCGCCCCAGGACTGATGATTACTCTGGCTGTCCTCTCCTTCAACCTATTGGGGGATGGCCTGAGGGACGCCCTTGATCCCCGCTTGCGAGGCGGGGGAAAAAAGATAGAATAGCGCAACATACCATGCCCAAATTATTGGAAGTCAAAAATCTAAGCACACATTTTTTCACCGAAGAGGGTGCAGTTAGGGCCGTGGACGGCATCTCCTATGATCTTAATGAGGGTGAGACCCTGGGCCTGGTAGGCGAGAGCGGCTGCGGAAAGAGTGTCAGCGCTCTTTCCTTGCTCCGGCTTATTCCAAACCCGCCGGGAAAGATCATATGTGGGGAGATCATCTTTCAAGGTGAGGACTTGCTCAAGCTCAGTGATACAGAGATCTGCAATGTCCGCGGCAACCGGATCGCCATGATCTTCCAGGAGCCTATGACCTCCCTCAACCCCGTGCGCACCATTGGTAGTCAGATCATGGAACCAATGCGGCTTCACAAGGGCATGAACAAAGCCAGGGCCCTCCAGGAATGCCTTACGCTTCTGAGTAAAGTCCGTATGCCTGACAGGGTCAACACCTATCCGCATCAGTTAAGCGGCGGTATGACCCAGCGAGCTATGATCGCCATGGCGCTTTCCTGTGCTCCCAGATTGATTATTGCCGACGAGCCCACCACGTCTCTTGACGTAACCATTCAGGCCCAGATTCTTGATCTGATGAAGGGCCTTACGCGGGACTTCGGAACCACCCTGATGATCATCACTCATAACCTCGGGGTGGTGGCTCGGTATGCGGACCGGGTCAATGTCATGTACGCAGGGCGCATCGTGGAGAAGGCCACAGCCAGAGATCTCTACGACGATCCTCGGCATCCCTATACGATTGGACTTATGGCTTCCGTACCCCGGTTGGATCAGGAAATCAGGCATAAGCTCGGGACGATGGAAGGACAACCACCTGATTTACTATGCCTGCCCCCGGGCTGTGCCTTCCATCCCCGCTGCACCTATTGTACTGAGCAATGTCTGGAGGAAGTTCCGGAGCTCATTCCAGTGGCAAATAACCACGAAATAGCGTGTTGGGTAGATGTCAAAAAGGGATAATAGTATCCTGATAGCGGTCAGAAACCTGACCGTGTACTTCCCCATTTACAGAGGGACTATTTTCAAGAAAAAGGTCGCGGAGGTAAAGGCCGTTGACGGAGTTAACTTTCATATCAATAGCGGGGAGACATTCGGACTGGTGGGCGAGAGCGGGAGCGGCAAAACGACTACTGGCCGGGCCATCCTACAACTGGACCAGCAAACGTCGGGAGAGATCGTCTTTGAAGGGAGGGACATCACAAGGCTTGACAAACAAGAAATCCGACACCTGCGGAGGAAAATGCAAATGATCTTCCAGGATCCTTTCGGTTCCCTTGATCCCAGGATGACCGCGCGTGATATCATCGGTGAACCGTTATTGATCCACAATATGGCAAAAAGCAAGGCCGAATACCGCAAGCAAACCGATTATCTTCTCGAGCTTGTGGGGCTCAACCCATCCATGGCCAAACGGTATCCGCACGAGTTCAGTGGCGGACAGAGACAGCGTATAGGAATCGCTAGGGCTATATCGGTGAGGCCCTGCTTTGTCGTGTGCGACGAGCCTGTCTCGGCCCTTGATGTGTCAATACAGGCTCAGATAATCAACTTACTGGGACAGCTTCAAGAGGAATTCAGTTTGACCTATCTCTTTATCGCCCACGATCTGGCTGTGGTCAGGCATATCAGCGATTGGATCGCTGTCATGTACCTGGGAGGTATTGTAGAAATCGCCAGCAGGAAAGATCTCTACGATGATGCACAACATCCCTATACCAGGGCCCTGCTGGCTGCTGTTCCAATCCCGGACCCAGCGATGGAGGCGGGGCGAAAACACGGCATGATTGAAGGAGAAATCCCAAGCTCTCTCAATCCACCGGAAGGGTGCAAATTTCACCCGCGCTGTCCCTTTGCAAAAGACGTCTGCCAGAAAGAGCCACCTTCGCTGGCCCGGCTCACCGCTAATGAGCACTGGGTGGCCTGCCACTTGGCATCGTAAGAGATGGGTAAAGAATCCGAGTACAGGGGGCCAGGCTTTGGCCTGCCCCCAGCGGGGACTGAGTGACTAAAGTGATCTAAAATGTCTAAAGTGCCTAAAGTTAAAGAGTTTTATGTCATTTTACTGAATAGAAGAGCGAAGCTCTCCCTTAACTTTAGGTCACTTTAGTTCACTTCGAACTTTAGTTCACTTTATGACCTTGATTTCTGGTACGGCATGGCCTAATTTCTTTGACTCCCGCATGGCGGAGGTTATCCAACTAACGATGAAAGTGAGATCTATGAAAGTCAAAAAAATGAGGTTGGCATTATTGGGCGTATTGGGGCTTCTCCTCTTATTGCCTTCGGCCTTGGTCGGCCCGTTTGTAATGGCCGAAGAAGAACTCGGGACAAAACAGGGCTGGATGGTTTGGGGTGAGGAATATTGGCCCACCAAACCGGTTCGAGGCGGGCATTTTCGTTCAGCATCTCGCTTCTATATAGGGGTCATGAACCCCAACCACTTTCCGGTCTTGGACTGGGTTTCCATCAGCAACCTCTATGAAAGACTCATCCTTTGCGACAGCAGCTATAAACCCACGGTCCCCTGGTTGGCCGAGTCATGGAAACAGCTCGACCAGGTCACCGTGATCATGAAGCTCAGAAAAGGGGTCAGGTTTCATGATGGATCCGCATTTGACGCCAAGAGTCTCAAGTACCAGATTGACTGGATTATGGACACCAAGAATGGGGCATGGACCAGAGTGTGGCTTGAACCGCTCAAGTCTATTGAAGTGGTAGATGAACACACGGTAAAGTGGCATTTCAAGAGGCCCTGGGGCTCTTTTCTGGGGACTATGTCCAGTGTTCCGGGCTTTGTGCTGTCGGCCAAGGCCCTGAAAGGAGACGTCGCGTTGGCAGAGGCCAAGAGGCTGGCCCGCAGAGTAAAGGGTGCCGAAAGGGAGGCGGCCAAGGCGGAGAAAAACGCCCAAGAAATGGCGTCCAAACTTGGGAAAGAAACCGCAAAGGCGAGGGCTGAGGCAGAAGAAGCAAGGAAAAAGGCGACTGACATCGAGTCCCGGATAAAGGAACTGGCCACCCTTACCACAGGGGTCAAACCCCTGGATACCAATCCAGTTGGGACCGGACCGTACATGCTGGAAAAAGCCAGCCCTGGTAATTACATAAAACTTAAACGGAACCCTAACTGGTGGTTCGGCAAAACAGTCGGTTTTCCGGATATGCCTTACTTTGATGGGATTAAAGTCTCCGTTATTCCTGACCCCTCCGTTCGGCTCGCAAATCTCAAGGCCGGTAAAATTGATTTTGTCGTCATCAGCCCTCATCAGTATAGGTTAGTCAAAAATGATCCCAATCTCGACGTAGCCGTCTTTCCCGTCAATTGGCTGATATTCTTAATGTTTAACCATGCCCAGGGCCCATGCAAGGACATCCGTGTGCGTAAAGCCATTTCCCATGCCATTGACCGTAAGGCCCTGATTGCGGGAATACAGTTCGGCATGGGCAGGGTGGCCAGTTGCATCTACCCAGACGATCACTGGGCCCACAATTCCGATCTGAAACCGGTGAGCTATGATCCTGAGCTATCCAGGAAGCTCCTGGCGGAAGCTGGTTATAGCGATGGCATGACGCTCAAAGGTTTTACTGGAAATTTTCCTGAGGCCCGAGCATTTTCCAAGGCAATCATGGCCATGCTTGAGAAGGTGGGAATCACGTGGAAACCAAATTTTTTGAGCGTCTCGGGAATGGCCGACCCGCTAGAAAGGCTTGATTTTGATATGGTTGGTGCCTTATACCCGTGGATTACCGAACCTGACCATATAGCCACCATTCTCTACCATCCGGATGGTCTTTTGAACAACGGCCGTAGCCGCAATGAAAAGGCCATCACACTGATCAAAGCAGGGCGAGAAGAGATCGACTATGAGAAAAGGCGCAACATCTACCACCAACTAGAAGAGGTCCTATACAATAACTATGAGGATGTCTGGCTCTTTTGGCCAATGGCGGTCGTGGCATTCAATAAGAACCTCCAGGGTTTCAGGCCTGAAATGACTCAAAAATATGGGGAGGCCTATTTTTTCTCTCACCCCATGTGGTTCAAGGACGGTCGGTCTAATTAGAAATGCTGATCATTATCTTTATTTCTTGACTTCCAAGCACTGGCCCTTATTATTTATCGTTACTGAAATCTGTTTTTATGATCGCAGGCAACATTCTGATGGGGTCTTTTTGAAACCGGACAAGGAGGTTCGATATGCCGGGTTTTGAGATATTCGGTGATGAGGAACGAAAAGAGGTGCAGGACGTTCTCGATACAGGAGTCCTGTTCCGCTACGGTTTTGATCAGGCGCGCAAGGGTCATTGGAAGGCCAGGGCATTTGAAGACGAGCTTAAAAGGCGTATCGGGACAGGGTATTGTCATTTGTGTTCCAGCGGCACTGCTGCCCTTTCTATTGCATTGGCTGCCTGTGGAGTAGGAGCAGGGGACGAGGTCATTGTTCCGCCTTTTACCTTTATTGCGACCATAGAGGCGGTGCTGAATGCCGGAGCAGTCCCTGTATTTGCGGAGATTGACGAAACCCTGTGTCTTGATCCCAATGCCATTTCCTCTGCCATTACGACACACACGAAGGCCGTATTGCCCGTTCATATGTGTGGTTCAATGGCCCGCATTGACGAAATCAAGGCCCTTTGTGATCAGAAAGGTCTCATCCTCATAGAGGATGCCTGCCAGGCACTCGGTGCCACCCTGAATGGAAGGGCCCTGGGCACCTTTGGGCAAATGGGTTGTTATTCTTTTGACCCTGTAAAGACCATTACGTGCGGTGAAGGAGGTGGTGTTGTTACTAACGATGAGGGGCTCTACCATCTGGCAGATGCCTTTGCGGATCACGGCCATGACCATATAGGCAACGACCGCGGGCTTGAAGGGCATGCCATTCTGGGCACTAATTTTCGCATTAGTGAATTGAATGCCGCCGTTGGTCTGGCTCAGCTTAGGAAACTCGATTTCATATTGGAAAAACAGCGTGATCACAAAAAGGCCATAAAAGAGGCTATGGCACAGGTTCCTGGAATCAGTTTTCGCAACATCCCTGATGATAAAGGGGACTCGGCTACATTCCTCTCCTTTTTCCTGCCCGATGAATCTTCTGCACGCAGGGTTGCAAAGGAGCTCAGCCATGAAGGGGTAGACGGCTGTTTTTACTGGTATGACAACAACTGGCATTACATCCGCCAGTGGGACCAGCTCAAGCGGCTTGATTCGGCCGCAAGGCTCCCTGCGAGGCTTTACGAAAACTGCCCGGACTATGAGTCGATAAGGTTGCCTCAATCAGACAACATAATCGGCAAAATGATCTCAATCCTGATTAAGTTGTCCTGGACAGAGGACGAGCTATCTCAACGAATTCAAAAAATATTAACCGTCCTAAAGGGGTAGGTCGGAAGGTTTAGGGCGGGACTCCAGAAAATCGGTTTTCAAGGGGCCAAGATATGTCTAGAAATTTCAAGGTCGTTTCTCAGGTTATTTTTGGCCGTGCTTGCTTTGGCCAGTTGGATGACATTCTTGCAGAAAGGCGAAAGGGCCCCGGCCCCTTCATGGTCTTTCTGATCGATGACATATTTTTAGAGAGCGCTTTGAAAGAAAGGGTGCCTGTAAAGGGTCAGGATTTGGTCATATGGGTCAACGTGGATGATGAACCCAAGACAACATACGTTGACGAGCTGACCCGTAAGGTCAGGGATTTTTCTGGCCACCTGCCCAGCGGTATCATAGGGATAGGTGGCGGAAGCACCATGGACCTTGCAAAAGCGGTATCACTTATGCTCACTAATCCCGGTTCTTCTGCAGATTATCAGGGGTGGGACCTGATCAAGAAGCCTGCGGTCTATCATGTCGGCATTCCTACTCTTTCAGGAACCGGCGCAGAGGTCTCCCGAACAACGGTACTTTCAGGTCCCGAAAAAAAACTTGGCATCAATTCCGACCATACGCTCTTTGATCAGATTGTGCTGGATCCGGACCTGATTTCCGGTGCACCACCAGATCAGCGTTTCTATACGGGGATGGACTGCTATATACACTGCGTGGAATCGTTGACCGGCACCTATATAAACACCTTCAGCAAATCATACGGCGAAAAGGCCTTAGCCCTTTGCAGGGAGGTATTCCTCGACAAAGGGCCGGAAAGCGATGACAAGCTAATGATGGCCTCCTATTTTGGAGGCATGAGCATAGCATATTCACAGGTCGGTATTTGTCACGCCCTATCCTATGGTCTTTCCTTTGTGCTTAGTATCCACCACGGAGTAGGTAATTGTATAACCTTTGACTCCCTGGAAGAATTCTATCCGGAAGGCGTCCAGGAATTCCATAGAATGATGGAAAAACAAGGGTTAGAGCTATCGCACGACCTTCTCCCATCAGTCAATAGTGAACAACTGGAAAAGATGGTTGATGTGTCCCTAGTACTTGAGCCCCTCTGGGAAAACGCCCTGGGAGAGAACTGGAGGAGCATAATGACCAGGGAGAGGATAAAGGACCTGTATCAGCGGATGTTTTAATCCCAGCCATATCATTAACATCTTCTTCTACCAGTATTTATTCACCCTCTCCATGGGCCATTGTCCACTCCACACATTGACATCCTACCCAAGGGAACTTAATTTTAATCAGTTTACGGCATAGATTGGCCGATGTCCGCTGATAGTTATCAGTGGCCTGTCGAGAAAAATTGAAAACTGGTGGAGGAAAACAATAATGCGTTTTGATAAATTCACTTTGAAGGCACAGGAGGTCATTCAGACCTCTCAACAACTAGCCGAGAGACTCGGCCATCAACAGATAGAACCGGAACACCTTGTAATGGCCATCCTTGAGCAAAAGGAAGGCGTTATTCCACCGCTGCTGGGTAAAATAGGTGCGGATCAGGGCCAGCTTACACAATCCTTTAAGGAGGCCTTAGAGAAAATCCCCCGGGTTTCAGGGACAGGGTATGGCCAGACATCTATCTCCCCACGGTCAAAGACAGTTCTTGACAAGGCATTTGCCGAGGCCGAGCAGATGAAAGACGAATTTGTAAGCCTTGAGCATATCCTGCTGGCCGCAACCGGGGAAAAAGAGGGAGAGTCGTCTCGGCTACTGGCTATCGCGGGAATTACCAGGGATACGATCCTTAAGGCCCTAGTCGATATTCGTGGTGGCCAACGGATCACGGATCAAAATCCCGAAGACAAATACCAGGCCCTGGAAAAATTCAGCATGGATCTGACGGCTATCGCCTCAAAAGGCGATCTTGACCCGGTTATCGGCCGGGACGATGAAATTCGCAGGATAGTCCAGGTCCTCTCCAGAAGGACCAAGAATAATCCGGTCCTGATAGGAGAGCCGGGCGTCGGGAAAACCGCCATTGTTGAGGGACTTGCCCAAAGAATTATCCAGGGTGATGTGCCGGAAACCCTAAAGGATAAGCGGGTGGTTGCCCTGGATATGGGAGCACTAATTGCCGGCGCAAAATACCGTGGGGAATTCGAGGACAGGCTCAAGGCAGTCCTCAAAGAAGTGACGGATGCCCATGGTCAAATAATCCTATTTATAGACGAGATGCATACCCTGGTGGGTGCCGGCGCTGCCGAGGGGGCCGTAGATGCCTCAAATATGCTGAAGCCTGCCCTCGCCCGTGGCGAACTCAGATGCGTTGGGGCCACAACCATAAAAGAGTACCGAAAACATATTGAAAAAGATGCCGCCCTGGAGAGGCGATTTCAGCCGGTGATGGTCGAGGAACCGAGCGTGGAGGACACCATCTCGATCC
Organism: uncultured Desulfobacteraceae bacterium; assembly: GCA_964473615.1. GTDB lineage: Bacteria > Desulfobacterota > DSM-4660 > Desulfatiglandales > Desulfatiglandaceae > CAYYPQ01. Next base: position 12,742 of record CAYYPQ010000041.1, read on the forward strand.
TGCGTGGCCTCAAGGAAAAATATGAGGTACATCATGGCGTCCGGATCAAGGATTCCGCTCTGGTGGCAGCGGCGACGTTATCTCACAGGTATATTACAGATCGATTCTTGCCGGATAAGGCCATTGACCTCATTGATGAGGCCACATCCAGGCTGAGGATTGAAATCGATAGCATGCCGGCCGAAATAGATGATATTCAAAGGAGAATCACTCAACTGGAAATAGAGAGGGAGGCACTAAAAAAAGAAAAGGACCAGGCATCCAGAGATAGGCTCGACAAGATTGAAAAAGACTTGCGCGAACTGAAGCTCCAGACAGAAGACATGGTCGCCCACTGGAAAAGGGAAAAGGAAACTATTTCCAGGATTAGAGAAATCAAGGAGAGGCTCGAGTCGACCAGATCCGAATCACAGGTGGCTGAACGACAAGGAGATCTGACCAAGGCCGCCGAGCTCAAATATGGGACCCTTATTGAACTTGAAAAGGACCTTAACGAAGAGAACCAGAAACTCGAACAGCTCCAGTCCAGCAGAAAAATGCTCAAGGAAGAGGTGGACAGCGAAGACATTGCAGAGGTTGTTGCCAAATGGACCGGCATACCCGTCTCAAGGATGATGGAAGGAGAAAAGGAAAAACTCCTGAACATGGAGGAAAGGTTGGCCAAGCGCGTGGTGGGTCAGGAAAAGGGAATCATTGCCGTTTCCAATGCCGTGCGCCGGGCCCGTTCCGGGTTGCAGGACCCGAACAGGCCCATCGGCTCCTTCATATTCATGGGCCCCACTGGTGTTGGCAAGACAGAGCTTGCAAGGGCCCTTGCCGAATTTCTCTTCGATGACGAGCAGTATATGGTGAGAGTCGACATGTCAGAATATATGGAGAAACATTCAGTCGCCAGGCTCATTGGTGCGCCCCCAGGATATGTGGGATATGAGGAGGGCGGGTATTTGACTGAATCCATCAGGCGACACCCCTATTCTGTTGTCCTGTTCGATGAAATCGAAAAGGCCCATCCAGACGTCTTTAATGCCCTGCTCCAGATCCTGGATGACGGCCGTATGACAGATGGCAAGGGACGTACTGTGGATTTCAAGAACACGGTCCTGATCATGACGTCCAATGTGGGTAGCCAGTGGATACATGATCTGGGATCCAACAATAGTGCCGAAATGGAAAAACGGGTGATGGATGCGCTTCACTCTACTTTTAAGCCGGAATTCCTTAACCGTATAGATGAAATTGTCATATTCAATTCACTTGGCCCTGAAGAGATCAAAAAAATCGTTGAAATACAGATAGGGCTCCTGGGCAATCGTCTTCAGGCAAACAAGATTTCATTGGAACTGACCGATAAGGTCGAAGAGTTAATTGCCAATTCAGGTTTTGACCCGGTTTATGGCGCCAGGCCCCTCAAGAGGACAATCCAGCACCTAATCCAGGATCCCTTAGCCATGAAGATATTAGAGGGCTCGATTAAAGAGGGGGACCATGTCAGGCTTGATGTAGCGGATGGTGAAGTAGTCTTTGAAAATTAATGGATCAGATGGCGACCCTGTCATTTGCTTACAGGGCATTATACGGTCGGCATTATATTACCTGGCAGCGTTATCGTTGTAATCAGGAGTGTTTATCTTTTCTCTCAGTTTACGTGATGCCTTAAAGGTGACGGCCCTCCTCGATCTGAGAATAATGCTTTCCCCTGTTTGAGGATTAGTCCCTTTCCTGGCCCACCTAAATTTCACCTGAAACTTGCCAAAGCCCCTGATAAGCTGGTCTTCGCCCTTGGCCAGGGTCTCCTCTATTATGTCTAACATTGTATTGACGATCTCCTTTGCCCGCCTTTGACTTAAAAACAGGCAGTCCATCTCAGGGAAAAGGAATCGCTGCTGGTTCTTTTTTCGCTTCTGGAAACGAACCCTTTCCTTCACACTCCTGATAATATCCCCCTTATAAAGAGTCATCTTTTTGCGCCACTCCTCCTTTTGTTGGCAAAACATGGCACATCTGCTAATCTTTGTCAAACGCGGGAAAGTTCAAGATCTAGGACAAATCCTTATGAGACCATCTTTTCATCCCCGGTTAATCAATGACGTCTTTTCAGACCCAGGGTTATTCATCCCCTTTCTGTTTGAAAAAAGGGCCCTGATGTTTGACCTTGGAGATCTAAGCCCCCTTTCGCCAAGGAAACTGCTTAAGGTCACCCATGTCTTTGTGACACATACGCACATGGATCATTTTATCGGCTTTGACACACTCCTCAGACTTTTCCTCGGTCGTGACACCACACTTCATCTCTTCGGTCCACCGGGTTTCTTTAGGCGCGTAGAGGGAAGACTGGCTGGTTATACATGGAATCTGGTCCATGAATATGAAAATGAATTCGCCCTCCAGGTAAGCGAGATTCATCAGGACAGCATCCTCACAAAAACCTATGCATGCACGAATCGATTCGCATCAAATGAGGGCCATGTGCCACGGCCCTTTTCCGGCATTCTTGTGGCGGAGCCCTTTTTCTCAGTTCAAGGCGCCCTGCTGGACCACAGGATACCCTGCCTTGGCCTGAGCCTCAAAGAAAAGTTTTATGTCAATATTATCAAAGAAGGGCTCAAAGACCTTGGACTCCCTGTGGGCCCGTGGCTGAACCGATTCAAGGCAGCCATCTACCATGAGCAGGATTTAGGAAATGAGTTTACGGTCGCCTGGGAGGAAAAGGCCACCGGTAAACATGAGAAAAGGTTTATTCTGCGGGATCTGGTCCAAAAAATTGCGAGGATCTCACCAGGGCAACATATTACTTACATCACCGACGTCGTGGCCAGCCATGAAAATTGCGGCAAAATAATTCAGCTCGCAGCGGGGAGCGACATACTATTTATTGAGGCGGCCTTTCTTGACACTGAAAGGGAGAGGGCGTGGAAAAAATACCATCTGACTGCCAGGGAGGCCGGCGAGATCGCAAAAAAGGCAGGGGCCAAGCAGTTCCGGTTATTCCATTTCTCGCCCCGTTACAAGGGACGAGATGAAGAGCTGGAAAAAGAGGCAAGGGAGGCGTATGAGAAAACGACCTGCATATATTCCAACGATTATGGAACTGAGCGCAGATAGAGTCTTACGCCCGGTCTAAAAGGCCCCACTGCCTGTCTCAGCCTTCTACTACCATAGTTACCCTCAATTAGGGAGCTGTCAGGGGCCAGGATTCAGGGATTAATTCCGTTTCCTGCCAACTGACAACTGACATCCGGCAACTATCAATTGAGCGTTTTCGCTCAATTGGGGTATTACGGTCAACCTTTGAATTGCATTTCATAGAGCTGTCTAAAACGCCCGTTCATTGCCATCAATTGCTCACGTGTGCCAGACTCCACGATACTGCCCCTTTCAATGACATAGATGTAATTCGCCTTCATGACAGTACTCAAGCGATGGGCGACCACCAGGATTGTCCGTCCGCCCTGTAATTTCTCAATCGCCTCCTGGACGAGTCTCTCGCTCTCGGCATCAAGGGCTGAAGCCGCCTCATCAAGGATCAAAATCGTTGGGTCAACCAAAATTGCCCTGGCGATGGCCAAACGCTGTCTCTGGCCCCCAGACAATAAAATCCCCTGATCCCCAACAATGGTCTGATATCCATTAGGTTGGGCCAGGATGAAATCATGGGCATGGGCCGCCTTCGCGGCCTCCATAATCTCATCCATGCCTTTATCTGGCTGTCCGTAACCTATGTTATTAGCGATTGTGTCATTGAACAGGAGGATGTCCTGGTTGACAATCCCTATTTGTCTGCGTAGCGATTCAATGGTTACGTCTCGTATATCAATACCATCAATACTTATACTTCCACCTGTGACATCATAAAACCTTGAGATGAGGTCCAATAGTGTACTCTTACCCGCACCGGTGGACCCTACAAATGCCACCATCTCACCGGCCTTTATATTGAATGAAATATCCTTTAACACCAACATGTCAGACAAATAGGCGAAACGCACACCATTGAAGCGAATAGATTCCCTGTGCAGCGGCAATGCCTTCGCTCCAGGACGTTCCTGGATGTCCGGTACGGTCGCCATAATGGCAAAGACCCGCTCTGTCGAACCTTGAAGAGTCCTGAGATTATTATTCACCAGGGCAAGACTCTTGACAGGGGCATATACGCGCGAAAACGCATAAACCATGGACATAAGCTCTCCCAGAGTATGGTGAAAATATATCTTTCCAGCAATCAAAACGGCAGGAAGGATCAGGAATACGGTTGCATCCATCATAGGACCAAGCCCCAGATGCCACCTGTTCCAGTGCATAACCCTCTTATAGAGGTGCTCTGCAAGGTCACTAAATTTCTTTACCTCGCTTTCACCCATGAAAAAACCATGGATCACCTTCAGACACAGGAGGGTCTCCTGATACGCAGAAGTAACTTCTGCGGTTGCATCCTGGACCCTGATTGCATGTTTCTTGACCTTTCTGCCGAAAAGCCTGACCATTCCGACTATTATGGGAACAACAAAGAAGACCAGGAGGGTCAGCCTATAATTCATAAGGAAGAGATAGCACAAAAACACGATTGCCGTGAGCGGATGCTTGATGATCCCAATGAGAACGTCTGCAATGAGCCCTTGCATCACCGTTAGGTCGGCCGTGGACCTGGCGACCAGCTCGCCTGACTTCTTATTATGGTAAAATCCCAAGGGAAGCGCGATGAATTTACTAAAAAGGTCTACCCTCATGGATTTAACCGCCCTGTTCGAAAAGGCGGCGCCTGCAAGGCTGGCCAGATAGATCGTGATCGCCTTGAGAAGTACGGATGCGAAGGCCACAAGTGTCAGCAGGATGAGGAGGCGATTAGGGGATATACCTTCTACAAGCACTAAATCAGTCCTATGCAATGACAGCCACGATCCCTGATCAAACGCAATCCATGGTATCTTCCAGACCACCGGGCTTGACCCTGTCTTCATTCCCCCGTCCACAAAGGGTTGAAGAAGATACGCCGGGACCACCACAAACAACGACGATACAACCGTAAGCAACAGGCAGCAGACTACTAAGCCCCGATGTCGCCTTACATATGAGGCAATTTCTTTGCCCAGAATAAAATTTAACATGAGAGTCGCATATAGATCAGATTATGCTGTTTATGGGCCATTGAAAATTTTGGGGGCTCCAAAGGAAGGCTTGCCTGAGGCATGAGGCCCAGAGGATACTACAGTGCCCCTATTAACCTTGAGATAACGATACGCTGCACCTCTGACGTCCCCTCGCCGATTTCCAGAAGCTTCTGATCCCTATAAAACCTTTCCACATCATACTCTTTCATCAATCCGTAGCCCCCGTGGAGCTGAACGGCATGATTCGCACACCGATACATGACTTCAGAGCAGTAAAGTTTGGCCATAGCTGCTTCCTTTGAAAACGGCTTCTCATTGTCTCTCAGCCAGCAGGCCTTATAAAGCAGGAGGCGGGCGCATTCGATCTCAAGGGCCATATCGGCAAGTTTAAAGGCATTGACCTGAAAATTCGAAATGGGTTTTCCGAACTGGACCCTTTCTCTGCCATATTTTATGGCCAGCTCCAAACAACCCTGTGCCCCTCCGAGTCCCATGGAGCCTATGGATAGGCGACCTCCATCAAGGGTCTTCATCATCTGATGGAAACCATGTCCTCTAGGGCCTAGAAAGTTTTCTTTTGAAACGCGGCAGTCATCAAAATAGAGTTCGCTGGTATTAGAGGCCCTCCACATCATCTTTCCATGCATTACCTTTGCCTCGTACCCGGGTGTGCCCGATTCCACCAGCAGGCAGGAGAGTTCCGGTCTTCCGTCTTCTCTCGTGCCAGTACGGCAAAGTGAAGTAACACCGGTCGAGATCTCCGTAGATGCATTTGTGATAAATATTTTACTCCCATTTATGATCCATTCATCGCCCTCCGGGACCGCGGTTGTCTTGGAATTGCTCGCATCCGAACCCGCATTTGGCTCGGTCAATCCGAATGCCCAGAGTGCCTCACCCCTGCAGAGCCTTGGAAGGTATCTCTGTTTCTGTTCTTCATTTCCAAAGTAATAGATAGGGCCTATCCCCAGGGAATTAGCGGCCGCCACAGTGGCGGCATGAGAACCGTCCACCCTTGCGATCTCCTCAGTTGCAATGATATATGACAGATAGTCCATGGCCTGACCGCCGTATTTCTCCGATACAAACATCCCAAAAAGTCCCAGATCCGCCATCTTGCGCATGGTGTCGTATGAAAATTCCTCTTTTTCGTCTAACTCTCTGGCTACAGGCCTAATCTCTTTCTCGGCAAAATCACGTACCGAGTTACGCAAGATCTCTTGTTCCATGGAAAGACCAAAATCCATCACATCTCCTCACCTTCATTGTTAACTGGGAAACCCCCGCTACGCAAGAGTCAGAGAAATTTGGCTATGCCATACCAGAAATCAAGGTCATGAAATGAGTCCCGCCCCGGGCGGGATTAATGTAGAGCTTGGCTCTTCTATTCAACACAATGACATAAAATTCCTGTAGCAGTTTAGCCTTTTCCCAAATAAATCTCTATTTCAGGCGAATGGCTATGCCTTTTCCAAGTGGCTGTCGGGAGGGCTCCAAAAAAATGGCCGGCCTATTCTGCCACGCCTCTAAATGATATGGCCCTCTATATATAGACACAACCAAGATATTGTCAATTGCAAAAGTAGGAGGGTATTTTGTTTGACTTATTCAGAAAATCGTAATAATTAAAATTCTCTCAAAAAAAAGACGCTCGACTTCCGCCGAATGGTGGTTTCTTTTATGAGTAACCATGGCGAGAGCGTTAAGGTTTGCCTGAACAGATTCGGTAACGCCTTGAATCACTCTTGTCCAAAAACGGTTGCAAGGTTTCAAATTTCACCACAGAGGCGCTGAGCACGCCGAGAAGTTTGTTCTTTTAAATTGTCGTGAGAGGCGACAATTTAAAGACTACTCCGTCTTATGTAAATGCACTGCATCCTCGACTGATAATCATAGCGCAAAAAAATACCCTAAGCTTTGCGTTCTTTGCGCCTCGAGTGAGCGAAGCGAACGGGCGGTGAATAAAGATGACAACCTGATTTTTGAAACGATATATGTGTTAAGGAGTTTCAGACACTTACCCAAGAAAATATCGCAATTTGAATTTATTTTGGACAGCAATTATGGCGAACAATCAAAGGACAGAAAGGAGTGAACTCAATGATCAAATTTAGCGAACGACAGCTTAAGACACCCAAATTATTACGGCCAGTTTATCTGGTTACGGCGGGCCAGTCAAAATTTGGCCGCGCTATGCCTGAAAAAAAGACGGAGGAGCTGTGTATTGATGCCTTTACCATGGCCGCAGGTCTTATTGATAAGACCCCAGCGGAACTGAAAAGTTACATCCACTCCGCCTATTATGGCCATTTTGCTGACCACTTCGGTGATCAACTCCTGGGTGAAGCGGTTATTCATGATCGTCTTGGTCTGGACCCTTTGGGGAATATCGGCGTCAAAACAGGAGGCGCCACCGGTGGATCAACCCTGTGGGAGGGGGTAAAGGCGGTTGCTTCCGGATATTCTGACTGTGTCCTTGCCATGGGCTGGGAACGAATGGACGAGGTCCCAACCGATGAAGGAAACCATCTGATTTCCTGCGCGGCCGATAAGGACTGGGAGACACCGCTTGGTCATATTTATACAGGCTATTATGCGGTTATGGCACAAAAATACTGGCAGGTGTTCGGAAAGGAGGAGGAATCCTTTCGTCGCACTCTGGCTGAAATCTCTGTAAAACACCATGGCTATGCACGGTTCAATCCTTTTGCACACGCGCCCATGAAGATTACAGTGGACGATGTATTGAAATCCCCTATCGTGGCCTACCCCTTGAGGGCCCTTGACTGCTGTTTAATGAGTGTCGGAGCGGCCTGTGCTGTTATATGTGATGAAGATACTGCCATTGAACTGACAAAAGATACCAAAAACAAACCATTGAGGATCTGGGTAGCTGCCGGCTCACACACCCTTAGGCCGGCATGTCGCCGCGACATGGAAATCCCATTGCTCCCCCATGAGACGCCCGATCAGTATGCCGATCTTGGCGAGCGTTTCCCTGGCGGCGAGCGTTATCCGGGCTTTACCGGCTTCTTGGCCGCAAGGATGGCGGCCTATTACGGCTACCGCATGACAGGCATTACAGACCCCGTGGAAGACTTGGATGTCATAGAGCTTCATGATGCCTTCACTATCAGTGACGTACAGACATATGAAGACATTGGACTGAGGCCGTACGGATATGGAAGGGATTACGTAGAATCCGGTGATTGCTATCACACCAATCCACACACCGGCGAACCAGGGAGATTACCCTCAAACCTTTCCGGCGGTCTAATCGGATGCATGCATGCAGTAGGTGCGACCGGCATTATGCAAGTCTTTGAAATCGCGGCTCATATTTGGAATCGTTGGGCTGAAATACATGGGGATCCCAACCTCTGGAAGCAATTTGATCGAGAAAAACCAAACGACTGGACCGATCTTCAGGTCAAAGGCGCTAAACGCGCACTGTCTATCAGCCACGCCGGAGTGGGATCTCACGTGACTGCTACTATTCTGATGGATCCTGACCATCTACCGAAAGAAGATGCTTAGATCAAGGAGGAACAACAATGAGTATATACGGAACCGTACAGGTCAAAGACGGAAAATATAGGATAAAAGGCGACTTCCATAACATCACCCCCAACATGCCCATCAGAAAAGCGGATGAGGGATGGCGTCTTGTGGGGGTAACCAACCCAAGGGATATGATTTATATCCACAGCTATGGCGGAGAAGCCGTATTCTTTGAAAGCCTCTCAAAAGGAAAAATCCACGCATCAAGATGCGATAACCCGGATTGCGAATTCAAGGGGTCCATTTTCCTGCCATTCCGGATCCACTGTCCAGACTGTCTTGGAAGAAATACGGTCATAGACCACACCGACATTTGCAGGAACACGGCAAGGGTACATACCTTTATGGTATGTGAACGGTCAGGGGCCTTCAATACCCTGGATAAACCCATAAAATTCGTCAATGTGGAGTTTGATGGCGTTTGCACCATACTTATGAGCTATCTTTCTATTGGGGAACCCAGGATCGGCATGCGGGTCATCCCCATTTTCAGGACCATCAGCCCAACATATACGATCACCGATCTGTCCTGGGTCCCGGAAGGCACCCCGGCGGGCGACCTCCCTGAGGGATTCACCTTCGGGTAATTTTATTATATCTCCGAGGTCATGTCTCCACATGCATCATAAGGTAGATACCCAACAGCAAAAATATGAGGTTCGCCAGCCATGCGGCGAGGGCTGGGGGCAATATCCCGGAAAGGCCGAGGGATCGAGCAATACCAAGGTTGAGCAGATATAAAAAACACGCGCCTATGCCAAGGGTTACAGCTAGGGGCGTCCCCCCTTTCCTCAAGGCCAGGGATATGGGAATACCGATCAAGACCATAATGAGACTGATCACAGGAAATGCCAGTTTTATGTTCATGTCGACCAGGTATCTCGTGGCGTCATAGCCCTCAACCTGAATCCTTTTGGCAAATCGCTTCAATTGCCAATAGCTCATCTCCTCTGGCTTCTTGGCAGGTATAAGGAAGGCCTTTGGCCTCTCAGGTAAATTCAGGTCAATTTCTCTGAATTTAGTAAAATTGTATCCATCTCCATCCAGGGCCACCTGAATCACACCATCTTCAACTCTCCACCGGTCCTTCGCCCATACAGCCCTCTTCGCCTGGATCCTTTTTATTAAATGAAAAGAATCATCAAAGAAATACAAGGTGAGGTCCTCCATGACCATTCGCCTTCCATCGAAGTGCCTGACCCAATATATCGAGTTGGGCCCCTTGATCCAGATGCGATCTCTGCTGTAAGTTTGTGCCTGACCCTGCCTGCCGACCTTGCTCTTCCAAATGGCCTGACTTTTTGAACTGGCATATGGGACAACCAATTCGCTAAAGAGGAAGACCGCAACTGCCAGACACACAGAAGCGAATATCACGGGGAGCGAAATCCTAAAAATGCTCATACCACTGGCCTTGAGCGCGGTTATCTCATTCCTCTTCCGCATCAAAGAAAACATGACAACAACTGATATCAAGGTCGCCGCCGGCACCATTTGTACTGCCAGATATGGGATCTTGTAAAAGATATACGCGAATATCGCACCTCTGGGGGCGTGGACCTCCATAAAGTTATCTATCTTTTGGACGAACTCCACTACCATATATATCGCCATAAATATAAGCTGGCAAATGGCCAATAGCTTGAAGAACTCTTTCCAGAGGTATCTTGCTAGTATTCCCATATCTTAGTGAAAAAGTTATAACACTTTAGGCCTGTTACAAGAAAGTAAAGAATCCGGGTCCAGAGGGGGCTGAGTGACTAAAGTGATCTAAAATGTCTAAAGTGTCTAAAGTTAAGGAATTTCAAAACCTCGATTTCTAGACCTAATTAAAGCCCTTGAGATCTTACAAAAAAACGGGGCAAAAGCTTGACGGAACGCTCATTGGCAACACGTCGGAACAGATAGATGCAGGAGATTAACAGAAAAAGGTCAGGGATCCATACACCGATTGCAGGAGATATTGCCGCCGTTTCACAGATACTCCTAGCCCCTGCAAGGCACATATAATAGACAAAGAAAACGCCGAGACTGACCCTGACACCGGCAGATCGACCCTTCGACTTTATCTGTGCGCCCAACGGCACGCCTATTATTCCCATCAAGAACACTGCTAGTGGTATGGCAAACTTTTCCAAGAGATCGATCATCATTTCATTATATCTCACATCACCCTTTTGTGTTTTCCCTAGTTCCTCGATCAATTCACCCACCGAAAGCTCCTTGGGCGCCTTTTCCCTCGATGCAAGGGCGGCCATGATATCTTTTAGGCCTATATTCAGGTCATATGTGTTGAACCTTATGGTCCTCCCTGTTTCCAGGTTGTTCTCAGCCACAAAAATTGTTCCCTTCAAGAAATGCAGCGTGATGATCCTCTGTTTTGGCTGGGGAAAAATCATGGCCTCTTCTGCTATTATAGTATTCGTTATATCATTATCACGCCTGTCCGCCACAAAGACTCCCTTCATTACCTTTTCCCGGCTTGAAAAGCTGTTGATATAAAAGATCACATTATCAAAGGGCTCACAAAAGATTCGTTCCCTTATACCCAGATCGGCCTTTGACTCAGCAATTTTGAAAACAAGGTTTTTGAAGGATTTGTTACCCCAGGGTACCGCTGCAATGCTCACTATAATTGCAATTAAGAAACCCAAAAAGGCAAAAACAACCACGGGCGGCAGCATCTGATAGATGCTAACACCGGACGACTTCAGGGCAATTATCTCGCTGTCGGAAGATAGACGCAAAAAGGCTACTACAACGGCTATAAGTGTCACGGCAGGAAGGGCGAAGGTAATGATATCGGGCAGCAGGTAGATAACCATCCTGATTACCTGAACCGCACGCACACCTCGAGATATAATCAGCTCTGTAATCGGGAGCAATTTCGAGGCAAGGACGATGAAAACAGAGATAAATAGGCTGGCCAAAAAGTTAGGCCATATCTCAGAAAGGATGTACTTATAAAGGGTCAGTTTCAATGCAGACCAATTCTCCCCTTTTCCCATACCTTGACCCGCAGACGTCGCAGATGGCCCTGTCACCATCAAAATGAAGCCTGATGCCGCACCGGCACATCCACCCCTTTACCTTTGCCGGATTACCTGCGACGAGGCCAAAATCAGGGATGTCATCGATCACTACCGAGCCCGCGCCCACAAATGCATATCTGCCAATGGTGTGACCGCACACAATGGTGCAATTTGCACCCAAGGTAGCCCCTTCTCTGACAATGGTACGACGAAGCTCATCTTTACGTGGTATATGGCTTCTTGGGTTATACACATTTGTAAACACCATAGACGGCCCGCAAAAAACGCCGTCTTCCAAGGTAACGCCCTGATATACAGATACGTTATTCTGGATTTTGACCTTATTCCCTATTATAACATCAGGACCAATCACCACATTTTGACCAATATTGCAATCACTTCCGATTTTGCTTCCCTTGATCACATGGGAAAAATGCCAAATCTTGGTCCCTGATCCTACCTCGCAGCCAGGATCGATCACGGCGGACTCATGGACCTGAATCTCGGGCCCGTAAGAGCTGTGAAAGGGTTCCTCCACCGAGACAAGCCTACCCCCCTGTTCCAGAGACTCTTGACATGCCTGGAGAACCCTCAAGACCCTGAGCGCCTCCCTTCCATCTGTCCTGGGCCTAAGATTTTCTGCGATACAGTTCACAAAGTGAAGGCACTCCTCCCTGAGTGGTTCCTTCTTCTCAAACGAAATCTTTTCTGCCTCTTTCTTGTCCGGGATAGGGATTTGATTCTTCCATTCAATCCTGTGGGGGAAAAGCAGGAGCTTGTCCTCGGGTTCCACATCATCAAAAAGGGCCATTTTCCTGTCCCCTACCACGACCAGTCGTTGCTCCTTGTAAGGGTGAAGCCAGCTTACAAAGATATGCGCCTTTACCCCTGACGGAAATGACAGGCTGCTCAGGGTGACATCCGCGACTTTTTGGCGCAGATAACTACCTCCCGAGCTTATCACACGATCAGGGACCTCATCCGTTAACGAAAGTATGACCGAAATATCGTGGGGGGCAAAGCTCCATAAGATATTCTCTTCCGTTCTTATCTTCCCTAAATTTAGCCTATTAGAGTAAACATACTGGATTTTACCCAGTTCTCCCTCAGAAACCAGTTGCTTTAACCTGACAATGGCAGGATGATACTGCAAAAGATGCCCCACCATGAGCACCTTTTCTCGCCCCTCGGCCAGTTCATTCAACCGGGTCCCCTCATCTTCTGTTAAGGCAAGAGGCTTTTCCACAAAAACATGTTTACCTGCCAGGAGGGCCTCCCTCACCATCCCATAATGGGACTCGGCAGGTGTGGCAATGGCTACGCCAATCACAGATGTATCTTCCAATACCGACCTGAACGAGTCTGCGATGACCACACCAGGATAACGATCTGAAAAGGACTCTTGGATCTCCTTTCGATTGTCGCATATGATACCCAAAACTCCAAGGGCGTCGAAATTCCGGACCAGATTTTTGCCCCAGTACCCTGCGCCTATGACCGCAATATTCCTCTCTCTATCCACTTGTGCCTCCTCATATCATGAAAGAATTACTATGAGATCTTTTCCAGTGCCCAGTCCTCAATCTCTACTGCCAGTGATCGGTGCAACAGGTCCACGGACACGACGACCTTATCCGTTTGACCCTTGTGACGAAGATAAAACCCGATCAGTCCCTTCAGGGATCCCTCCATGATCATGACCCGGTCGCCTTTTTTCATATACCTACGATTGTGCACAGTTCGATCCGTACCGTCCAGAATCATCAACGACGATATCTCTTCCTCACTAGCGGAAACAGGCCTACCCTTGAAGCCAACCAAACGGACAACACCGATAGTCTTAAGAATTTTTAGGTGCTCCTCAGCCCCAAGGGCAGAGCGCACAAACACATAGCCAGGCAGCATTGGCACAAGGATCTTCTTCCGGCGATCTCGCCTCCGGCTCATAACCTCGATCCTTGGCAAAAAGGCCTCTACGGCCTTTCCACAAAGGCCATCATAAACCTTTTGCTCGAAATGGCTCCTGGTATGAATCGCAAACCACTTGGCAAACTCCTGGTTCATGGGATAATAAGGCTATCCTCCCTTCTCATACAACTACGCTCTGGAAAACGGAAATCGCTTAAGATGTCCAATAATTGGGCACCAAGTTGCTGTAATCTTCAATTATTAAACAGGGTTGTCAAGCAAAAAGTACCCGTGACTTTATAGAATCAATCTGGTAACGTTAGATATAGATAGAAGGTAACAACATCGGCTGAAGCCGACGGCTTTTTCCCCATTCCCCGAGTGGGACAATAGAAAAAGGAGCGTCTCAAATGGAATGTAATCAGGAAAAAAACCTGGAAAGATGCAACTGCACTTACGACCCCTGTTCCAGGAAAGGGATCTGCTGCCAGTGTCTTTCTTATCATCTCAAATTGCGGGAGTTACCCGGCTGTTGCTTCCCAGAGGACGCAGAAGCCACCTTTGATAGGTCTTTCGAACACTTCGCACGCCTGGTGCAAGGAAGAAAGGGATAATCTTGGATGAAACAGAGATCAAAAAGCTCTTTATGAGCGTGCTCCCTGACCCTAGGCATGATACAGACGCCACACGGAGGGTCTTCTCAATCTTGGTAGAAGCCACCCTGAGATACAGAGATGATATGCTCGCTTCTAAAGGCACCGTAGTTACTGTTGGGGATGTACGCACCTCCCTGAGCTGGCTGGTCCCGGTGCTTGCTACCGGGGAGATACCCGAAACGGATAACCAGATAAGTCTGGGGCTCTTAAAACTTTGGATACAGGAGCTATAATAAAATGCAATCTCCGCAAACTTATCGTAGGGCAATTTCCTTAAACGGCAGGCCGATTGTCTCTGCCAAGACCTTCAGGTCCTCCTCCAGCGTAACCCCGGCCCCTTTTTCTTTTTTCACTATCGTGTTTTTATCACCCACAACAAAAATTTGAAGCCCTTCCGGGTCCAGGAACTTACCGGCAAGATACCTGAGCCCGCCTCTTTTAGCGTTCATGTAAACATCCTGGATTTTTTCAAGGGTATCAAGAGGTTCCTTGCGCAGATAGTAACGACCATAAACCTCTACCAGTTTCTCCGGGGTGTCTACATTGAAGACGAAGCCGTTCAGGGCATCAAGGCGTTTTTGTTGGAAATCCTGTTTTGGAATATCTTGATGTAATGCCTTCATGATCTTCACTGTCTCACCAATTGCCTGGCTCGTCTTATCACTTCTACAACCTATGTATCCGACAAGCATGCCGGCCCGCCATTTATATGTCTCCACAAAACCAGCGACATAGGCGAGCCCCAGATCAGACCGTAAGCGATTAAACATCAGGGAATCACTGCCGCCAAAGATATCCATAAGGAGTCTTATGTTCCAGTAATCCGGGTGATTCCGTTTAACGCTGGGCAGAATCAACCGCACCTGGGCCTGAACCTGCCCTGGCTTGTTAATAAGGGCCATAACAGGCGGGGTCTTGGCAGGCTCGTCAAGCCTTCGCTCCGGCGCTTGCCTTTGCGGAAGTGCATTGAGCAATCCTCTCACACCTTGGATGGCAGAGCTGTTATCGATGTCACCGGCCACGGCTACTACCATGTTGGACGGCACAGAATATCTATTCAAAAAACCCTTCAGATCCCCCCGTGTAATAGTGGGGATAGTCTTCATGCCATGTAACGGATCACGGCCGTAGGGGTCTCCCTTAAAATGCCACATCATGGCTTCCCGTCTGCACACTGTCTGGGCATCACCTCCTTCTCTCTTAAGATCGGCAAGTATCTGTTCTTTGACGGCGTTGAGCACGGTGGGATCAAACCTGGGACGAGTTAGGATCTCCTTGAGTATGGCAAGACCTTCCTTCCAATCCTCCTTCATAAGGGAGATTCTCACGGTGGTCGCCTCCTCCCCTACCGACGCGGATAGCCGAATTGCGTGTTCATCAAGGACCAGGGCAAGCTCTGAAGGAGTATATTTGTCGGTCCCGCCGCGTACAAAAGTGCCATTTAGTATGCTGGTCAAACCCATCTTGGCATCTGCGACATCTACGACGCCGGCCTTAATCAAAAGGACTATATCAATCAGGGGGAGTTCTCTATCCGGCAGATAAAATACCGTTGCCCCGTCTACCTTTGAGATCTCCGCCTTCGGGAATTCTATCTTTCTAGGTGTCCTTGCAAACGATAGAGGATGTTTCCATCCATCCGGTGTGGGATAGATTGAGTTGTTTTTTGAGGTGTCGGTCTTGATCACCGCCGCCGCCGCCGGTGTGCTGAGAGAACGAACTTCCGTGTAATGCTCTGGCGGACGGTCAGGGATGCCGCCAGGGATGATATATACGCTGGTCTTATTGTCATCTCGAATATACCTTCTGGCAACATCTCTGATCTGCTCCGGTGTTACCTCAGAGATCTTTTTCAGATAAGTGGTCAAATAACGCCAGCCTACCTCGACTTCAAGTGTTGCCAGCGTGCCGGCAAGCCCCTCGTTGCTCCGCATTCTGTCAAGAAATTCGCGTTGACTGAGCTTCTTGATCCGTTCGACTTCGCGGTCTGATACGAGTTGTGTTTGCAGTTTCTTTGCTTCATCAAGCAGGATTTCCTCCAGCCCTTCGCAGGCCTTCAGATAGGCCTGACGTTCATCCATGTCTGAGAGCCCTTTCCCTTTTTGCCCCTTCGGTTCATTGGGCGAGCCCCCCAGCATGACCATCCCTGCATACCGATTGTCAGGGTTCTCAGCCCATGCCTGAACGGCCAGGCCCTTATTGATAATATCTTGGGCCATCCTGGAGCCCCGGCCTTCGCCCAGGACCATTGTCATCGCATCGAGGGCGCAAAAATCGTCCGTATTCATACGGGCGGCATGAAAGCCAAGCCAGACAAGGGGTGTTCGTGCGCCTTTAAGGTAGCGAATGCTCTTTCTAGGACCTTGCTGCGGCGGTTCCTGTGTGACCTCCTCAGGCGCCCGTTTGCCGGCCGGATACCTGCCGAAGTAGATCTCCGCAAGCTCCTTGGCACTTTTTACCTCAATGTCTCCTACTAACACGCAAACAGCGTTGGTGGGGTTATAGTATTTTGAATGAAATTCAATTGCATCCCGGGTATTGAATTTTTCCATATCGGCCTTCCATCCGATGGTCGGATTATGGTATGGATGTGCCATATAGGCAGCAGCTTGAAGATCCAGCCATGCAGCGCCCATTGGGTTGTTGACATAGCGATAGGCCCATTCACGCTGCACCACCTCCTTTTCCACATAGAACTCACGCCAGGAGGGCTCGAATAACTGCTCACTGACAATAGAGAACCATTGTTCCAGCATATCTGAAGGTATTGACATGACAAACTGCGTCTGGTCCTTTGTCGTAAAGGCGTTGACGCCCACGGCCCCGTTCCTGGCGAGCTGCGAGGAAAATGCCATCGGCACATAGATCTTTTGGACTTCGAGCCGCAGCCTGTCCATCTCTTCAAGCCTGGCCTTTATCAGCGCGTTATCGGGATTGCGCTTACGTTCCTCATTCAGCACAACCTGATAAGCGGCCTCAATACGACATTGCAGCTCTTGGTCCTTCTTGACGTCAATGGTCCCGAAATTCTTTGTGCCTTTAAACATCATGTGCTCAAGCATGTGGGCGATACCTGTCTTGCCGGTCTCTTCAAGCGCTGATCCGGCGCGGATTGCCACTCGACAGGCTACCTGCGGCAGCGTTGGGCGCTCCACGATCAGAAAAAGCATTCCATTACTTAGTGTAAACTCTTTGACGTCCAGATTGAGATCCCGGGTGGGTTCTCCTGCTGCGCATACGCCCGCAGCAAGCAGTAACAATAGAAAAGTGAGAAAGATACGCTTACAAAAAAGATACATAGAATGTCCCTCCATTACAAAACACGGCCAAAAAAAGCCGCTTCCCAAAAAAGCGGCTCACCAAAGCAAAAAAAATCCCTTCAATAATTTCAACCAAAACGGAAAAGATGTGCCCCAGGTGTGACACACCACCCGCAAAACACCCCTATCCCAGTGATTTTCTCTCCCCTGCAGTATAAAGTGGGTATGCGCTTTACTCAACCGCCTACAAAATATTGAGCAACAGATGTTGGAGACGTTCATTGATCGATGAGATGCGCAGAATTTCTAACAAGAAATCATAACCTGAGCTCAGCGCACAACTGTGCCGAAGATGTGGAGCCCCACGGGCAGGCCCGTGGCACCACTTAGTCCCGCCCTTAATCCCGAGCGCAAAAAGTCGGGATTATCCATGTTTGTCATTCCAGACCTGATCGGGAACCCAGTATTTACAAGTAGTTATATTTTGTGTTGAGATTATATATCCAATATCGCGACTTTACGAGTTCATCAATAATGGAGACAAACAGGAAACAAGTCAAGGAAGGAAAGAAGGTCCCCATAAATAATCAGATCAGGCCGGTCAGAAAGGCGTCGGCTGAAACCACATGGATGCCGTTAATAAGCCGGTCAACCCCGGCCTTCTTTACCACCTGGTATGCATGGGGGATCGCAAGCCTGTCAATGAAATAAGGCAAATGGGGTGAGATGCGGGTGTCGGTTAATTTTGCTTCCACACAAAACCACGGTTTTTTATCGATGGTTATGAAAAAATCGACCTCCTTTTTATCCACGTTCCGCAAATAATTGAGATGTGCGTTGTGTCCTTCATAGTCCTGAAGGAAATGGGCGAGTTTTAAAAGATGGGCGGCGATACAGTTTTGCCGACCTGCCCGGCCCCGCTGATAAAAACCAATTTTTCAGAGAGGCCTTTTATGGTGTATTGTGTCAAATATCTGTTTTTCAGCATGATGGCAGGATAACAAATCCGGAATTTTTATCAATTTATTTGCCTTGAAGCAAATATAATTCAAGAATTCCGGCAAGCGGATTTTGTACACAAGAAGGGGAAAAACGGGGACAGAAATGGGGTCACCCTTTAACGGGGTGACCCTTATCCTTTTCTGTTGTCGGCAAATATCTTCCGCCTTGTTCTACTATGATTTTAAAGGTAATGATAAGCTGGCATCATTTTAAAAACATGCCGAGCAACAAAACCAAATCTCTTTGAGTCTTTCAATATCGATCTATTTTATATCCAATTTGGCCAGTGTTGTCTTGCCTATTTTTCCAGTAACTTTCAGCCCATTTTTCTTTTGAAATTCCTTAAGGGCAACACGTGTCTCTTTACCTATAAGGCCATCCACTTTTAGTTTGAAACCTGCCTTGTTTAAAGCTTCCTGGACAGCCTCTACTTGCTTGCTTGGAACTCGCTTGACGGCTTTTGCCTTTTGTGCTGATTTCACGGTCTTGACGGTTTGTTTTTGACCCGGAGCAGTTTCATTCTCCCCAAAGGTTGTTGAAACGCCGCTAAAAAGCAAAAAGCAGCCGAAGACAATACTCAAAGATATGATATGTAAAAGTTTCCTCGTCATCATTGTCGTTACCTCCTGATATTTTTTTGATCACATTTCTTGTAACTTTAAGTCTTGGTTTAAAGGGCTTTCTTTTGCCCTTGCACCCATTTTCAACCTGTACTTTTTTACTGCAATTGTCTTGCTACCTTTGTCCTCATGCACTAAGCCACTTATTTCCACCTCCTTTCGAATAAGCGACAACAGTTCTTCTCCTTTTTCATGCCTGTCAATAAGGTACTCAACCTCATCACAAGTAGAGACGGCTACGGCGACTACATTGCCTTTTTCATCCCAATCTACTGGGATTACAATCCCACTTATGGTAACCAGGTTGTTACCTGCTTTGCTTTTTTCATCACCTCCCTCTAATGTCATTTTGTCGCCCGGATGAGTTTCCATGACATTTGAAAAAGGCAATAGGCATGCCAAACCGATAATTTGTTTAATTTGCAGGGTTTTTAAAATTCTTGCGATGGGCTCGATCAGAATTGCAGGTTCTGATTCTAGCAAAAGAATAGGGCCACGCCCTTTACAAAGGCTGACAATGTGGGTTAATGGTCTGAGATCATAAAAAAAATTAAAATATGAAATCCAGGTTCCGATATATTGATAGATCAGAACACCCGGTTCCGATTAAAAAGGTTTTTGGTGCCAAAATCGCATTTTTCTACAAAATAATCGATGAGAGTTCCAAGGAAGTAGAGATGAGGGGAGGGAGGGGTATTAAGTTGATGACTTGAATTCCTCTTTTCGGATGCCGTATTTTTTCATTAATTTATGTAATTGACGGGTCGAGATCCCTGCCGCCCTTGCAGTGTTCTGGATCTTCCCCCTGTTTTGGGCCAGTTGTTCTTTCAGATAGTTTCTTTCAATTTCTTCTATGCCCTTGCGTCTCACCTCTGCTATAGAAAGCCCAGCGTCAACCGACACGGTCGCCGATAAGGTTTCTGACTCAAAAAGTTCGTTTGGAAAGCTCTCCGGGGACAGCACAGACGAGCTTTCCAGAATATAGGCCCGTTCCATAAGGTTTTCCAGTTCCCGGATGTTTCCAGGCCAGGAGTAATTCTTAAATGCCTCAATAACCCGAGAATGAACGTCGTGTATCCTCTTTGTATTGAGCCTGTTCATCCTTTTTAAAAACTCCTCAACAAAATAAGGAACATCTTCTACGCGCTTCCTCAAAGGAGGAAGCTCAATTGGAAATACATTCAATCTGTAATAGAGGTCCTTCCTGAACTGCCCGTCGTTGCACATTTTCTTAAGGTCCGCATTTGTAGCGGCAATGACGCGCACATTGGCCTCGATACTCTCCTCGCCGCCAACGCGTTGAAAAGTC
>CAYYPQ010000042.1:0-31991 GCA_964473615.1 uncultured Desulfobacteraceae bacterium
CCGGGCGTCTTTTTCTATTTGCAGCGCGAGTTCCCGTGTGGGGGCCAGGATCAGGCCCCGGGGGACACCGGGCCGTCTTTTGCCCCGCAGACGTTTCCTTAACATCCGGGTGTAGATACTGACCAGGAAGGCGGCGCTCTTTCCCGTTCCCGTCTGTGCCTGGCCCGTGGCATCCGATCCGCCGAGGGTTTTGGAAAGAATCTTTGCCTGGATCGGCGTGCAGTACTGAAAGCCCAAGTCGGCTATGGCGTGCATGATTTTCACCGGTAGCGACAAATCATGAAAGCGGGTCCGATCCTCGAGGACGGGGACGTCAAACTCAGAGACATCCCAGGCAGTTGCTGACTCCTTCCGTTTCGATGAGCGACCGGATCCGGGCGTTTTGGGCCTTCTCCCTGAATCCCGGACCGGGGCATGGCCCGTCTTGTTGGGTAAAACCGGATCGGTTTCTTCCAGCGACTGACTGTTTTTGTCTGCGGGTTTCCTAAACTGTTTGCGAAATTTCCGAACGAGGTTCTTGAACAACGCTTTTCCTTTCATCCACAGGGTATCCTGGCAAAGGCGAATGAAGAGTCCGGCACAATAAGAGGTCGCCTATTTCATTTACGGCTTAATCAATAAGGCCCTCCGGCCGCCTGATTTCCTGGACAGGCCCTCTGATTTTAAACCGGCCTTTTCTGCCACCGCCACAGTGTTTTTAAACTCTTCCAGGGAAACGTGCCCCCTGGGCTCCACAACGAGAAGTCTGGCTCCGGGCTTCAATGCCTCCCAGGTCTCGCGGAAGAAAGTGGCCTGGTCAGGCATCTCATGGACCACGTGAAGGGCGGCGGCAAAATTCACCTCTCCTGAAAGGTCACCTACCCCCAGCCCACCGGCCCTGGCCCGGCGAAGCTCTATTCTCTCCAAAAGCCCGGCCTTTCGAGCCCTGCGTTCAAGCACCGAAAGCATCCTGGGCTGGACCTCCACCGCCACAACCCTGCCTTCTGGCCCCACCATCCGTGCCATAGGCAGGGTGAAATAACCCATGCCACAGCCCGGTTCTAAAACGGTCATGCCCTCCCGAACGAATCTACCCAGGATCTTATCCGGATTCTCCAGGAGTCTCCGCAAGGGGCTTAAAAGCAAATATCCTACCCAGAAAGGACAAACCCGCTCTGCCATATACGTTACCCCTTTCCCATGAGAAATCAAAAAAGGGGTTATTCCATCCATCACAGCCGGAATAACCCCTCAAGACAATTGGAGGCGGCAACCAGATTCGAACTGGTGAATAACGGTTTTGCAGACCGCTGCCTTAGCCACTTGGCTATGCCGCCCAATACCCTTATTTTGGAGCGGGAAACGGGACTTGAACCCGCGACAACCACGTTGGCAACGTGGAGCTCTACCAGCTGAGCTATTCCCGCTCATATGCCAATATTTTACAATACCAAGGACCTTTGTCAACAAAAAATCGGCGACACGCCCTTCACCGAAACAGGCCCGATGAGGTCTTATCCGCTATAGCGAAAAAACACTTCTGAATTTGCGAAGATAGTCCAGTCCTGACCACACGGTAAAGACTAATGCGACCCACAAAAAGAACATCCCCACATGCTGAAAATTGATATTGAAAAAGGTGTAATGGAGACAAAGCCCTACCAGGGCCACTGATTGAAAGACCGTCTTGTACTTTCCCAGGCCGCTGGCTTGTATCACAATTCCCTCGCTTATCGCAATTCCTCTCAGTCCTGTCACGGCCATTTCTCGAGCAATTATGACAATTACCATCCATGCCGGAATACGGTCCAAGGGGATAAGCATGATCATGGTTACCGAAACCAGGATCTTGTCTGCCAGCGGATCCAGAAACTTGCCAACTACTGTAACGGCCCCATACCTCCTGGCAAAAAAGCCATCCAGGATATCCGTCACAAAGGCCAGGCCAAAAAACATTGCCGCCAAGAAACTGCCCCATTTGCCGCGAAAAGACAGGCATATCAACACCAGAGGGATAGAGGCAAGCCTGACAACCGTCAATATATTGGGCAAATTATATATATTTTCCCGTGGTCTACGCTCCATTGACAACCGCTCAATCCTTGTATGGGCCCCTGGTCCTGTGTACGGCTTTGATAGCAGGGCGATCTTTGGTGAAACAGTTTTGACGGAAAATCTTCAGCGCCTATTTGGCACTGGTATTGTGCAATCCGTAATAATACAAGACCTTTTTGACGAACGTCCTGGTCTCCGGAATCGGGGGTACCCCTTTATAGAACTCCACCTTGTCTGGCCCCGCGTTATAGGCCGCCAGGGCCAATGCCATATCGTTTTTAAACCTTTTTAGTAGGAGGCCCAGATAACGTGTGCCCCCAAGAATATTCTCTTCCGGGTTAAAAGGATCTTGTACATCCATTGCGGCCGCCGTGCTGGGCATTAGCTGCATAAGCCCCCGGGCCCCCCTATGAGAAACCGCCCGGTGATTGAAGTCCGATTCGGCCCTGATTACTGCCTTGACCAGGTGCCGATCAACACCAAAACGCCTCGACGCCTTATTAATAATCCCCTCGTATTCCCTTACATATCCCGGGGGCCTTTTACCCGGTTCCCTGAGAAAGAGCTTGTAACGGCTGTTTGTCTTGATATTGGTAAAATGCCAGACACCGTTCTTATCCATATAACGGTAAATGTCTGCTAACGTCGGCGTCCAGGCAAGTAATGAAAGGCCCATACATAGGGCAACAGCCCCAGGGAGCCTTGCGGAAAACATATCTACCCCAGCTTCTTCCAGTCGGCCAGAAACCTCTCCAGCCCTATATCTGTCAGAGGATGTTTAATCAATTGTCTAATCACCTTAAAGGGTATGGTTGCAATATCCGCACCCATCAGGGCGGCATCAAGCACATGAGTGGGATTTCTGACACTGGCCACGATCACCTCTGTTTCAAAGCCATAATTATCGTAAATGGTTATGATCTGTTCCACAAGTTCCATGCCTATATTGCTGATATCGTCTAATCTCCCCACAAATGGGCTTATATATGCGGCCCCTGCCTTAGCGGCCATCAGCGCCTGAACCGGAGAGAAACAAAGCGTCACGTTGGTCTTTATGCCCTCCTGAGCCAGGATCCTGACGGCCCTTAGGCCTTCTTCTATTAGGGGTATTTTCACAACAATATTATCGGCCAGCGCGGCCAGA
The DNA here is from genome assembly GCA_964473615.1 of uncultured Desulfobacteraceae bacterium. Taxonomy (GTDB): domain Bacteria; phylum Desulfobacterota; class DSM-4660; order Desulfatiglandales; family Desulfatiglandaceae; genus CAYYPQ01. The sequence continues at coordinate 3,179 of CAYYPQ010000042.1, forward strand.
TCCCTTGCCTCCTTGACCATACCCTCAGCATCAACGCCAACAACCTCGGCACTCACCGGGCCATTAACGATATTGCATATCTCCTTGATGAGTCCTTCAAACTCCCGTCCCTCCTTTGAAACGAGGGTGGGGTTAGTGGTCACACCATCCACCATGCCAAAATCATTAGCTTTTTTGATCTCATCCACGTTGGCCGTATCAATGAAAAACTTCATAATCCCTCCCTTGTGCCATGGTTCTTGATTATGACTCCTTGCGTCGGCAGTTTAACCCAGACGTGCTCCTATTCCACATTGGCTTTTAATAATAACCTAATGCCTCATTTCCTCCTCAAATTTATCGGCACACTCCTTGCTGCAAAAAAAATATTCCCTGCCCCCAACGACCCTTCTCTCCGCCCCCCTGCGGGGCACGTAAGTCTTACATTGAGGGTCCTGTACCATCTCATCTATCACCCCATCATTTCTATGGTCGAGTCTTTCACTGGATGCAAAAACGCCTTTTACCACACGGTAACAGACGTATGCCAGCCCCGCCCAAATCAATAACCTAAAGGCCCCCATTTACAGCACCTCCGTATTTAAAACAGTCTGTCTCTCCTCAGGTAGTCCTTCCAGCAGCTCGCTCATTGTCTTGCCTTGAACAGGATGAATCAAATCCGGGGCCAATTGCACCATAGGCACCATGACGAACCTTCTCAGATGCATACGCCTGTGGGGTACCGTAAGGTCCTTTTCACTGATAATATCATTTCCATAAAGGAGAATGTCCAGATCAATGATACGAGAATCCCATCGTTTCTTTCTCTCCCTACCCATAGCCGTTTCTATGGACAGGAGATTTTCCAGCAAATCAAGTACCTGAAGGTCGGTAGATAAAAAAACGACGCCATTAATATACCAATTCTGGCCCTTTACGCCAACAGGTTCGGTCCGGTACAAGTCTGATCGCGCCGCGATACTGCACTCATGGATCCCATTTATCAAGTCCATGGCTCGGAGACAATTATTTACCTTATCTCCAAGATTTGAGCCGATCCCGACATAGGCGGTCTTCGCCATTGGTAAAAGGGCCCCTCCATATTAAAGTACCACGGTTTTTAACCTTTCTATGGCCTCTGATAACCTTTCTCTCTTCTGGGTCAGTGCGATACGAAAGTAACCCTCCCCGGCCCCTCCAAAACCATTGCCGGGGGTCACAACCAACCCTGCTTCCTCCAAAAGACGCGTCGCAAATTGGTTGGAGGTGTAACCCTCCGGGACCTTGGCCCAGAGATAGAAAGTCGCCTTGGGCAAACCCACCTCGATACCCGCATCCATGAGGCCCTTTACCATAATGTCACGCCGTCTCGCATAGACCTCGGTCATGTCCCTGACGCATGCCTGGTCCCCACGAAGGGCCTCTATGCCGGCGATCTGAACTGCCTGAAAAACCCCCGAGTCAATATTGCTCTTTATCGCCCCAAGCCCTTCTATGGCCTCACTGTTACCCACCGCAAAACCGATTCGCCAGCCGGTCATGTTATACGTCTTGGAGAGCGAATGAAACTCCAGACCCACATCCTTGGCCCCATCTGCTTGAAGAAAGCTGGGGGGCCGATGCCCATCAAATGCCATCTCTGTATAGGCGGCGTCATGGCATATAACCACCTTATGCTCCCTGGCAAATTCTACGACACGGTTGAAGAATTCCAGGTCAGCCACAGCAGAGGTAGGGTTATTCGGATAATTGATGAACATAATTCTTGCCCGGGCCGTTATTTCACCGGGCAGTGAATCGAGATCAGGCAGGAAGTTGTTTTCCCTCAAAAGGGGCATAAAAAAAGACTCCCCGCCGGCAAAGAGTGTGGCGATATGATATACGGGATATGCCGGTGACGGCACCAGTGCCACGTCACCGGGATTTATGCCTGCCAGGGGAAAATGTGCAATCCCCTCTTTGCTCCCAATGAGTGAAACGACCTCGCTTTTCGGGTCGAGGTCCACCCCGAACCTTTCTTGATACCATTGGGCCACGGTCTCCCTAAAATCAACCATCCCGGAATATGAGGGATACCTGTGGTTAGCAGGGTCATCAGCCGCCATCTTGAGGGCCTCTATAATGTGAGTGGGCGTGGGCAGGTCAGGATCACCCACACCCAGGTCTATTATGTCCACGCCACGAGACATGACCTCGGCCTTCTTCCGATCAATCTCCTTGAAAAGATAGGGGGGAAGTCTTTTCAGCCTGTCGGCCCTTTCAAAAAAACCCATTACTCTTTATTCGCTCCCTTTGCTCAGGTCCGAAATGAGATTATGATCTGAGCCCCAGGACGTCCTGCATGTCGTAGAGCCCTTTTGGCTGCTTGATCACCCATAAGGCCGCTCTCACCGCCCCGCGCGCGAAGTTATCGCGATTATGGGCCCTGTGTGTCAATTCCAGTCTTTCCCCGATGCCGCCAAACATTACCGTATGCTCGCCGGCAATGTCCCCGGCCCGCCATGACTGTATGCCGATCTCCTGATCAGTCCTCTCGCCGATGATACCCTTACGCTCATATACAGCGACACTTTCCAGGTCTCGGCCCACTTTCTTGGCCAGTATTTGGGCCAGACGCATAGCGGTCCCACTCGGTGCATCCTTTTTGTGTCGGTGATGGACCTCGAAGACCTCCATATCATAATCCCTTCCAAGGATACCGGCTATATCCCCAGCTATCTTGAACATCACATTGACTCCCACACTCATATTGGGCGCCATGACACAGCGCGTCTGCCTGGCGATCTCTTCGACCTCTTTTTGTATGTCTCCTGTAATCCCGGTGGTGCCTATGACCATGGATAGCCCCCTTGAGACCGCCATACGCACATTCTCCAGCGTGGCCTCTGGGGTTGTAAAATCAATCAACACCTCGCCCTGTTCCGCCACATCCTTAAACGATCCGGCAATGTTTACACCCGTGGCGCCCACTCCAGCCACATCACCCGCGTCTTTATTCACCGCGGGGTGATCCGGTCGTTCAAAGGCGCCCACCAGGGTTATCCCATTGTCCTGATGGATCATATGGATGATTCGCTTGCCCACACGGCCGGAAGCTCCGGCAACAATCGCCTTAATCATGTTCGTCTCTCCTGGACCTGCTAATCGGCCGATGGCCAGATCCCCGTCCCATTATAAGACTGCCCGACTAAATGAGGCCATAATCCCGTAACGCCCTTTTCAGCCTTTCCAGATTATTGGGCGCCATCGGGGACATGGGTAACCTCAGCTCGTCCTGAACCTTCCCCATCAGGGCCAGAGACGTCTTCACGGGAATCGGGTTGGTCTCATAAAACATGGCCTGACAAAGAGGAAAGACCTTATAAAACAGATCCTTAGACCTTTCTATGTCCCCTTCTTCCCAGTATTTCACTATATCTGACGTATCCTTAGGAATGATATTGGCTACCACGGAGACAACTCCACTACCTCCGATTGAAAGGACCGGCAGGATAATGTTGTCGTCGCCGGATAGCAGGGTAATATTGTCTCCTGCAATCCTGATAATCTCTGTCATTTGCCCAAGATTACCAGACGCCTCCTTTATGCCTATCACTTCAGGTAATTCGGCCAAACGCGCAACTGTCTCAGGCAGCATATTGACACTCGTCCGACCCGGTACGTTATAGAGGACCTGCGGCAGTGGAACTGCCTTGGCAATGGCCTTAAAATGCTGATAAAGACCCTCCTGTGTGGGCTTGTTATAATAGGGAGTTACCTGAAGACAGGCATCGGCACCGGCCTCCTTGGCGTGCCTTGTCAGTTCTATGGCCTCTAAAGTACTGTTGCCGCCGGTCCCCGCAATAACCGGGACCCTCTTGTTGACCGCTTCTACGGCTGTATCAACGACCTGATTGTGCTCCTCCATGCTCAAGGTAGCCGATTCCCCGGTTGTGCCACAGGGCACAATGGCACTAGTACCATTTTCGATTTGAAACTCTATCAATTCCCGATAGGCCTCTACATCCACTTTTCCACCCTTAAACGGGGTCACGATAGCGACAATAGATCCTTTAAGCATAATACCTCCTCACTCTTGTCCAAACGCGGTTTTTGTTAGACAGCAGTGATACCTCTTAATAATCGGGTGAAACTCTCACAGGGCCTCGTCGTGCAGTGTCGCCTTATAGACGACAGAGGTATTGCCCTCCAGCCAGACCTCTTCAAAAGAATCACCATTCCTCATGAAATAGATCCCTAATTCTTCACCGCCCCTGGTCTTGACCCTTACGGGAGAATTGACTTCCCCTCGAATCGACGCCACCAATGCGCAGGCTACCGCCCCTGTCCCGCAGGCCAGGGTCTCGTCTTCCACACCACGCTCATAGGTCCTTATCTCTACCAGATCAGGGCCAAGAATATCCATGAAATTTACATTTGTCCCCGCCGGGGCAAAATGTGTGTGATAACGTATGGCACTGCCCTGTTCTTTCACGGGATGATCTGCCAGGGCCTTTACCTGAATTACTACATGAGGGACACCGGTGTTAATAAAATCGACGCTCCTCCAGCCCGGCTGATGTTCCAGCTCCACATCCATTGAGCAGCCAGAAGGGCTTGGCATGAGAACCTTGACCGACCGACCATCAACCTCGGCAGAGACAGCCTCCCCGGCCAAGGTCTCAAATGTCATTTTAGGCCCCGCAATACCATTTAAGGAGGCAAAACGTGCCACACAACGTGCGCCATTGCCACACATTTCCACTTCCCCTCCGTCAGGATTAAAAAACCGCCATCCGAAATCGCAACGCTCCGACCTAATGATGAAGATTACTCCATCAGCCCCCACAGACTCCCGTCTTCTACAGACCCTCTCCACCAAACGGGCCATATCTTCATCCCTTATTCTTCCATTCCTGTTATCCATCAAAATGAAATCATTCCCGCTCCCATTCATCTTCCAAAATTCAATCGCCCGAAGTTTTGTGTGATCACGCATGACTTGTCCCTATTGGCCTTCCACCTTCAGTCTATCCACCTGAATACTGTCAATTATCCATCATGAAATCCGGAAGCACTTCTCCCTTGACAAGATCCTCAAAGGTCTCCCTCGGCCTAATGGTATAGGAGCGATTTCCCCTGACCATCACCTCACAGGCCCTGGGTCTAGAATTATAATTGGAAGACATGCTAAAGCCATAGGCCCCGGCACTCATAATAGCAACCAGTTCACCGGGCTCAAGACGTTCTACTTCCCTCCCTCTTGCAAAAAAATCTCCCGATTCACATATGGGACCCACAATATCGGCCTCAATTTTCTCGCGCCCAGAGGGATGTATAGGTTGAATACCATGGTACGAATCATACAGGCTTGGCCGCATTAGATCATTCATGGCCGCATCCACGATAATAAATGTCTTCTCCCGTGTCTGCTTTATATAAAGGACCTCTGTCACCAAAATGCCCGCGTTGCCTACTATTACACGGCCAGGCTCCAGAATCAGGGTGAGGTCAGACATACCAAGCTCCCTCTTGATTGCCCCGGCGTATTCTCTGGGGTGAGGAGGCGATTCTTTGTCATAGGTAATCCCCAGCCCTCCTCCGACATCCAGATAATCGATCCGGATCCCTGACTCCTCCAGCCTTTTTACCAGCTTTTTCAGTTCGTTGAGGGCGTCCAGAAATGGGTTTACCTGGGTCAACTGCGATCCGATATGGCAGGAAACCCCGCATACCTCCAGATTATCCAGTTCTGATGCCCTGGCATATTGTTTGGGGGCCTCATTGATGTCTATCCCAAATTTATTTTCCTTCAAACCGGTAGAGATGTAGGGATGGGTCCTTGGATCCACATCCGGGTTCACCCGGATTGCTATCCTGGCCTTTTTTCCGGCCCTTTCTGCCACCTCATTTAATCTAAAGAGTTCTTGATCAGACTCGACATTGAACATGAGGATATCCGATTTGAGGGCATACTCAATATCTTCCACCTGTTTGCCCACACCGGAAAACGCAATCTTTCCAGGATCTACCCCGGCCTTAAGGGCCCTGTACAGTTCCCCACCAGAGACAATATCCAAGCCACCGCCCTCTTGGGCGAAAAGCCTCAGGACAGCCAGATTGGAATTGGCCTTCATTGAAAAGCAGGTCAGATGTTTCATATCGGCAAAGGCATCGTCAAACGCCCGGAAATGCTGTCTCAACGTGGCATGAGAATAGAGGTATAGAGGTGTGCCCACTTCATGGGCCACCTTTGACACTGCCACATCTTCACAATAAAGCTCGTTATCTCTGTATTGAAAGTGGTGCATATCTTACCGAATTGACTATTGCCGATTGTTACCCACCGCCAATCTTGCCCTGTTAGAGTCTGGGCCCATTGTCCCGTCCCCGGCTATCAGACGCACCTTGAAGAAATAGATGCCCTTTTTCACTATTCCAGGTAAACGGCAGCGAAGGCCCCCAGGTGTAATGGCCTTATCCCTACCTATTTCCATGTGCTCCGAATATTGAACCGGGCACTCCTCACAAGGGGGATTTTCCAGTGCATACCGTGTATAACTGACCCTACACCCTTTGACTAAAGACATATCTTTTGCTTGGCCATCGGGAACGACTACCTGACCGGTCAACAAGGCAGCCCCATCTTCCCGCTCACATCTCAACTGTGCCACCCTCAGGCCAAAATTCTTCTTGGGCAAGAAAGGCGGCCCCTTCTTGCCACAGGCCAATAAAGACAAAACGACCGCCCCGGAAACGACAAGAAATAGCCATCGCCCACGTCTCAAATCCCCAGCTCCTTCTTGGCCTTTTCCAGGCATTTTTTTACTGCGTCAGGGCCTGTCCCTCCGGCGATATTCCTCCTGGTAAGAGACGAGGCTGGATCAAGCCAGGGGTATACATCCTCATCAATCTGTCTTGAAAAGCCCCTCATCTCATTGATGCTGAGATCCCGAAGCTCTTTTCCGTTCTCAGACGAAAAAAGGATCATATTGCCGACAATTTCGTGGGCCTCTCTAAAAGTTATGCCCTTCCCCACAAGGTAATCGGCCAGATCCGTTGCCACCAAAAAACCCTCCTCAGTGGCCTCTTTTAACCTCACACTATTAAACGAAATCTCTCCCAGCAGGCGGCTGGTTATTTCGAGGCAGGCCTCTACCGTATCCACTGTGTCAAACAGGGCCTCTTTGTCCTCTTGCATATCCTTGTTGTAAGTAAGTGGAAGGCCCTTCATTGTGGTCAAGAGGGACATTAGATGGCCATAAACCCTCCCCGTCTTTCCCCTTATAAGCTCCGGCAGGTCCGGATTTTTCTTCTGGGGCATAATACTACTTCCAGTGCAAAATGCGTCAGAGATAGTTATAAAGCCGAACTCCTGGCTCGACCAGATTACAAGTTCCTCACTCAACCGGCTAAGGTGCATCATCAGGATAGAAGAATTGGAAAGGAACTCCAAAACGAAATCCCTGTCGCTCACAGCATCCATACTGTTTTCAGAGATGCCGTCAAAGTCAAGTTCTTTCGCCACCATGTCCCGATCCAGATCATAGGTAGGACCGGCCAGGGCGGCACTTCCCAGAGGCAGTATATTTACACGGCTCAGACACTCCCCAAGGCGTTTCCGGTCCCGCTTGAGCATCTCATTAAATGCCATCAAATGATGAGCCAAGAGCACGGGCTGAGCGCGTTGCAGGTGAGTGTAGCCGGGCATCATCACGTCTAAATTTTTTTCTGCAAGTCTCACAAACGCCAATTGTGTCTCTTTGACTAAATCGAGTATTCGCTGAATGGCATCTCTCACATATAGACGCAGATCCAGGGCAACCTGATCATTTCGACTCCTGCCCGTATGAAGCTTTTCTCCCAGTGTTCCCACCTTCTCGATCAAGACCTTTTCCACAAGGCTATGGATATCTTCATAGTCGTCATCAACGGGAAAATCACCCCTCTCAAGCTCCCTTTTTATCTCTCCAAGGGCCTCAAGGATATCAGACGCCTCCTTATCGGTGATAATCTCCTTCTTGGCCAACATCCGACAATGGGCAACACTGCCGTCTATATCCTGGGCATACAGACGGAGGTCAAAACTAATGGAGGCATTAAACCTGTTTACAAGGGCATCTGTCTCTTGTCGAAACCGACCGCCCCAAGTTTTCTGAATCATTGGTTGTTCCTTTCATCGACGCAAAACAAGGTCTCCTTCCAGGAGCCGTGCTATCTTGAGCCTTAGGCCATTCAGTCTTATAAAGCCCTCCGCATGCCTTTGGTTGTACACCTCATCCCCCTCAAACGTGGCAAAACCTGGATGGTACAAGGACGATTCAGATTTTCTCCCAACCACGATACAGTTGCCCTTATAGAGCTTTAGTCTTACAACACCGTTAACATTTTTCTGGGACCCGTCAATCATATCCTGTAGCATCCGCCGCTCAGGAGAAAACCAGTAGCCATAATAGATCATCTCCGCATACTTCGGCACCAGCCCGTCGCGGACGTGCATAACCTCTCTGTCAAGCGTAATGGATTCCATGGCCATGTGGGCGATCCTCAGAATCGTGCCTCCGGGTGTCTCATAAACCCCCCTCGACTTCATACCCACGTACCTGTTTTCCACCATATCGACTCGACCGATCCCATTCTTGCCTCCAAGGTCATTCAGGTGCGACAAAAGATTGGCCGGCGTCATGGTATGGCCATCCACAGAGATGGCATCACCCTCTCTGTACCCAATCTCGACATAGGTGGCCTGGTCAGGGGCCTTCTCGGGTGAGACGGATAATACGAACATATCCTCCGGCACCTCATTCCAGGTATCTTCAAGAATCCCTCCCTCAAAGCTTATGTGCAGCAGATTACGGTCGCTGGAGTATGGCCTTTCCCTGGTCACGGGCACGGGGATATTCCTGGACCTGGCATACTCCATGAGATCTTCTCTGCCCTTGAATTTCCATATTCTCCATGGAGCAATAATTTTTAGACCTGGTTCAAGTGCCATATAGGCCAGTTCAAACCTCACCTGATCATTTCCTTTACCGGTAGCGCCATGGCAGACGGCATCGGCACCCGTCTTCCTGGCCACTTCTACCTGCCCCCTTGCAATAAGTGGCCTCGCCAGAGAAGTCCCCAGCAGATAGGCCGATTCATAAATGGCATTAGCCCTTAAGGCGGACCACACGAAGTCCCGAACAAATTCCTCCTTGAGGTCTTCCACCACGACCTCATCGGCGCCTGTGTTGAAGGCCTTTTCCCTTATGCCGTTGATCTCCTCTCCCTGCCCCAGGTCGGCCGCATACGCCACCACAGGGCACTTGTAAGTCTCCTTGAGCCAGTGCAGAATCACGGAAGTATCAAGGCCTCCAGAATAGGCCAGGACAATCTTTTTTATCTCTTCCTTCAATCTAAATCTCCTTTGTCTAACAACTTCTCCAACAGGGCCTGTTGGAGGTGCATCTTATTCTCGGCCTGATCAAATACCACAGAGTGCGCCCCCTCCAAGACCTCGTCTGATATCTCTTCACCCCGGTGGGCAGGCAGGCAGTGCATTACCAGGACATCCGGCTTGCCCAGCCCTACCAGGGCATCGTCCACTTGAAACCCCTGAAAATATCTGAGCCTCTGCTCCCTCTCGCCATCCTGGCCCATGCTGGTCCACACATCCGTATTGATCACATCGGCATTACGTGCGGCCTCAGACGGATCCGTTACCAACTTGATGTTGTCCCCCGACCCTTCCATGACATGGGGCATGGGATAATAGCCCGGCGGACACGCGAGGATCAGCTCAAAGCCCAAAATATGGGCCGCATTAATCCATGAATGACTCATATTGTTACCATCTCCTATCCATGCCACCCTCAGACCGCTCAAGGTGCCCTTCCGTTCTTTCACGGTCATAAGATCGCTAAGGACCTGACAGGGATGATATTGATCGGTCAGGGCGTTTATCACGGGTATTTCAGACCAGCGAGCCATTTCCTCGACCATCTCCTGAGAAAATGTCCTGACAGCCAGGACGTCAAGATATCGGGACAAGACCCTTGCAGTATCTCTCACGGCCTCGTCCCTGGACATCTGGGTCTCCTTTCTGCTCAAAAAGATGGTCCTCCCACCCAGCCGAAACATCGCCACCTCGAATGAGACCCGCGTTCTGGTGGAGGCCTTATCGAAAATCAGGCCCAGCGTATGACCGTTAAAGGGCCTATCCGCACCTGCACCGGCCTTTTTCAATTCAATGCCCCTGTCAATGAGGACCAGGATCTCGTCTCGAGTCAGGTCTTTTATGGTCAAGACATCTTTTTTCATACATCATTCCATCAGGATTTTCGATCGGAGGGCCTCAGGCCTCAATGGGCAGTTCACCAAGAATCCGGTCAATGGCCTCTACCAACAAATCAATCTCCTCCCTGGTCACTATCAACGGGGGGAGAAAGCGAAGCACATTGTCATGGGTACAGTTAATGAGAAAGCCCTCTCTTTGACACGCCTCCACCACCGGGGCGCCGGATCCAGTAATCTCCACGCCAAGTATAAGGCCCATACCCCTTACATCCGTGATGCACTTATGTTGCCTGCCGAGATTCTCGAGCCTCTCTTTAAAGTAACTTCCCACATCCCTGCAGTGGTCAATCCAGCCATCCTTCAAAAGGCTGTTTAACACAGCAAACGAGACAGCGCTCACAAGGGGTGTTCCACCAAAGGTAGTGGCATGACTCCCGGGACCGAAGGCCTGGCTCAGCTCTTCTGTTGACAGCATGGCCCCAACAGGCAGACCGTTGCCCAGGGCCTTGGCCAGGGTCATGATATCCGGTGTGATACCGTAATGTTCATGGCAAAAAAGCCTCCCCGTACGGCCCATTCCAACCTGAACTTCATCGAAGATCAAGAGGACATTCCTCTCTTTGCACATCTCCTTGACACCCATAAGATAATCGGATGCCGGACATACGACGCCACCCTCCCCCTGTATCGGTTCAAGCATCACGGCGCAGACGGACTCATCCAGGGCCCTGCCCAGAGCCTCAAGGTCATTAAAAGGCACAAATTTGAAGCCATCCAGCAGGGGATCGAACCCTGACCTCACCTTGGCCTGGCCAGTCGCAGAAAGGGTAGCCATTGTCCGGCCATGGAAGGAATTATCCATACAGATAATTACATGCCTTTTTGTATCTACTTTTTCCTTTGCGTAACGACGCACAAGCTTGATAGCCGCCTCGTTGGCCTCAGCACCACTGTTACAAAAAAAGACCCTGTCAGCAAAGGAATTTTCCACCAAGAGCCGGGCCAATTCTATCTGCGGCAAGGTGTAGTACAGGTTAGACACATGAACCAGCCTCTTGGACTGCTCCAAAAGGGCCTGGCTGACAAGCGTCGAACTGTGACCTAATGCACAGACTGCAATACCTCCGACAAAATCGAGGTATTCCTTACCATCCTCATCCCAAACCCTGCATCCCTGCCCCTTCACCAAAGTGATTGGGAAACGACCGTATGTCTGAAACATGTATTTGTCTGCCAGATGCACGCTCGTATCTTTTTGTGAGCCGTCTTCCATATCTCAACCCTCTATCAGTGACTAAAGTGAACCAAAATGTCTAAAGTGCCTAAGGTTAAGGAATTCTATGCCATTTTATTGAATAGAAAAGCGAAACTCTGCATTAATCCCGCCCGGGGCGGGACTCACTTCATGACCTTGATTTCTGCTACGGTATGGCCTGGTTTCTCTGTCTCCCGCATGGCGGGGGTTTGCCAATTAACTATAAACAACCAAGTCCTCTGGGAGTGGTCGTTTATTCTATTGCACGATTTGTGTGCCAACACCTACCTTTGTGAAAATTTCCAACAAAATGGCATGATCCTTTCGTCCATCAATGATATGCGCCTTCTTAACTCCACCATTTAGGGCCTCAACGCAGCAGTTTACCTTGGGAATCATACCGCCCTTGATAGACCCATCGCCAATCAATCGGCGTGTCTCATCAATACTGAGGGTCGAGATCAATTTGCCCTCCCGATCACACACCCCTTCCGTGTCTGTGAGGAGTATCAGCTTCCTTGCATTGAGCGCGGCAGCTATATGCCCGGCGACTAAGTCAGCATTGATATTGTAAGTTTCTCCCGCCTCTCCTGCACCGACAGGCGCAATAACTGGAATAAATTCACTCTCAATAAGGCCCGTCAGGACACGGGTATCCACTGACGTAATCTCGCCTACCATGCCCATGTCTATGATTTCTGAGGGTCGATTATCACCTTTTTTTTTCAGGTATTTCATTTTTTGGGCCGTGATAAGACCCCCGTCCTTGCCGGATAGTCCGACGGCACGTCCCCTGTTACGATTGATCAGGCTTACAATCTCCTTGTTTACCTTCCCCACGAGGACCATCTCTACCACATCCATGGTCTGTTGATCAGTGACCCGCATCCCATCCACAAACTTTGCCTCAATGGACAGCTTTTCCAGAAAGCCACCGATCTGTGGGCCACCTCCATGGACCACGATAGGATTCATTCCCACAAATTTCATCAATATTATATCCAGGGCAAAATTGTGCTTGAGCCGCTCATCAACCATGGCATGGCCGCCGTACTTCACTACTATTGTGGACATATTGAATCGCTGGATATAGGGAAGGGCCTCGATGAGGACCTTGGCCCTGTCTGCATGGGTAATCATAGAATGTACCTGCTCAGGTTTTCGTCTTCAAATATATCTGTTAGTTTCTCTGTCACATACCGGCTGGTAATGGTAATGCTCTTTGTCTTCATGTCCGGGGCGTCAAAGGATATCTCATCCAGAAGTTTCTCCATGACTGTATGGAGCCGGCGAGCCCCAATGTTTTCCATCCTTTCGTTCACCTTGCTGGCAATATTGGCAATCTCTTCAACGCCTGATTTGTCAAATATCAGCTCCACCCCTTCAGTGGCAAGTAAGGCCTCATATTGTGTAATCAATGCGTTTCTGGGCTCCGTAAGGATCCGAATGAAATCATCCATGGAAAGAGAATCCAGCTCAACCCTGATGGGGAATCTGCCTTGCAGCTCCGGCAAAAGGTCTGAGGGCTTGCCCACGTTAAAGGCCCCGGCCGCGATGAACAAGATATGGTCTGTCTTTACCATCCCGTACTTGGTTGTCACCGTAGAGCCTTCCACTATCGGAAGAAGATCCCTCTGGACACCTTCCCGGGATACGTCTGGGCCATAAGAGGAGTCAGAACCCGCTATCTTGTCTAGTTCGTCCAAGAAAATTATGCCGTTTTGCTCGGTGATTCGGATGGCCCGATCCACTACCTTGTCCATATCTATCAAACGTTGTGATTCTTCTTGAAATATGATCTCCATGGCCTCTGGGACCTTTACACGCCTTTTCTTCTTTTTTGACGGGAAAATGTTTCCAAAGACCTCCTTGATATTGAACTCCATCTCCTCCAGACCCGCACTGGAGAAGATCTCTACCATAGGGACATTGCTGTGGGCGACCTCCAGTTCCACATATCGTTCATCTAACTTACCGCCCCTCAGCATCCGTCTCAATTTTTCCCGGGTAGAATAACTCTCTGTCTTTTCCACCCTGACCACCTCCAGGACCTTGTCCTTCTCTCCCTCCTCTTCTCCGCGACTCTCTTCCTTTTTTCTTGGGAGCAGGACATCAAGCAGCCTTTCCTCGGCCAGCTCACGGGCCTTTACCTTCACGGCCTCCTGTTCCTCTTTCTTGGCCATGTTCACGGCCAACTCCGTCAGGTCCCTGATCATGGATTCCACATCCCGGCCCACATAACCCACTTCAGTAAACTTGGTGGCCTCTATCTTCAAAAAAGGTGAATTGGCGAGCCTGGCCAGGCGCCTTGCGATTTCTGTCTTTCCGACCCCTGTTGGTCCTATCATAATGATATTTTTCGGGGCGATCTCATCTCTCAGCTCCGGGGGGACCTGCTGCCGGCGCCACCTGTTCCTCAAGGCAATAGAAACCGAACGCTTTGCCTGATCCTGCCCGATGATATATTTGTCTAACTGGGATACAATCTCCCTGGGCGTCAACACCTTCATAAACTTATCCGTATGGGCCTCATCTCTTTTCATAATTGCCTCTTAAACAAGGATAGCCTCCCTTGAAAAGTTATGGGTCTATCTGCGAGAATCTACTCTCCTTGACCGAGTTCATAGATGACCACGTGTTCATTTGTGTAGACACAGATAGAGGCCGCGATCTTCATCGATTCACGGGCAATGCTGTCCGCATCCAAATCAGAATATGCTATCAGGGCACGAGCGGCAGCAAGGGCATAAGGCCCGCCCGACCCAATGGCAGACGCCTCCTCATCAGGCTCTATAACGTCTCCGGTGCCGGAGATAACAAGCATATGCTCCTTATCCATGGTAAGGAGCAAGGCGTCAAGACGTCTGAGGATCTTATCGGTCCTCCAATCTTTGGCCAGTTCAACGGCGGCCCGGGTAAGATTTCCATTGTATGTCTCCAGTTTTCCCTCCAATCTCTCGAAGAGGTTAAAGGCATCGGCGGCCGCACCGGCAAACCCCACGAGCACGCTGTCTTTGTACATATAGCGCACCTTTGTGGCCTTATGCTTCATGATGGTATCGCCAAGCGTCACCTGCCCATCACCTGCCATCACCGCCCTTCCATTTTTCCTGACCGCAAGGACAGTTGTTGCCCTTATTTTTCCAGTTGCACCTCTTTTCATATAGAAAATCCCTCTCTTTCTATCGGCTCCGGGGATGGGCCTTGTCATAAACCTCCATGAGCCTGTCAAGGCTTACATGGGTGTATTTCTGTGTGGTCGAAAGGCTCGCGTGCCCAAGAAGTTCCTGTACCGATCGAAGATCGGCACCACCATCCAATAGATGTGTGGCAAAGGTATGTCTCATAGAATGGGGGCTGATATCGGAGGCCAGTCCACATTCTCCGGCATATCTTTTTACAATTCTCTCCACACTCCGCCCAGAAAGACGGCGGCCGCAAAAGTTTATAAAAAGGGCGGAATCCTTGGAACTGTGCCCCGATTTTTTCCTCAGATATTGCGTGGCCTCCATGTAGTTCCTCACGGCCTGCAGGGCCTGCCTGCCAATGGGTACAATTCGCTCTTTGTTACCCTTACCTATGACCCTGATCAAGCGTTGGTCAAAATCTATGCTGGAGATATCCAGCGACTCGAGTTCACTCAGACGGATCCCGCAAGAATAAAGGACCTCCAGAATAGCCAGGTCCCTCAGTCCAAGGGGTTTTTCCTGATCAGGCCTTTCAAGAAGCCTGAACATGTCATCTACCGGCAAATAGTTGGGAATATAGTTTTCCAGCTTAGGCGATGCAATATCAGATGCCGGATTGTCTTTTATCAAACCGTTCTTTTCCAAAAAAAAGAAGAACGATCGAAGGGCGGAAAGCTTACGAGAGATTGTGGAGCGCCTAAGCCGACCAAAAAGGCTTCCCACATATTCCCTGATTATCAGGGAATCAACGGACCCAACTTCTACATTAGGGACATCACCTTCGGGTGATTTTTTCTTCTTGGAGTCCAAAAAATCCAAGAACTGCCTCAGGTCAATATGGTAATTTCTGATGGTATGTTGAGAGAACCCCTTATTATCTTGTAGATACTCAACAAAAGTCTCTATGAGATCTTGAAACAACAAGCCAGGCCGCCTCTAATTTTTCTCGTTCACGTTCTTTTTGCCTAACTTCCCTGAAAATACATTGCCGTCCAACAAAAAATGTCTTTGGTAACACTTTAGAAAACCGTTCGTTTCAAGCGGCCAAGGCGTTACCATTTTTGAATAAGTGCTAAAATTATTTAGTCTAACACTTTTTTTCTTCATGGCAATCAAAAAATGCTTATTATTTCTTGGCTTGACTTTGATTTGGCTGGTGATGTAATTTTTCTGGATAATATAATTTCTAGAGCGCCTGGTCACCTGCTGACCATCTCCAAATTATCGCAATTGCATGAAAGCAAAATTCATTAACCAGGAAAGGGTTTGAATATGGAAAAAAAAGCTGGACAGTTGAGAAATGTGGCACTCGTCGCACACGGAGGTTCGGGAAAAACCTCTCTTGCCGAGGCCATGCTGTTCGATGGAAAGGCGACATCCAGGCTTTGTAAGGTGGACGATGGGACGTCAAACCTGGATTATGAACCAGAGGAAATAAAAAGAAGAATAACCATAAGCGCCTCTTTTCACCATTTAA
Source organism: uncultured Desulfobacteraceae bacterium (assembly GCA_964473615.1). Taxonomy (GTDB): domain Bacteria; phylum Desulfobacterota; class DSM-4660; order Desulfatiglandales; family Desulfatiglandaceae; genus CAYYPQ01. The sequence goes on from CAYYPQ010000042.1 coordinate 19,335, forward strand.
CCTGGAAAAAGCATATTATAAACCTTATCGACACACCGGGCGATGATAATTTCCTTTCCGACACCAGATCTTCCCTTCAGGCTGCTGATGGAGTTGTGATAGTTATAGACGCAACCGCGGGCGTGAAGGTAGGAACCGAGAAGGTCTGGACCTTTGCTGAAGAACAGCATCTTCCTAAAATAGTCTTCATCAACAAACTGGATAGAGAAAGGGCCAATTTTTTCAAAACTATCGAAGAGACGTCACAGACATTCGATACAAAGGCCACTCCGGTATTCTTACCCATTGGCGCTGAAGATAAATTTACAGGGGTCATTGATCTGATCAGGATGAAGGCCTATGTTTACGAAAAAGATGGAACGGGAAAATTTGAGGCAGCCGACATACCAAGTGATATGGAAGATACCGTGGGTGAATGGCGGGAAAAAATGATTGAAAACATTGTCGAGGTCAATGATTCGCTTATGGAAAAATATCTGGATGGTGAAGACCTCTCTGTTCAGGAACTGGAAGACACACTCATACATGGCATCAAGTCCGGCATGGTCGTACCCACGCTCTGTGGATCCGCTATCTTGAATATTGGCGTCCCTCAATTGATGGACCTTATCATGCAGGGGCTCCCTTCCCCGATCGAAAGGGGACCTAAAGAGGGAAATGCCCCTGGCAGTCAAGAAGTAATCACAAGGTCCCCCTCTAGCGACGCGCCTTTTTCTGCACTTGTCTTCAAGACCGTCGCCGATCCTTTCGCCGGCAGGCTTACCTTGCTGAGGGTATTTTCAGGCGTACTTCAATCTGACTCAACAGTCTATAACGCCAACAAAGAGGCCAAGGAAAAATTCGGGCATCTCCTACTTATGGAGGGCAAGAAACAACATCCTGTTGACTCTGTCGGCCCTGGGGATATTGTGGCAATAGCCAAGCTGAAGCAAACATCCACAGGAGACACACTATGTCAGGAAAATGATCCCATCATCTATAAACCGGTAGATTTCCTTCCGGCAGTTATATCCTATGCGGTGGGGGCAAAGGTGAAAGGAAGTGAAGACAAGGTCTTCATATCTTTGGCAAAGCTCCTGGAGGAAGATCCCACCCTGAGGCTGGAAAGGGACCAGGCAACATCTGAGATAATCCTCTCAGGAACAGGACAGATACACCTTGAAACCACGTGTGAGAAGCTGTCCCGGAAATTTGGCGTCGAGGTTAAGCTAAACCCGGTTAAGGTGCCATACAGAGAAACCATCAAAAAGCCGGTAAAGAGCATTGTCTACCGTCATAAAAAACAGACTGGCGGTCGAGGTCAATTTGCCGAGGTACATTTTGACGTCTCGCCCTTGGAAAAGGGTGCGGGTTTTGAATTTGAGGAGGCCCTGACAGGGATGAATGTGCCCCGGAATTTTGTGCCTGCGGTTGAAAAAGGCCTCAATGAATCGCTCCAGGGTGGCATACTTGCCGGCTATCCCGTTGTTGACCTGAAGGTACGTTTCTTTGACGGAAAATCACATGACGTGGACTCGTCAGAGATGGCCTTCAAGATAGCAGCGAGCATGTGTTTTAAAAAGGCCGTTCAAGAGGCGAACCCCACCCTGCTTGAGCCTATTATGAAAATGGAGATCATTGTTCCCGAGGAGGCAATGGGCGATGTGATGGGCGATCTGAATGGACGACGGGGACGTGTACTCGGTATGGACAGCAGGGGGAGGTACCAGGTAATTAAGGCCCAGGTCCCCATGGCCGAGCTCTTACAATACGCGCTGGACCTAAACGCAATCACTGGCGGCCGAGGGACATTCCAGATGGAACATTCCCATTATGAAGAAGTGCCTGCCCAGTTGGCGGAAAAGGTGATCGCCGCAGCTCAGGAAAAGGGATAGACGTTACGAAATGGGCAGAGATGTCAGGGCCGGTGTACTTACAATCAGCGATAGGGGATCTCAGGGCCTGAGAAAGGATGAGAGTGGCGATATTGTCGTCAGGATGCTCGAAGGGCATGGTTTTCCTGTGTTTAGAAAACAGGTCGTGCCCGACGATAGACAAAAGATCGCTGATACCCTCCTTACATGGGTCGACAAAGATGGCCTAGCCTTGATCATCACCTCTGGAGGAACCGGCCTTAGCCCTACGGACGTCACGCCACAGGCCATGGAAGAAGTCATTGATTATGAGGTCCCTGGCATGGCGGAGGCCATGCGTGCCGCCGGGTTGAAAAAGACCCCCCATGCCATGCTCTCCCGTTCCATTGTTGGGGTCAGGCATGGGTGTCTTATCATTAATCTCCCTGGCAGCCCCGCAGGTGCGAGAGATAATCTTTCGGTTGTTTTGCCCGCTTTGGGCCATGCCCTTTCAAAGCTTGGGGGAGATCTTTCCGATTGTGCCAACGCCTCTTTCGATCCCACGACCAAGAGCTGATGCCGATATGATACTTCCCTCGCCAGGATCCACCTTATGGCCTACCGGTTCCCTGCGACCGCCATGCCGGAAAAACTTTTAAAGTGGACAGAAAATGAAAGAAAACGGCTTAAGCATATTGGTTGCCGCCTCCGAGGCTGCCCCTCTGGCAATGGCAGGAGGCCTGGGTGACGTAATCGGAAACCTTCCCTTGGCTCTGAGGGACTTAGGTTGCAGAGTCGCAGTGGTCCTTCCCGCATATCGCCAGGCACTCGCAAGAATCCAAGATTATAAGATCACGGCCAGGGGCCTTAAGGTCCCTATGGGGCGCTCGTACATGACCGCAGACGTTCTTGTTGGAGACCTTGCAACAGGCGTTCCGGTGCTTCTAATCCGGCAGGACGAATTCTATGACCGGGATGAGATTTACGATAACGGCAGAGGAGAATATCCTGACAACCCGGAAAGGTTTATCTTCTTTTCCCATAGCATCCCCACTCTATGCCTGTCCTCTGGCTTCCACCCGGATATTATCCTTGCCAACGATTGGCATACCGGCCTTGTCATGCCCCTTTTGGCCGAGGGCATCCTCCCCCGGACCGCCGGGGTCTTTGCCATTCACAATATGGGTTACCTCGGTCTGGTCCCCGGTGATCGAAAGAAGTATATCGGCCTCCCCGAAAAATATTATGGCACACAGGGTTTAGAATATTACGGCCAAATGAGTCTCCTAAAGGCCGGAATACTCTATTCCCAGGCAGTGACCACGGTCAGCCCAAGCTACGCCCGGGAGATACAGACCCCAGAGTATGGCTCCGGATTGGATGGATTGATGCGTTCTATCAGGGTGCGTTTATTCGGCATCTTGAACGGGGTGGATTATCAGGCATGGAGCCCCGCTACCGACACCCATATCAAAGCCAATTACTCGACCGCAGACCTTTCCGGAAAAAGACTTTGTAAACAAGAACTGCTGAAGGTGATGGGATTGCCCGATGAACTGTCTGATCGGCCATTGGTGGGCATGGTCACCCGTCTGGTGGATCAGAAAGGGTGTAATCTGGTTGCAGAGGGGGCAAAACGCCTTTTCGATCTTGACATCGGTATTGTCCTTCTCGGAACCGGTGATGAAAAATATAGGCGTCTTTTCTCCACACTCCAATCCCGTTATCCAAGGCTTTTTGGTCTCAAACTCGGGTTTGACGAGGACCTGGCTCACAAAATTCTGGCCGGCTCCGACATGCTCCTTACCCCTTCCCTTTATGAACCCTGTGGTCTTACTACAATGTGCGCCCTTCATTACGGCACAATCCCCATTGTCAGGGCAACCGGTGGCCTTCGAGACACCGTGCTTGACCCCAATGAGGGCGATGGCCATGGTACGGGTTTTAAGTTCAGCCGGTTTCAGTCCGGAGAACTCATCAAGGCAATAGAGAGGGCCTATGGGGTATTTCAGGAAAGAAAAAGATGGAAGGCCATGATGCTTAATGCCATGGCACGCGAATTTTTCTGGCGCGATTCGGCCCGGGAGTATCTGGCCGTTTTTGATCAGGCCATAGCGGCACGGAGAGGAATAAAACAGTGAAGGACCAATATCTTTGCGTCCATGGCCATTTTTATCAGCCACCTCGCGAGAATCCCTGGCTTGAGGCAATCGAATATCAGGCCTCAGCCCACCCCTACCATGACTGGAATGAACGTATTACGCGAGAATGTTATGCCCCCAATGCCCGCGCGAGGGTATACGGGCATGGCGGACGTATCTTGAAACTTATCAACAACTATGCATATATGAGTTTTAATTTCGGCCCGACCCTGTTACTGTGGTTGGAAAAGGCATTCCCTTGGGTCTATTCTCAGATCTTGGCCGCTGACCAGGCCAGCAGGGCTCGCTGCGAGGGTCATGGAAACGCCATGGCCCAGGTCTATAATCATATCATTATGCCCCTGGCCAAGCGAAGAGATAAGCTGACTCAGATCCGCTGGGGTCAAGCCGATTTTAAACACCGCTTCGGTGAACTCCCGGAGGGAATGTGGCTTGCCGAGACCGCGGTCGACAGTGAAACCCTGGAGCTGATGGCCCGAGAGGGAGTGAAGTTCACAATCCTCTCACCGACTCAGGCACAGTCAATACGCCCCTTGGGCGGGGAAACATCGTGGCAGGACGTCTCCGGGGGAAAGATCGATACGACGCGCCCCTATAGGGTCTACTTTGACAAGTCTGGCAACAGTTTCATAGATGTCTTCTTTTATGAAGGATCTATCTCCAAGGCAGTTGCATACGAAAAGATTCTGACCTCTGGGAATGACTTTCTTGCGCGTATTGACCAGGCATTCGGCCGATACCAGGATGGACCCCGGCTGGTCAATGTGGCAACAGATGGGGAGTCTTATGGGCATCATTTCAAGTTCGGTGATCTGGCTTTGTCTTGGCTTTTCAACCACCTAGAAGAATCAGAGGATATCAACTTGATGAACTATGCCTGCTATTTAGAAAGATTTCCGCCTAAAAATGAGGTCAAGATCTTTGAAAACAGCTCCTGGAGTTGCCCCCATGGCGTCGAAAGGTGGCGATCGGATTGCGGGTGCAACGTTGGCCATACTCCTGGGTGGACCCAGGCTTGGAGGGCCCCATTGCGAGAGGGCCTCGACTGGCTGGCCGGTGAGCTGGAGACTGTCTTCGAAGAGCAGGGGGCAAGATTATTTAGGGACCCGTGGGGGGCACGCGACGACTATATCTCCGTGTTTCTCCACCCATCTGCCCATCATCGGGATCAATTTTTGAAACGCCATGCCAAACGGCCGCTGGGTGCTGAGAAAAAAGTGGAGGCCCTTCAGCTTTTGGAATCCCAGCGAATGTCGCTCTATATGTTTACCAGTTGTGGCTGGTTCTTCGATGAAATTTCTGGGCTGGAGGCCACCCAGGTGCTCAAGTATGCGGCACGGGCACTGAGCCTGGCCCAGCCTTGGGCCAAAAATGATCTGGAAGCGGGTCTTATCGAATTTCTGGCAAAGGCCAAGAGTAATGACCCCGATTATGGCAATGGAGGCCGGGTCTACCAGGACCTGGTCAGGCCTTCCTGGATAGAGCCCTCCAGGGCTGTGGCCCACTACGCCCTTGCCTCCCTTGTGGACGATTCTGACCAGAGGCCAGGGGGGTTTTTCGACCTTGTTAGTCCGGTCCGAAAGCGTCGCCTTGAGGCCAAGGATATACTAATAATTCTTGGAGAGTCAAAGGTGGCAGAACCCTGGACGGGCAAAGAGTTTAAGCGGACATATCTTGCCCTGGCAAAGGGAGGTGCTGAACTTAGCTGTTTCGTGGGAGAATCAGGGTCCCTTATTCATCTAAACAGGATGATCAAAGAAATACGCCAGGCCCTGTCAGAGGAAACCTGCGAAAAGGTGAAAGAGATCTTCTGCCGATATCAGACCCCTGACAAATCATATGGGCTTGATGACCTCATACCGGACGTACGCCGGGGCCTGATCCAGGCCCTGGCCCATAGTCTTGGCCGTCACATCAAAAATTCAATAAGGGAGCGACACACGACGCTTAAGGGCCTATTGGCCATGCTTCAAGATACCGACGACTCGGCCCCCAAAATCATTGGCCTCCTCCTTCCCATCTTCATCCCTGACGAAATAGAGAGGCAAGTGGTGATGGCGGAAGAAGGCAATACCCTTGATTGGTCCGGATTGCGTGATCTTGTCGCCCGGTCCAGGCCGTGGAACATCTCTCTGAACGACTCCTCTATCGGCCGGAAGTGTGAAGAGTTTCTCCATCTTCAAATGAAACAGTTGGCCCAGACCCCCAATCGGGCCTCAATGGAAAACATCATCCGTTTCCTAGACCTGGCCCATGAGTTGGACATCGATTTTGACAACTGGCATTGTCAAAACATGTTCTATGACCTGTACGTCGATCCACTGTTCAACCAGCGCCTTGCCATGGACCTTTCAGGCACATTCCTTGAGATTGGTCGACACTTGGGCTTCCTTTTGCAAGGAGAATGAGATGCTGAACTTTGTCATGGTCATCCATTGTCATCAGCCAGTGGGCAACTTTGACCACGTCTTCGATATGGCACATGAAAAATGTTACAGGCCCCTGCTGGACCTCCTCCGCTCTCACCCCTCTGTCAAGGTTGGGTTGCACTTCTCAGGGCCACTGCTTGAGTGGATCGAGGAGCACCAGGCTGACACCATTGACCTATTGACCGAACTGATCCAAAGCGGTCAGGTTGAGCCCCTTTCGGGGGGATTCTTTGAGCCCCTGCTTGCCAGCATCCCGTTGCGTGATGCCCAGGGACAAGTCAGGATGATGAACGATTATATCACCGGGCGTTTCGGCCGCAAACCGACTGGATTCTGGCTGACCGAACGTGTCTGGGACCCCTGCCTGCCCTTGACTCTCGCTGGTACGGAAATGACCTATACAGTTGTTGATGACACCCATTTCTATTATGCCGGCCTCAAACCAGAAGATATTTATGGCCGCTATGTGACAGAAAGGGAGGGTTCCACCCTGAGCCTTCTGGCCACACCCATGGCCATGCGCTACCTTATCCCGTTCAAGCCGGTTGAAGAGGTCATTGACCATATGCGAGGACTCGAAGAGACCCATCGAGATCTGGTCGTTTATGCCGACGACGGTGAAAAATTCGGGCTCTGGCCCGGGACCCATGAATGGGTCATAAAAAAGGGCTGGCTGGAAAAATTTTTCACCTCCATTGTCGATAATTCGGACTGGCTTCGCTCTGTCCTGCCTGGAGACTTTATCAAATCAAGCCCACCTTCAGGTCGTATCTACTTGCCCCAGGCCTCATATGAAGAGATGACAGAATGGGCCCTCCCCACTGAGCGAAGCATGGCGCTTGAAAATATCATCGAAACGCTCAAGAGCAATGGTCACTGGGAGAAGTGGCGACCTTTTGTAAGGGGTGGCGTATGGGATAATTTCCTGGTCAAGTATGACGAGTCCAACTGGATGCACAAGAAGATGCTCTTCCTGAGCGAACGCGTCTCACAGTTTCCAGAGTCCCGGATATCCCTGTGGCGAGGGCAGTGTAATTGCGCGTACTGGCATGGCGTCTTTGGCGGACTCTATCTTGGGCACCTGCGCCGTGCCATCCATCAAAACCTGATCCGGGCACAATCACAGGTGATTGAGGAGTCTGGACAAGACCTCCAAATATTGCAGTTAGACCTTAATAAGGATGGGGCCGAAGAGGTCCTGGTTTGGAACCACAACCTGAGTCTTGGAATAGAACCCCGTAAGGGAGGAGGGTTCTTTGAGATCTCCCATTTATCCCGTGGCCTGAACCTTAGCGACACCCTTACCCGTCGACACGAATCCTATCACCGTCAGCTCCAAAATAACCATCAGGTGCAACAGAAACACCCGGAAGGTATCAATTCTATTCACGATGTGGTCCAAACCGAAAATGAGGAGCTCAGGCGCCTCCTTGTCTTTGATCGCTATAGCAGGGCATCTCTTCTCGATCACTTCATAGAGCCACAACTTAATGTTGAGGCCTATGCCTCAAATCACTATGACGAGCTGGGAGACTTTGTCCAGGGCCAGTACGATGTGGAGCAGGCCCAGGTCTTACCTGCCGAGGCCCTGGTTGAACTCAAACGGTTCGGTCAGGTGGGTCACGAGGCCATGGCCTTAAAAAAGACAGTCCGGGTTGGAAAGAATGCTCAAATACGGGTAGAATACGACTTTGAGAGCAATGGGGCCGGCCCAATCTCCTGCCTTTACGGCTGCGAGTTTAACCTGACAGTATATTCCGATGCGGATCCGGAAAGGTATTATTTGGTGCCGGAGTCAGGAAGGCGGCATGAGGTCACCGAGACAGGACAAGAAAAAGATGTCTCCATGTTTGAAGTCATCAACAGGCCGGATCGCATTATCGCCGCCTTCACTGTCTCACCTCGTGTATCTGTCTGGTTCTTTCCACTGATAACGGTCTCCAAGTCTGAAAGAGGATTTGAACATACATACCAGGGATCGAACCTGCTTTTCACCCTCCCCATAAACCTATCGCCGGGAAAAAAGGCCAATTTTCAAATAGACCTCCGCCTTATTGAGTTATAGTAAACATCATTGCTGTCCTAAACAAATTGAAAGCACCGTATTTTTTTGGCGGCCTCCGCGGCTTTGCGGTGAAGGCAGCCTTGCAAAAATTGTAACCACGCTACGAGCCTCAACCCACACTCTCTGACGCCGCCCCCCTAATGCCTGAGGCAGGATAGAAGGCCGAAAAAAGGCCGCACTGCCAGCCCTGTCTTTCTCCTGCCATAATTGCCCCCAATTATTGAGCCATTACAAGCAAAGCATTCAGGCCCAAAAGGATGTCGGCTCCCCCACCGAACCAAAATCACAATTTTCTCCTACGCTCAGGGAACAACAGTTTAAGGTATATTAGGGGGTTGGTCAATAGGCTGCCGTATGTCTTACTACCTGAAATAATGTCCGTCATGGCCTCGCACATATGCTGGCCATAGAGGTAGAACATGAGACGCCTCACTTTACGGAAATCATAAAACAGCCTCGATACAAATCTACCCCATTTAAGGTCCGTGAGAATATCCCTCTTGAGTTCTGATTCATACAGTTCCTTCACACGTGCGGGTACCAGCCGGCCACTGATTAAGGCGTGTGCCGCGATCTTACCGCTCAGGATTGCTGAAGAGATCCCTTCGCCCGTCATGGGGTCAACAAGACCCGCTGCATCTCCTATCAGTAATGCCCGGTTTTTCATGAACCCATCCTGCCTGGGCATAAGGGGTAACACGAAGCCTTTCTTCCTAGACTCTAGGACATCCCCTATCCCCAGGAACAGCAGGTACCTGGAAAGGACCTTCTCGAGGTTTACCCTCCCCTTCCTCATCTGCCCCACCCCTATTGAGAGATGGTCTTTTTTCGGAAAGACCCACCCGTATCCACCAGGGACAATCCCAAAATCAAAGCGCACCGCCTGATTGAACCCCTTAAATATCTCCGCCTCCACTGTGACCTCAGACTCCAGTGCGGGGACCAGATACCCATGGCCCTTAAAGCCGACTTTTCGGGCCACAATGCTGAATGCGCCATCGGCTCCCACTATGAACCTGGAGAGGAATCTCCCCTTATCGCTATGGACCTCTACACAGTCGCTGCCGGTTACGACGCCGGTTACCTTGTTCTGTGTTACCACATAGGCACCTGCCTCTTTTGCACACTTAACAAGTACGAGATCAAAATTCTGGCGCATTGTGGTTGTTACAATGGGTTTGGGCCTGCAAACAAGAAATTTGAGATTAGACCCTACTATATTCACCTCGGCCCTGAAACATGCCCTTTCCAGGGTCCCTCGGATCGCATCGGGCAGGCCTGTTAACGCCTTAGGGATAAGACCACCGGCGCAAACCTTGTACCGTGGGAGCGATTCCTTTTCAAAGAGGATGACTCTCAGGTCCTGCTTCGCGAGCAACCTGGCCACGGTTGAACCGCCCGGCCCCCCTCCGACAATGGCCACATCATATATTATTTCATCAGATCCAGGTTCCATTGTGCCAAGAATAATTATCGTGGGACAAAAAAGCAACCCGCGTCTCCCTGCTTTCCCCAAAAAAAGCCAAATCGTAAGAGGTTAGCTATCTGCTTATTGCACATAAGAGAATTCTGCTTTACATGGAGACTATGCTTTTATAGTATAGCCATTGAGGGCGCGATCAGGCCTGTGTTGAAAATTATTGACAGGGAAAGAGAAAATGGAAAAAATCACCATGCGCAATATCGACGACATCAGGTCTATTGAGTCCGTTCCCCTCGAACAACGCGTCACCACAAAAAGCACATATGAACTTATCAAGAATGGTGCGGCAACAGATCCAGATACAGTTGCCATCCATTTTCTTATCTCAGGCGAGGCATGGGAGACCCCGATAGAGGTCACCTACAAGGAATTTCTTGGCCGTATCACCCAGTCCGCCAATCTGTTCCATGATCTCGGCATTGGTCAAGGCGACGTAGTCACTTATATTCTTCCCAACATCCCACATATACACTATGTCCTATGGGGCGCTGAAACTGCCGGCATCGCCAATCCCATCAACCCACTGCTAGAGCCGGCCCAGATTCGCGACATAATGATTTCAGCGGGCACGAAGATCCTTGTCGCCCTGGGAGAGTATCCGGGGTCTGAGATATGGCCGAAGGTGGAGGCAATACGAAAAGAAATACCGTCTCTAAAGGGTATCATCCGGATAATGGGCCCATCAGATGAGGCTGATGACATTTATGGTTATGACGAAATTATCGACAGATACAATTCGGAAGCGCTCGAATCAGGCCGGCGAATTGAGCCAGACGAGATTTGTTCTATGTATCATACCGGTGGGACCACCGGCACTCCCAAGATAGCTATGCGCACCCATATGAACGAAATGTTCTCAGCCGTTGTCTGCTCCCTCGGGCTGGAAATGGCAAAGGGGACCACGATGATGTGTGGACTACCACTGTTTCACGCCAACGCTCCCCTTTTAACAGGCCTGGCACCTTTCTCCATTGGAGGTTCCGTTGTGCTGCTCAGTCCCGTGGGTTATCGCGACCCCGGCATAATCCAAAACTTCTTCAAAATTGCCGAAAGATATCATGTCGAGTCGTTTATGACAGTGCCCACGGTGCTATCCATGCTTCTTGACGTCCCGGTGGAAGGCCTCGACCTGTCTCGCCTTCGATATGCTATGTGCGGCGCTGCGCCGCTTTCGGTGCAGGTCTTCCGGGCGTTCGAAGAGCGTTCCGGTCTTAAACTGCTCGAAGGCTATGGACTCACCGAGGCCACGGTCGTGTCGTCGACCAACCCCCGCGACGGCGAACGCAAGGTCGGGTCAGTGGGAATACGCATCCCATATCAGAAATTGAAAACGGTCATACTTGATGGAAAGGGTGGGTATGCCCGCGATTGCGAGACGGACGAGATCGGTGTGGTTGTCGTGCGGGGCCCGAATGTCTTCAAAGGGTACGCAGACGAGGCCCATAACAAGGGGGTATGGGTCCAGGGAGATTGGCTCAACACCGGCGATCTTGGCAGGATTGACAAGGACGACTATTTATGGCTCACGGGCAGGAAGAAGGAACTCATAATCCGTGGCGGGCACAACATTGACCCCGCAGTAATAGAGGAGGTCTTGTACAGGATTCCTGACGTGGCCCTGGCCGCCGCTGTCGGGCGGCCTGACAGGCATGCCGGCGAGGTGCCCGTTGCTTATGTAATGCCTAAACCCGGAGTAAGTCTTGCCCCGGAAAGAATCGAGGACTATTGCCGTGAGCAGATCAGGGAAAGGGCCGCAATTCCCAAAAAGGTAGAAATCATTGAATCGATGCCAATGACCGCCGTCGGTAAGATATTCAAACCCGCCCTCCGCTATGACGCGGTCAAAAAGGTATTCGAATCTGAATTGAAAACCCTTTCCGGTATGGCGGACTCAATAGATGTCACTGTTAAGGAAGATAAGGTCCATGGAACCATCGCCATAATCACCGCCAGCCCTGCAGCGGGGACAGACGTACAGGAGATTCGAAAACACATTGAATCGATCCTTGGAAATTACACTTTATACTACGAGGTAAACATTGGAGATTGAGGGTTTAAGGACTCAGGGGGTCAAGGGGCCGAGTGGGACAATAATGGGAATATTATGAAGTTTTCCGCACCCTGAATGTAATATGACGGATAATAATGGCAAAGCCGAACTATAATCTCGCTATGTTTATCGGGGCAACCATAATTGCCACGCTGGCAATCCTTTTTCCGGCATCACATGCCATACCTCCTTCAGCTCAATCTTCATCCACATCTGTATCACCCAGATCAGGCCTGTGGAGCGCCTCGGCAGACTTCGGCGTTTTCAAATTTACGGTAAATCCAAAGGCAACGGCAATAACAAAAATGCTCCTCGATTTTTCAAGGTTCAAATGTGGCTCCATCAGTATCTCATCTGGTAAAATTTCGGTCGAAAGCCAATGGCCTGTTAATTGTAATCAATTCAAGGTTACTGTAAACCTTGGTCTCTATAAACTGGTCGTTCGCGGAAAATTTGACGACACAGGCACCCATGCTGCTGGCACCTGGGAAATAGAATCCATTGGGGCAATTTGCTCAGGCACCTGGGAATCTGACAGAGGAAATCCTAAGAACACCTCGGATCAAAAGAGATAGCCATCATAAGTAAAAAATCCGGGTCCAGAGGGCCCGGCTTTGGCTTGTCCCCAGAGGGGGC
>CAYYPQ010000043.1:0-31808 GCA_964473615.1 uncultured Desulfobacteraceae bacterium
GGATCTCGATAAGCCCATTTCCAATTCCGTAAGAATAAAGCAGATCATTCAAATGTGGGAATAGACCATGCTTGGTATTCTTGAGATTGAAGGAATTGATGGAATGCCCTTCTGTTACAGAAATGCAAAAGTTACCGTGATATACTAATTCCTGCTTGTTATATGCGAGAATGATCGTCCTGCGACTTCGGTGCTGCTTTTTATATATCCCGTCGAGATCAACAAAACATACTGGTGAATCAGCTTCATTGACGTGCGCCACACAGTTTTCCAGGCCCGCGCCTATGAAGGTGAGATGGGAGTCGGCATTAAGTGGTTCTCTTTCTTTTTGGCTATCGCCCAATTCGTTTCTCAATTCCAAACGGTCATGGAGATATCCTGCATTTTGTGGAAATATTCTTTGAAAGCTGCTAATAAATTCACGGAGCCGCCCCTCATTATAGCCGAGCTTTGCACAGAAACCTTCTTCAAGGTATCCTGCTGTGGTATGGAGGGAACAAAAGAGAAGCCTATCGTAATTCTGCAGCAAACCGCCATATTGTTCGCTGATTCTACCAGAGACATTAGTTATATAAAACCGTGCCTTCGGAATCAGCTCCATTATTATTTTTAAAGGTTCAATCGACATAGGTAGCTATCTTATCAATATTCCTTTAGCCTACTGGCAAAACCCTGCAATCTTGACAGCGGGAGATGGATACACACCCGGGTTACTTTCTATTTCAACCTTTCCCCCATGGAGTTCTATAATCGGTTTCGCCAGCACAGGGGATTTCATAGATGGGGTATACTGAACGGCAAAACACCAATAAAACGCCAGTGATACAAGCAGCAGAACAACCGAAATGGCGCGAGCCCTGCCGGGAACGGAAGACGACTCGCGTCCCGCCTGTCTGGATCGCAGCCACTCGCATATACTGATCCCTGCAATGAGCCACAGCGCACCGACCAGGTAGCCGGCCCACACGTCGCTCAGGTAGTGCACACCGAGATAGAGACGACTGAAGCCGATCAGGAGCACGAGGGCTATTCCCGCAAAACAGATATTGACTTTCGTCTCCCATCGTTTTGCCTCGCGCATGACGATATAGGTCAAGAAGCCATAAAAAGCGACGGCAATGGTGGCGTGTCCACTGGGGAAAGAAAATGAGTGTTCCACATAAAGCGCTGACAAGGGACGAGGACGGTGAAAAAGGAGTTTCCCCAGTTGAACAAATGCGTCGCCGCCCAGGATGGCGGCGAGCAATGGCAGGATGTAGCGACGATACTTCAGCAGCCACAGAGAAGCGATAACCGAAAGCGTAAAAGCCGTAATCACTTCCCACTTGCCAAGAACGGTCACCCAGAAAAAGACCTTTGTAGAAATGGGGTTCCGGAATACGACCAGCAGATGAGCAAGGCGAATATCCGCCCCGACAATCGGATCCAATGTTATAAGGTCTTCTATAATACCGCCCAAAAGGGCCAACACATACACAAATGCAAGTGCCAGAACGGTTGCAGGAAGGCCTCGGAAGGCATCCCTCTCAAAACGGTTCTTCATGAAGCGGAAAAAGACCGGGTGGCGGGCAGTGCGCTTCTTTATTTCCGGATTTTGCGCAATGGCCTGCCTTACGGAAGACCATAACGACGCAACAAGGGCAAGGAAATACTTCCCCTTTTTTGCTACAAACCATTTAATCAGATAAAAGATAATGAAAAGCGCTACAAGGCCGATAAAGAAGAACCCCGCGCGGGAAAGCCATGTCTGCGCAAGTTTCAGGGATTGCGAAAACACATACCCAGCTCCCGCCCACTCAAATCCCCACCCGGTCGCGCCAAGGACATTCCAGATGAAAAAAGTCCGCTGCCTCATACGCACCGAACCGGCAAAAAAGGGCACGATTTCCTTCACGCTGGGGATAAAACGCCCCAGGAATACGCTTTTGGCACCGTGGGTGTCGAAAAAGATCCTCCCTTTTTCGAGGTGCTCCGGTTTTAAAAACCAGACCCCATCCTTGACCCACCGGGCGCCATATTTCTTCCCCAAATAATAATTGACATTGTCCCCGATCACGGCGCCCATGACCGCAAACCATATGAGGTCCCCAAAGTCGAAATAGCCCCTTCCCGAGAGCGCACCCAGAAAAAGAATCAGTGTTGATCCCGGCAGAATCAGGCCGATGCCGATCATGGTTTCAAGCAACGCGGCAAAAAAGGCAACCCAGTACCCAAGCATTTGAACATGCTGGATTGCAGGCAGGATCATATCTATGATTCGATCAGCCATCATTTATCTATCACTCATGATCCGGCGAGGGTCATGAGACATTAACGCATCCCCTTTTCCCACTGCGTTCTGAACCACGGCCCCGTTTCCGCCAGTAAAGGACACCCAGGACGGCACACCCCATGAGCAAGGCAAGGGTGACCCAGTGAAGGTGCCGGAGGACCAGTTCCTCGTTTCGACCGAACCAATAACCCATTGCGGCCAGGACCACAACCCATAAACCGGCACCAAGGACGGTCGCCGAGCAGAACGCAAAAAAATTCATCCGAGCAAGGCCTGCGGGAAGCGATATGTATTGGCGGATTCCCGGCACCAGCCTGCCAATGAACATACTAATATGCCCATGGCGCTCGAAAAAGACATCCGCCTTCATAAGGGTTTTGTGGCTTACGAGCAGATACCTGCCATGTTTTTCAAAAAAAGGTCTACCATACCTTAGGGCAAGCCCGTAATTGAAGACGGCGCCTAAAAGGCTCCCTAGGATGCCGCAAAGTATGACCATGTCGATATTCATTTCTCCGCTGGCTGCAAGATAATCCGCCGGCGGGATGACCACTTCACTGGGAAACGGGAAAAAGGAGGACTCCAAGAACATCAGGGCAACAATACCCGAATACCCCCATTGACCAACAGTATGAGCCAACCACACGATCAAATGATGCAACATGTTACCCTCCCCCCCTTTTTCCAGATTTTGTTCTCAGCAGATGCCCTGCTGAAGCCGCATAAGTTCCTTCTGAACAGCATAACAGGCTTGCATGAAGAAAAGATGAAGAAGGCATGTGCCACTTCGACATTCCGCAGATTCTTGTTCCGCGGCTCTCCGGGTAAAAACAAAATGACTTTCATTAGGAAACAGAATCTACCTGCTTTCTACAGGTGGTGGTTTAATGAGCTATTACAAACGCCCCGTTTTCTTATTCGAGGGCATAAACCCCGTAAGGTTCGATCTGTCCATTGAACAGGGTGCGAGTAATCAAGTCTAATCTCATTTCATGTTCAGGAAGCGGGATCGTATCATCGCTGACATTTATTATGGCCAGTATTTTTTCTTGCTCGAATTTCCTCTCGATGGCAAGCAGCCTTCTGTCGAGATCGAGCACCTTTCTCGTCCCTGAAGGGTGAGAAGCACGAATACGCTTTCGAGCAGCCAGCAGCCTGAGGAAATTTTCCAGAACCTGATATCGCAGTGAGTCATTATTTCGAAGGGATGCTACAACATTATCCAGGAATAACCTTTCACGATTTATCATCCGCCTAATTCCCGTTTCCTTTACTCCGTTATGATAGTTTCTTGAGCCTAGGAGGCTATGGATATAGATACCGGGGACTCCCTTTAGGGCCAGCATAATTGCCTGGGATGCAATGAATCTTCTTACCGCAAAAGCGTCGTCAGGGCCGTTAGGACCGTTAATGGCATCAAAATAGCTGATGTTGAGCTCATAAGGTACCTTTTTCCCATCTTTTATATCATAGGATATCAGCCCACCGTGGGAAGTGGTGATTCGAAGCAGGTTTTCCAGCTCCCTTTTACTAAGAATCCCCTGGGCCCCTGGCAATCCTATCCCATCGTGAGATGCAAGAAAATCGAAAAAGAGGAGGTCCTGTCTGGTTCTCCTGGTAAGCTTACTTATATGGGATGCGTCTTTCCGCGTAAAAGCGTCCAGCACTAGTGGAGGGAGAGAAAATTGATAGACCATATGGGCTTCATCCCCTTCCCCAAAATAGGATATATTCTCTTTGAAAGGAAAATTTGCTTCGGTCAAAATCATGGCGTAAGGGGCGACATACTGGAGGATGTGTCTGAAAAGCCTGACAATCTGATGGGTCTTGGAGAGATTTACACAACTAGTATGTGCTTCTTTCCATATATATCCCACGGCATCCAGACGAACAATCTCAATTCCGTGGGAGAGGTAAAAGAGGAGCACATCTATAATTCTCAAGAGCACTTCAGGATTTTTGTAGTTGAGATCTATCTGGTCCAGGCTAAACGTAGTCCAAACATACTTTTCACCAGAGGCAGTCTCAAACCTTGTTAGCAGGGGGGTTTCTCTTGGCCGGAAGACTTCATGCATATCAACTTCACTGTCATACCAGATAAAATAATTCCTGTACCGCCTGTCACCCTGTAGAAATTTTTGGAACCATTTTGATTTGCTTGACACATGGTTCAACACAAGATCAACCATCAGACGATAATCCCTCGCTATTTTTTGGATATCTTTCCATGTGCCGAATTTTGGATCCACCTCTTTGTAATCCGTCACCGCGAAGCCGCCGTCCGAACTGCTTGGGAAAAATGGGAGTATGTGTACTCCTGTAATGATATCTTTTACATATGTTTTTAAAAAATGGTTAAGTGTGGCGAGGGGCCTTTGTCCTTCACTGTATATGCTGTCGGCATAAGTGATGAGAATGGAATCCCTTTCGTCCAACACAACCTTGCCGCCGTATTTCTTCCTCTTTTCTTTGATAATCGGGTTTCTGCCGTAAACATCCATCCTGTTTTTCAAATGTACCAGTAGCTTGTCGGCTGTTTTTTTCGAATAAATAATGCGCAGGATGTTCTTTATGCGTTTCAATGTTGCTATTGAACCCATGGATAAACGCTCCTTTCAGCGATGTTCCCTCCTTTTATTGAGACGATTGGGGACCTCCGTGAAATATTACCATCCTTTCTGCATTTTGTAATATTACAATTACAAGGCCTATTTTTCCACATCTCTTTGCTAAAAAACTGCCCATAGAATTATGGTATGTCCCTAATTGAGCGAAAAGGCTGAATTGATAGTTGCCGGTTGGCACAAATCAGAATTAATCAGGTTTTTACAATATCAGTATAGGTGATATACAATAAGGATTGCAGACCGCAGCGACTCAGATCGGAGAGGAAATTACGATCATAGACGAAATATTGGCAGTTTTTTGTCTCCTCGTAAGTATAAGCCTGAATTTTGACATCTTACACATTGCAAACTATACTCCTCAATTCTAAAGGAGTAGCAATATGCAAAACAAGGAGTTAATAGACGCAGGCCGTTTAAAAGGTATTGGATTCGATCTTTTCAACACGTTGATTACTGCCCATCCCGATGCGGTGAGCGAAGCGGTGATGAGGCTGATCAATTCCTTACAACAACAGGGTTTTTCATTCCAGGAGAATGAATTCAAAAAGGCCTATCGGGAAACCGCCATCGCCATAATTCAGGAGACACGCAAGGATGGGAAAGAGACCCACAATCGATTCTGGATAAGTGGTGCGCTCCAGATACTCGGCTACGATTTAGGGCCTGAAGATCCCCGGATAGCAACCGCCCTGGAGGCCTATTTTTCGGCATTTATGGATTACTGCCATCTCATCCCAGGGACAATAGAGATGTTAAAACGACTTACCAATGCCTATAGCCTTGGACTTCTTTCCAACTTCACACACTCCCCTGCTGCAAGGCAACTCATAGATGCGCTCTCGTTAAGGCCCTTCTTTGACATTATATTGATCTCCGGGGAACTCGGCTACCGGAAGCCCCATCCTTTTGTCTTTGAGCGACTAATCGAAGAATTTGGGATGGAGACAAATGAGATCCTATATGTTGGCGATGATCCCGAACCGGATGTTAATGGCGCATTGAGGGCCGGGATTCAGGCGGTTTGGTTTACCTATGCAAAAGACCACCATATTCCCACTGTGCCCGGCATCCTTGCCAGTAGCCCAGAGAAACCACAGTGCGAGGTATTGAGGGTTTCCACCTGGGAAGAGTTTCTGGCCTTACTGAAAAAATGAAGGGATAGGGCCGAGGCTATGAAGTTGTTATGGTCCTTTTTTCCTTGACTCACAGGGAAAATCTATCTATGCTTTATTTCAAAAAACGTTTACCTAGTATTATCACCTAACGGAGCGATTATGGGAATTCTAAACAAATTATTCGGAATGCAGCAGCCTAAGGAGATACCGAAAGTGGGCCGCAATGAACTATGCTGGTGTGGAAGCGGAAAGAAATATAAGAAATGTCATATGGAATCAGATATGACTAAACGCTCGCACATCCTGGCGTCCAAGTGTACGGCCCGGTCCTGAAGCCGGTAGAACAAGTGCCGGCGGCACTGAATCATACCCTTCCATATCCCACACATCATTTGTTAAATCAAACCCAACAATCGGCCTGCGTAGCGAATCATAAAAATTGAACCTGTTGGACTATTTCTTTTTCTTCAAGGACCCGAGTGATCTCCTGACGTGTCTTCACATCAACAATCGGCTCCACCTCTGAGACCCACAAGCCATCGTCGTTTTGGCGACTCTTGAATTTCAGGATATGTCCAGGCACCAAGGCATATCTGCACCCCCCCATTCCACAACACGAGGAGTCAACAATGCCATTCCCCACTACATAGAGGACCTCTTTCCCATCTATTTGGATTGTCCCTTCCTTTTCCAATTCATACCATCCTGAGATAGATTCGACCCTGCTATTGAGCTCGTGCGCATATTCCTTGCTCATCTCCATTGCCTCCATTTTTCATCCAATCCTGCAGCGCCTTGCATCATGACCTAATTCCAAACCTGATATGTGCCTTCTCTCTCTGCCCCTGTCATTGTCGTAGCACAATCATCTCCGGTCTAAACGCCAGATTAGATAACTAACATAAGGAAAACAGGCTTGTGTGTCAATGTAAAACCTCAAACATGAACTATGGTTAACGGCTCTACCCTAATTGATAGCGACCTTTTTTCAGGAAACCGAATCAAACAGGTTTTTACTATAGCTATAAACAGGATATGTGATATACAATGTGTTTATATGACGTGCTGACCTCTGGATCCTGGCCCCTGACGCCCTCTAATTGAGCATTGGCTCTATTAAGTACCTTATGAAGATCTTCGTGTTCAAAATGCGCTGAAGAGCAAAGAGTGTGATCTTGATACAAATAGGATTGAAGGTTTGCGAAATTTTTGGTATTGAACCGGATGAGATATTTTCAGAGAGCCGTCAATAAATAAGAGATTTCCCCCAGCCTGAAGCACTCATGAAAACCAAGGGGAACGACTATGGAGACGATCTATTTTGAGGTCAATATCGCCAAAATAATTGCTACAAAATTATTGGCCAAATTTTTTCCAAAGATTTATTACACATCCGTTTCGCCGGTTCGTTTTAATAAGATTCCGGATCAGCCGCTTCCGGGGCCACATTGGGTGCGGG
This sequence comes from uncultured Desulfobacteraceae bacterium, assembly GCA_964473615.1. Lineage (GTDB taxonomy): Bacteria > Desulfobacterota > DSM-4660 > Desulfatiglandales > Desulfatiglandaceae > CAYYPQ01. The sequence goes on from CAYYPQ010000043.1 coordinate 7,474, forward strand.
TCAAGACTATTATGAGCGGGATTTGCGGTGCCGACTTGTCTATGTTTTTTGTTCAGGCAAGCCCATCTATTTCTTTGGCCGCTCTGCCCGGTATGCCGAAGGTATTCATGGGTCATGAATTGGTCGGGCATGTCATTGAAACAGGAGGAGGGGTCAAGATGCTCACCGTTGGAGACCGGGTTGTTCTTCAACGGTACCTACCTTGTTGTTCCATGAAAGAAATCGAGCCCCCTTGTGGACCTTGTAGTCAGGGGCAGTATACCCTTTGTGAAAATTTTTCGGAAGGTAAGCTGCCGGAAAATTTAGGGGCTGGATTCAGCGATCACTTTATCGCCCATCAGAGCCAGTTGTTGAAAGTGCCCGATCAACTGCCCGATGAAAGAGCTGTGCTTATCGAGCCTGCTTCCGTATCCCTGCACGCAGTTCTCAAGCGTCCTCCGGAAAAAGGGGAAAGGGTTCTCGTGATCGGCGCCGGCGTAATCGGTCTTAATGTTATCCAATTTTCAAAGACAATCGAACCGAACTGTCGTCTTTTCCTGCTTGAAAAAATTAATTTTAAAAAGGACTTGGGACTTCGTCTTGGCGCAGATGAGGTACTAAGTGGTGATCCTTATGATGCCGTAGCCAAAGCAACCAGCGCACACCTTTACAGGGGGCCTTTGAAGAACAACAATCTGTTGGGAGGCTTTGATCTCATTTATGATTGTGTGGGGCATTCGAAAACGATCCATGATGCCCTCAGGTGGCTAAAGGCACGTGGGGACTACATCATGATCGGCAATCAACTTTCACCGGTTTCCTTTGATCAGACACCGGTTTGGCAACAGGAGGTTCGAATTGTCGGTGTGAACGCACACGGCAGCGAAACCTATCAGGGGAAACAAATCAGCAGTTTTGACCTGGCAATGGAAATGATTTTAGACGAAAAAATCAGTTTAGATGGATTTGTCACCCATCGATTTCCGCTGAGTGAATACCGTAAGGCGTTTAAACTTTTCAGGGACAAAAAAGAGAACGTCATAAAAGTGGTTTTTGAGATGGAATAAGGTTTAGTCTCATTTATTGTAGGAGAAGTGAATATGTCGATTTCAGACCAGGAAATGAAAGAATTGAAAAAAAGGGCCAGGCAATTGCGGGAAGATATTCTCGATATCACCTTTTGGGCCGGAGGCTCTCACATCGGCGGCGCTTTGAGCATGGTAGAAATGCTTGTCATTCTTTATGATAAATATCTTAACATCGACCCGAACAACCCCGAGTGGGAAGCCAGAGATAGGATGGTGTTGAGTAAAGGCCACGCGGGTGTTGGATATGCTCCCCTCCTGGCGCGCAAGGGGTATTTTCATTTTGATATTTTAAAAGATTTTAATAAGTTCAAGTCTCCCTTCGGAATGCATTTAGACTCCCGTAAAGTGAAAGGTGTTGATGTGTCCACAGGTTCATTAGGTCACGGTCTTCCGATGGCAGTGGGTTTAGCGCTTGGGGCGAGGCTGCAGAAACAAGAGTGGTATACATACTGCATTGTCGGCGACGGTGAATGCAATGAAGGAAGTATTTGGGAGGCAGCGATGGCTGCGAGTCATTTTAAGTTGACCAATTTAATGACATTTGTTGACCGGAATAAATATAGTGTTGACGGCTCAACTGAAGAAGTGATGGGTATCGAGCCCTTTGCGAATAAATGGAAGGCCTTCGGCTTTATTGTCAAGGAAATTGACGGCCACAGTTTTCAGGAACTTTCAGAGGCTATTGAGGCTGCGAAGATAGAGGAAAAAGGACCAGTTGTAATTATTGCCAACACGTTAAAAGGCAAGGGCGTTGACTTTATGGAGGACGATGTAAAGTGGCATTATGGGGGATTAGACTCGGATTCTCTGGTAAAAGCAAAAGCGTCTATCGCGAACATGTACGAAAATGACTAAAAGGGGAGAAAAATGGCCGAAGGTTTAACTTGGAACGTATATGACGCAAACACAATGACCCAGGCGGATATTTATGGGGAGGTCCTGTGTATGCTTGGTGAAACCAACCCTAAAATTGTAGGTCTTTCCGCCGATCTGGCCAAATCAACCAAAATTGGGAGGTTTGCCGAGAAATATCCGGAGCGCTTCTTTAACGCTGGGATTGCCGAACAAAACTTATTCGGGATGGCTGCCGGATTGGCAAAATCCGGTCTGATTCCTTTTGTTTCTACCATGGCGGTCTTTACGACCATGCGTGCGGCCGAGCAGGTAAGGACAGACATCTGCTATCAAAATTTGGACGTGAAAATAATCGCCACGCATGCGGGTATATCATTCGGCCAGGCCGGCACCACCCATCATTGCACTGAAGATCTGGCAATAATGCGGTCATTCGCGAATATGACGGTAATCGCTCCGGCTGACGGGATTGAGACAGCAAATGCCGTAAGAGAATGTGTCAATTACCCCGGTCCCGTTTATATTCGAATTGGAAGAGGGTTTGAGCCCAGCTGCAATGATAATGAAAATTACGATTTTCAGATCGGAAAGGCAGTGGAAATGCATCCCGGCACTGATATTACCCTGATTTGCTGTGGTGTCACCGTTGCGCAAGCGCTCGAAGCTGCAAAACATCTTAAAGAGAATGATGGGCTCAGCGTGCGTGTAATTAATATGCATACCATAAAGCCTCTTGATGAGGATGCCATCCTTTCAGCCATTCAAGACACGCGCAGAATTATTACTTTCGAAGAACATAATATCTTTGGGGGGCTCGGGAGCGCGGTTGCTGAGGTGATTGCCGCAAGCGGTAAAGCCTGTGCCTTTGAAAAAATAGGCATTCCTGATTGCTATTGTCTCGTTGGCTATCCTGAAGATCTTTATAACCACTATAAAATTGACATGGATGGCATGGTCCAAAAAGTCAGAGAGGTCATGGGCAAAGATTTCGAAGATGATGATGACTGGGAAGACGAGGTTTAATATGGCAACAGAAAAAGATTTATTGGTGGCCCGCATTTTTTTAAGAGCACTCTTTCCGGTGATGAAAGTCGCTTTAAATGATAATCCGAAAATAAAAAAAAAGTTTAAAGGGGTCACGGCCCAAATTCAGTTTGTTGCCAAAGACAGTCACGGTGATGTAGGCGCTTATCTTGATTTTAAGGACGGCGAGCTTGAAATCATCCAAGGCGTTTGCGAAAAGCCGGATATCTCTTTTAAGTTTTCCAGTGTCCCTAAAATGAATGCTATGCTGGCAGGCAAACCCGTTATCCCGAGAATAAAAGGTCTGTATAAATTAATTCTTTTCACGAAAGTGCTAGCACTTTTTTTGAGTCTAAAAATCCTTGAGCCGGATGCAAGGCCTAAAGATCCTTTAAAAAGAAGGCTTAAGGTAAAGATGACCATTTATATGATTACTACAGCCCTGAGTCAGTACAATAAAGGTGGCGATCCCGAGATGATGAAGTGGACCTCCAAACAGCCGGAACGGATTTATCAAATTTCTGTTACCGGTGAAGATGACATTGCCGGCTATCTACGTGTTAAAGCCGGCAAATCAAAAGCCGGCCGGGGATTTTACACCAAGCGACGTCCTTTCGTGCATATGAAATTTAATGGGATTGATGGCGCTCTTCCCATTTTGTTAAATGAAGTTAATATGGTTGAGGCGGTAAGAGACGGCCTACTGTTCTTAGAGGGCTCGCCGGAATACGGCAGAGATATCGGTAATTTTATGGTGCGAATTCAAGGGCTGCTTATGTAAATCTGATCGTTGTGCACATCGCATGAAGGTAAGAGCTCAATAATTGGGGGTAACTATGGTAGGAAAAGGCCCTGGTCTATTCACCCTTTGGTGATTAACCCCCGTTTATTGAGAGGTTACGTATGAAGATATTAATTAAAAACAGCAAACCTTGGAGAAAAGGATATGTCTGGTTCAGGTAAAATACTTGGAATTACCGGCTCATTGGGTTATATCGGGAGGCGTTTATTGGCCCGTTTAGCTCAGACAGACGCGTTTGAACGTATTATATGCACGGATATTCTTTCAGCGCCAGATAACCTACCGCCTATATTTCAATATCATCATTGTGATATCCGCGATGGAGATGGTCTATATCGTATATTTAAAGAATCTGGCGTGAATACGGTGATTCATTTAGCGTTTATCGCCCAACCGACACGCAGCCCGGAGTTTGAATACGATGTTGATGTGAACGGCACCTCCAACGTAATGGCAGCATGCAAACAGTTAGGAATAAAGAAACTCGTTGTTGCCAGCTCCGACTGTGCCTATGGCTTTTTTGAAGGTACCCCGGATTATTTGACTGAAACCGCACCGATTCGCTCAACTCCCGGATTTCCGTATTCAGAAAACAAGGCTGAAGTCGAAACGATGTTAGCTGATTTCGCAGTGCGCAATCCTGAGTGTTCGATCGTAATATTACGACCTTGTATGGTGATGGGCCCCAACGCGGACAATACTACCACCCGGTCCATGAAACAGCCGGTGATCATCGGCGTCCGTGGTTCTGATCCGATCATGCAGTTTGTTCACGAAGATGACGTTGCGGAGGCCTTCTATCTTGCTACAATAACAGATTGCAAAGGTGCCTATAATCTAGCTGCCGATGAGGGATTACGCTATTCGGAACTGGCAAAAGAACTCGGCAAACCGATGGTCTCAATTCCGGTTTGGCTGATATATCCTCTTGTTGAAATGTTATATCGGCTTAGACTTTTACCCTTTGGAAAGGCGCAGCTGGATTATATCCGTTACCCATTGTCGATGGATGTTAACAATATAAAGAAAGATTTGGGATTTGAGCCTAGATACAGCTCCAGGCAAACGGTCCAGTCTTTTTTGAAAGGCACAGCAAAAAAATCCGTATATCCTAAATCCGGTCAGACCAAGCCAACATTTTGAAATTTATGAAATAAAATTTTGAAAGAGGAGACGTTTAGAGCCTTAGATGTCATAAAGAAGATTTGCACTACTGCGGAAGAGACGAATATGATTGCCCTTCTAAGAAGAATCCGCTCGCATCGAGTGTTTCCAATGCAGGGCGCCGAACATCACGCCATGGTCCCGGGTATAATCCTGCAAACATACAAAAATCTTGGCCGGGGTATCTCTGAGGATAAAATACTTGCAGGGACAGAAAGGGGCAAGCCCCCTCAGGCCAGGGCCGCGAAACATCCCTTTCCTGTCTTGGGAGCCGGTTCTTCTCAAACTGGCGGCAGGTCTTGAGACTCTGCTATGGTTCTCAAACCGCCAACGACATCTTCTCCTAAATGGAAGCGGATGACTTTTCGGCCTGCATTTAATAATGCCTTGCGATCCCCCAAGGCCTGGGCCGTCTTAAGCACCCCAAAACTGATTGAAGATGCCTTGTTCCCAGGCTCGTCAGGGATAGGGATATCTTCGGGCATGTCTGACGTAATCTGAATGAAAAGACCCCGTCCACCATCACCTTTATGGAGCTGCCCCGTGGAATGCAAAAAACGAGGACCGTACCCTATTGTTGTGGCAATTCGGAATTTCACCTGAAGTTTCGTTCGTAGTTCCTGCAGGGCATCAGAGGTCTCAGCATCTGGTTTGACGTATGCATGAATCGCCATATAACCCCGCCCGCTAGAGTCATCTTTCCCCGGATCTAGCTCAGCCAGAAATTTCTCCAAGGCCTCCTTCAGACTACTGACAGATAAATCTGTATATATATGAATGCCGTTTTGCGTGAAGGTCGGGATCAGTTCAGGCAGTTTACCCTCTTTTTGATATGCGGCAACCATTTCACGCGCCAACACCTTGGCAGACTCAACATTAGGCTGATCAAAGGGATTAATCCCCAAGATGCTTCCGGCGACTGCAGTAGCCATCTCCCAGCGGAAAAATTCACCGCCCAGGTCGTATACATCCCCCAAGTTGAGCTGCACAACCGGATGTCCTCTCTCTTCAAGCGCCTCTATCTTTTCATCATACGTACTGTCATTATCCAAGCGCATGTATACAAATAGGCGATCATTGGCATAGATATCGGGCGGACCCAACATCTCGCCATTTACCGGCAGGATACCCTTGCCGTCTTTACCGGTGCTCTCGGCAATCAGTTGCTCTACCCAGTCGCCAAAAGGTGAAATGGACGGAGACATAACCAGGGTCACCTTGTCCCTACCTGAGTTTGCCATTTCCCCCATGATGGTTCCCAACCAGGCCCCGGAATTATCTCCCGCAACCGGGCAATTGCATCCTTCGCAGTTGCAGGCCATTGTCGCGGCCCTTTCAAGAATGGTCTCGAGGTCCATTCCGATCAATGCCGCCGGGACCATGCCAAAGAAGGACAACGCCGAATAACGACCACCAATGTTAGGGTCATTGAGAAATATCTTGCGGAACCCCAATTGCTTGGCAAGCGATTCAAGGCCGCTTCCTGGGTCTGTAATGCCGATGAAGTGTTCTCCAGTATTTTCAGTACCCACAGCTTCAACAACCAGATTGTAAAAAAACTTTGCAAAAGACAGGGTCTCAACAGTGCCTCCAGATTTGGTTGACACGATAAAAAGGGTTTTTTCTGGGTCAAGCCTCCTGGCATATTCCAATACAGCGCCTGGATCGGTGCTGTCTAAGACGTCCAGGACCAGATACCCTTTCTTGCTACCGAATGTAAGTCGAAACATCTCCGGTGCCAGGCTTGAGCCACCCATGCCTAGCAGTAACGCATTAGTATATCCTGCATCGCGCACCTCATCTGCCAGGGCGGTGATTTCAGGGATAGCATCGACCATAACCTCGGGGCTGTGTAACCAGCCAAGTCGGTTGTTGATTTCCGCTGGATCATCATTCCAGACAGTATGGTCATGCGCCCAAATTCTACTCATAGTCTTTTGATCACGAATCTTAATCAAGGCCCTTTCCACACTTGAATAGGACTCACCGAGACTGGCAGAATAGCCCTTTTTGCCGGCCAAGAGACGATCGCGCTTTTCAGAGATACTTCCCATTAAAGAATCAAAGGACTCGGCAAATGCCTTAACTCCGTCATCCTGCAATTTCTTGGTGACATAGCCCAGGTCAATACCCAGGGCCCTCAGTTGATCTATTTGGGATGCGGCTTCTTCGACACCGTTGGTCAATGTCTGAGAAACAGTCCCATGATCAAGGAAACTGTTTAAGGTAGAGGGTGGTAGGGTGTTTACCGTATAGGGACCAATCAATTGATCTACATAAAGCGTATCGGCATATATAGGATTTTTGGTGCCCGTACTGGCCCACAGAGGTCGTTGCACATGAGCACCTTTTGCGGCCAAATTCTCCCACCTTGGGCCACTAAATATATTCTGAAATTCCTTGTAGGCGAGCCTGGCATTGGCAATCGCGATTTTGCCCTGCAGTCCATCATTGCCAATCTTTTCCAACTCCAAATCAACTGCCGAATCCACCCTGCTGACAAAAAAGGATGCCACTGAGGCAACCTTATCAATACCATGGCCTCCATGAACCGATGGGCCATCAGCCGCTAATTTTTCAAGGCCCTTCAGATAGGCATTCGCCACAGCTTTGTAGCTTTCGAGGCCAAAAATCAAGGTCACATTCACATTAACGCAGGCGCCAATTAACTCGGTGATTGCCGGGATGCCTGCCGTGGTAGCCGGGACCTTTATCATGATATTGGGTCTTTGAAGTGCCTCAAAAAGCCGTTTTGCCTCTGAGATGGTCTTTTCGGTATCATGGGCCAATCGAGGATTCACCTCCAGACTGACATATCCATCTGTTCCATTGGTTTCATCATAGACCGCCCTGAATTGATCGGCAGCCAAGGCAATATCTTTAAGCGCGAGCGTTTCATAAATCTCCTCTGTTGATTTACCATCCCCCACAAGTTTCTTCATATCCCCATCGTAGTCTGCACTGCCAGCAATTGCCCTTTCAAAAATAGAGGGATTCGATGTCACACCTCGCAGCCCCTTATCAATCAACGTCTCCAGTTCACCTGATGTTAAAAAGGAGCGACGAATATAGTCATACCAGATCGACTGACCCAATTGAGTCAATTCCCTAATCTTAGACATGGTTATCCTCCCATGAAAACTCGTGAATGAATACTGCTAAGGCGCTCGGGTTCGGGTTCACGTTAATGCCCTGGGTTATCTGTGATCATGCCTCTCCTTTTAATTTCTTTATAATCTTGGGGATAAAAAAGGAGAACACAAAGAGTCCAATGGAGAAAAAGACCTTGAAGGAAATCAGCTCTCCCCAGTTTCCCGAGGCCCACACCTCTTTCAGGGTCCCAATGAAAAAGGTGAAAATAAAGGTCCCCACGATGATGCCGAGGCCCGTACCAAAAAGATAATCAGTGAAACGAACCTTTGTAAGCCCCATCCCGAAATTCATGGGGGTGAACGGGAAATAGACCAGCCGAAGATAGAGGACTGTAGCAAATCCGGTTCGCTCTATTGCGTCATCATACTTCTTGAGCCGGTCCCCTATAAGAGAAGCGGCAAATTCCCGTCCCAGTGTCCTGCCGATGAAAAAGGCGGCACTGGCACCGACCATGGCCCCTACCCAGACATAGACAAAACCCTTGTATGGTCCAAAAATGGCAGCCCCTAGCCCTGTCAGCAGTGTTCCGGGGATGAAGAAACAAATTCCAACCACGTAAATAATCATGAAGGCAATGGGCGCCCATAAACCCATCGATTGGAGGAAACCACCCAAGGCCTCGATGGTGAGATACTCTTTTACCGGCGTAAATCGGACCACATATATGGCAACAGCAACAAATACCAGTAGCAATAGTGCCTTCAGGATAGCTCCTTTTCGCGATTTTTCAGCCATGCGTTTCTCCTCGGGAACATTTGTTTGGCACCACAACAACCCCTCGGCCTGACCTCAGGTCGTGATGGCGCCGCCTCAAGTGAACCCTGAACCTGCCGTACAGGTGTAGCAATGGTCGCCGACTGCTATGGGGCTTCCCGGGTCTGGGGGACCATGCATTTCGGAAACATGGGTCTTCCGCCTTCCAATAGGCAATCTTTTTGCCAAGTTAAAGTCACAATCATAGAGGTTCCCATCCCATCCCACTGAGACAAGAAACCGACACATCACCCCTTCCAGCGCGCAGGGGTTAAAACCTTTTGCCAGGCGATCCAGGTACGATTGCAGGTTTCCTGATAAACGAAGCCACTTGCGAAATCTGCCCAAGGGGACATTTGCAAAGGTATAGAGGTGGTTAAAATGTATGCCCCACTTTTTCTTCAGTTGATCACGGAATCTCCTTTCAGCCAGCGCCTGGGAAGGGGGAAGAAAGGCGCCGGTGGGGTTTGATACCAGGTCTAATTCAAGTCCGCTATCCTCCATCCCGTACCCGGCTCCATTTAATCGTCTGAGCGCTCGTATGCATTTGTCAAAAACACCCGCCCCGCGCTGGGATTCGGTCTGTCCCGAGTTGGTAGCGGGAAGGGAGACCACCACCGCGACGTGCTGTCCGCTGAATTCCTTGATAAAACGTTCAGGTCCAACCTCTTCCATGGCCGAAAGGTTCGACCTCACCATCAAACGGTCGCACAACGGTGCGAGGGTTTTCAGGAACGGAACAAGTCGCGGATGGAGTTCTGGTGCACCTCCGGTGATATCGATAGTTTCAAAATGTCCTCTCTCCGCATAGGATACAACTTCGTTCATAACCCCATCGTCCATGAGTTCCGTGCGGTCAGGGCCCGCTTCCAGGTGGCAGTGTTTGCAGGCCTGATTGCAGAGAAGGCCCACGTTGATTTGAAGGATAGTTGTCTGCCCACGTTCCAATGAAAGACCATGTTCCATAAGTGTGGTCCGAAAAGGGACCACCTGTACGTCCGAGTGCTCCGTGTTACGGAATAGTTCTTTTTTTGAGACACCGGTTTTCACGGGTTTCACATCTCCATTCTTTTACATGGATAGTTTTTTCACCACATTGCGCATTTGCACTCCATGCACCAGAGAGGCCCCGCCACGGATGGCGGTCACCACATGGACAGCCTCCGTCATCTCGCCTACACTCGCGCCTTTCTCCAGGCATGCTTGAGTATAGGCATCTATGCAATAGGGACACTGGACCGTATGAGCCACGGCAAGGCCGATCAGGGCCTTTTCCCTTTCTGTAAGCTCTCCATCGGCAAATACCGCGTTGTAATAGTCAAAGAACTTCTTGGCAAGTTCAGACGCCTCTTTCCCAATTTCTTCGAATTTTCCCAGATCCTGCGGTTTGTAATACGTCTCCATACCTGCGCTCCTTTCCATCAATAATTTATCTTCAGACACTATGATTTTCAGGGCCCCCACGAGCCCGCTTTGTACAAATGAAGCCTCTCGGCCCGGTCTTCACATGTTTCACATGCCTCGAGTATCGGGGAAAGGAAAGACCAGCAGAGTTCAACACCGTCCTGTCTCCAAAAGAGCATCTGATCGCCCAGCATGCAATCCAGAAGCACTTTTTCATAGGCGTCGAGAACAGGCCCCGTATAGTTATGACTGTAGTGAAAATCCATGGTAACCGTTCTAAGACACACCTTCGCGCCCGGATTTTTTGTCTGAAAGGTCAAGGTGATCTTTTCTTGCGGATAGATCCCCAAAACCATCTTGTTTGCCACGATCTCCTCTCCCAGGACCCGGCGAAAAATGGAATGGGGGACCTCCTTGAATTGGATCACAATTTCGGTGAGTTTTTGGGCAAGTCGCTTGCCGGATGTGATAAAAAATGGAACACCCTGCCAGCGCCAATTGTCCACGTAGACCTTCATCCTTGCATAAGTCGGGATCATGGAATTAGGACCCACTCCGGGTTCATCCCGGTATGCCGGAACTGTTACTCCTCCAATATTCCCTGAAGTGTATTGCCCCAACGTCAGGTATTGTGGCAGGTTTTTCACCGCAAATGGCCTCAATGCGCGGTAGACCTTCACCTTTTCGTCTCTTATTCTATCGGCCTCGAATTGTGCTGGGGGCTCCATTGCAGTAAGGGCAAGGAGCTGCATCATGTGGTTCTGAAACATGTCCCTCAAGACACCGGCCTGCTCATAATATCCAGCCCTGTGCTCTACCCCAAGGGCCTCTGCCGCGGTTATGCCGACAGAATGAATATACCTGCTACTCCATATGGGTTCGAAGATGGAATTGGCGAAACGGAACATCAAGATGTTTTGAACCGTCTCCTTTGCCAAATAATGATCTATCCGGAATATCTGGTGCTCTTTCCAGTGTTCGTGTATGGCCTTATCCAGAGACATGGCGGACGGCAGATCCCTACCGAAAGGCTTTTCAACAACCACCCTGGACCAACTGCCTCCATCTTCACTTTCTTCAGAAAGCCCGGCCAGGCCAAGCATTCTTGCTGTTGCCTCATAGAGGGATGGCGGGATCGCCAGATAGAATATCCTGTTTCCCTCCATTCCATAATGTTTTTCGAGTTCTGTTATAGAATCGGCAAGGGAAGAAAAAGAAGAGGCCGAATTGTATTCAATGGTCCGGTAGTAGAGGAGCCTCGAAAACTTCGTCCAGTCAGATTCATCCACACTTCTTTGTAGACTTATGGCATGCTTCATCTTCTCCCTGAAGCCCGAATCGTCCATATTTGTACGGGCACACCCAATAATGACGGAGGGGCTCGAAAGTCCACCATTGAGGAATAGGGTATAAAGGGCAGGCAAGATCTTTCGTCCGGTAAGGTCACCTGAGGCCCCGACTATGACCACAGAACATGGATCAGGATGCCCATCAATAAGGCATGACTCGAAAGGAACCTCCAGATCCGACGCGGTTGTTGGAGCGATGATTGTATCTTCCACAGCAACTCCTTCGCTTTTTTGTAAGCTGTTAGCAATTAGCTAATTGCTAACAGCCTCTCAATGATTCAAATTCCAGTCATAGAACAGGTACTCCACCTCTATGGTATTCATGTTCTCTTGAAGAAATTTCGCCTTTTCCTTTTCGGCGAGATATTTCAATAGAAAGCTAAAGAGGTGTAGCTTGTCCCCAAAGTCCTTCTTATACCAGCGAAATATCTGAGATAAAAAAATCTGCCACTTCTCTTACCGATGCCCTAATCCCCAGCTCTACTATCCCGTGAATAACAATCGTATTGTAGAGATTGATCCAAAATGCCTTTTTTTCGTCTGGGGAAGAAAGTCTGGCTGGATCAAAAGACCTGAGGCTTGCCGCGTTATCCTGGTAATGGTCGTACTGAGGCGATTCCCTCATAGCATCATAATCCACGAGTCCGCGCCCCAGCTCATAGAACTCATCTTTGAGGTCACTTATAGAGGCCATCAGAGCAGAACCTGGGTCTGTTAAAGGGGACACATGGCCTCCCCTAGTCCGCTTTCCTCACTGTATGCCCTCCGAATTCCCTTCTGAGGGCCGCGAGGACCCTATTGGAAAAGGTGTTCTGCTTACGTGATCTGAACCTTTCAAAGAGAGAAAGGGCAATGACCGGCGAAGATACACCGACGTCAATGGCGTGTTCCACGGTCCACCTGCCCTCGCCGGAATCTTCAACGAATCCACGAATTTTTGAAAGCCCGGGGTCTGCTTCAAATACCCGCTCCGCCAGTTCCAGGAGCCAGGAACGGATGACGCTTCCCCTGTTCCAGACATGAGAGAGGGCATCATACGCAAGATTTTCGCCGTACGGGGAGGCATCGATAAGTTCGAAGCCTTCGGCATATGCCTGCATCATGGCGTACTCAATGCCGTTATGGATCATTTTGACAAAGTGCCCGGCCCCGCTTGCACCGCAATAAAGGTACCCTTCTTCCGGGGCGAGGGACATAAACAAGGGCTCAAGGTGCTCGTACGACTCTCTGGACCCGCCTATCATCAGGCAGTAGCCCTCCTTCAGACCCCAAATCCCCCCGCTCACTCCAACATCCACATATTCCATCCCTGCCTCTTTTACCAACTCTGCCCGCCTCAGGTCGTCCTTGTAGAAGCTGTTTCCCCCCTCAACGATCATGTCCCCAGGGGCAAGAATATCCAATAATTTGCCTATATGATCATCGACCGTGGAACCCGCCGGGAGCATCATCCACACCGCCCTCGGTTTATCAAGCAGGTTGGCGACTTCATCCAGTGAATAGGCGGCAACCGCCCCTTCCCCGGCGAGTTTATCTGCCTTCTTAGCGGTCCGGTTGTAAGCAACCACCCGGTGTCCCTTGCTCATAAGACGTCTCGCCATATTCATCCCCATACGCCCGAGTCCAATCATCGCTACCTGCATTCCAATCTCCTTTTGACACCCTTGGGTTCGGTGTGCCATCTCATCAATATTTTTCATCTTGTCTAAACACCTATTCGCACGCCCTCCCCTTAAGCTGAAAAAAGAGCTTCAGCCCTTTCTTGACCCTGTCGGAAAATATCTTGGGCGAAAAGTAGCTGCCTACCACCTTCTTGTTGATCTCCCCAAGCGTCGGATATGGATGAACCGCTGAGGCCAGGGTTGAAAGCTTTACCTTTCCGTTCAATACAGACACCCATTCGTTCAGGAGCTCGCCTGCATGCGGCCCAAGGATCTGGACACCAATCGGATTTTCCTTCTCATCCAGGAGCATCTTGATCTTACCAGCCCGTTCTCCTTCTGCAAGGCTCCTGTCATTGGCCTTAAAGGCCTCTGTCCAGACCGTGTACCCGATTCCTGTCTCCTTGGCCCTCTTTTCGTTCATGCCGATACTGGCAAGCTCCGGGTCTGTATACGTACACCAGGGGAGCCAAGTGTAGTTTACCTTCCTGGGAAGGTGAAAGACAGCGTTGCTCACCACGATACCTCCTTCGTACCCGGCAGCGTGTGTGAATTGATAGGCGCCGGTCACGTCACCGGCCCCATAAATATGCTTCAGGTTGGTCCTCAGGCGCTCGTCCACCTTGAGTCCTTTTCGGTCAAATGCCACATCAATCCGTTCGAGCCCCATATCCATGATGTTTGGTTTCCTCCCCATGGCCACCAGGATCTTTTCGGCCTTTAAAGAGACGGGCGCGCTGTCTTCCTGATTGATCACCACCTCCTGTTCATCATTCCCATTACTCTTGACATGTTGAACCGTAGAATTCAGGTAGAACTGAACTCCCTCAGACCTCAAGACCTCCATGATCGAATCTGCCATGTCCTTGTCTTCCTTGCTCAGGATCTGCCCGCTGCGCTGAACCACACGGACTTCTGTGCCCAGCCGGCAGAATGCCTGTGCCATCTCGGTGGCGATGGGGCCCGCACCCAGGATGATCATGGACTCCGGTAGCCGCGCTAAGGAAAAGATGTCTTTGTTTGTAAGATACGGTATTTCAGCAAGGCCTTCAAAGGGCGGAGCAGACGGCGATGAGCCAGTGGCAATGACCCATCTCTTTGCAGAATAGGTCTCACCATCCATTTTGATGGCATGGTCATCTGTAAAAACGGGCGAGCCGAATACAACCCTGGCACCTAGGGAGCAAAATCTTTCTTCAGAATCGTGTTCTTGAATGGTCTGGATCACTGACTGGATCCTCTTCACTACCTCGCCATAGTCCACTGTCGGCACTTCAATAGCAGGCAGCCCGAATTGTCGCGAGGTCTTCATCAGGTGATACACCTGGGCCGTCCGTATCAGTGTCTTGCTGGGGACACACCCGTAATGAAGACAATCTCCCCCCAGTTCCTTTTCCTTTTCAACCAATAGGGTCCTGGCCCCAAGCCGTGCGGCCCCCGCGGCCACTGTCAGACCGGCTGCGCCTCCGCCCAGGATCCCGATGTCAAATTCATAAGATGCCATAATACCTCCTATCTCATCGCCCTATTGCCCGTTCAACGACCAGTCATAGTCAAGATATCTGATCTTGATCTTGGATTGATTTGCATCTAGCCGCTTTTTCAGATCCCCCTTGGCATACTTCAGGAAAAATCCCATGATGTCTCCATCAAAATCTTCCCCAAACCAGTCAAATATCTTGCTTACGTAGAGGGTACTTCCCTCCAGCCTATTTCGCGTAGAATCATTGATAAATGCTGTGGCCATTTCATCCAGTTGTTGACCCAGAACAGCACCTCTATAGGGTTCTGGACGTAAGGGCGGGCAACTCTTCGAAGCGCAGTTGATGGCAACATGCACACGGGGATCTTTAAACCGCGGACGCAGGATCTCATGCTCGATATAGTCCAGGGTCAGGATATCTCCATCGATCCGGCAGATCTTCTTTTTCCAGGGACTCCTGAAGAAGCTCCCGAGATCCTTTATGGATTTTATTCCCGGGTAGCCGCTCAGTATGAGCTTGATGGTCCAGGCGTTATAGGCATTAATATAAAAGGCAAACTGTTCATTGCGGTCAAGGCCTTTCGTATTCGTCGACTCCAATACCTTGAGGTACCTGTCCAGCTTTTCTTCCTCATTCTTGAAGCCCTGATAATTCACAACACCGTTTTTTGCATATTTATTGAGGAGTTGTGCATAAAGGCTGTTGTCTACCTCATCGGCCGCGGCCCTGGAACCCTTTTGCACCCAGGGGGATATTAACAGGAGTGCCAAAATGGAAAACAGACAAATAAATTTCTTCATAACGGTTTTATCCTCCTCTCTTACCCCTTTTTCCTGCTCTTATAAAACGTTACAAGAGCAAGGACGTCCTGAGCCACAAAACGGCCTATTGTCCCTGAGCTGTAACACGCCACCTCAACAGTATTATCGGGACGGACCAGGAAACCTGTTGCGTGAAGGAACTTCTTTTCCTTATTGTAGTATGCGCCTGTGGCCCTGGAAATAATTCTGAGAAAAGTACCCATTCATAATCATAGCTGGAAGATGTTCATCCGGCCCCATGAACTAACGGAAATCCTCCAGTCTCATGGTTTACAAAACCAGTGACTGAGAGGCCTGGCATCAAAGAATGGGATCAGTGGATTTATCGTGCGGGCAATTAAAGGCCAGGAACCATGGGTATTTACTATCAGCAATGATACCTGTATCGGTTATGTGGGTTATGCGATCAAAATTTGATTCTACATGTAAACTACCGAATCCAGGGTGTTGTGGTAACTATAGCTTTGGCCTTCCTATATTTATCCCTCTTTACTATCTTTCTAAGGCCTTGGATAGTCTTGACCCCCATGCCCTTTGAGAACATATTTACCAGAAATGCAGGAATGTATACTCCCGGATCGGCCAGGACTTGATACAGCACCTCAGTCTTATTCTCTCCTTTGGCGGTTAATACCCATTTGGCTACTGTAAATGGTGCGCGCACAACGCCCCTATCCCCTGTCTCGAAGTCACTTGAGATACTATGTATGTTAATAAGCAAGGATCCGGTTTGTCTATCAATCATAAGGTCCACCTTAGAAACAAGATCTCTATCATAGAATGGCCATGGCATATCGACCCTATGATATGAATAATAGGTGTCCTTGGTATTTTTCAGGCCCGGGATGTCGACCTTAAATCCGTCACTACACATATATGTATACTCAGGCTTTGCAGCTTCATCACGCAGGACAGCCTCTATCACCGCGATAGGCGCATCAACTATTCCTACGGCCTTAATCTCATTATAACCAGAACTTGATGTTGGTCTAGAATAACCAATAATTCCATCTGATTCAGTTGTCTTGCTCCATTTTCCGTCAGGATCCTGCGCAAAAGCGGGCGGAATCTTAAATAGACCTACAATCAGTATTATTAAGAATGCCGTCCACTTCCGCATAATACACTCCTTTCATTTATTCGCCTCATAAGGCTGAAGGCAAATTCGAAGGACCTTGGCCTGCTCTTGACAAACATATTTATTGCTTAAACACACCTATTTTATAAATACTCTATTATGCCTGCCAAGGCAAAGGAAAACACCTTGATACGGGCTCAAATCGGCAATCATCTCCTTGACCCTCTCAATCGGTTGAGATCATCTCCCATCTCACTAACTACTCATTTTCTGGATGAACCAAATTTTTTGTTGACAAATATTGAAAATAATAGTAGCTACTATTTACTATAGAATGATGATTTTTAAGTTGGAAGTTATCGCTATCATTATATAAAATGGCACTAAATATCGTAGAAAAAACCAAAGAAAAATATTTTGAACATAAAAGACGTCACCAAGATATTCTGGCCGCAGCGATTTGGGTTTTCAATTCAAAAGGTTACAGTCTCGCTAAAATCACCGAGATCGCAAAAAAAGCCGGTATTTCTGAAGCCACCATGTACAAGCATTTTAAGAACAAAAGGGAATTGTTCTTCGCCTGCTTTCGTTCCATCTGTGACCAGCTCCTTTCAGGTTATGAAGACATCTACAAAAAAACTCGCGGCGATGAAATCGCCTATATAAAAGGGGTGTCAAAGGTATACATGGATTTTGTGGTGAACGAACCCCACAAATCCATGTTTCTTGTTCATATTCTCAGTTACAGAGATGACCCGGAATTCGATAATGTCCTAAAAAAATTTATGGCGAGAAATATAGAGGGCGTCAGAAGAATCCTGGAATCTGCAAAAAGGAAAGGGAAACTCAAGAGTCCAGTTGATGTTCGTGTATTGGCTTGTGTATTTGTAACCCAGTGCTTTACGGTCATTGCCTCGAAGGAATTCTTAGACCCAAAATATTTCTCCATTGACACATACTCTCAGTTAATGCTGCATCTCTTAGGATTTGAGTAAGGGTATGAACCAAGACGCAATAGTAATTACCCATTGGTTAAAGGCAGAAGCGCTGGCCTTTTGTGCATCCCACTTGTAGCACTTGTTTATTATCAACACAAAAAAACACAAAGGAGGTTAGTCATGAAGGAAACAAAGAAAGATTTCAGCCCCATTTTTGAGCCAATCGAGATAGGTAATGTGGAGATAAAAAATAGAATTGCCATGGCCCCCATGAACATGAATTATACCGGCCCGAATCGGTACGTGAGCAAGCAGCAGATGGCCTATTATGCTGCAAGGGCTAAAGGAGGGACAGGGCTAATAATTATGGAGGCGGTCATGGCCTCCGATGCTGAAATAGCTCAGACTTATAAGAAATACAACAATCTTTCACTGGCCAATGAACTCTATGTACCGTTGATGTCCGAGTTAGCCGAGCACGTGCATGCCTTTGGGGCCAAAATTTTTGTGCAACTGGCAATAAATGCAGGCAGGCAGGGCACCAGCGAAGGCGGAGCTGTTCAGCCCGTTGCTCCCTCACCCATACCCTGGCAGGCCTATCCTGAAAATGCGATTAGCAATTTTGATCCCTTGCAGCTCGTACGTGCCCTTGGATACCAGGGGAAGATCCCCGAAACCGATGATATCGAGGAGCTTCTGGCCTTTGCGAGAAAGGTTCCAGGATCCCACATGGGGGGAGAAGTCCCGCGAGAAATGACCGTTGAGGAGATTAAAAGTCAGGAAAAAGACTTGGGATATTCCGCAAAACTTGCAAAGCGGGCCGGATTCGATGGAATAGAAATCCATGCGCCACACGGCTATTTAATTCATTCTTTTCTATCTCCCCGATCAAATAAACGAACCGACGAATATGGTGGCACCTTTGAAAACAGGATCAGGATATTGCTGGAATGTATCCATTCTTGCAGAAAAACGGTCGGCCCGGACTATGTGGTAGGCGTTCGGATCAGTGCTTCTGAAGACCTGCCTGAAGGGTTTGATCCCCATTATGCGAAACGCGTGGCCAAGCGGTGTGAAGAAGAGGGAGCCGACTATATTCACCTCTCGGATGGCTCCTACGAGAAGATGAATGATTTCCTGCCCAACAAGGAAGGTCAGGTCATCCCAAAGGCCGCAATTATTAAAGAGGGGCTCGATGTTCCCCTGATTTGTCCCTCTGTCCACAACCCCGATAATGTCCTGGATGTCGTTACAACAGGTAAAGCAGATATGGTATCCCAGGGACGTCAGCAGATTGCTGATCCTGAATGGGCCAATAAGGTCAGGGCCGGAAAAACCAAAGACATAATCAAATGCAGTCGCTGCAACATCGGCTGTATAACACGATTTGCACTGGGTCTGCCTTGCAGATGTATCTTAAATCCTAACGTAGGGCAGGAACAGTTCGTAGATGAATATATGCGCCGGCCCATATTGTCGATCAAAAATAGGGTATGGCAGACCTTGGCCGAGATCGGCAAAGAGCCCAGTTCCCCGATAGAAGACTTGGCATCCGATGGTCTATAGTCCTCTCGGAGGCCTGACCCATAGAAATAGACAAAAAGGGAGACCCAGCATGAAAAAAATCTTTCTCGCTTTGATGGTCGTTTTTATTAGCCTGGTTTTCTTTTACATCACATCGGAAGCAAGGGAAAAGGCAAAGATCATATTGAAGATGGCCACCATACAACCCAGGGGAACTGCCCTGATGAAAACCATGGAAAGATACAGGGCCGAGGTAATAGAAAAAACAAATAATGAGGTTGATTTTAAATGGTATTGGGGCGGTGTTCAAGGTGATGAAGATGATGTCTTACGCAAAATCAGGATGAAACAATTGCATGGGGCCGCGGTTCTTGGACACGGCCTGGGTCAGATAGTGCCAGCAGTGCGAGTTACGGAGATTCCATATGTATTCTGGAATCGGGATGAGGTTACGTATGTTCGAAATAGGCTCAAAGACACCATGAACAAGATGTTTGAAGATAAAGGATATGTGATATTGGGATGGTGTGAACTCGGGTTTGTATATAACTTTTCAACTGTACCAGTCACTACGGTTGAGAAACTGAGAAAACAAAAAGTATGGGTGTGGCAGGATGATCCTATTTTAAATTTATACTACAATCAGCTTGGGGTCAAACCCATTCCTATTTCAGTGCCTGATGTCATGACCTCACTTTCCGCAAATCTCATAAACTATGCGGGCGCATCTCCCCATCCAGCCGTGACAATGCGCTGGTATACCAAGTTCAAATACATGTATGACCTCCCTGTTTTACATCTTGTTGCAGGAATATTTGTCACAAAAGACATGTTTGATAGAATCTCACCCGAAAGCCAAAAAAAGATTATGGAGATCGGGAAGAAATACTATGAGGAGGCGATAGAGTCCTCGAGAGCGCAAAATGACGAGTGCATAATGCTTCTAAGAAAAGAAGGTCTCCAAATAATACATTCTGGCGATACGGAAATGAATTTGAAATTCGTTTCAGAAATTGGCAGGAAGACAAGAGAAGGTCTAGTAGGAAAACTTTACTCAAGAGAACTTCTTGACAGGGCCCTGGCCTTGCTTGAGGAATACAGGAAAGCCCATCCCGACAGCCCGATTGAAAGACTCAAGTAGCATATCTCACGGTTTTGTCAAATACATTTTGAAGGGGTGGAGAGAGGGACGCTGACAAGAAATCCGATGGTGAGATCATATTGAAACATGCCGAGACAAGCCCGCCTGGACGGCGTCCTCTCGACAGTCACACCAGAAAAACCTTTCTGCCCTTTTCATTGAGCTGTTACGGATGGGCTAACTGCATACGCAGTTATTGCTTTTCAGATTAGTAACACCCAAAGATACTAATATAACACTCACCAGATCACCCCAGGAATCTTTGCCGAAAGCTAGGCACTGCTCAATGCGTGAGCGGCAAATTCCTCAGCCTGAGTGAATTACCCACCACGGATACCGAGCTGAAACTCATTGCCGCTGCAGCTATCACCGGGCTCAGAAGGATCCCGAAAAAAGGATATAAGATTCCTGCCGCAATGGGAACACCGAGCGAGTTGTAAACAAAAGCAAAAAAAAGATTTTGTTTGATGTTCCGCATGGTCGCCTTGCTAAGCAACCTGGCGCTCACAATACCCCTCAAATCGCCCTTGACAAGGGTCACACCTGCGCTCTCCATTGCCACATCGGTACCTGTTCCCATGGCAATACCCACATTGGCCTGGGCCAGGGCCGGGGCGTCATTGATGCCGTCACCCGCCATGGCCACTATCCGGCCGTCCTCCTGAAATCTCGTAACCACAGAAGCCTTTTCATCAGGCAATACCTCTGCCTCTACCTCATCCAGCCCAAGCTTTTCGGCAACTGACTCGGCTGTTGACCTGTTATCCCCCGTAAGCATAACTATCCGAAGGCCTCCTTTGTGCAATTCCTTTATGGCATCATATGTTGTATCTTTGATCGGGTCGGCAACGGCCACGAGTCCCGCTAGCTTGCCACCCGCTGCCACATACATGACTGTTCTTCCTTCTGAACGCAACGACTCCGCCTTTTTGGCAATTTCATCAGGCAGATCTATGCCAAAGTCATCTATTAGTTTGCGGTTTCCAAGGGCAACAGCGCAACCATTTACATTCCCGCTTACACCCTTTCCGGTGTGGGACTCAAAATTTTCAACACCGTGAGTTTTTGATCCTCTCTGCAGGGCCCCCTCCACAATGGCCTCGGCAAGGGGATGTTCGCTCCCTTTTTCCAGGCTTGCGGCAAGGGTGAGGAACTCATCCTCATCCCAGCCGTTCGCGGCCACCACCTCGGTTAATTTCGGCCTTCCCTCCGTGAGTGTTCCGGTCTTGTCAACGACCAGGGTATCGACTTTCCGCAGGGTTTCGATTGCCTCTGCATTCTTGAAGAGTACCCCCATGGTTGCTCCCTTCCCGGTTGCCACCATTATGGACATTGGGGTTGCAAGACCCAGGGCACAAGGACACGCGATAATCAGCACGGAAACAGCTGCGATCAGGGCATGCGCAAGCCTCGGGTCCGGGCCCAAACATGTCCACATGATGAACGCGATGACGGAGATGGCTATAACCGTGGGTACAAAATAACCCGCCACCACATCGGCCAGGTTCTGGATGGGTGCCCGGCTCCGCTGCGCCTCGGCCACCATGTGTACAATCTGGGAGAGCAGTGTATCGGCACCGACCCGTTCGGCCTCCATGATCAGACTTCCCGTACCATTGACCGTCGCACCGACCACTTTATCACCCGCCCGCTTCGCCACGGGCAGGGGTTCCCCTGTTATCATTGATTCGTCAACATTGCTCGTCCCGTCCACGACTACCCCGTCCACGGGAATCTTCTCTCCAGGTCTGACCCGGAGGCGATCCCCCTTTTGTACATGTTCCAGAGGAACATCTTCTTCTGTCCCGTCTTTATTAACCCGCCTCGCGGTCTTGGGAGCAAGCCCCAACAGTGCCTTGATGGCCGCCCCTGTCTGACTCCGGGCCTTTAATTCCAGGACCTGTCCCAAAAGAATCAGGACGACAATCACGGCCGCCGCCTCGAAATAGACCCCCACTGTTCCATCCGCGTTCCGCAGTGTGGCCGGGAATATCTGCGGGAAAAGAGTCCCCACAAGGCTGTAGACATAGGAGACGGCGACCCCCAATCCTATGAGGGTGAACATGTTCAGGCTCTTGTTGATAATCGACTGCCACCCCCTGACAAAGAAGGGCCAGCCAGCCCAGAGTACCACAGGAGTGGCAAGGATAAGCTCTATCCAGCCATATAATTTTGCCGAGGCCAGCCTTTCCAGGGGAGCACCCGGTATCAGCTCCCGCATGGCAATGATGACCAGCGGAAGGGTGAGAACGGCCCCGATCCAGAAGCGTCTCCTCATGTAGAAGTATTCCTTATTGTCTTCCTCTTCCACAGGCATGACCGGCTCCAGGGCCATGCCGCATATGGGACAGGAACCGGGCCCGTCCTGACGGACCTCAGGGTGCATGGGGCAGGTGTATTGAGTGCCCTCAGCCGGAGGAGGAGATACCACCTCTTGCGCCTGCGCGTGCTCATGATGTGCGTGAGCGGCAGAGAGATATTTTTCAGGCTCATCCTTAAATTTATTCAGACAGTTTTCACTGCAAAAATAATAAGGCTGGCCTTCGTGTTCATATTTTATGAATGCGTTCTCGTCTTCTGTCTTCATCCCGCAGACATGATCTACGAATTCAGCAACCACACCGGGCTCTGAATGCGTATGAAGCTTGTGTTCCATGTGATGATCTTCCATCGTCCTGCTCCTTCCTCCAAATAAGACTTAACTGATGAGCCGAAGCATTGCATTACCCTCCTCAGCAGCCTTCTTGTAATATCTCTTGAGTGCCTTGAAATCTTCCAACAGGTCTTTGGATCTATTTGCTCCGATGTGCCTGGACGGTGGGGACGATCAGCATCGCGCCAACAATTTGCATCAAACCGTCTTCGCTTTTCTTGCAGATGTCCTTTATGGCCAGAAGGACTCTCCCAGCCGTTGTTTCACTCCAGAACCAGTCGGATACAACCGCGCTTGACGGTGACTCCTGCCCCGGTCGAGAAGTAATCGCCTCGAAATAATAGGCCTTTAGATCATCTGAGGCAAGATTGAGTGTATACGCCAGAGAAATATCTTGGCGCGGATTTTCGGGCACACGACCCCTAAGAAAGGAACAAAAAAAATCACCGATAGTATCTATGTTGAGCCCGCTTATGCCCACCGTTGTGCGCCCTCGTTTCTTAACCGCCATATCATACCAGGGACGCATTGACACCATTTCCGTTTTTAACGCAGCACATAGCTCATCTGTTTCAGTAAGATTAATGTTGTTCCGGACAAAACTCACCGGGCAGGTCAACATAGTAATCGGATCTTTAGCAAATGGGGCATCCTCGGGAAAGTCTTTCAGCACTGGACCCTCATGCGCCTCAAGAAGATTTAGAGCGGCAATGAGTACTCTCCTTTGAAACACCGGATCATTTGGTACACCAAGGGGACGGCCCAGTTCAAAGGATACCCACAGCGATCTAGGCGGCTTTATTACTTCTGTATGCAAGCGGATAAGGCTGACTTGAGTGGTAGGCACGCCCTCTTCTTCAAAAAAATGTGCGAGCACGCCGACGGCGCGGGTACATAGTGGTCAAACCGGTAAAAGTAAGAGGGCGTCAACACCGTCCTTTTTTAGAAGACCGGCTAGACTGCGAGCGTCTTTTTCCATTTGCATCGGATCATGGGCCCCCATAAAGGAATAATGGAAGCCGGCAACGCTACCGATAATTCCTTCTTCTGCAAGCTCGCGAAGACGGTCAATAGGGAAAACAACATTCCAATCCTGCTGAAATCCGGTGTGGTCAAAATTGGTGGATACATGTGTTGTGACAAGGTCATTTGCCTTGATGTCGCCGGGTATTACACGGTAATAATCACCAGGGTCCAGCGTAAAGGGGCGATCGCCTCGCGTATGCAGTCCCGCTGTAGAGATAATCGCAACACGTCTTTCGCTTAAGAGCGGTCCTTCAACCCATGCCTGGCTTTCGAATGTAGGGCACTGAAGTTCTTCGAGATGCCTTCTCTCTGCCTCTGTCATCTTGTCCAAGCGAGCCATAGTCATACCCCGTAATTAATTTCCCTTTTCCATTTGAAAAATAGATAGGGTCTTCTCCCAATCGAGTGGGTGAAATCGGTCACAGAATAAACTGAAAAT
>CAYYPQ010000044.1:0-27043 GCA_964473615.1 uncultured Desulfobacteraceae bacterium
GATTGAAGTATAGTAAGGGATTATAGTAGGCGTTACAAGTATTCTAATTTTTTGTGGAGTAAATGAAATGATTTCAGATTTAACGAGAATGATCGACCAGGTATGCCGTGAAAAGGGCATTGAGCGAAACGTCCTGATCAGCACTCTAGAGGAGGCGGTGCGAGCAGCAGCGCGGAAGAAATATGGTCCGGATTATGACCTGGAGGTGCGGTATGATGACGGAATGGGGGAGATCGAGGTCTTTGAATTCAAGGAGGTGGTCGAAGATGTCACCAACGAACACCTTCATATATCCCTTAAGGATGCCCATAAGATGGACCCTGAATCTGAGTTGGGCGATAGCCTGGGCATCAAGATGGATACCGATACATTCGGAAGAATTGCCGCCCAATCGGCGAAACAGGTCATCATGCAGCGCCTGAAAGAGGCTGAAAGGGATATTGTCTTTGATGATTTTAAGGACAGGCGCGGAGAGATCATAAATGGAATCGCACAGCGATTTGATAGAGGCTCCATGATTGTCAATCTTGGGCGCACAGAAGGAGAGCTGCCTCATAAGGAGCAGATCCCGAAGGAATCTTACAAGCAAGGAGATCGTGTCAGGGCCTACATTCTGGAAGTAAAACAATTTAGTCGTGGACCCCAGATCATTCTTTCTCGGACTCACCCTAATTTTGTTTCAGCCCTTTTTGAAAATGAGGTCCCTGAAATTTCCGAGGGTATTGTCCAGATAGCTCAGGTTGCGAGGGAGCCAGGGAGTAGGACCAAAATTGCAGTTGCCTCAAAGGATGGTGATGTAGATCCTGTGGGTGCCTGTGTGGGCATGAAAGGGAGCAGAGTCCAGGCAGTGGTTCAAGAGCTTCGCGGAGAAAAAATAGATATCGTCACCTGGGATCCTGATCCAGCCAAATTCATCTGTAATGCACTTGCACCGGCTGAGATTATTAGGGTGATCGTTGATGAAGACAATCGGTCTATGGAGGTAGTTGTTCCCGACGAACAATTATCTCTTGCTATTGGTAAACGTGGGCAGAACGTGCGATTGGCATCTAGATTAACCGGATGGAAGTTGGATGTTACTAGTGAAACCGATTATAACCAGGCCCTCAAGGATGGTTACAAATCCTTGCTTGATTTAGAAGGAGTGGGTGAAAAAATGGCGTCAGAACTCTATGATGAAGGCTTTAGGTCTGCTGAAGATGTGGCAGGTGCCTCTGTCGCAGATTTACTCGCCGTTGACGGAATGTCTGAGGAGAAGGCAGATCAACTAATCGAAGATGCCACAGAACACGCCAGCGCCGAGCCACCCGATACCAGCGAGGAAGGCGCCGAGGAAAAAAACGATGGCGTGGAAAACGAAACAATCTCAGATAAGTAGTTGTAAGGGGCACATTCCCATACGGACATGTATATCTTGTAGGACAAAGAGGGACAAAAAGGATTTGATACGCTTGGTCTTAGATTCGCGTGGCAGGGTGGTGGAAGACAAGAGTGGAAACAAACCGGGTAGAGGTGCTTATGTCTGCAAGAAAGTGTCCTGTATCGAGAGATTAGTCGAAGATAAACGGATCAAAAAGGCATTCAGGAAGGAATGCCATATGGCTGCAAACGGCCCATTATTGGCAATTGAGACACAGACAAAAGTCGCGACACAATGATTTAGTTGTCCCGCTCCCATTCCCCAATTTTGGGAAACTAGGTATTTGGCGGGTAGAAAATTTGAGTGTTTTTCTTGGGGGAATTTATGGCTAAGGTGAGAGTTTATGAATTAGCAAGAGAACTTAGCATTGAAAACAAAAAGCTTGTGGAAAAGCTGAATGCCTGCGGCATTGTTGTAAAGAATCATATGAGTACTCTTGATGAGGAAGCCGTTGAAAAAGCGAGACAGATTGTATCAGGTGCTGTATCAGAGGTTATCGAAGAGACACGAATCAAACCAAGAATCATTCGACGTCGGAAGAAAACAATTAGGCCTGAGGCAGAGATAGCCGTAGAAACGGCCAAAAAAGAAGAGGCTGAAACTCTTGAAGGTGAGCCTGTAATCAAAGAAGGCGAAGAGCAGGAGCCGGTCGGCAAAGGTGTAGATTTGGTAGCTCAGGCCCCCTTGTCCCAAGAGGTTGAAAAGGAGGTTTCACCCGTAGAAGAAAAGCCGCAAGCAGAAGGGGCAGCGGCCAAGGCCTTTGACAAGGTAACAAAGACAAAAGAAAAGGTAAGACCCAAGACAAGGGCCAGGAAGAGTAGGAAAAAGGGTGTTGATAAACCTGCGAGGATCATAAAGCGGCCGGAGGAAGGCCCGTTGCAGCAGGAAATCCTTGCGAAGCATGTTGAAGAAAAAATCGTAACGCCCATTATCCAGGCTCAAGAGCAGCCTTTCCCAAAACCCGTGCCATCAGAGGCAGTTGGGATAGCAGGTAAAGAGGGAAAGGCTGAGAAGGCAAAGCCGAGTAAAAAGAAAAAGGCACTCAATAAAGCCACTTACCGCCACCGTAAGAAAGAGATATATGAAAGGGCCGACCTTTACGCGGGCCGCTCCCTTAAGCGCAAAGATAAAAAGGCAGGTAAAAAGGGCAAAGAGGTTTCGAGGAAGCAAAGGCAAACCGAGATTACTGTTCCCAAGCCCATCAAGAGAAGGATAAAGATCCAGGAATATATCACGGTAGCGGAATTGGCAAAAGGGATGGCAATTAAGGCATCGGACGTAATTAAGAGACTAATAACATTAGGAGCAGTGGCCAACATTAATCAATCCATCGACTTTGAAACCGCATCTGTCGTGGCAGATGATTTTGGTTATGAATTAGAGCTGGGTAGCTTCCAAGAGGCGCTTTTTATATCTGAGGTTGAGGATAAAACTGAAGATTTGGGTCCTAGACCGCCTGTTGTTACAATCATGGGTCATGTGGATCATGGGAAGACATCTTTGCTCGATTATATTAGAAAATCTAATATCATAGGGGCTGAATCAGGTGGCATCACTCAACATATCGGGGCCTATTACGTCAAGACTGATGGTGGAGATATTGTCTTTCTTGATACCCCTGGTCATGAGGCATTCACAGCTATGCGTGCGAGGGGTGCAAAGGTCACGGACATTATAATACTTGTCGTGGCTGCCGATGACGGGGTTATGCCACAAACGAGGGAGGCCATTAACCATGCGCGTGCGGCAAGTATTCCTATTGTAGTGGCTATCAACAAAATCGATAAAGCCGAGGCCAAGCCAGATAAGGTGGTGAGAGAATTGGCTGAGTTGGATCTTGTGCCTGAGGATTGGGGTGGCGAGACAATCTTTGGGAATATTTCTGCCAAAACAGGCGAAGGTGTACAAGATCTGTTAGGCCTTATTCTGCTACAAGCAGAGATACTGGAGTTAAAAGGTAATCCCAACAAGGAAGCGAGGGGCACGATTATTGAAGCAAAACTGGACAAGAGCAAGGGTGCGGTTGCTACCGTCCTCATTAAAAATGGGACCCTCCATAAGGGAGACCATTTTGTATGCGGAGAACATTACGGGCGTGTGAGAGCGATGCTGGATCACCGTGGGAGAAGGATGAAGTCTGCTGGCCCATCTGTGCCCGTTGAGATTTATGGCATTTCGGGCGTTCCAATGGCGGGTGATGAATTCATCGTCGTTGGAGATGAGAAGACATCAAAGCAGGTAATTGAACACCGCAAGGCCAAGGCCAGGAGGCATGAAGTGGCCAAAAGAGGTTTTGAGAGTCTTGATGAGCTTTTCGAGAGGATTAGGGAAGGTGGTGTGAAAGAACTAAATATTGTTCTTAAGGGCGATGTACAGGGTTCCATCGAAGCGCTTACGGATTCATTGACTCAGCAAAAGTCAGAGGAGGTCAAAGTAAATGTCATCCATTCTGGTACCGGGGCTATTACCGAATCGGATGTTATGCTGGCTTCTGCTTCAGGCGCAATTATAATTGGCTTTAATGTGAGGGCAAATCCCCGCGTCAGTGAAGTTGCCGAAAGAGAAAATGTGGATATTAGATATTACGATGTTATCTACAACGTGGTTAAGGACATTAGGCTGGCGATGGTCGGTCTCTTAGAGCCTATTTACAAGGAACACGTTATTGGTCGGGCTGACATTAAGGAGGTGTTCCGTATTCCCAAGATAGGTGCCGTAGCCGGCTGTCAGGTGACAGATGGTCATATTGAAAGGAATGCTAAGATAAGGCTTCTGCGTGATGATGTCGTTGTCTTTGATGGCAGGATCGCCTCTCTTAGGCGGTTTAAAGAGGATGTGAAAGAGGTACAGACCGGATATGAATGTGGTATCGGGGTAGAAAACTTTCAGGATATAAAGCCTGGCGATGTGTTTGAGGTCTACCAGATGGAAGAAGAAGAGGCACATTTATAGAAAGATGGTAGTTGGAACACTTAAAATAGTATTTCATTTAAAGGATAATCATTCCTTAAAGGGAAAGCGGAAGGTAGTTAGGAGCATGGTGGACAAAGTAAAATCAAGGTTTAATGTTTCTATAGCCGAAGTGGGTTCTAATGACATGTGGCAAAAGATCGAATTAGGAATCAGCACGGTTGGAAATGATAGACGGCACATAGATTCCTCTTTAAGCCATATTCTTGGGTTCCTTGACTCACTTTACCTGGCACAGATCGTGAGTACCGATATGGAGATCTTAAACTTATAGATTTTGCCGACACACTAGGCGTCTATATAGAGCAAAATCGTAAATTTTGAGTCGAGCCCGCCCTGGCGCTGTGAGAGTTACATTTGCAGGAGAGGCTTGTTTGTGATTATCTCTGGATATGTTTTGCAATGCCTCATTCAGCCAGCCTGCCCTGGCGCGTCGAGGTTTGCATCTCATGGAAGGATTTGTTTGATATTACCTCTGTGCATGTTTTGCAATGCCGCGATTCAGCCAGGTCTGGGCCAGGGGTCTGGGCCAGGGTTTGGCCAATCGTCAACGATTATCAGCCCTTAACAACCGAGGCTAAACGCTGGTGAGTAAACAAACAGTCTTCGACCGTAAACTAAAGAATGGAGTTTGCTATGTTAGCGGGGAAGAGATCAGTGAGGGTTGGCGACCAGATCCTTAAAGAGATTGCCCTCCTACTATTGGAAAAGGTCAAAGATCCTCGCACAAAGGGTATTACGGTGACAGGAATTCGTCTCAGCGCTGACCTCAAAATGGCGAGGGTTTATTACAGCGTTATGGGAGCTGATAAAGAAATCAACAGAGCACAAGCGGGTTTGGAAAAGGCCAAAGGTTTTATCAAGAGGGAGCTTGGCCTCCGTACCTCTTTGAGATATGTCCCCGAAATTACTTTTATCCATGATTCATCGCTTGAAAGTGCGAGTCATATGGACAGGCTTTTTGATGAAATCAGGAAGTCGGGCGGGTAATATTTTGCGGTCAAATTATTATATATGGGTTAAGGCTCTGGATGGAAGGAAAATTTGTTAAGTGAACGATTTAGATCCTTTGTGGGCGAACTCTCATTATCAACTTCCGGGTTCCAAAGAATCTCTTGCGAAGATAATTGCCTTTATTAAAGAGAGCAAACACTTTCTATTTTTAACCCACAAGGACCCGGATGCAGACGGAATTGGTTCTATGCTGGCCTTTGGCGAGGCACTATTAAATGCAAAAAAGGACGTAACATTGTTAATGGAGGAGCCGGTACCCGCTCCTTTTGACCGTTTAAAAGGCGCCAATAGTATAGTCCAGTATTTTGATTCCAAAAAAACTTTTGATGTTATTCTTGCATTAGATTGCGCGGGGGTGAAAAGGGTGGGGAGCCCCAAGGATTACATTGAAAGGCTTAGGCCGCTAATAAATATTGACCACCATGAAACCAATGATTTTTTTGGTGATTTAAATTTGGTTGATACCAACAGCTCCTCTACAGGCGAATTGGTGTTTAAACTCATACAGGCTAGTGCCTTGCCTATGAACCATGATATCGCAGAGAATCTATTTGTGGCCATCCAGTTTGATACTGGTTCATTTAAATATGACAACACTACATCCACGTCTTTAAGAATAGCCGCAGATTTGATGGACTATGGTATCAGGCCATGGCAAATATCTCTGAATATATCGGATGTATATAGCCTGTCTCGCTTAAAATTGTTAGAGATGGCCCTTGATACGGTTGAATTTCATTATAAGGGCAAGATCTGCATTATGACTGTCACCCTGGATATGTTTAAAAAGGCAAAGGCACACAGGTCCGATGGTGAGAAATTCGTTGACTACCCTAGGTTTGTTTCTGGAGTAGAAATAGCGGTTTTGATCCGTCAGACGGCCAAGGATCATTACAAGTTCAGCCTAAGATCCAACACCGGGATAAATGTTTCTGATTTGGCGCTTTTGTTTGGTGGTGGAGGTCATGCAAGGGCCGCTGGTTTTGAGTGTTCCGGGTCAATTAACCTCTTGAAGGAAAAACTATTAAGAAAGGCCGTTCCGTTTCTGGATGGAGAATGCAATTGATGGCATAATTTTGGTCGATAAGAAGGAAGGTGAGACCTCATACAATGTGGTTGATAAGATAAAGCGCTCCTTTAGGCGTTTCTCGGTAGGAAAGGTGGGGCATTCTGGTACACTGGACCCATTTGCCACAGGATTGCTTGTTATTCTTTTGGGCCAGGGATCTAAGCTATCGCGTTTTATTATGTCTGAACCCAAGGTCTACCTGGCTACCATGACCTTGGGGATTGAAACAGATACGTTAGATCCCACAGGCCGTGTTGTCCAAACTATGAGAGTGCCCTCTTTGAGATCAGAATATATCCATGAGATAGCCCGGGAGTTCACGGGTGAGATGGAGCAGGTGCCTCCGGTCTATTCGGCAGTGAAATATAACGGTATCCGCGCTTATAAATTGGCTCGAAAGGGATTAGAACCTCGTCTCAAAAAGCGAGTTGTAACCATTTATTATATACAAATTCTTTCTATTGACCTGCCTGATATTACCATGGAGATTAGGTGTTCAAGCGGCACTTACATCAGGGGCATTGCAGCAGATCTTGGCAAAAAATTGGGCCCTGGAGGTCACCTAAAGTCTTTGAGAAGATTGGCCAATGGACCTTTCAAAGTTGAAAGCGCCATTAGATCAGAAGAACTCTTAAGTAGTACTGGCCTATCTATGTTGAGAGACAATTTGCTAAATTTGAGTGATTCTATTCCACAAATGAAGGGGATAGAAGTAGATGACAGACTTGAAAAAAAAGTCAGGCAAGGATACCAACCGGCGTGGGACGAGTTGATAAAAGACTTAGATGTGACCACCTTTAAGGATAGTCATTTCAAGCTAATTAGGGGTGGTGAGTTAATTGCAATTGCAAAAATAAAAAGGGGCGACAACGCTACACAAGATAGCGTCAAAATAGTAAGGGTATTTTCTTGATGGTTTAATATCAACAAATATTAACAGGAGGTGAGAAAAGTGGTTTTAGCGCCAGAAGTTAAAAGAGAAATTATCGATAAGTACAGGCTTAATGATAAGGATACTGGGTCTCCGGAAGTTCAGATTGCTTTGCTCAGTAGTAGAATCAGATATCTCACTGATCATTTTAAGGTACACAAGAAGGATCATCATTCACGGCGAGGTTTGTTAAAACTAGTAGGTCAGAGAAGGAGGCTTTTGAACTACCTTAAAAAGAGAGAGATGGAAAGATATAGGAATATTATTAAAGAACTGGGGATCAGGAAATAGGTGAGAGAAGAATTAGAAATTTTCAAATAAGGTGATGAATCAAGACATGCGCATATTCTGCGAAGCGAAAGGATAAAACATAAAATGATTAATAATAGTGAAATAGAGATTAATGGACATGCCTTGCATATAGAAACGGGTCGTATAGCCAAGCAGGCCAGCGGTTCTGCCGTTGTAACCTTTGGAGAAACGGTTGTTTTGGTGACTGCGGTGTCAACGGATGAAGTACGAGAGGGAATAGATTTTCTTCCTTTGACCGTTGAATATCAGGAAATGTCATATGCGGGCGGTCGCATCCCTGGGAATTTTTTTCGCAGGGATATGGGAAGACCAGGTGAGAAGGAGACCTTGACTTCACGTTTGATAGATAGACCTTTGAGACCTCTTTTCCCAGAAAACTATCATTATGAGACGCAGGTGATTGCTAGCGTGCTCTCAACCGACAGAGAAAATGAGGCGGATGTATTAGCCCTCCTTGGTGCATCTTTGGCCCTTGAGTTATCAGATATCCCATTTCTAGGGCCTATTGCCGGTGTCCGTGTGGGCAGGGAGGATGGCAGATTCATTACTAATCCTACCATAAGCCAACAGGCCAAAAGTGACATTAATCTCATCGTGGCCGGTAATCGGTCTGGTATTGTCATGGTTGAGGGCGGTGCAGATTTTGTGTCCGAGTCTGAAATTATTGAGGCAATTTTCTATGGACATGAGGCAATAGAGCCTATGCTTGACATGCAGGAAGAGCTTAAAAAAAAGGCTGGCAGACCGAAAAGGAATATCCCAGAAGCTGCAGTCAACGAGCATTTTCAGAAGAAAATATATGAGATAGCCACGCCGATATTTGAAGAGATTATTACAACTCCGGATAAGAAATTACGAAATAAAAAAAGAGATGAGGCCATGAATTCTATCCTGGCTTCCTTGCCAGATGTCAATGGAGAAAAGGAGCCGGAGGTTCGGGGTGCCGTTTATGCCTTGGAGAAAAAAATGGTTCGGAGAATGATCCTTGAGGAAGGTTCAAGGATAGATGGGCGCTCTTTTTCAGATGTGAGGCCGATAGAATGTGTGGTTGGTTTTTTACCCCGTGTCCATGGCTCTGCTCTGTTTACGCGAGGAGAGACGCAGGCTATGGTCCTGACAACCCTTGGAACAGAAATGGATGAACAGAGGATTGAGTCGATGTGCGGAGATCATTTCAGATCCTTCATGCTTCACTATAACTTTCCGCCTTACAGTGTGGGTGAGGCCAAAAGACTCTCTGGTCCGGGGCGAAGGGAAATAGGTCATGGTGCGCTGGCTCGAAGAGCACTCTTGCCAGTGATGCCAAGCAAGGACGAATTTGAATACTGCATCCGTGTGGTTTCCGAGATTCTTGAATCTAATGGGTCCTCTTCTATGGCCAGTGTTTGTGGGGCATCTCTTTCACTTATGGATGCTGGTGTACCAATCAAGAATGCAGTGGCCGGTGTCGCTATGGGTCTAGTCTCAGATGGCCAAAATATGGCCATTTTGACGGACATCATAGGGGATGAAGACCATTACGGGGATATGGATTTCAAGGTGACAGGCACGCTTGAGGGGATTACTGCCCTTCAGATGGATATAAAGATTGAGGGTATTACAAAGGAAGTTATGCAACAGGCATTGGAGCAAGCCAGAGAAGGGAGGCTTTTTATCCTTGAGGAGATGAACAATACCATCTCAAGGCACAGGGGAAATATTTCTGAGTATGCACCTGTTATTACTACCCTTCAGATCAAGCCTGAAAAAGTAAGAATTTTAATTGGCCCGGGTGGCAAAACGATAAGGGAGATTACAAGCAATACGGGGGCAAGGATCGATGTAGACGACCATGGCAAGGTCTGTATCTCATCCCCTGATAAACAGACAACCGACGCAGCAATAAAGATGGTCAGCGGGATAGTACAAGAGGCGGAGATCGGCAAGCTTTATATGGGGAAGGTTGTAAAGATTATGGATTTCGGTGCCTTTGTTGAAATTTTTCCTGGAACGGACGGGCTAGTACATATATCCCAACTGGACCGTGAGAGGGTGAATAAGGTAACAGATGTGCTTAAAGAGGGTGATGAGGTACTCGTAAAGGTCTTGGATGTTGACGATAATGGGAAAATTCGCCTTTCACGCAAGGCCGCCTTTGGACAGAGTTTGGACGATGTATAAAAAAACTGTACTAAAGAATGGTGTGAGGATAATTTCAAAGCAATTAGATCACTTGCGATCCGTTTCTTTGGGTATTTGGGTCGATGCGGGTTCCCGTGACGAGGATAGGTCCGAAAATGGGACTGCCCATTTTATCGAACACATGATTTTTAAGGGAACACCGAAACGCAACAGCCATCAAATTGCAAAAGAACTGGATGCCATAGGAGGTCTTTCCAATGCCTTTACAGGTAAAGAGAATACATGCTTCTATGCCAGGGTCCTTGGCAAGGACTTCAATCTATTGGCCGATATCCTAGCTGATATCTTTTTGGATTCTGAGTTTGATCCTGACGATGTGGAACGTGAACGACAGGTTATACTTCAAGAGATCAACATGGTTCAGGATTCTCCAAATGATAATATTCATGAGCTTTTTAGCCATTTTTTATGGATGAATCACCCTATTGGTATGTCAGTATTGGGCACTGATAGGACTGTGTCAGCAATAAAACGAGAGCATATCCTCAAATACATAAAAAGATTTTATGTCCCGGAGAAGATCCTTGTGGCGGCAGCGGGAAATGCAGATCACCGGTCTGTGGTATCATTTTTTAGTCCTCTGTTTGAGCGTTTAGATAGGGGTAACCATATCCCTGAAAGGACGGCCCCGCATACGAATGCAGGCATTTCCACCAATTTTAAGGATCTAGAGCAGGTGCATATTTGTATGGGTGGAGAAGCGGTCCCCCTGGCAGGTGAAAAGAGATTCGCGTGTGCGATATTTAATACTATCCTCGGGGGCAATATGAGTTCGCGTCTATTTCAGGAGATCAGGGAAAAGAGGGGGCTTGCCTATTCTGTCTACTCCTTTGTCTCAGCATATCTGGATACGGGCCTATTGGGCGTTTATGTTGCCACAGATCAACAGAATGTGAACCCTGCGCTTGAGAGCATTCAGACCGAGGTAACGAAAATAATCAAAGGACAGGTTCCCGAGTCAGACCTGAGAGCGGCAAAGGACCATTTAATAGGCGGCATCTATCTGGCATCTGAAAGCGCTGAAAATCAAATGATGCGCATCGCAAAGAATGAATTCGTCTTTGGGAGATATGTGGGCTGTGAAGAATTGGTCTCGGACATAAAGAAGGTAACAGTGGACCAGGTAGTTGAGATGGCCGACGATATTTTCAGAGATGATAAAATTTCTCTTACAACCCTTGGTCCACTCAAGGAAGAGGACCTTGATGGCGGAAAGCTCCTTTTTGGCTAGTTCCACACGATAATGGTTTCCTTTCATCCTCTTGGAAGTGGGATGTGAAGTCCCACGGGCAAGTCCATGGCACCACTTAGTTTCGCAGGCTTTCTTCGCGCTCGGCTTTGGGCGAATGGCGGTGTCTTTTATGAGTGAGTGTGGGGAGGTACTTATTGGAACTGGTAGAGGTCAAGATTAGGCGCCTTAAAGACAATGAAGACCTGTCACTACCGGACTATGAATCCAAGGCCTGTTCGGGTATGGATATTCGGGCCTCTGTCAAAAAACCACTCTTATTAAATCCCGGTGAAATCAAACTTATTCCTACTGGACTGGCAGTGTCGGTACCTCCCGGGTACGAGGCCCAAATTCGACCGAGAAGCGGCTTGGCCTTGCACCATGGCATCGGGATGGTTAATTCCCCTGGGACAATAGATTCAGATTACAGGGGTGAAGTGAGCATTATTTTAATCAATTGGGGCTCCGAGCCTTTCACGGTAAGCAGGGGAGACCGTATTGCCCAGATGGTTATTTCCAAGGTATATCGAGCAGAGCTCATCGAAGTAGATAAACTTGATGTGACGCCAAGGTCGCAAGGCGGCTTTGGGCATACTGGAATCAAATGAAAAGCAGGATGAGATTTTCTGTCTTGGCCTCTGGGAGCAGTGGTAATGCCTTTTACGTTGAGACAGATAACGCTAAAATTTTGATAGATGCCGGCCTGAGTTGTCGCAATATTGTGAGACGACTTGAGCAGGTGGGGCTTCACGCGGAGGAACTCGACGCCCTCATTATCACACATGAGCATGCCGACCACATAAAAGGCGCGGGGCCTCTATCTCGACGCTTTAATTTGCCTATTTATCTTAACCGCAAGACCCTGGAAAGGGGGCGTAGGATTCTGGGAAACCTGGCAAGCCCTGTAATAATTAGAACAGGGCAGTCGATGACCATTAATGATGTAAATATTGACACCTTCACCAAGTGTCATGATGCCGCTGACCCTTTTGGTGTTATTATTTCTTTTAATGGGGCAAGAATTGCCTTGGCTACCGATCTTGGACGCAGCACTCGATTAGTAGAAGACCGTTTGAAGGGGTGCCAGGCCCTGATTATAGAGTTTAATTATGATCAGATAATGCTGGATGAGGGTCCCTACCCACTGGATCTTAAGAAAAGGATAAAGGGGGCGGATGGCCATCTTTCAAACAGGCAGGGGGCAGATATTCTCGGAGCTGTTACTCACAAAAACCTGAAATTCGTTATGCTCGCCCATCTGAGCGAAACCAATAATTACCCGACAAAGGCCTATAAAGAGGCAGAAGACGTACTCAAGAAACATGGCCCAGTCGATGCGAGGATTTTGATCAGCCAGCAGGATGAACCAAGCCCCGTTATTGAGCTCTGAATTCAGTCTCAACTGAACCCAGACCCATGACGGTCCCCAATTGGGATGATGCTTAGATTCTGGCGTTCACCCTGAAACCCTTTCGATGCCGGGCACGGATGAGATGATAAATCCCGAAAGAAATAAGATACGCCTCGCGCTCCTTACATGCCGTTTGGTCGTTTTTACAATGATCGGTTTTATCGGTGTTGGGTGTGCTGAAGTGCCTCTCACGCACAGGAGAGCCCTGCGCCTTGTGCCGCAATCAAATCTACTCGGGCTTAGTCTTCAACAGTATGATAAAGTGCTCAAAGAATCTAAGCTCTGTACAGATAAACAGAAGGTGGATATGGTTCGAAGGGTTGGCAAGAGGATAGCCAGATCGGCTGAAGAGTTTTTAAAGGACTCCGGCCTAGGGAATCAGATTGGAAATTACAACTGGGAATTTAACTTAATCAAGGATGACAAGGTAGTCAATGCCTGGTGCATGCCGGGTGGAAAGGTGGCGGTTTATACAGGCATACTTCCCTTTACTCAGGATGAGAATGGTCTTGCGGTGGTATTGGGCCATGAAGTGGGCCACGCAATTGCGAGGCACGGAAACGAACGAATGAGTCAGGCACTCATTGCAAATGCCGGTGGAATGGCCCTTTCCGCTGCATTGGCGGAACAGCCTGACAGCACTCGACAAATATATATGACAGCTTTTGGCGTCGGCACCAACCTAGGTTTTTTGCTCCCTTACAGTCGTATCCAGGAATCAGAGGCAGACAGAATCGGGCTGATGCTTATGGCCAGGGCCGGCTATGATCCTCGATGGGCTATTGAATTTTGGGAAAGGATGAACAGAGGGGGAGGAGGTGACCGACCTCCTGAGTTTTTGTCCACCCATCCTGCCCCTGCATCGAGGATTGCTGGCCTGAAGATCTATATTAATGAAGCATTGCCTTATTATCAAAGAGCTCTTAAGAAGGAGTCCTCTCCAAAAGAGTTGGTGATACCTTAAGGGTTCCAGGGTTCCAGGATTCGAGTGAAGTGCTTAAGAATTATAAAGGACTGAAGTTTTGGCAAGAGTCCTATCAGCGTGACTCCCCAGGTATTTAGTCAGCCTTCTACCTTCAGCCTATCCACCTGAGTAGTCACTCTTTGAACCAATTGTTTGCCGACAGGGCCCGGAGAGGGAGAAGGGCCTATTATAGGAGAGATTTTTATGGAAGAAAATATTATAGATTCCTATTTTTATGCCCTTGTTAGAGTCATAGACGCAATATATCAGGATGAAGATGTTGGGGATATACTCTATTTTATTGTCTCGCTTGCCACTGAACTCATAAAGGCAAAGGGAAGCACCATTCGTGTCCTCGAACATGGCACATTTGATCTCAAGGCGGTAACTAGCTACGGTCTTAGTCAGAAGTATCTCAATTCAGGCGCCATCGACCAGGGAAGGAGCATAACGGAGATAATTCAAGGAGACATAATCATAATTAATGATTTTGAAAATGACTCTCGAATCCAAAATCTGGAAGCCGCCATGGAGGAAGGCGTAAGCTCAGTCATAGGCATTCCCTTTACGGTGAATGATACGACTTACAGTGTTTTGAGGGTATATTTTTCTTCCCGGAAGATCCCTAGCCATGAGGAAATGGAAATGCTGAATAGCCTTGGCAGGCTTGCCTGTCTTGCCATTGAACATGCGGCCGTGAACGACTTGCGTGGTGCAAAGAAAGATGACAACGATTGACAGAACCGTTCGTGTCAATCCCTAACCCGGATAAAGCGGGAAGGTGCCTGAATTGAACCAAAAAGTAAATTATGCTCTCAGATATTCCTTTGATAACAGTGAAAGAAGCCCCATCCCCTTTTTTGTTGACTCGGGGCTCATAGTACCCATACCACAGGAAGGAGTGATAATAGACCTTTTGGCAAGGGTTTCAGGATCTATACCCCAATCACGGACTCGGGAGAGGCCCCCTTCGAGTCTTGAAGAAAGGTCTTCCACTAATTCAGCCCCTGTAAAATTTGACGTAGGAACGATTCCCCACGCCACGCTCCCCCCATGCCCAAAAAAATTCACAATTTCATTGGAATAAAGCAAAAAATAATCCATATATTCAAAGGCATCAAAACTGATAATATCCGGGTCTGCTTCGATGATCATGGACCAGTCCGTATTGCCACAACAATGAATACCGATTAGGGCATCCGAATTTTCTCTCAGATAGTCTATGACTATTCGGAGGGTATCAATGACTTCGTGACGCTGAATGGGAGAAAAGGCAGATCCAAAACCGGAGAGATAGGGCTCGTCCAAAAAGATGATCGCTCGTTTTCCAGACCGACTCAGTTGTCGGACCTGCCAGAGCGCCTTAATAGCCAGGCCCTTTGTCATTGCATCCATAAGCTCCGCATTGTGGAGAACTGGTTTACCGTCTAAATCGGTGATGCCTGCCGCAAAGGTAATTGGGCCGACTGTCTGGCCTTTAATATAGAGGGATGTTTGTGGGGCAGTTTGCTCGATTAGTTCTAATAGATAGTAGAGCCCAGGAGCAAAGTCTCTGCTCATAGAAAAGTATTCTGTGTCTTGTGCAAAAAAATGTTCATAAAAGTTTATAAGTTCTGCTTCAAGGTTATTCGTTGAAGGAATGACAAGCGCTCGCTTTTCTTTTATAATTTCTAAGAGAGGGAGCCCTTCACTATATTGAATGCTCATATCTTCCAGGTAGCTGCGTTTTACAAACTGCGGCCAGAAGGGAATCGATGGAGTATATTCCAAAATTTCACGGCATGTGGCCTCTATATCTTGAAACGGAACACTGCCTATACCGGTGGCCACAAAACCAAAATCAGGCACTCTATCAGATTTAATTTGACGTATGGAGTCGGGCAAGCCATCCCTCCAAAATAGTGATCATTTCTTGTTTTTTTGTTTTGACGGCATCTTCGTCTATTTCCTGCATTCCTGTTTCAACTGTAGCTGAGACCCGCAGCTCAGAGAGACGCCTTCTGGAGACCTCGTCATTTGGGTTGCTCAAAAGCACCTTTTCATAGGTGTTGATTGCATCCTGGATCTGCCCTTGCTTATAATATATTTCAGCAAGAGTAGGAGTTGCTTGGTCATACCTCTGACTCTCTGTTTCAGCTAATTCTTCCCCCTCAGACTGCCCAATGGCGTCCAGGAGCTGAAGGGCATCTTGATCATCCGGGTTGAACACAAGATATCGTTTCAAGGCCATAACAGCCTCTTTAAGGCGTTGTTGTTTGAAATAGAGCTCGGCCTGAGTTTTGTATGCGGGCACGAGGCTATCGATATCCAAGGTAACCCTAACCAGCTCTTTCTCAGCCTGCCCAATAAGACCTTCTCTAATGTATGACTCCACCAGCAATATCCTCAGGCGGATCTCATCAGGATATGTGCTCAATGCCCTGAGACAACCTCGAATTACATCATCAAACCTTCCGTCTTCTTTCATTTTAGTGAGAACCAATAAAAGAGTGCTTTGGGAAGGGTTATGGCTTAGGATTTCAGTTAAAAAATCAATTGGTTCTCCCATTACCCCATACCTCCTTTTTTGCACTAATATTTTTCTCGTAACAATTTAGCCCTTTGAAAAGGGAGGTTTTCTAAATTATTACTTTTTTTTGTTCACACTTTGATCTGTTGGCAGACTTTTGGTTCTATTACTGTAAGCCTCTTGTTC
The DNA here is from genome assembly GCA_964473615.1 of uncultured Desulfobacteraceae bacterium. GTDB lineage: Bacteria > Desulfobacterota > DSM-4660 > Desulfatiglandales > Desulfatiglandaceae > CAYYPQ01. The sequence continues at coordinate 16,199 of CAYYPQ010000044.1, forward strand.
TCTAAATCTGTAAATGACCTCATTTTTCTTGACCAGATTTAACTCATCTCTTGCCACGGTTTCAACATATTTCATGTCCTTACGAAGGCGTTGCACTTCTTCCATCAATGCCTGATTTTTTTCTGCCAGTTTTTGTATTCTCGCAAGATAGGCCTGACGTTTCATCTCCGTACGGTAGAGATGCACAAAACCATGCTCACCAAATGAAAGCCAGTATATAATGGGCGCGAGAAAGAAAAAAATAATCAAAAGAATTTTCCAGAATTTTTTGTTTCTTGGCCTCAATTTAGAACACCTTCTCGGGAGCCCATTGGGCGGCAATAATGATGGAAGAAACCCCGGCCCTCTTGGCAAGATCCATAACCTGAACCACTCTGCCGTGTTTAACGTCCTTATCAGCCTCCAAGAGCAGATGACTCGGCCCGCCTTTTCCAACCAGACTTTTCAACTTTGATCCCAGTTTTCTGATATCAATCTGCTCACCTTTGAAAAAAATACGGCCATCTTTGTCAACCACGAGAATAATCTTGTGGCTTTTTCTGTCATAGGCCTTTTGGGCCAATTTTGGCAGTCTGATGGGAATCCCTGAAGCAACATGAAAGTGAGAAGTCACCATAAAAAAGATCAAGAGCAAAAAGACAATATCAATGAGAGGGGTAATCCCGGGTGTATGTTCTTCTTCTTTTATCTTCCTAAATCGCATATGCCAATATTAATCGGTGAGCCCATAACAAAAAAAAGGAATCACCATTTGCTTGAAGTGGAGGGGAATATTTAGATTATCAAGATACGGACTTACTATAGTTTTCCATCAATTCTACCAGCCTGATTGAATCTTCTTCCATTTCAAAAATAAGGCCGCTGGCCTTGTCTTTCAAGAAACGATGGCAGACAAGGGCCGGAATTGCTATACAGAGCCCGGTAGCTGTGGTAATTAAGGCCTCTGCAATTCCCCCAGCTAAGGGGGCCGCGTTGCCTATGCCCTGGACAGAGATGGCATTAAAGGTCTTAATCATCCCGGATACGGTGCCCAGAAGTCCAAGCAAAGGGGTCACATTGGCAATAGTAGACAATATCCCCACGTTTTTTTCAAGGATCGTTGCTTCGCGGCTTCCCCTTTCTTCTATTGCCTCCTTTATCAGCCACATACCTTTTTGACTGTTTTTTAGCCCGGCCAGAAAGATTTTGGCAATAGATGACATATCACTTTGGCACAGATAGATTGTCTCTGACAGCTTTTGTTTTTTTAGTAGTTCTTCCACAGTTCGGATGAACTCTTCTGGGATAATGTATCTACGCCTGAGGACCCATAGGCGTTCGAGGAATACAGCTAGCGCAACTACAGAGCAACAGATAAGAGGATACATGAAAATGCCGCCCTTTGCAATGAGATCGATCATTATGCCTCCGAACAAAGTTGAACCGATGCCTTATTTAACAACATAATCATAGATCCATAAAAAAGTCAAAAACGGCCTTATCTTTTTCATTCCTAAATGCTAGACTTGACAGCAAACTGGATATTACAAATAATAGCAGTGGGTTTCTCGTCAATCAAGAGTCAAAAGAAGCCTGTGGCAAAAAACTTGTATGTATCCCCTAAAGACCTTACGAAGGGAAGAACGTGACCATGGAGGATAACAGGAAACAACAGGCCAATGAAAGTGAAAAGGGGTCGGGGAGAAAGGAGGATAAGGCGCTTAATATAATTTTAACAGAGCTTTACCGCCTTTCCGGCAGAGAGATATTGAAAAGAATATTGGAAGTAGATAATACAAGACAATTGATCCAACAGGTCACCCCGGAAGATTTTTTTTGGCTGGTAAAAAAGATCGGTGAAGATGACTGTCTTGCCCTCCTTGAATTGGCCTCAGAAGAGCAGTGGCAGTATCTCCTGGATCTGGAGACTTGGCAGAAAGATCGTGTAAATATGGTTCAGAGCTCCCGATGGCTCGAGAAATTGGGACAGGCAGCTCCCGGGAGGCTTGTCAAGTGGTTGTTTACCGATGGCCAGGCCTTTGCATATTACTATTTTTTCAAGAGCATTGAGGTGGTGATAAGGGAAGAGGATAAGGTCAACGATCTAGGGAGCGGATTTTTTACCCTTGATGGCGTATTTTACATCAGAGTTCTGGATAAAGACCATCGTGAGGTGGCAGAGAATATTTTGCGGAGCATGGCAAGTGAGAATTTTAACCGGTATCAGGCACTTGTCCTAGGTATCGCTGGTGTCCTTCCCGCTGAAATTGAGGAAGAGATGTATCGGCTCAGAAACGTACGCCTAGCTGAACATGGGTTCTTACCATTTGAAGAGGCCGTTTCTGTTTATGCCCCCCTGAATCCTAACAGTGTAAGCATTGACAATTCGACCAAGGGGACCGATCTCAGTTTTGATGAAAGCTCTACCATTTCGGTTCCTGTCCTGCCCCTTTATCATTCAGGGGGTCAAAATATCTTAGGAACAGCAATTTCCAGGATTTCAGAAAATGCCCTTTTAGACAGGATCCATCTCGAGTTTTCGGGCCTTTGTAATCAGATTCTTTCTGCCGACGGTATTGTGGTGAATGGGCTTGATGACCTTGTTAATACATGCCGAAAAGCGGCTGGGTATTTAAATGTGGGCCTTGAAAGGTTTTGTGGCAGGGATATTTCTCTGGCTGAAAGGCTTGTGACAACCAATTCACTGGTTTCCATTTTTCGGGTAGGCTTCGGCCTTGCACTTGAACTGAAATGGGAGGCAGAACGTTGGCTAAAGAAGAGCTGGTTTTATAAGAAAGGCCTTGATTTTGGTTTCTGGGGCACAGAGTGGGGGGGAACCCTAGCCGGATTAACAAAGACAAAACCTCTCCTTTATACCGCCTTTGCAGGGGGTGGGGAATATAGAGAGTTTGAGCTAATCTCTGAATTGGATGCCTGCCGTAAACTTATTCATTGCCTCATGCTTTTGGATAATCTCATTGAGCAACTGACGGAGCGTTATTCCCTGGATGAAGACATAATAGAGGATAGCCAGTTAACCTTTCACCCCCTTCTATTCAACCTTTGGGCCAGGCAACTGTTAAGTCTAGAGCTGAATTTCAAGGCCATTTCTGTTGAGCAGGCAAAGGAATTGTTTCTCCTTCTCAGGCGTGGAGATATTAGAATACCATACCGGATGCCAGGATTTGAAGAAATCTTTGTCGGAGATTTCATGTCATTTACTCTCGGTCTTGAGCCAAAAGATCAGGCTACCCTAAAAAACACCCTTACTTTGGTGTGGCAAGAATTTTGTGAAGAGTATGAACGTGTCTCCGCAGACGATCTGGATGCTAGGTTCGCAAAGTTTATTTGGCTTATGCCATCTCCCGCTGATGTTCAGTAAAACAACCTGAGCAGGTTTTCCCCGCATCCCTATCAACCATGATCTCTTCGTCACCATTTTTTCCAGAAATCAGAGTCTCTATCCCCATGAGTAAAGGCCTCTCATCAGTCTTTTTTCTTCACATCTACCGCTAGGGCGTCTGCATTGTGTCCCGCCTTTTTGTAATCCTCAAGGGCCCTCGTTTTCATTTCTCTATCATTTCTTTTTTCAGAGTATTTGTCTGCGAGTTCTGCTGCATGGCTCCACATCCCACTCTTTTCATATTCGCCTATTTTTCTTTCTACTCCGAGATCCTCTTCAGCGGGCTCAACAATTGCAGCGTGACAATAAGAAATGACTTTTTTCACCTTGTGCCCACAACACGGACAGATGGAAAGTGGATGTTCATCAACTCCTTGGATGGTTTCGAACCTACCAAGACATTTTTTACAACTATGGGCTGGATTTAGGGCCTCATATTCATAGATTGGCATTAGTGGCTCCCCACGGGAAAGCCCGTGACACCACTTAGTCTCGCCGGATTGCTTCGTAATTGACGGAACTTAGTGGTGCGACATCCCGACCTTAATCCCGACCGCAAAATGTCGGGACCAGAGCCGCGGCTTTCCCAGACTTTCACTTCTTTGTAATTCTTAAGCACTTTACTCTAAATTTTGAATCCTTGACCCCTAGAACCCTTAGGGTATCGCCAACTCTTTTGTAGAGGACCCAAAATAAATTGTTTGGCAACCTCCCTGTGGGTAACGCTTTAGGGTCATATAGAAAAGTGAATCATTAGGAATAATTTAAGAAAAAATTTGATTTTGTAAATGGTTTAACTTAGGGTATCAAAAACCCCTTGACAATTAGCTGACAAGATACAAAACTTACGTCTAAATTTCAATATTGACGATAACCCTTAAGGCGAGGACAGGAAAGTGAAAAACCGGTATCTGTTGCTCATTTTGTTGATGGCCTTTGGAATATTGTTTGTCTATTCTGGCACATGTACGCTTATCTGTGCCCAACCGCTTACCCATACGGTGAAAAAAGGGGATACCCTCTGGGATATCTGTGAAGAATACTATGGAAATCCCGGTCTATGGCCAAAGCTGTGGGAAATGAATTCCTTTATCACTAACCCACATCTTCTAACACCAGGCGATGTGATTACCCTGTTAGAAGACGTACCGGTTAAAAAAGAACCACCCATTGCACCCATTGAGAAAAAGAAAAGAGCTCCATTAGAAAGAGGCATTGATGTCTCTGGTTTCACAAATGTTGATGCTACTGGTTTCTTTTCTTTTCAGGAACTGGAGGCTTGGGGATCCATTTTTTCAGATGAGACCCTGAGAGAAGGCCTATACAAGGGTGACACAATTTATGTTGCCATTGAAAAAGGAAGAGAGGCCAAGTCAGGAGATGTTTTTACTATATATCGTAAGTCCTCACTCCTCAATCATCCCCTCACAGGTAAAGATCTGGGATATGCCATCTCCTTTCTGGGGAGACTTAAGCTCAAGGATAAGGTGAAGGAAAATATATATCAGGCTGAAATAACAGCAAATTATAGAAGTATTCATCGGGGCGATTTAATCTTACCCTACAGGCCTGCTTCCCCCTGTGTGCAGCCTGTGCCTGTAGATCATAACTTGACCACAAACATTGTGGCGATTAAAGACCAGCGCGAAATGATTGGTCAGTTTTCAGTGGTTTACTTGGAGCACGGTACTGACAAGGGGATTAAAAGAGGAAATCTTTTCGAGGTCATAAGAGAGAGGCGTGTGGAGTCTTCCCCAAATGCATCTCTGCCGGATGTTGTATTAGGCCACGTACTAGTCTTGGATTCCAGGGCAGATACGGCCACTGGCGTGGTTATTGCTGCAAAGGAGGAATTTTCTAAGGGTGCGCACTTAAAGGGTGTTGATTGCGCAAAGGCCAAACGTGTCCTTTCAGCATTGCCTAAATGCCTTGTCAAGTAGCGGTCATGGGCTGATTGGTTCCAAAGAAAATGCTTGACTAACTCCCGCGTGTCTGTTTTATATTCCCGCCATCTCTAACCAGCTATAACTGAATTCAATAACCCTCTATCATGAATACTTTTCTACCCTTTCCATGATAGCATGGCCAGATGAAAGATGTGCTTGGCTGGCCCTATGTATGATTCAGGGTCTAGGCAACACCGCGCTAAGGAACCTGCTGAAGCAGTTTGGCAGTCCACGATCCATCTTTGAGGTAGGCCTTCGAGAGTTAACGAGAGTAGAAGGAATCCGTGAGGAGATAGCGCATAGGATTGTTAATAGGGATTTTTTGTCGGATCCTGAAGAGGAATTGAGGAGAGTAGAGAAATGCCATGCCCGGTTTATTACCTATGAAGATTCTTCTTATCCCGTTCTTTTAAAAGAAATCCATTATCCTCCAATGGTCATATATATTAGGGGGAAGGATATCCCCGTGGATCAGACCTTTATTGGCGTTGTGGGTTCGAGAAATCCAACGCATTATGGACTGAGGGGTGCGGAGAAAATCGCGTTAGGGCTTTCTAGGCGAGGAGTGGGGGTGGTCAGCGGTTTGGCCAAAGGGATAGATTCCGCCGCTCACAGGGGTTGTCTCAGGGGTGACGGATTTACTGTCGCGGTATTGGGAACAGGTATTGACGTGGTTTATCCTCCTTCAAATAGGAAACTCTTCGCGCAGATCTTGGAAACAGGGGCTATTATTTCCGAGTTTCCCGTTGGCACTCCTCCTGAACCAAAGAATTTTCCTATACGTAATAGGATTATAAGCGGCCTTAGCAAGGGGGTCGTTGTCGTGGAAGCGACGAAGAAAAGTGGTTCGTTGATTACGGCCTCATTCGCGCTTGATCAGGGTCGCGACGTGTTTGCTGTGCCTGGAAGCATTGACTCCTTTAAGAGCACGGGATCTCATCTCTTGATAAAACAAGGGGCAAAGCTGATTGAAAACGCCGATGATGTCCTGGAAGAATTCGGATTTATGGGATATGGACAAGACATTTATGATAGAGGATCTGCTCTCCATACCCCTGCGGATATGGATCAGTTTGAGAAAAAAATATATGAAATTATAGGTGATTATCCGATTCATATTGATGACATAGGAAGGATGGGCGATTTTGATCCAGGGCAGCTCTTGAGTATCTTGATGAAGATGGAATTAAAAGGTTTGGTAAGGCAGCTCCCCGGCAAGATGTTCGTGCGCTGATAATACGGACACCTGTATTCCTGAGCGCTTTATTCTGTCAAGGAGTAACTGCTCAGGTAGATAGCCTATAGCCTAACCACCCTGAATAGTTACGTCAAGGAAATCAAACATGGAAAAAAAGAAGGTTGCAAGACAGAGAAAGAGGTCTACCTCAATAGCCGATACAACTGGGAAGCAGTTGGTAATCGTTGAGTCCCCGGCGAAGGCGAGAACTATTAATAAATATCTGGGGCCGGATTATGTGGTTGCTGCGTCGGTGGGACACGTGCGGGACCTCCCTGCAAAAAATCCAAAGGGAGTCAAGGACCCCGTGCCCGGTGTCGATCTCGATCATGACTTCAGACCGGCCTACCAGATAATCAAAGGCAAAGGCACGACGGTCAAGGAATTGAGACAGGCCGCCAAAAAGGCCTCGGGTATCTGGCTTGCGACTGACCTGGATCGTGAAGGAGAGGCAATTGCATGGCACTTGGCAGAGGCCCTTAGTGTCAAACCAGAAAATGCCAACAGGGTTGTATTTAATGCCATTACGAAAAGGGAAATAGAAAAGGCCTTCAACAATCCTCGTGTGATTGACATGGACAAGGTCAATGCACAGCAAGCACGGCGCATACTAGATCGTATAGTTGGCTATCAGGTTTCGCCTCTCTTGTGGAGAAAAGTGGCAGGTGGATTAAGCGCTGGTCGTGTCCAATCGGTTGCGGTCAGGTTGGTGGTCGAGCGGGAGCGTGAGATCGCCGCGTTCACACCTGAAGAATACTGGAGAGTGATAGGTTATTTTGGCATCGATCTCGCGGAGAATGACATCTTGTCAAAAGAGTGGGTCGACTGGCTGGCCAAGGCCCCGGAAAAGAAAAATGGCAGGAAGAGCAATGGGCGGACGGTGCGGGAAAAGGATGCCTGGCTGGCTGAGCATGGGTGCCTGTCCGCGGAATTACTCGAAATAAATGGTAAAAAGTTCAAGACAAATGACTTTAGGACGGCATTGGCTGCCGCAGAAGGGGCAGGGTTTAAACTCGATGAAAAGAGGCAAAAATCTAACCCAAATGCGAAGGGGGCCGCACGGCATGGCATTCAATTAATTGGCCATGTGGCAGGAGGTCCAGAGTGGCGCGTGAAATCAATTCAGACAAAGAGAACAAAAACAAGGCCGCTCGCCCCATTTATTACCAGCACTCTTCAGCAGACCGCAGCCAATCAACTCGGTTTTACCGCCCAATCCACTATGAGTACGGCCCAGTCTCTGTATGAGGGTGTATCGATTGGTAGTATGGGTTCCGTGGGTCTAATCACCTATATGCGAACTGACTCGACCCATCTTGCGGTAGAAGCGATCAAAATGGCCAGGGAATATATCGCCTCCCAGTTTGGAGATCCATATCTGCCGCCAAAGGCGAACTTCTTTGCTTCCCCAAACAAGGGGGCTCAGGAGGCCCATGAAGCGGTCCGGCCAACCAATGTGGATCTCACGCCTGATCGCATTCGCTCCTCGTTGAATGAGAAGCAATATAGTCTCTATAAATTGATATGGGAAAGATTCATAGCGTGTCAGCTGACAGATGCCCAGTGGGATGCGACGACAGTCGCGATCTCTGGGGTATCTGGGGATAACGAATTGGTCTTCCGTGCCATTGGTAGGGTGCTGATCTTTGATGGGTTCTATAAGGTGGTCGGCCTTCCACACGCCTCTGATGAGGCAACCTTGCCTCCTCTTGTCGTGGAACAAGCGCTTGCGGCGATCCAGATCGATCCCAGACAGTATTTCACCTCCCCGCCACCTCGATACACCGAGGCATCGTTGATTAAGAAACTGGAGGCAGAAGGAATCGGACGGCCAAGCACATATGCGCAGATCATTCAAGTTATCCAGCTCAGGAAATATGTTGAAAAAATCCAGAATCGATTCCATGCCACAGACCTGGGAAAGGTGGTTACTGACAAGTTGATTGAGGCCTTTCCTGAGATATTACATGTCAACTATACGCGTGACATGGAACAGCAGCTCGACGACATCGAAATGAAGCACGCCGATTGGGTACAGATGCTCAAGTGCTTTTATGGACCATTCAAGCAAAGTCTTGATACAGCATATGAAGGTATGGGGCACGCAAAAGCGGAAACTCGTCCCGCACCTCACACCTGTCCACAGTGCGAAGGCAGTACCGTATATCGTTTTGGTCGGAATGGACGGTTCCTGAGTTGTTCTAGGTACCCGGACTGCAAATTTGCCTCCCCGATCGACGACGAAGGGAGGCCGATGCCCCCTGAGCAGACCGACGTGGCCTGTCCCAAGTGTGGGGCCCCCATGCTACTAAGAAAAGGTCGCTATGGATCGTTTTTAAGTTGCACAAAATATCCTGAATGTGACGGCATAGTAAATCTTGACAAAAAAGGATTTGTGAGCCCTCCCAAAATTCCACCTCTTGTTACGGATTTGCCCTGTCCTAAGTGTGGTGCTCCACTAAACCTTCGGCGCGGGGCACGGCTGCCATGGCTGAGCTGCTCAAAGTTTCCAAAGTGCCGCGGGAGATTGGGCTGGGTCTCCCTTGAGGACACAGCAAAGTCAAAATGGGAAAAGGCGCTTGAAGAACATGAACAGGCACATCCATTACCGGTCATATGCAAGATAGACGGAAATCCTGTGGGAGATACCTATAGACCTCAAACGGATAAAGTTTGGGAACAAGAGGTGGAAGAATCATAAAATAACCGGATGTTTTCCCTTGACAGATCAACAATTATGGATAATCGTGAGGCGTAAGTTGTTCTTTGAGATACAGCATTGGTGGCTCAACTTAAATTGATTACACTAAAAGGGTCCTTTCCAAAAGAGTGGGGAATACCTTAAGCCTTCTACCTTCAGCCTATTCACCTGAGTATTTACCCTTTGGAAAACAAACCCTTGAATCTTCGAATCCTTGACCACTTTTTCCTCACTAATTGGGGAAGCAAGCCAAAGAAATAATTCAGGAAAACTTGAAGAGGAGGCAGGCCAAATTATGGGCAAGATAAAGATTGCGATCGCGGGTGTGGGAAACTGTGCCAGTTCATTGGTTCAAGGGATACATTATTATAGCCATAAAACCTCGCAAGACGCCATCGGCTTAATGCACTGGCAAATCGGGGGATTTGAGCCCGGAGACATCGAGGTGGTAGCAGCGTTTGATATTGACAGGCGCAAGGTTGGTAAATACGTGAATGAAGCAATTTTTGCCGGGCCTAACTGTACTAAGGTCTTCTGTCCTGATGTTTCCCCATCAGGAGTCACCGTTCAGATGGGGAGGATACTGGATGGCTTGTCCGAGCATATGAGGGATTATGAAGCAGAGTATACCTTTGTTCCATCTGATAAACCGGAGCCTACTATGGCAGAAGTAGTTGATATACTCAAGGATACTCAAGCACAAATTTTTTTGAATTATATGCCCGTCGGCTCTGAAGAGGCTACGCGATTTTACGCAGACTGTGCGCTGGCGGCAGGGGTCGCTTTCATTAACAATATCCCGGTATTTATTGCAAGTAATCCGGAGTGGGCAAATCGTTTTAAGGAGAAAAATATCCCTCTAATCGGTGATGATGTCAAGTCTCAATTAGGCGCTACCATAACTCATCGCGCCCTCACCGATCTTTTCAATAAACGTGGGGTCAAGCTCGAACGAACCTATCAACTTAACACGGGGGGTAATACGGATTTTCTAAATATGCTGAACCGACATCGTCTGGCTTCAAAGAAAGAATCCAAGACTGAGGCAGTCCAGGCCGTTGCCGCACGGCGCCTGGACAACATGAATATTCATGTCGGCCCCAGCGATTATGTGCCATGGCAGAAGGACAATAAGGTCTGTTTTATCCGCATGGAAGGGAAGCTGTTCGGCGATGTGCCTATGGATTTAGAGCTTCGCCTCTCAGTCGAGGATTCACCCAATTCTGCCGGTGTCGTCATTGACTCAATTCGATGTGCCAAACTGGCCCTTGACCGCGGACAAGGTGGTGTTTTGGACGCACCGTGTGCCTACTTTTGTAAACACCCGCCACGTCAATTTACTGATGATGAGGCCTTTCGTATGATGGAAAATTTTATTGCAAAAGACCGGAAAAATGTACATGAAATGTCCGATTATTTTCACAGGAGTGGCGTGCTGGTAGCAACAAAAGGGTAATCGCATAAACTCCAATTTGGACTCTGACTAGTCCTAATCGTTTGAAGGTGATGAGACAAAGGGTTTGCTTCTCTCCCAATCCCTGTGTTTTTCTTGAAAAGATTTAAGATAACACCTCCCTTT
>CAYYPQ010000044.1:27143-28719 GCA_964473615.1 uncultured Desulfobacteraceae bacterium
CGGGCTGCCTCATCGACTTCCTCAGCAATATTGAGGGCCTCACTAAAATCTTTTCCCAGGGCAACCAGGCCATGGTTTTGCAAAAGAACGGCTCGGGAGTTATTTTTTGCCAACTGTGTGGCCACTGTCTTTGCAAGTGTTTCGGTCCCTGGAACCATAAATGGGATCATGGGAAGAGGGTGGGCAAAATAAACAAATCCTGGCGTGAGTGATGGAAGGGCATCAGGACCAGGGTCCAACATTGCTGAAGCGGCAATAATGTACGCGCCATGAATGTGGCAGACTATATTCACCTCAGCCCTGGCACGCAGTATGCGGAGGTGCATATTTATATCCTTGGTGGGACTCGCAGGCCCCAGAATTTCTCCTGTTTCATTGATCGTGACTACCAAATCCGTTTTCATGTCACGAAGGGAATAGCCGGAAGGGGTAAGAAACGTCTCATTACCTGCCCGAGCCGCCACATTACCACCAACCCCAGAAACCAGATGTCTGTCATATAGTAAGTGGCAAAAGCGACAGAATTCCTCTTTGGAAATACAATTGCACTCTCTTTTTATGCTGCGTGATCCCAGTTTATTTACTCCTCTAAAGATGCGCGTTAAGTTCGATGGTTATAATCGTAACCGCATATGACATGTATTTCAAGTGCCAATGTATTTTACACCACCTCTTGCGAAAAATTTTGCAGCTAAATACTACTGCCGAGGATAGCCAATATGAAACTCGTACAATTCTATGACAATGAGAGGCTTCGTTTGGGCCTGATTGAGGCCGAGACCATAACACCTATTGATTTCGATGGGGATATGGTGAGCTTGATTGCCGGGAGAGGTGCTGTCAAAAAATGCGGCATACCTCTTTCGATTGAAAATGTGAAATTAGCGCCACCGATTAGCCGGCCTTCAAAAATTATAGCAATCGGCCTGAATTATAAAGACCATGCCGCCGAGAGCAAGGGGACCATACCTCAAGTCCCTCTCGTCTTTGCCAAGTTCCCAAATAGCCTGATCGGCCCCGGTGATGGGATTTCGTGGGATATAAACATAACGAGCAAGGTGGATTTCGAGGCAGAGATGGCTGTCGTTATCGGAAAAAAAGTTCACGGGTGCCCGAAAGAGGAGGCCTTGAAATCAGTATTCGGGTACACCTGCGCCAACGATGTCAGCGCCAGGGATCTTCAGTTTGGCGATGGCCAATGGGTCCGTGGAAAATCACTGGATACCTTTTGTCCGATTGGGCCATGGATCATCACCGCTGACGAGGTTCCAGATCCTCATTCCCTGAAGATCCGGTGCTGGCTTAACGGTCATCTTATGCAGGATAGTAGCACAGGTCTACTCATCTTCGGTGTAGATACCCTGATCGAGTTTCTGTCTCAGCATTTTACCTTATTTCCTGGCGACGTTATTCTTACAGGCACGCCAAGTGGCGTCGGTGCGTTCAGAGACCCCTCCATCTACCTCAAGGATGGTGACGAGATTGTTGTTGAGATAGAGCGAATAGGGCGCCTGATGAATACGTGCCGAACCTTTAATTAGGGCCAGAAATCTACGTCCTTCAAATTGCCCCACGA
>CAYYPQ010000044.1:28819-31052 GCA_964473615.1 uncultured Desulfobacteraceae bacterium
CTACTTTTTTTTGATTACCAGAATATCCCTGGCCTCATCCGGCGTTGCCGGCTCTAAGTTGAACTCCTTGAGGATACGCACCATCTTTTCCACAAGCTCGGCGTTACTCTTTGCCAGGACTCCCTTGTCAAGATAGAGGTTATCCTCCATACCAACACGGCAGTTTCCTCCCAAAAGGGCAGCACTTGTACAAATCTGGAATTCCATGCGTCCGGCCCCAAAGGCGGACCACCGGTATTTGCCCTCCCCAAAAATCCTGTCTGCCGTCTGTTTCATATGGACAAGGTCGTAGATCGTGGACTGAATACCTCCCAGTATGCCCATTACGAACTGCATGTATATGGGAGGTTCCAGGAGCCCTTGTGACAGCAGATAGGCGGCATTATATAGATGACCGACATCATATATCTCGAGTTCAGGTTTTGTGCCTTGATCACGCATGGTCTTACAGATCTGTTCCAGGTCTGCGAAAGTGTTTTGAAATACGAACGCCTTGGTCTTTTCAAGCATAACCTTTTCCCAGTCATACTTCCACTCCCTGTCTTTCGCTGCCATGGGGAATAGTCCGAAGTTTATGGACCCCATATTGAATGATGCGAGTTCAGGATTGAATTCAGGGACAACGGCGAGCCTCTGTTCCACTGTCATCCCAACGCCACCGCCCGTGGTGGTACAAATGATGACATCCACTTCCGATTTTATTTTTTCTATTATCTGCCTGAACAGGTTCAAATCAGGACTGGGCATGCCATTTTCCGGGTTACGCGCGTGGATATGTACTGCCGCGGCACCCGCCTTTGCCGCATCAATGGCGTTTTGTGCGATTTCTTCCGGTGTGATGGGAAGATAAGGAGACATGGTAGGCGTGTGAATTGATCCAGTTATTGCGGCACTGATGACGACCTTGTTTTTCATTTTCTTCCTCCATCATGCATTCTTATTTTTTCGACTGTAAATGTCCCACAAAAGAGGCAAATGGTCAAGATGTCATTTACATTGGGCATAAAAAAACCCCCTAAATCCTGTCCATTGAAGGGGGAGGATTTAGGGGGTAAAATTTTAGGGTTGATCGTGAAGGCCTATGCCGGGCTCTACTTGAACTTATACTGCATACCCACCGCAAAGACGTAGAGCTCTTTATTAAGGCTCATGCCGCTCGATGTTGTCTTATCTATGTAGAAACCCCTTAACGCGCCCACATTCATATTCAGATCGGGCCTTACCTCATAGGCAAATCCTGTAGAAATATAGTGGGCATTAAGCTCTGGTTCTTCCGGTGTCATGTCATCCGCATCCAGCCCTGTATCCATGTATGCATAGCCCAGGCTGCATTTCCACTTAGGCTTGATTTTGTATTCAAAGGCGATCCCAGCGGAAAAGCCGTTATCGCCATTGCTCTCATTGCGCGTGGTAGTCAAGGCCACATCATCCCATGTGGCATCCCTGTTGAAGTAATAGTTAAAGCCCGTATCAACCCTGAGCTTGGGATCCAGTTGATATGAAATGCCGAGACCAAACAGGGCAGGAAAATTCCTACTGACCTTTTCTCCGGGTGTGAGAATACCCTGGATATCGGCCTGATAGATCTTCTTTTTCAAATCAATTTTTGTCTCGCTTTCATACCTCATTCCGATGTTGAGGTCTTCGTTTGGGGAGATGTTCAGGCCCACGATTCCGCAGATACCATCGCCTGTTGCCTTATAGTCGAGAAGGGCCGTTGAGTCAGGATAGGGGCCGTCTGTGTCCCTGACCGTGATCCGGCTTTTTACCTTGCTAAGAGCGTAGATATATCTTGCTCCAAGCGATACGGAAACTTTGTCGTTGATTGCATAGGCCCCACCCGCTGTAAAGCCGCGAGAGAATTCGTTGGCATCGAGCTGGGTGTTTAAGGTATCGTAGATACTTGCCCCCAGGGCTGCATTAACTCCTGCCATATATGACTGGCCAATAGTCAGGGTCGTAGCAGAGCCATTTTCATACACCGCCTTGCCACCGCCCGAAAGTATAGTAACAGACCCAAAGGCGGCCCATTTGTCCTTCTTATAAAGCATATGCAGGCCGGGTATAATGTTGGGGGTATCATCCTTGTAATCCACGCCACTAATGGTGTGCCAGTAGATTGGGCGACCTTGTATGATGCTGAAGTTTATATAACGGCCATCCTTCATCTTTACCAGACCAGCAGGGTTGTAAACCGCGCCATCCGCAGAGTCGGTCGATCCATTTCTGTTCA
>CAYYPQ010000045.1:0-30169 GCA_964473615.1 uncultured Desulfobacteraceae bacterium
ATCAAACCCCGATCAACCGGCTCAAGACCAGGCCAAGGGATAGCAAAAGACCATGAAAGAGCACCAACTGTATGGTCAGGGCCTGAGCCGGCACTACCCCTTCATGTGACATGTATTCCCTCCATAAGATTCTCATCGCCTTGAGTGCGAGCGGAAAGACAACAAAGGTCAGCATGATCAAATAGGACAGCCCCATTACGCTGATCAGAAAGATAACCGCGAAAAAGGCAAGCAACAGGATACAGCAATATAAGTATCTGGTAAATCCGGGACCCCACTTGACTACGAGGTTCTTCTTCCCGGCATCCCGATCGGCCTGATAGTCTGGAAATTGATTGATCCAGATAACCCCGGCAATCAGAAATCCCTGGGGGAACCCGAGGGCAAAGGCGGTCCAACTTAGCGATCCGGACATCACATAATATGTCCCAAAGGTGATGAGCGGGCCAAAGGCAAAAAATATCAATACCTCGCCCCATCCTCGTGACATAAACTGCAAGGGGGGCGCTGAGTAACTCCATCCAGCGGCCAAACCCAAAAGACCGATTAAGAGAACCAAGGGTCTGCCCAGATAGACCAGATAGATACCTACGCCCGCGCCAAGCGTAAAAAAGAATAGCGCCATCAAAAGTATGACCCAGGGCGAAACTTCTTCATTTTGAATTACACGGCTACCGCCACTAAATGGTGTAAACCGCACATTGATTGGATCACTCCCCCTGGCATCGTGGTAATCATTGATGAGGTTTGCGCCCAGGTGGATTGCCGCCACACCCAGGGCACTGATCAAAAAAAATTGGAAGGAAAAATTCTCTTTGACAAACGCAAAGGCAGAACCAATAACCACCGGAGTTAGAGAACCTGCCAGGAACGGCGCCCTCAAGGCCCTTACATACGCCTTCATGTCTTTAGCTCGCTGGATAATATATTTCGAGTCATTCTTGTCCAAAAACGGTTTTGCAAGGTTGCAAATTTCACCACCGAGGCGCCAAGCACGCAGAGAAATTTGTTCTCTTAAATTGTCGTGAGAGGCGACAATTTAAAGATTACTGCGTCTTATTATAGATGCACTACATATTTGACTGATAATCATAGGGCGTCTCTTTTTGTCTTCCGTCCTCTCAACGGAAAACAAAAAAAATACCTTAAGCTTTGCGTTCTCTGCGCCTCTAGTGAGCAGAGCGAACGGGCGGTGAATAAATATGACAGCCTGATTTTTTATCAGAATAAGAATTTCATTTCAAGCCATTAAAATCGTGGTACGTAACTGGTCCCCACCTTTCGAGAGGGCAGCTTGCACACAGGGGCCTCCTGCGACAATATTCCTTGCCTGCCTGTACGATCATGGCATGAAACTCGTTAAAGAAAATCGGGTCTTCGGGTAGATGTCCCATAAATAGCTCCTGCAATTCGTAGTATGTAGCGGCCTCCTCCGCCATCCCGTGGCGCATCAAGATCCGGTGAGTATAGGCATCAATGACAAACACGGGACGGGTGGCCGCATAAAGCAGGATACTATCAGCGGTTTCAGGACCAATCCCCTTGACCGAGAGGAGGCCTTCCCTGAGGTCCTGGGTCTCGGCATCCAAAAACGACGACAGGTCTCCCCGGTATCTCTCCATAATGAATTCTATAAGATTTTTTAACCTCTTGGCCTTTATATTGAAATACCCGGCAGGGCGAATCTCTTCTGCCAGCTCGGGCACGGAAAGAAAATGAAGGGCATCAACAGAGAGGAAATCGCTTTTCTTGAGGTTCTCAATAGCCCTTTCCACATTCTTCCAGTTCGTGTTCTGGGTGAGGACAGCCCCTACCATCACCTCCAGTTCTGTCTCGGCGGGCCACCAGTTCTGGGGACCAAAGTGGGCAAACAATAGATCAAACATTTCCGTCAAATGTTGACCGGTAGGGCTACTCACTGCATGTCTTGTTTTCATATCTTGTAGGTAAGCTACGTGCCACCCTTTATTCTAATACCTTGACACGCCATGAAAGATACCTTAGATTTACGCGTCATGTCAATGGACTAGACCGTATTACCTCAATGAATAGGGGTATTGAGCTTTGGAAGCCCTTTTTCACCGCAGGCGCAGAATGCGCAAAGGATCATCAGTTTGAATATGCCACCAACCCAAAAACTAACCAAGACACGTAATATAGGGATTATTGCCCATATTGACGCGGGGAAGACTACCGTCACGGAACGAGTGCTCTTTTACACCGGCCGCGTTCACAAGATGGGAGAGGTGCACAACGGTGAGTCCACTATGGATTGGATGCTGGAAGAAAAGGAACGTGGCATCACCATAACCTCTGCAGTGACATCTTGCAATTGGCGCGGACATACCATCAATATCATTGATACCCCGGGGCACGTTGATTTCACCATTGAAGTGGAACGCTCACTCCGCGTATTGGATGGCGCGATCGGGATTTTTTGCGCGGTGGGAGGCGTGGAACCCCAATCTGAAACAGTTTGGCATCAGGCAGATAGGTACAAGGTGCCAAAAATAGCCTTCATCAACAAACTGGATCGTGTAGGAGCAGATTTTTTCGGGACCGTGCAGATGATCAAGGATCGTCTTGGAGCCATTCCGCTTGTTCTCCAGTTACCCTGGGGCATGGAAAATGATCTCAAGGGGGTAATTGACCTTATTAAGATGAAGGGGATCTTGTGGGAAGAAGAGACGCTAGGCGCGGCGTTCGCAGAGGCCCCCATTCCTTCGGAATTGATGGAGGAGGCCTCTCGATACAGGGAGCTGCTCTTAGAAACGCTTGCCGATAACAATGATCAGATAATGGAAAAATACGTCTCTGAAGAGGAAATAAAAGGACATGAACTTCACGCGGCCATACGTGAGGCCACTATCAAACTCAAACTGGTGCCCATCTTCTGCGGCGCAGCGCTAAGAAACAAGGGCATACAACCCCTATTGGACGGGATCGTTGACTACCTGCCCTCTCCTATTGATATTCCCCCAATCATCGGGCAAGTCCCCTCTTCTGGAAGGGAAGAGTCGCGGACGGCAAAGGTAAATGCGCCTTTTTCCGCCCTCGCCTTTAAGGTAATAATGGATCAAGGGAGAAAAATGACCTATTTCAGGGTCTACTCAGGATCAATAAAAACCGGAGATCTCATTTTCAATCCTCGCAGCAAGGTCAAGGAGAAAGTCGCACGCCTCCTGAAGATGCACTCTAACAAGAGAGAACGTATAGATCACGCCTCCGCGGGTGATATAGTGGCTGCCACGGGTCTGAAGCTGACAACCACTGGAGACACCCTGTGCGCCGAGGAAAAACCCATCTTACTTGAACCCATCCAATTCGATGAGCCGGTCATCAGTGTGGCCGTGGAGCCCAAAAGGGTCCAAGACCACGATAAGCTTCTTGATTCGCTAAATAAATTGTCCGATGAAGACCCCACATTCAAGTTCAGGATAGACGATGAGACGGGTCAGATCCTTATATCGGGGATGGGCGAATTGCACCTGGAAATCATTATTGGTCGCCTTCAAAGAGAGTTTTTTGTGCAAACAAACCAGGGGAAACCTCAGGTCGTCTATCGGGAGACAGTGACAAGACCGGTGGAGCGCGAGGAAATCTTCCATCGGGAACTCGCGGGACAGCAACATTTTGCAGGAGTGAGGCTTGAGATATCACCCCTGCCGAGAAGTACCGGCAATGTTTTCGTAGACCGATGCGAAAGCCCAGACCTTACCGAAGACTTCCTGAATTCCATCAAACAGGGCATACTGGAGGCCGAAATGGGTGGTGTGCTTATGGGATATCCGGTGATTGACGTACAGGCCACACTCCTCGACATTCAAATAAAAGAAACGTTTTCCGACGTAATGGCATTCAAGGTGGCCTCCACCATGGCCTTTAAAAATGCATGTCAGAAGGCATCGCCCATGTTACTCGAACCCATAATGAAGACCGCAATCTTGGTCCCGGAAGAGTTTATGGGCGAGGTCATCAGCGACTTGAATGCCAGGCAGGGCAAAATTGAAGAAATTACGAGCAAAGGGCCGGTCCAGGTCCTCACCGCCAGGGTGCCTCTCTCCAAGATGTTCGGGTACTCCACGTCACTCCGATCCGTATCCCAAGGCCGCGGCACATTCAGCATGCAGTTTAGCCACTATGATAAGATGTAAGTAACTATTCAGGTGGATAGACTGAAGGTAGAAGGCTAATAGGGGTAAATCATGTGTGATCATGTGCCTATGCGCCTGCCTGCCGTAACTGCGGCCCAGACAGAGCATTGCAGGAGATGGTTGAAAGATACTTCAACCTTCAGCCTTCGACCTAAATAACTGGGTAGTTACAGATGTAACTCCCCATGTGCTTACAGGGTTTCATCAATGGACCCCCAATCCGTTTATCCCCAAGGGGCGGCACCACAGGTGCTGGTGGGATTTTGATTGACTCCAAACGGGGTTTTGTATTAAGGTGATCTAATGGGAAATGGCCAGGTCAGGTTGATTGATCAGTACAATCGACGCCTCAATTACTTACGCATATCCGTTACCGACCGATGCAATCTCCGTTGCCTTTATTGCATGCCCTGTGAGGGTAGCGCCAAATTGAGGCACGAAGACATACTCGCATATGAGGAGATATTACGCCTGGTCAAAATTGCCACAGACCTTGGGGTTGATAAGGTCCGCCTGACAGGGGGAGAACCCCTCTTTCGCAAAGGTATCTATGAATTCATTTCCTACCTTACCTCTCTTCCAGACCTTAAGGATATCTCCATAACCACTAACGGGGTCTTTCTCAAGAAAAATTTGGAGAAAATCAGGTCGGCAGGGATAAAAAGGATTAATATCAGCCTGGATAGCCTGCGCAGAAAAAAATATGAAAAGATAACGGGCTATGACGCCTTTAATGAGGTCTGGGAGGGCATTGAGCTTGCGAGGAAGCTCGACTTCCACCCCGTTAAAATCAACGTGGTAGTCATGGAAGGCGTAAATGATGATGAAATAATTGACTTTGCAGGCCTGACCAAGAAGTACCCCTACCACATCAGATTTATCGAATATATGCCTGTTGGCGCCACAAACCTGCCAAATCCATTACGCCACGTACCCTACACCTTGATCAACGAGCGTATCAGGAAACTGGGAAGGCTTGTGGAGGTTCCTAGGGCACCGAATGATGGGCCTGCCGAGCGTTTCAGGTTTGAAGGAGCCCCCGGCGAAATCGGGCTTATTGGTGCGCTGACTCATCACTTTTGCCGCACCTGCAACCGACTGAGACTTACGGCAAGCGGAATTTTGAGACCATGCCTTCTCTCCGACCAAGAGCACGACCTAAAAGGCCCCATGAGGAAAGGGGCATCCGACAATGAGCTGGCAGAGATCTTCTTGAAGGCGGCATTCTTTAAGCCACACGCCCACTACCTGGCCCCGGAGAATCCTCTACCGCTCTTGGGCCAGATGTCCTCCATCGGGGGATGAGTCCTGATCGGGCAGCCTTAATAATTGTACCGCATTTGACCCTTGGATCTGATCGATAGCCTTTGATCCCAGGCGTGCCTCGGTCATTTCTCTAAAATACCTGTGCGGCCTTATGAGGGGATAATCGCTCCCAAACAGGACCTTTTCAAACCCGGCGATCTCCCCTGCCACCTTGTAAACATCAGGGGTGTAAAGGTAAGGAGATGCCGCCGTATCAAACCAGACGTTTTTGAGGACCTCCCTCACCTCTCTCTTCATAAGCGCGTAAAACAAGAGCCCCCCTCCCCAGTGTGCGAGGACAATCCGGTTTGAGGGGTAGGCCTTAACAAGGCTATAGATTTGACGAAGGGTCATGGGCGCCTTTCCGGCATATTTATGCCCAACGGGCTCATTCGTGTGGAGCATTAATGGCACATCATATTGAGCGCAAAGCCCCATGACCTCCTTCAAGGCCCTGGTTACACGTAAAGATAATCCATGGCCATAAACGGCCAATTCCCCCACACCCGAAAGGCCTGCTTGCAGGCACCTTTCCACCTCACGTGGACCCCCGGGGGAAAGCGGAGAAAAACAACAAAATCCAATCAGACGATCAGGGTGACTATGGACTGACTCTATTATGTAGTCATTATGTCGACGGTAATGATCGGGCTTTTCCCATGGGAAGCCAAAAATTACAGACCTGTGGACTCCATCTTCGTCCATATTCCTGAGAAGTTCGGTAACCCCCACAATCCGGGCCTGGGGAGAGCTATAGATGGATGCAAATGCCTGTTCACCCGAAAAGGGTGCCTCGCCCGCATCCCTGTAAGCGGGAGGGAATACATGGGTATGAAAGTCTATGATCATTATAGGTTTTTCTACCAATTAATTGGGAGAGAGTGGTCACCAACTCTTCTGGAGAGGACCCTCATTACAAGACGTCAGCCAAAAGCTTATTGAGGGCGCCAGGCCGAAAACCTACAACCTTGGCCCTTATCTTACCATCACGGTCAATAACGAACATTGTGGGTATGGAGGGGCTAGCGTACCCGAAATAATCAAACATGACTTTATTACTATAACGGACAATCGTATAGTTGATCTTGAATTTTTCCCTGAAGGCACGGATGTATGCATTAGAGGCCTGATGGGGATCATCGATGGATACGCCGATGACCGTCAGCCCCTTATCCCGGTATTTCTCCTGTATCTTGACCAACTCAGGGATGGACATCCGGCAGGGTGGGCACCAGGTGGCCCAAAAATCCAAAATGACCACATGCCCCTTGTGCTTTGACAAGGTCTGCATTTGACCGGAGAGGTCCAAGAGGCTAAAATCAGGGGCCACTGGATCCGCCTTAACATCTTTGTGGCATCCGGGATTGAAAAAAAGAAAGGCAACCAAGGTTACCATAGACATCATTAATTTCCATTTAGAACGCATGGGCACCTCAAATTCAGGAATGGCACTTTAATTTTTTAACCTGTAACTACCCAGGTGGATAGACTGAAGGTCCCGCGGGACGCGGGATTAGGAAAAATGGGAATACTGCACACTTTGAATCCATGTTTGATGCAAAAATCTGCTGTTTCTTCGCCAAAGCGCCACAATCGCGCTCTTCTGACCCCTTCAGCCTTCAGCCTAAACAGCTTCAGCCTGACTACGTGAGTAGTCACTTCAACCTTTTGAAAAAAGAGTTTTCATTCATATCTTATAGGCCTATACTATTGCAAGACATTTAGAGGTCATTCAATGAAAAGACATCGCCACCTACCTCATTTTCTGGCGTATCTGTTCCTGTCAGTTCTCCTGTTTTTTCCGGGTGAGACTATAGGAGCGGAAAAAGGTCACAAAGATATCCGGGCCTCAATCCTGGCAGGCACATGGTATCCTGGCACCAGAGATGCCCTGGCCAAAAACATCCAGGGTCTTCTCCGCGGGGTCGAAGCCCCCAATCTCTCAGGCCAATTAATGGCCATTATTGTCCCGCATGCCGGATACAAGTACTCCGGGCCTGTCGCCGCCCACGCATACCAGCTCCTGAAAAAAAGACAATTCAAGAGGGTAATCCTTGTTGGCCCCAGCCATCACGTCGCGTTCAGAGGGGTATCGGTCAATCTGCAATCAGGCTATGAGACCCCTCTTGGCATCGTGCCCGTGGATCTGGAAACGGCCAAAAAGATACTGAATTCAGGACCGGACATCAGATGGTATAAAGAGGCGCACGCCCGTGAGCACTCCCTCGAAATCCAACTGCCCTTTCTCCAAAGCGTCCTTCACAACTTCGAAATTGTCCCCATTGTCATGGGCCAGCAAGACCTTGACACCTGCCTGAATCTGGCCAACGTCTTGGCCAAGGCCCTTGGCAATGCCGAAGGCACCCTCCTTTTGGCCAGCAGCGACCTTTCCCACTATCACACCGATACCCAGGCCAGGGCACTGGACTCCCAGTTTATTGAAGACACACGAGCCTTCGATCCGCAGGGTCTCGCCAGGGACTTATCTTTGGGAAAATGTGAGGCCTGTGGAGGCGGTCCTGTGATCAGCGTCATGTTGGCGGCAAAAAAAATGGGGGCCGATCGTGCCGTGGTCCTCAACTATGGTAACTCAGGTGATGCCACTGGTGACTATAGCCGTGTGGTAGGGTATCTTGCAGGGGCCTTGATCAGGTCATCTGATAGGGATCAACATCTGAAATAAGTCCCACACCACTTGATTTCAGCAGCTTCCTGGAAATTCTCTCTATCTCAAGCAAGAGATGGTGAAGAAGTGAAACGTTCTTGCTCTTGACCAGCATCTGCCACCGGTATTTTCCCTTTAGCCTGGAAAGAGCGGCCTCTGCAGGTCCCAAGACCTGGACCTCCTTCCCCCTGTTAGGCCACCTGCCCAGAACTTCCCGCGTCATCACACCAAGAGAATGGGCAACCTCAGCCGTCTCCCCTTTTCCATTCCCTTGAAGCCTCAAACTTGCCAAATGGGAAAATGGCGGATATCCAAGTTGTTCCCTCAGCTTCTTTTCCTTTTCGAAAAAAGATCGATAATCGTGCGACATAACTGTACTGATAGCATAGTGATCGGGGTTAAAGGTCTGAACAATTACCCTGCCTTTCTGGCTCCCCCGCCCTGCCCTTCCGGACACCTGTGATAATACCTGAAAGGTCCGCTCCCCGGCCCTGAAATCGGGAAAAGCAAGTGAAAGATCGGCTGCAATAACTCCGACCAGGGTCACACCTGGAAAATCATATCCCTTTGTGATCATCTGGGTGCCGACAAGGATATCTATCTCTTTCCTGCTGAACCCTTTCAGAATTTTGATGGCCTGTCCCTTTTTCCGTGTTATATCCGTGTCCATTCTCGCTACCCGCGCACCAGGAAGCATCTCTTTGAGCTCTTGTTCGAGTCTTTCGGTCCCAAATCCGTAGGCCTTCAGTCCGTCAAACCCACATGAAGGGCATTTCCTTTGTGTGGCAGAATAAAACCCGCAATAATGACACTTCAGACTGTCTTCCTTCAGGTGATAGGTGAGTGCCACATCACAGTTAGGACAACGGATTGACTTGCCGCAGGAGCGGCAGAGAAATAAACGGTGAAAACCCCTCCGGTTCAAAAACAGCATAGTCTGATTACCCGCCGCCAGGTTTTGATCCATCGCCTCCCTGAGCACGGGGCTGATCATCTCACTTTCGGACTGGCCATCTTCCATGGCCTTCAAATCCACGACTTCCACATCAGGCAGAGGTCTGTTTTCAATCCTATCCGGCATCGAAAGCAGACGATATCTACCCACAATGCCATTTTGATAGGACTGGATAGATGGAGTGCCAGAACCCAGAAGTAATAAGGCCCCTTCAATCTTGGCCCTGACAACGGCCATATCACGTGCCTGGTAACGAAGGTATTCTTCCTGCTTATAAGATGAGTCATGTTCCTCGTCCACTATAATCAGGCCCAGCCTGGGTAGCGGTGCGAATATGGCAGAACGAGCGCCAATGACCAGATCAACATCTCCTTTAAGAATTCGGACCCATTGGTCATACCTTTCACCCCGTGTGAGTCCACTGTGATAGACGGCAATCCGGTTTCCGAGCCTGGACCTGAAAAACCCTTCCATGTAAACCACAAGAGATATTTCCGGGACCATAAGGATGGCCTGACGGCCCAGGCCTATCGCATATTCTACTGCCCGGCTGTAGACCTCTGTCTTGCCACTGCCGGTCACACCATGCAACAGGCAGGGGAAAAAACTTTTACTATCAAGGCACTCACGGATGTGGCCTAGGGTGCGCCGCTGCTGATCATAAAGCCTGACGGGCACGGCAGAGGGAAACATGATTTTTCCGGCAGGATCTCTATAGACAGCCGCGATAAAGGCCTCCAGCACGCCCCGTCCGGTCCATTTCTTCACAAGATATAGCCCATTGGAGAATTTGCGGGTCAAATCGCCTAACAAAATACCCTTTGAGTCTAAAATGGTCTTCAGGAACTCAATCTCATTTTTTGCCTTTAATGAGTCGGCTCCTTCAGCGAGAAGGTGCTCCAGTTCACCATGGTCCTTTGTTTTCAGAAACTTACGCATAAGAGGCCCTGCGCGTCCTTTCTTCATTCGATCTTCAAGGATTAACAACCCCCTCTTTTGTAGCCCATATATCTTTTGGAGCGGCCAGGGGGGCCTTTTTTCCGGATGGGCCTTTATCCAGGAAAGGAGCTTTTTTTCATCGGAATTGGAAGGCAGGCCGTCTAATAAGCTCAAGCCCCTTTCTGTCAAGCGGGCGGCCTTGACGGGGTTCATATTCAACCCGCCGGGTAGTGCCGACTCAATGACCTTGCCTATAGGGTGGATGTAATAATCGGCCATCCATTCAAAAAAATGCCCCAGTTTATCCTGAAAGAGGGGTTCAGGGTCGAGGATATCCGATATTTCCTTCAGGCCTTCACTGCTGTTTTGCACCATCTCCTCCAGGACATAGCCGGTTACCTTGCGATTATTGAAGGGCACGATGGCCCTGCAACCTACCCGTGCCCTGGCCGAAAGGCCTTCTGGTATTGTATAGGAGAATGTCTCCCTGACCGGGACAGAAACAGCTATTCTCAGGCATATCCGGCGACCTTCCGCGGCGCCGGTTCCCGGCTGTTCTGGAGGAGCCCCCGTCTTGCAGGCGGACTGTGCCTGGTCAGGCCCTATAAATAACGGATCATTGTGTGGCCGTCTTTCCAAATTCCTCTACTCGTAGCTGATTTCCACCCTGAAGTGGTCTGGATATGTTACAACTTGCTCAATTAACAGATGCCTCTTGTAGGCTGAGTGACTAAAGTGTTCTAAAATGTCTAACGTGCCTAAAGTTAAGGAATTTTATGCCACAACTTTAGTTCACTTTAGTTCACTTCGGGCTTTAGTTCACTTCACAGTCTTGATTTCTGATACACCATAGCCTAATTTCTCTGAGTCCCGCATAGTGGGGGGTTCCCAATTAACAATGGAATGGGGATGTCCTGCAATGGAAGCGGATAATCCTGTCTATCGATATTTCTCTTTCAATATCCTTATAATCTCTCTGAGATGTTCTTGTCTGAGGGTATCTTCTCTGTCTATCTCTGCCCTGTGAAAAGGACCTATCTTCTCAACTGAGATCCTTGAAAGGGATGACGCTGTGGCTACATTGACCTTCATACTGAGAACAAGGTATTGCTCCAAGATCTCATTTCCGCCAGAATAGTCAATCTCATATGGATACCACCCTTTGTCTATCTTCTTGTAATCGTCAAAACGGACATTAACCATTCTGAATCCTGAAGGCCCCTCCAAATTATAGGTGAGGAGCAAAGGAAGAAATCTCTCTTTTTCTATGACTATCTTGGGGCTTTCAGGTCCTTTATCCCCTAAACGATAGGCAATGACCCCATCAAATCTTGTAAAGGCAACGGCCTTAAGATTAATGCCCATTTCCGACAGAAACTCCAGGATCATTTCGCTATTGTTGGCCATAAAGAGGCGTCTGTAAGACATATCAGCGCATCCTGGATGTGCACCCATTTCATTTCCCGTTGCGGTGTGCAATCCTGGCCCGCCAATTACCTCTGAATGGAACAAATCCGGGGCCTTCAACCATATCTTTTCCTCAAAAACCCTCTCCAATTCCTGGTCCTGGGGATTTAGCAGATGCACTGACTGGGTGATTTCCATCGTCTTAAGCCTGGAAAAATTGACCGCCATAAGACCAGCGAGTTCCTCGGCCGGCATCACGTATGCCTCTACATTTCGAGGCATCACCAGACACAGGGCCGCAATCAGCAAAAATGTTCCTAGAAGCCGTAAATTACGCAACCCTAATATTTCACAGGAATTATTCATCTGCATTACCTTCGTTCATCAGCCTCATTATGGCCTCTCTTACCCTGTCCATCAATTCGGTAAGGTTTTTCCGGCTGTAACCCTGGACCGAAATTGGCCGGCCGATATGTATGCTAAATGAACCCTTACTGATTCTCAGGCTGCCCTTGGGCTGGATACGATAACTGTTGGTGACCCCCAACGGAACAATATCACAACCAGACCTAAGGGCCAGGTTAAAGCCCCCCCTCTTGAATGCCTGAAGCCTCCCATCAACACTCCTTGTGCCCTCGGGAAAGATAAGCACCGGCACCCCATTTCTTATCCTTTCAACTGCTTGTTTCAGGCCTTCAACTGCCCTTCTTGGGTCCTTCCTATCTATCCCTATATGCTTGGCCCTTTTCACGGTAAGGCCAAAAATAGGGAGCCTTACCAGTTCCTGCTTCATTATAAACTTCAGTTCCACAGGGAGATAGGCCATAAGCGCGAAAACATCAAAATAGCTCTGATGATTACACATATAAATGCGAGGCACTCCCGGATCTACATTTTCCAGCCCTTTGAATGTCACCCTGGCACCGCAAACCCAGAGGATGATCTTTGCCCACGGGGCAGCACAGTAAAAATGTATGACCCTTCCCTTTTGGTCAAAAAGGGAGAGCAGGAGGCCCCAGAGGCAGAAGATCAAGGTATGGATGCCGATAAAGAGATTCAGATAGATGGCCCTGATCATCTTTTTGTTTTTCTCCAAAAAATCTTGTTAACGCCTTTTAAATATTAATGAACTCGTAAAAAGTCCAATTTAGGCTTATCTGTCATTCCTGCGAAAGCAGGAATCCAGTGATTTCAAATAATTATAAGCTCCCGCTTTCACGGGAGTGACCCGTTTTTGACTTTTTACGAAGGCGTCAAATATTAACAATAATTTGTTGACATGTAATAAAACCTATATTATAAAGATAATAATTGTATTATAATTAAATATATTGACTTGGGAGATTCCGTATGACCAATTATATCATATGTCACAAAAAGAGAAACACGCCTCGCCTAAGTGTCACGATCTGCGAAGAAAAATGCCCCCATAAGGATCAGTGTAAGGAGTATCTTGCCTACAGTAATGTAGGCATCAAGCAAACGCCGACTCATGTACCGTCTGAAGCTACTCCTGTCGCACTGGGGGCACTCTCCTAGCTCTTGACCTTTTCCCAGGCCTGGTTCATTTGCTCTGGGGTTGCATCCTCCAGCTCGACTTCGGAGGCATTCAGTTCCGTTTCCATCATTTTGAAACGTTCCAAAAACTTCTTATTTGCGTTCCTTAATAGGTCCTCTGCATTGAATCCCCAGTGCCTGGCCAGATTGACCAGACTAAACAGGAGGTCCCCCATCTCCTCGGCAATCTCTTCTCCGTCCGCCTTGGCAATTGCCGTCCCCAATTCCCCAACTTCTTCCTGAACCTTCTCCCAAACCTTACCGGGATTAGGCCAGTCAAAATCCACCTTTGATGCCCTCTCACTTAACCGGTGGGCCCTCAAAAGGGCCGGCAGATTCACCGGCACACTCTCCAAGAAAGGCGACGTGCCCTCTTCTTTGGCCTCCTTCTCCGCCTTCTTTATCTTGACCCAATTCCGGGCTACCTCCTTTGCACTATTCACGCTTGTCTCTCCGAAAACGTGGGGATGCCTGTGGATCATCTTTTCTCTTATCTTTTCCACGACATCAACAAAATCAAACTCGTTTCTCTCCGAAGCCAGGTGTGCTAAAAATATGATGTGGAATAGCAGATCACCCAATTCCATGCACACATCTCTGGATGACGAACTCTCGATGGCATCCAAGACCTCATATGCCTCCTCAAGGAGATATATCTTTATGGAGGAATCTGTCTGTTTGGCGTCCCAGGGGCAACCCTCTGGGCCCCTGAGACGAACCACTAGCTCGACAAGGGCGGCAATTCCATCGGACAATCTTTTGAAATCAACCTTATTTGGTAAGGACATGGATTTTTTCCGAGACAATTTTTTCGACACCTTTTTTCTTCCCAACAAGCCTTTTTTTCCACTTCTCGTAAGTACCAGGGGACAATAGGTCCTCCATGCACTGATAGGAAGAGACAATCCAGGGGGCCAATCTTGATCCGGCAATAAGTGGGGTCTTTGAGGGCAAGAAAAAGGTGAGCAATATCACTCCCAGGTAAATGATAATGATCCCCTTTATGAGAGCGAGGCCGGCCCCCAGGACCCTGTCGGCCCAACCTAGAAAGGCCTTTTTCAATATTTCCTTCGCGCCCCAGCCCGAAAGATTACACAAGATGAAAACAATAATAAAGATCACTGCAAAACTTAAAAGAGGAAGAAATCTACCGGATGGTAGATATCGCCTAAGGCACTCTGTCATCTGTGACTGGTATAGACCGGCGAGGGATATGCCTAAAATTATGCCTGCTATGGAGGCTATCTCCCTGAAAAACCCACGAAAAATGCCACGAAGAACAAGCAAAAACATCAAAGAGATAATCGTCAAATCAAGGACATTCATAGCGAAGAATTACCAGAGCCTTCATGGCTTCGTCAAGGCGAATGTCTACTGTTTATCCGTAACTGTTCATAGGGATCCGGGATCGGGGGTCTGGAGTATGACGGCGGGACTTTATGATGGATGGAAAATTATTTCTTGCTTATGGGCAACCTGATGGTAAAGGTAGTGCCTTCATTAATCTTGCTTTCAACAGTTATAGTCCCTTTGTGCGTGGTGATAATCCCGTGACTGAGGGACAGACCCAGGCCGGTCCCACTCTTGGCAGATTTAGTGGTAAAAAAAGGCTCAAATATCTTCTCCACATTTTCCGGAGGGATCCCGCAACCATTGTCGGCAAACCTAATCTCCACAAAGTCACCCCTGTGAGAGGAGCCTACGTTCAACTCTCCACCGTCTCCCATTGCCTCCGCGGCATTCAGGGTAAGGTTAATGAATACCTGCTGGAGTTGTGACTTGTCCCCCATTATGGGTGGCAAATTAGCATCAAGGGCCTTGATAATCTCGATATTATGGAACAGTGCCTGGGACTCAAGCAGGGAAAAGACCCCTTCTATGATTTCATTGGCATCTACGGCCTCGATTTTAGGTTCATGCTGCCTTGAGAAATCCAGTAATCCCTTAACAATCTTTTTACATCGCTCGGCCTGAATGACCACTTTTTGCAAATTCCCATAGGCAGAGGTATCGTCTGATAAGTCCTCCAAGGCGAGGTGGCTGTACATCACGATTCCACCAAGCGGATTGTTGATTTCGTGGGCAACCCCTGCGGCCAACCTTCCAATGGAGGCCAGTTTTTCGGACTGAATAAGTTGCACCCTGGCCTTTTCCAGTCTTTTTTCCGCCTCTATCTTTGGCCTCAAGTCTTGAAAGATGGCCATTGTGGCAACCTCTTTGCCATCCTGATATATAATAGACGCCGTCATCTCCATGGGGATCTCTTCACCAGGGGAGGTCATGATCATCATTTCTATCGGTTCCAGTTTGCCTATTCCGCCAAAGTCGGGACTCCGCAATTTCTTCATGATGCCCTTGGCCACCCCTGGAGGGTAAAAATCTTCCGCAAGGACCTCTCCCACGGGCAACTCTCCTCCATAGCCGCCCAATTTTCTGGCACTCTCGTTCATCAAAAGGACCACCCCTTTCATATCAGCGACCACAATGGGATTGAGGGAACTATTGATAATATTCTTGAGAAACTCTTCTGCCTTCCTGAGGTCCTGCTCCATCCGCTTCCTTTGAGATTGATCAACGATGATACCCTCATAGCCCAGGACCTTTCCCTGCAAATCATAACGCACATGGCTGGTGAGCAAGACAGGTATGGGCTCCCCATTTTTGAGTTTAAAATCAACTTCATAATCAATTACTTTTCCGTCTCTTTCAATCATGTTCTGGAATTTCTGGCGATCCTCGGGCCTCAGATAAAGATCCCTCGTTATATCAATTCCCAGAAACTCCTCCAGGTTCTTATAACCCAGCATGTCCAGGAGG
Source organism: uncultured Desulfobacteraceae bacterium (assembly GCA_964473615.1). Classification (GTDB taxonomy): domain Bacteria; phylum Desulfobacterota; class DSM-4660; order Desulfatiglandales; family Desulfatiglandaceae; genus CAYYPQ01. The sequence continues at coordinate 15,800 of CAYYPQ010000045.1, forward strand.
GCCTGGTTTGCGTCTAAGAATTTCCCTTCCTTGCTGCTAACGTACACGCCACAGCCGACATGCTGAAATAACCTTTTATAATCTTCTTCCGAGGCCTTGAGCCTTTTTTCGCTCCTTTTCCTTTGTGTTATGTCTCTGCATATGCTCAACTTTGATATGGTACCGTCTGAGTTTTTCAAGGGCAGATCAATAACATCATAGGTCTTACCCGTCCCTCGGATATGCTTCTCCCAATGGACTGTCTCCCCCTCGAATACGCTCTTCGACTTGCACCAGGGGCATATCTCATCTCTGCCATTAATCAACTGATAGCAGAGTTTCCCTACACCCTGCCCAAAGTCTTGAACCATGGAATTGTTCATAAACTGCACGGTGTAATCATCTTTGCTAACATAGATGCCATCTTCCATGGCCTCAAAAATGGCATACAGGCGCTTTTGTTCATCTTCCATCATGGCATAACCTCTCTGGAATCTCTGTCAGCCTGCCAATGCCCTTTCCACATATTTCAAAAGATCATTTGGTGAGACAGGCTTCTGGAGCAAGAAATCACATGGCAGCCACTCATCTTGCGGATAGGAATCGAAGGGACCTTTAAGATCAACAGAGGTAATCATAATCTTAGGCTTATCCTTGGTCTCCTCATCCTCAGTTAACGCCTTGACCACATTTGAACCTTCGCTATAGGTCTCCATCATCAAATCTATAATATAGAGGTCGGGTTTATCGGATTTGGATTTTTCAAGGCCCTCTTTTCCACTAAATGCCTCAACAACCTCATATCCTGCGGACTTCAATACAATCCCCGTACTGCTCACAAAATCAGGATCGTCGTCAATTATCAGTACTTTTTTGCCCTGTTCACTCATATCAACCTCCTATGTTATTGTATTTATATTTGCAGACTTCGTTCAGTGGTTGAGTAGTTATTTGACGCAATCTACACTCTGTTCACCTCCTTGATAATCTCTATGGCTCCGAGTCCAACGGGACAGGCATCAGAACACCTGCCACACCCCACGCACCCGGACTCACCAAAATTGATAACATCAAACTTGAGCTTATGTTCATGTCTTCTGGCCAATCTTGCACCTTGAGTGGGCCTGGGATTGTGCCCGCTGGTCTCTCTTGTAAAACCTGCGTGCAAACAGGCATCCCAACTGCGGCACCTTATATATCCATCTCTAGAAGGTACATCATACACATTGAAACACGTGCATGTCGGGCATACATACACGCAACCACCACAATTTATGCACCTGTCGGCCAACCTCTCCCAGAAGGCCTCATCAACCCTATCCTCTGCCATTCTTTTAATGGCGTCTTTTACCCCTGGTTTATTTTTTTGTGAACGGAGTGCCCCGTCCTTTAAACCCTCCACGCCCACTTCATCCTCCCGAGACGCCGCCTCAAAATTCTTATCCTCAAGTATTTTTTCTCCGCGATCGCTGCCTGGAATTGCTATATAGTACGCACCAGAATCAAATAACTGGACATCATATCCATTTTCCAGATAAGGCATCCTGCCCGCATCAATACAGAAACATGTGTCACTTGGAGGTTCATGGCAGGCAACGGCAATTATGGTCATTCCTTCCCTTCTTGACATATAATTTGGATCTGTCAATCCATCCCGGGTCATGAATCTGTCTGTGAACTGTATGGCCTTCACTTCACACGGTCTTACCCCAAACAGTAACGTCTTAGAAGAATCAGTTATCTTTGAAATACTATTACCCCTGAACGAGATTATCTCTTCAGTCTGGGGAAACAGGACGATCTTTGGGGAAATAGTCGTTTTGCCAATATTCTCATCATAGGTGCCATCTCCCAGAGGAATAAACATCAAGTCCTTATTATCCGATACCTGCGGGCTAAACACCTTCTGTGTCTTGTTCATCTCCTTGAGGAAGGGAAGGATACGATCTTTTTTTATCCTCTTCATTAGATCCTCCTGATGCTGACAGCACAACTCTTGAATTCCGGTATCTTGGCCACAGGGTCAAGGGCGCCGATGGTCAACTCATTAACATTATGCTCCGGGTAATGAAAGGTGCTGAAAACGACACCTTCCTGGATGTTTGGCGTTATCATCACGGGCAGGTGGACCTCACCTCGCCTGGACTCTACAGCTACCATGCTCCCCTCTCTCACTTTCAATCGTCTGGCGTCCTTGGGATTTATTTCCAATACCGCCTTAGGGGCCTCCCTTTCAAGGACGGGAATCTTTCTGCTCATGGTCCCTGTGTGAAACTGGGGGGCAACCCTTCCAGTCGTTAGGATAAATGGATACTCTTCATCAACAGGTTCGGCGGGTGGGATATACTCCCTGGGCTCAAAAAGACCAAGCCCGCGACTGAATCTATCTTTGTGCAAAAAAGGGGTCCCCGGATGATCGGCATCAGGGCACGGCCAGAATAATCCCCAAGAATCCTTGAGGCGGTCATATGTAATTCCTCCGTAAGAGGGGGTCACCCTGTTTATCTCTTCCAAGATTTCTTTCGGGCTGCTGTATTTCATTGGGTAGCCGGCCCTCGAAGATATCTCACATATAATCTTCCAGTCCGGCAAAGTCCCTTCAAGGGGCCTTAGTGCCTGACCGGAAAGCTGGACCCGCCTCTCTGTGTTCGTGAATGTTCCCATCTCTTCGGCAAAACTTACGGCGGGTAAGATCACATGGGCAAGGTCGGCAGTTTCTGTCTGAAAGATATCCTGAACCACAAGGAAATCGATCTTCCTCAATGCCCTGGCAGCATGTCGCACATCCGGCTCACTGACAAGCGGGTTCTCTCCCATGACATAAAGGGCCTTGATCTTGCCACTTTCTGCCGCATCAATCATCTCCGTAACAGTCAGCCCAGCCTTGTTGCTAAGGCCAGTCACGCCCCACTCTTTCTCAAATTTCTCTCGCACATTCGAATCTGTAACCGGCTGGTACCCTGAATACACATTTGGGAGGGCACCCATATCACACGCCCCTTGAACATTATTCTGTCCCCTAAGCGGATTCACGCCAGTGGAAGGGAACCCAACGTGCCCGGTAAGCATTGCCAGGTTGGCGCAGGATTTAACATTGTCCGTGCCGCTTATATGTTGCGTTATACCCATGGCATAGATAATCATGGCCCTCTTTGCACTGGCATATATTCGCGCCGCCTTGTGCAAAGAATCTTTATCAATTCCGGTTATCTCAGAAACCCTATCTGGGGTATACTCGGCAACAACGGTCTTTAGCCCCTCAAAATTTTCTGTCCTCTCTTTGATGAATTCCTTATCCTCCCACCCCTCTTGCAGAATAATATGCATCAGGCCGTTTAATAGGGGCACATCCGTTCCAATCCGATGCGCCAGGTGTAGAGTAGCCAATCCTGCCAGTCTGATCCTGCGGGGGTCAGCAACAATAAGCTTGGCATCCTTCTGTGTAACCGTCTGGATAATCTTGGATGCAATCAGCGGGTGTTGTTCCATGGTATTTGAACCGATAACGAAAAAGACCTCTGCCTCCTTAAACTCCTGGATTGAATTTGTCATGGCACCACTACCGAAGGAAGCGGCCAGCCCGGCCACTGTTGAAGAGTGTCAAAGACGGGCACAGTGGTCAATGTTGTTGGTCTTAAAGGCCGCCCTTGCCATTTTCATAAACACATAATTGTCTTCATTGCTCACCTTGGCCGATGACAAGAATGCCAGGGAATCACTACCATATTCCTCCTTGATGGTGCGCAATTTCTCCGATACGAGATCAAACGCGTCGTTCCATGTGGCCTCTCTGACAATACCTCCCACCCGGATCTTTGGGGACCTTAGCCTTTCCGGCCTGTTTATGAATTCATTGGCCCTCCACCCCTTTATACAAAGCGATCCCTCACTTACAGGGTGCTCCCGACTCGGTGTGACACTGACGGCCTTCCCGTCCTTCTCTTCAATGTAGAAACTGCAGCCACAACCACAAAATGGACACACGACCAATGTATTGGACATCAGATTGCCTCCTTGATATGCCTCACTTCTGAATACCCGAAGACCGGTCCATCCGTGCAACAATAGTATTCACCGATTGCACAGTGGCCGCATTTCCCAATCCCGCATTTCATCATCCTTTCCAAAGATACAAATATTCGCTCCGTCGGAATATTTCTATTCAGCAATTCTTTGACTACAAATCGGTACATTATGGGTGGTCCACACAGGGCACAGAAGGTGGCCTCGGGATCTAACTCAACCTTTTCAAACAGACCGGTCACCACCCCGATATACTGCCTCCAGATACCCTCTTCATCCACATCAACACTCAAAAGGTACTTTATGTCCGTCCTGTTCATCAGGCCAAGCAGCTCATATTTGAAGAGCACATCATCAGGGTTTCTGGCACCATACATCAAGACCAGATCACCATAATTCCCCCGGTCATCAAGGATGGAATATAAGAGAGATCGCAACGGGGCCATACCCAATCCACCGGCAACCAGCAAGAGATCCTGGCCCCTGAAAGAATCAAGAGGAAACCCCCTTCCAAAGGGCCCTCTTAAGGCAATGAGATCGCCTTTATGCAGTTCAAACAGGGCGCTTGTCACCAAACCGGCCTTTCGAACACAAATCTCGATAATTCCCGGCCTAGTGGGCGGTGATGAAATCGATATCGGCGCCTCACCAACACCCGGCACAGTTACTTCAATGAACTGGCCGGGGGCATGTGAAAAGGCCTTTGCCACATCTTCATCGACAAACTTCAACTGAAAAATTCTATGATTGTCTATCTGAGGGAGAATCCTCTCAATACTGGCCATATTAGGCCTAAAAACAAGATCAACACCTTCCTCTTTTTTCATCGTCCGCTCCATGTCTGCCCTCTCTTATGCTAACTCAACCTGACTTCTCAGGCCGAAACAGTTTAGCCCTTTTCAAAATAAATCGTTCTATTTCAGGCGAATGCCGATGTCTTTTATGAATGACTGTCGGGAGGGCGCCGTCATTTCAGGAGTTACGGATGGGGGACCCCCTGGCTTCCCGTTCTGAAGGAACGGGAAGAACAGTGGAGGGGGTGGGATTCCCACGTCCGTAACTCCCTAGAAATGACCAGCCCGGGAAACCTGGAACGAAGAAAAGACATCGGCATTCGGTTGGCATTTTCAAACACCTAAAGTCTTACCTCAGGCCGAAAGATTTTGGGGAAGCTGATCTTAAATGTTGTTCCTTCGCCAAAAGTGCTCTCCACACTAATGATGGCACCATGCGCATCTACCAGCTTCTTCACAATAGATAGGCCCAGCCCGGAGCCCTTTATAGGGGCATTTCTCCGACCATCAACACGATAAAACTCCTCGAAGATCCTTGCAAGATGTTCGTCATTGATGCCCAACCCATTATCTTTGACCTCAACAAAAACCTCTTCACCCTGCTCTGACAGTATTACCTTTACCCAGCCTCCAGGTCGATTATACTTGATGGAATTACTAATCAAATTGTTAATGATCTCTCCTAGTGACCCCTTGCCCCCCTTAATCAAGGCCAAATCCTCAGGGGCATCAAGTACAAGGTCAACACCCTTTTCATCAGCTAATGGTCTTAGGACCTGAATAGACTCCTCTGCCACATCATATAGATTGACATCTTTAAAGTGCCCTGCCATCTCCTCCGCATCAAAAGTTGCAAGGCTGAGCCATCTGCTGAACAACTCCAGCATCTCTTGAAGTCTTATATTGCAGCGGCCCATTATCTCTTTGGCCTCTGGAGATATGTCGCCGGCCATACCACCAAGAATGACTTCCAGATATTGCACTGTGGCGGCAAGTGGGGCCCGCAACTCATGGGACACTAGTGATATCATATTCCTTCTTATTCTCTCTTGCTCAATCCTCAAGGCCTCACTCTCCAGGAGCAGACGCCTCCTTTCCAGTCCCCGCGAAATGATGAGACGAATTTCCTCAGGGGTAAAAGGCTTTGGTATGAAATCATATGCGCCCCTCTTCATAGCCTCTACTGCGGAAGAGACAGTGGCGTAGCCCGTGATCACGATCCTTATCACATTTGGATCTATATCCTGGATCTCCCCCAAGACATCTATCCCACTCCTGCCGGGCATCTTTAAATCAATGAGTACAAGGTCCGGATGGAATTCACTAAATAATTTTATGCCGGTATCCCCATTTTCTGCACCTTTTACAATATATCCCTCTCTCTTCAACGCCTGATCACATGAATCCCGTATCACCTCTTCATCATCTATGATCAAGATACGTGGTCTTTCACTTAACATTCATTCCTCCAATCTCATCTCTGCTCGTAACTGTTTAGCCTACTTCAAGATCACTCTTGTCCAAAAAGGGTTTTTATTGGACAGCATTTTGGGTTGCTGAAGTAATGTCCTGTGCCCTTGAACAGCAATGACGTGTTACCTTTTCTCAAATAAATTTTGCGACCTTATTCAAAAGCACATCCGGACTAATTGGTTTTTGAAGATACTCCTCGGCCTCGAGGTATTCACCATCTGTCTCAGGGTTAAACTTAAGGCCCGTCACCTCGGTCACGGCCGTTATTATGATAACCGGGATATCTTTATAACGGTCATCGTGTTTCAGATCATAACACATATTAAAACCGTCATCATAGTTTTCCATCATCACGTCCAGTAGTACCAAATTCGGCCTCTTTTTTTCGAGAGCCTCCAGGCCATCGCCTACATTGCCCGCGACATCCACATCATAACCCGCGCTTTTCAGGATCGTCTGAATTGCTGTAGCAAAATCGGGATCATCATCAACAATAAGGATCGTCTTTTTTTCAGCCATGCCCTAACCTCCAAATTATCATGTACTAACAGTGAAATTGGATCTTAGACCCACCTAGCCCGACCTTTTTCTATAGGCCCCAATATATCTCCTCGCGTATTTATCGCGTCCTATCAACAGATCAGTCGCCAAAACCGTGGGGCCGACCCTGGTCACATCAACTATAAGGCATGTCGCGCCGGCCAGTATAGAAGTGGCCACGAAGGCATTATTTATCAATTCCCGGTCCGGCATACCAAAAGACACGTTGCTGGCCCCAAGGGTTACATTCACTCCCAATTTCGCCTTCACACCTTTTATGGTCTCCAGGCTTACCAGGGCTGCCTCTGGATCCGCTCCCACTGCTATAGCAAGACAGTCAATAATGACATCTTCACGAGGGATTGAAATCGATTCGGCCCTTTCAATAATATTGCGGGCAATATCTAACCGCCCCTCGACACTACCGGGGATCCCCTTGTCATCCTGCAACAACCCAATTACTGCTGTCTTGTGTTTTCTTACAAGGGGAAGAATCCGGGTCATAGACTTTTCTTCACCAGTCACAGAGTTAATTAGGGGTTTGCCCTCATATATCTCAATGGCCTTTTCAATCGCCATGGGATCTGAGCTGTCAATACAAACCGGAATGCCTACCGTCTCCATTACCAGTTTTACCACCTTGGGGAGCAAGTTTACCTCATCAACTCCGAAAGTTCCAACATTCACATCAATTATATCTGCCCCCGACTCGACCTGGGCAATCGCCTCCCTGCGGACAATGTCTAGGTCACCCTGTTTAAGTGCCTCTGACAACCTCTTCTTGCCCGATGGGTTGATTCGCTCGCCTATTAGCACGGTAGGCCTCTCATCGCCTATAACTACCTTCTTGCCTCTACTAATAATAGTCGTTTCCATGATCTCTTACCTTCCATAATTTTTGTCACAAAACATCCCCCACCCTTGACCCTATTCTAAACTAATTCTATAGGGCTCAAGATAGCAGGATTCAATAAAGACCCTTGAAAAACCAGCAAGGCTTGCCAGTTCAATATACCTAACGCGGGACATCATCTGACGGGCCTCGACGCGTTTACTCGTTGATACCAAAGCAAGCTTTGCGCCAATGCCCGCCGCATTACCAACCTGGTAAAATTTGTCCAGAGGCATAGAGGGAAGCATACCGATTGTAATAGAGTTTGAGATATCGATGTAGGTGCCAAAGGCACCGGCTATAATAATCTTGTCAATATCTTTTTCAGACATCCCCTTTTTATCAAAAAGCAGGTATATACCCGCATGAATGGCTGCCTTTGCAAGTTGAATCTCTCTCACATCCCTTTGTGTAATACTAATAGCAGGTAGACCATTCCGCTCCTCTTCCGCAACCACCACGAATTCGGTCTGGCCTCCGTTTCTGCGGACCCGCGGATGAGAATCGAGCTTCATTTTTCCATTTCTATCAAGGACCCCCGATAGGTAGAGCTGGGCCACTGCGTCCAGGATACCGGAACCACAGATTCCAGTAGGCGGCTTCTCGCCAATGGTCTGATAATGCAAGACATTGTCTGAAATATCTATCTTTTCTATGGCACCCTCTGTGGCCCTTAGTCCATCCTTTATATGGTAGCCTTCGAATGCAGGTCCAGAGGCACAAGATATGGCATATATCTTTCCATCGGCAATCAGTGAAATTTCTGTATTTGTACCTATGTCAAGCGCAATAACATTTTCATGCTCCCACTCATGGGATGTCGCGATCAACATTGCAACATGATCAGCTCCCACAAACCCGGCTATATTAGGGGGGATGTGGACATAGGCCCCGGGAGCTATCTCCAGCCCTACGTCGCGGGCCTTTACGTTCAGCTCCCCGCTGACAGCAGGTAGAAAGGGGGACCGGACCAGTTGTTGGACGGGCAGGCCGAGCAACAGGTGGTGCATTGCAGTATTCCCAACAATCACGGCCTCCACAATCTCTCTGGTTTCTGATCCCACCTCAGCGCATAAATCCGCGATCAGGCCATTAATTGATCCCAGCACGGCCTCTTGCAAATCACCCTGGCCTCCCGGGGATGTAATGGCATAATTAATACGGCTAATAATGTCTGCGCCATAACTGATTTGGGGATTTACAATCCCTTTTGCGGCCAAGGTCCGACCGCTCCTCAGATCGACCAGATAACCGGCTATTTTGGTTGACCCAAGGTCCACGGCCATGCCCAGCTCCCTTGTGCCGGAAGGGCTTATGGCAACGACTTCTCTGTCGCGGACATGTGCACGGCAACGCCGGTTCCATGTACGCAACTCTGTGGAAAGATGCCGGATTACTTCAATATCAATGAATTTGCAGGCCCCGTTGCCAGCTCCCCTGATTTCTTCAAGCAAGTTCTCGCAATCGGCCCTGGGGTTGGACAAGGAAGAAGGTTGTAGTTCAACATCATAGGCCCGGACAGGCGCCTTGATGTCTACTTTGATGTCGAGGCCTTCCACTTGGAGCCGCTGGGGTCCAGCCAGGGTCTCCTTCGGGACAATCAATCTACAATCGCTCCTTGGATAGGTCTGGCAGGCCAGGCGCCGGCCGTTTTCCAGGTCCCGTGATGAAAAAACTTCATGCTCAATCGAGGTAGGAGATGAAACCTCTCCTGCTATTACCTGCACCTTGCATGCCTTGCACTTGCCCTTTCCTCCACAATCACCGGCCAATTCAAGGCCTAAATGCTGACCACAGGCCAGCAGGGATTCTCCTTTCTGGCATAGGCCTCGCAATCCCATGGGCCCAAATTCTATCTGGTACCTGCCCATACCCCGATCAACCTCCAACGGGGCACACCTTGAATATCTGCAGCATTTCTAGACTTGACTGCTTCAGGTACCCCATCTTTGCATTAATGTCCTCAAGTTTTCCATCTTCAATCAGCTAAGCTATTCCCAGAATATTTATAGTCGAAAACCAAGCTTCTGTCAAAGTCAACAAGCTATCGGCTGAAGCCGATGGCTTGAGGGTTCAAGGATTCAAGGGGTCAAGGGGGATTTGAATGCGAAAAAACATTGTCCTTGCTTGTAGATAGAATCATTAGTAAGATCACCGGGGTCGACTCCGGAAAAGTGCCTAAATTGAACCAGGGCCCGAAGTGACTACAGTTTTTCAGGTCAAGGTTATGAAATTTGTCAGGAAACGGGAAATATCTACTGAAAAGCAGCACGCAATTGATGCCTTTCGAAATCATGTGTCCTCTGGAAAGGCGGCACTTTACCAGAAGTATGGAATGGACTTTGTCATGGGCAAGCGGGAAGGACCATTCCTGTGGGACCTTGACGGCTCAAAGCGACTTTTCAATCTCCACTGCAATGGAGGGGTATTCAACCTGGGCCACAGGAACGGGGAACTTATTGGACTCCTAAGGGATACCCTGGCCTCTCTTGATATTGGCAACCACCACCTGATGAGCAAGTACAGGGCCGATCTGGCAGAATTGCTGGCAGGATTAATGCCTGGTGATCTGGATTACACGGTATTCGGAGTCGGTGGCGGAGAGGCCATTGACCTTGCCTTCAAGGTTGCCAGGGCTTATACGGGCCGAACAAAGATCATCTCCGCCCTGGGTGGGTATCATGGCCACACGGGACTGGCCCTTGCCGCAGGTGACGAAAAATATCGGGCCCCATTCGGCCCCCAGGCACCGGGGTTCATGCAGGTCCCCTTTGGTGATGCGGAGGCCGTTGCCGCCGCGGCCGACAAAGATACCGCCGCCGTCATTTTGGAGACCATTCCAGCTACCTTGGGCATTGTTGTTCCATCTAAAGACTATCTCCAAAAGGTCCGCGAGGTCTGTAACAACCAGGGTATCGTACTCATCCTGGATGAGGTCCAGACAGGGCTGGGACGGACCGGTAAACTCTGGGCATTCGAACATTTTGATGTCCAGCCGGACATAGTGGTGCTGGGAAAGGGCCTATCGGGGGGCCTCTATCCAATAACCGCAACGGTCATCAGAAAGCCCATTGAATCCGTCTTTCATAAAGACCCTTTTATACATATCTCTACCTTTGGAGGGGCCGAGGTCGGCTGCAGGATCGCCAAAAGGGTCCTGGAAATTTCCTCTGCACCCGGCTTTTTGGATCATGTCAACCAGCTCGCCCTCTGCTTTGCCGAGGGCCTGGCTCAATTACAGAAAAGGCATTCAAAGTTCCTAATCGGCATCCGTCAACTGGGATTGATGATAGGTCTGGAACTAAAAGATGAACTTTCAGGTCCGGTGCTCACAAAAACCGCCTATGAGAACAATCTGCTCATGGTATACTCAGGCAACGATTCCTCGATATCCCAGTTTCTACCGCCTCTGGTGATGGACCTGGAACAGGTGGACCGGGTAATTGAACAGACAGACAAGGCCCTCAGTTCCGCTCGCCGTTTGTTACCCCTGCTCAGGATCAAACATGGATTCGATAAATTCCGGGATAGGCTCAAGGGCCAGGGATAGACAGGCTTGTTACCATGCATATCGATGAAGGTCTCTTATACAAATTCGAAACAGGGTTAGACCCCCAAAACCTGAAAGATTCAACCATCCCCGCCACCGTTCTTGGTTTTGGTGAAATATCCACTATCTTCCAGATAGGCCAAGATAGAGGGATGGCATATAAGAGGATGCCCCTATTTTCAGATCGCTCCTCCGCCCTTAGGTACGCAGACCAGTTTAAGGAATACTGCCGCCTCCTCATAGAATCCGGTCTGACACTTCCCGAGCATGAGACTGCTATCATCGAACCGCCCGGCAGGCCTGTGGTATTTTATATCGCCCAAATACGCCTTCCTGCGGAGAGGTTCGGGCACAAGGTCATTTCTGTCCTTGGTCAAAAAGACATCCAGCGATTAATAGGGCATGTGGTCGCTGAAATCGCTAAGATCTGGAGCTTTAACAGCTCCCGTCGGCCTTCACTAGAGCTGGCCCTGGATGGCCAACTGTCAAATTGGGTCTGGCTGGAAGAGGAAAAGGACCCCCAGATGTACTATATCGACACAAGCACCCCCCTATACCGTAGAGATGGGGAGGAACAACTGGACCCAGAATTGTTTCTAAAGAGTGCGCCCTCCTTTGTTCGCTGGATCATCCGCCTGCTATTCCTTAAGGATGTGATGAACCGCTATTACGACCAACGACAGGTCCATATAGACCTGGCCGCCAACCTGTACAAGGAACAGAGGCCGGATCTGGTACCCCTTGCGGTAGATATCATCAATCAACAACCTTCTTATGACTCAATGCCCCTGACCGTAAGAGAGGTGGAAAAATATTATAGGGAAGATAGGCTTATTTGGGCACTATTTCTGTCCCTTCGCAGGTTCGATTGCTGGCTCAAGACAAAGGTGCTTCAAAAACGCTATGAATTTATTCTTCCGGGGAAGATCAAGCGGTAGGGTCATTTAGTATATGGCCTTCAAGCCTTCTCCAGGGTCGTATACTCCAGGTGCAAGAGTTTTCGCCCCACGTTTCTAAAGAGCACCTCCACCTTATCATCGGCCACCAATTTTGAGACAACGCCAGGCCCGAACGCCGGATGCCTGACCTTTTCACCCCGAGAAAACCCTGTCCCGCTTTCCGCCCCAATAAAGTCGCGTTGAGTCCTCTTTTCCCATCCACGGCCCGCGATTTTTCCCCTGATGTACCCTGATTCATATGAAACGATATCGTCAGGGATGCCTTGTATAAAGGAAGATAGCCCATTGCCGGATTGGCCCCATCCTCTGACAGGAGCGCCCCACGGAGGCGCCGATTCCCGCCCGGGATAACACATAATTAGCTGGTCCTTGGCCCGGGTCGCCGCCACATACATCAGGCGACGCTCCTCTTCCAAGAGGAGCGGATTATTATAGGCCCTTGAAGGAGGAAAGCGCCCTTCCATTACCCATATGATGAAAACCACCGGCCATTCAAGGCCCTTTGCGGAATGTATCGTGGATAGGGTGAGGGGTTCAGGCCTCTTTCCCTCACCTTCCGTATTGCCTGAAGACCCGAGCCTGGAAACGTTAATATCTGCAGGACTGGTCGGAGGTTCCAAAACCAGATCGTCCAGAAAACTCCTCAGCTTTTTATAGCGGCCGGCCATTGGGATCAATTGTTCCAGTTCTTTTTGACGTTTGGGGTAGTCATCAAATTTCTGCATTAGGATAGGAAAATAGTACTCCATGACATGTTCCGCGGCCTTTTTCGGACTAATCTTTTTTGCAGAAAGACGAGCCAGGAGCTTGGATAGCGGTTTCAACCCACCGTCTCCTTTTCTCGCACCGGGCCATTCCTTAATCTTATCCGGAGGGACCTGGTTTGTCTTCATCCACTGAATAATGGCCTGGCTTCTTCCCTGGCCCACATTTCTTATGAGCTTCAGGATGCGAACCCAGCTCACGGCATCATCCCTGTTGGCGACTACCCTTAGATGGGCCAGAAAATCCTTGATATGGGCGGACTCCAAAAACTTAAATCCACCGTACTTCACATAAGCAATTCCCTGGCGCACAAGCTCTGCCTCCAATTCAAAGGAATGGTATCCCGCCCGGAATAGTACCGCAAAATCGGTTATAGCCCTGCCCCGCTGGATCTGCTCCTTGATATATTGACAAACGAACAGGGCCTGCTGCGGCTCTGTGCTGGTATCGACCACTATGGGCTGTTCTCCCCCTTTACGCCTGGTGAAAAGGCACTTGGTATATTTCTCCCGCGCCTGTCCCATCAAGGCATTGGTAAATGTAAGGATAGGCTGCGTGGATCGATAGTTTTCTTCAAGCTTGATAACCTTTGCCTCGGGGAACTGGGCAGGAAAGTCAAACATGTTCCTGTAATTGGCACCTCTAAAAGAATAGATGGCCTGGGAATCGTCTCCTACTACCATGACATTTCGATGCTCGTCGGCCAGCCATCTGACGATGTCCGCCTGAATGGTATTCGTATCCTGATACTCATCTACCATGACATAGCGGTATCTCTGGCTCAGGTCCCTGCGAATATCGATATTCTCCTCCAGGAGCCTTCGCAGATTGAGTATAAGGTCATCATAATCCATCATTTGATTGGTCTTTTTGTACTCTCCATAAAGCCTGGCCAGCCTGTCTATCTGGGGTAAAAATTCAATGAACTGCCCATATTCTTCCATAAGGAAATCATCAAAAGGTTTTTGGAGATTGGCGGCCTTACTCAGGATATTGGCAAGAGTGCCTCGCTTTGGAAACCTGGGGGAACCCTCGGGGAGCAGAAGCTCCGGGACAAGCGACTGGATAATCTCCTCCATATCTGGCCGGTCCAGAATGGTGAATGAGTTTGAAAACCCCAGGGATTCGGCATGACTTCTCAATACCTGATAGGCAAGGGAATGAAAGGTTCCGCCTGACACAAATCTACACCTAGCATCTGAAAGACCGGCGGCCCTTTCCAGCATCTCATGGGAGGCCTTCCTGGTAAAGGTCAGGAGCAATATGGCCTCAGGAGAGACGCCCGTCTCCACCAAACGCGCCACCCGGTAAACCAGGGTCCTTGTCTTCCCGCTACCTGCCCCTGCGATGGCCAAGACAGGACCCTCAAGGGTCATAACCGCCTCCATCTGCGTA
>CAYYPQ010000046.1:0-30087 GCA_964473615.1 uncultured Desulfobacteraceae bacterium
TGGCGGAAGTGCATGGGAATCGAACCCACCTGCGAGGGTTTTAGCCCCGCACACCGGATTTGAAGTCCGGGAGCCCCACCAGTGAGCTTTCCACTTCCGCAAATGCGGGTCTGCATTTACTGCCCATTTTAGGATTGGAATACGATCTTGTCAATCCTTCAAGAATATCCCGAAACTGGCCGGGGCTCGGCCCACACCGAAATTATAGAAGAGAACACAAAGGTTGACGGAATCGTAAAAAGTCAGAAAATATCCGTTTTCGTCATTCCCGCGAAAGCGGGAATCCAGTAATTTAAACATGTTGTGGATGCAGGATCAAGTGCGGCATGACGGTTTCGTGACTTTTTGCGAAGCCGTCAATTATGATAAGTGTTCAATTATGATATTCAAGATCCTGCGAATAGGCTCGGCCGCCCCCCACAGAAGCTGGTCCCCGACGGTGAAGGCGGCGACGTATTCAGGCCCCATGAGCATCTTTCGTAGTCTACCGACGGGCACGGTAAGGGTACCGTTAACAGCGGCGGGTGTCAGGGCCCGAAGGGTTGCTTCCTTATCATTCGGCACCAGTTCTACCCACCGATTACCGTTTTGGATCATATCGGATATCTCATCTAGGGGTATGTCCTTGTTGAACTTGACGGTCAGCCCCTGGCTGTGGCATCGCATGGCACCCACGCGAACGCAAATGCCGTCTACAGGGATTGGCCGTTCCCTTTGCAGGATCTTGTTGGTCTCCACAAATCCCTTCCATTCCTCTCTGGTCTGTCCGGATTCCATGGCAGAGTCGATCCAGGGGATAAGGCTGCCTGCAAGCGGGGCCATAAAATTTTGAGTGGGGAAGGCGGCGCTCCTGAGTTTCTCTGTCACCACCTCATCAACCGCTATGGCCGTGGATGCCGGGTCGTTCAAAAGGGAACTGGAGGCGCTGCCCAATACCTCCATCTGTGCCATTAACTCTTTCATGTGTTTTGCACCAGCGCCGGAGGCTGCCTGATAGGTCATTGAAGAGATCCATTCGATATGTCCGGAAGCAAACAGTCCAGAGAGGGCCATAAGCATGAGGCTGACTGTACAGTTGCCCCCTATATAGGTCTTGATGCCCGAGGAAAGTCCGGAGTCAATGACAGGCCTATTTACTGGATCCAGGACAATTATGCTGTCGTCATTCATTCGCAAGGCCGATGCCGAATCAATCCAATACCCGTTCCAGCCATTCTTGCGGGCTTGAGGGTACACCTTTTTTGTGTAGCCTCCCCCTTGACAGCTCACAACGATATCCAATGAAGAAAGGAGGTCGATGTCATAGGCATCCTTTAATGGTGGAATGTCAAGACCAACATCAGGACCCTGGCCGCCGACATTTGATGTGGTGAAAAAAGCGGGTTCAAAGCCATTAAAGTCCTGTTTTTCCCTCATCCGGCCCATAAGGACTGACCCGACCATCCCTCTCCATCCGACAAAACCGATTCGCAACACTCTCCCCTCCATAACGAATGGGGTCAACTCTGCCATTGACTTTTGCTTTTAATTCCTAATAGTCAAAGGCAGACTTGACCCCATTTTGGTGGTGGGCGGTGCGGGGTTTGAACCCGCGACTTCCACCGTGTGAGGATGGCACTCTCCCGCTGAGTTAACCGCCCACTTTTGCTGCCTGATTTCTTGAAAAGGTAAAAACCATCAAGAGATATAAGATATCAGATACAACAAAACCAAAGGGCTGTAAACAAAAAATGTCAAATCAGGCCCACTAATTTCTTTATGGCCGCCACCTCTTCTCCCTTCAGATAACGGTATTCACCAATTCTAAGGTCTTGCAATTCCAGATTACCGAAACCTGTGCGTATCAGGTGAACTACTGTAAACCCCACAGCATCTAACATCCGCCTCACCAGCCGCGATCTTCCCTGGGTGATGGTCATCCTGATTATACTCTGTTTTTCGTTTCGAGCTATCAGGGTCACTTTAGATCTGCCGCTGGGCCCGTCCTCCAGCCTGATGCCTTTTGTCAGGACAGCCATGGCCTCACTAGACATCTGACCTGTAACAGTCACTTTATAAGTACGAGTTACATGATACCTGGGGTGGGTCAGACGGTGGGTCATTTCCCCGTCATTGGTGAGGAGCAACAGGCCAAGCGTATCAAAATCGAGACGTCCTATAGGATAAATCCTTTGTCTGATATCTTTTATCAGGTCTGTTACGACGGGCCTCCCTTCCGGATCGCTAAACGAACACATATAGCCGAAAGGTTTATTGAGCATCAGATAAATCCTTTCGGAGGGTTTGGGAATCTCTTCGCCATCCACCTGAATACGGTCCCAGCCCCAAACCGCCCTGACCCCTGGGTTCATGACCAACACCCCATTGACCATGACCCTTCCCGATTTGATCCATTCATCTGCCTTCCGACGCGAGGTCAAACCGGCCGAGGAGAGTATTCGGTTAAGCCTCTGGGTATCTCCTGCATCAAGATTGCTCAGATGAACCGCCTGCCTCTTCGGTGATTTCATTTCCCTTTTCATCAGATCCAAGATCCTTGATCTCTTTAAGCCTTGGAAGCGATTCCAGACTCTTGAGATCAAATACTTCTAAGAACTTTTTTGTTGTCCCATATATCAGCGGCCTTCCCGGAAGGTCTCTACGGCCCATGATCCTGAGCAAATTTTTCTCCAGGAGGGTTCTCAAGATACCTCCTACATCTACACCCCTCAATCTTTCTATCTCTTGGCGCAGAATCGGCTGTTTGTAAGCGATTATCGCCAGCGTCTCCAGGGCCGCACGAGATAAACGGGCAGGGGATGTCTTCAGCATGCGGAGGACATAAGGCGCATACTCGGCTTGTGTCCTGAACTGGTAACCCTGAGCTATTTCTTTGAGGGTAAAACTCCTCCCCATGGAATCATATTCCGCCTGTAGCTCTTTGAGAGTCTCATTTATACTGGATAAGGAGTCATCAGATAGCAATCCATGAATTTCACGGGCACCAAGTGGCCTATCTGAAGCAAATAGTAAGGCCTCTATGATCAATTTGAGAGATTTAGACATCACCATTTCCCCCATTTTCATCAAAAGACGGGATTAACCGGATATCGCTTTGAGACGTGGGCTGAAATACCTTTATGAGACCCATATGAACCAGCTCAAGAAGTGCCAGAAAGGTAACAATAAATTCCGAAATGATGCGGTCTTCTTCAAAGAGATCATTAAGGAATATGGGCCCTCTTTCCTTCAGACGGGTCACGATAAGCTCGGTTTTCTCTTTAACAGACCATTTGTGGGGCTGGAATTTCAGTCTAACACCGGGCAGCCTTTCATCTACAATGCGTTTGAAGGCATCCATTAACTGGAAGAGACTGACGTCTAATTGGGGATCTTCCCCTTTGAACTGGTCCTGCAGATAGGGCGAAACATGCCTGGTGAAGACATCTCTGTCCAGCAGTTCTCTATCAGAAAGTTCACTCGCAATCTCTTTAAAATGCATATATTCTAACAGTGGCAGGGTGATCTCGACTCTAGGGTCTTCTTCTTCGCCTTCTTCAGTTGGACCGGGAAGCAGCATCTTTGATTTGATGTGAACCAGGGTGGAGGCCATCATCAAAAAGTCTCCAGCCACGTTAATATTTAGGGCCCTCATCATGTCCAGGTATTCCAGGTATTGATCTGTAACTGTAGCTATAGGGATGTCAAATATATCGACCTCGTTTTTGTGGATAAGGTGCAGCAGCAGGTCCAAAGGGCCTTCGAATATCTCCAGTTTAACCTCGTATTCCATAAACTCACTCTATACCTGAGAGATAAAGGCCGATGTTCCTCATATCTTTACGGCCTCTCTTACCTCTCCAATGGTTTCACGGGCAATAGCCCTGGCTCGTTTATTGCCCTGTTCTATGATTTCTCTTAGGCCCTTGGGGTCTGACTCTAATTCCCTTCTTTTGGCCCTCATCGGTTCAAGGCCCCTTTTAAGGCTCCCAGCCATTAACTTCTTGCAGTCCACGCAGCCGATCTCAGCAGATCGACATTCCTTATTGATCCGCTCTGTTAGCTCGTGGTCTGTATATATCTCATGGAATGTGAAGACATTGCATATGTCGGGATTGCCGGGGTCGTTCCTCCTTCTCCTTTGAGGATCCGTGATCATCTGCCCGACTTTGTTGTCGATTTCTTCATCCGTATCTGTGAGGTATAGGGCATTGTCATAACTTTTGCTCATTTTACGCCTGTCTATACCAAGCAGTTTAGATGTAGGTGTTAAAAGGACATCAGGTATGGGGAATACCTCGGAATAAAGGTGGTTGAATCGACGAGCTATTTCTCTGGTTAATTCTACATGGGGGGCCTGGTCTTCGCCAACAGGGACTCCATTTGCCTTGTAGATTAGGATATCGGCGGCCTGGAGCACCGGATATCCTAAGAATCCGTATGTATAAATATTCTTCTGGGCGAGTTCACGGAGCTGCTCCTTGTAGGTGGGGTTTCTTTCCAGCCAGGGTAGGGGGGTCACCATGGAAAAGATCAAATGAAGTTCCGCGTGTTCTTTGATCTGGGATTGTATAAAGAATGTCGATACCTCTGGATCAAGTCCCATGGAAATCCAGTCGATTAGGATGTCATATGTGCTCTCCCGAATAATCTTGGGATCGGCATACTCGCTGGTGAATGCATGCCAGTCCGCGATAAAGTAGAAACATTTATATTCTTGCTGAAGTTTTTTCCAGTTTAACAGTGCCCCATGCAAATGTCCAAGATGTAGCCTGCCTGTGGGCCTCATTCCACTAACAATCCTCTTTCTTTTCATATATTGGTACTCCCTCCGGCTTGACGATTTCCAAACGTACTCTCAACAAACCTGATCTCATCCTCCTTTGTCTTGATCAGCTCATTCAGCCGCGCCTCAAGAAGCCGATTAAAGACCTCTTTAAAAATTGGGCCTGGTTTAAAGCCCATGCTTACCAGATCCTTTCCTCTAAGTCGGGGCTTTGTCCCCTTCAGCCTTGTAAAATAGCTTGAGATAAGACGCTTGATTTTTTCGCTATTGGCCTTTGCCATCACGTAAAGCAAGGTCTCTGTATCATAAGAGACTAGGGATGTATAGAGCAGATAGTTATCTCCTGCAAATTTATAGAGGCGATCCAGGAGTCCGTTCACTCTTCCTGTTTGCAAAATCATTCTTTGACTATCCGGATCAGTCAATCCCATCTTTTTAAACACTGCCTTTAGGGCCTTGTTGTCAAGGGCGGATGTAAGACCGAGCCAATATACCTTCCATGCCTCAAAAGACTCCTCAAGGTAGAGGAGATTGTACCAGGCGATGACCTTCTTTGTTTCCTCCAGGACGGCCAGAAGTCCTGGGTCCAGCCTGATGCCTGGATGGATAAATTTCAACAGGTCAAACTCATTCATCCTTTCAATCGCCCTGATCGGGTCTTCTTCTTTGAGTATAAGCCTTATTTCAAGAAAGAGTCTCCTTCCGGAAAGGTCTTCAAAGCAGTTGATTTTTACCGCATTCCTTATCAATGCAAGCGTCAGCTTTCCGATTTTGAAACCAAAACGCTGTTCAAACCTGATGGCGCGAAAAACACGTGTGGGGTCTTCAACAAGACTAAGGTTGTGAAGGACACGCAGTACCTTCTCCTTTATGTCCTTTTGCCCACCGAAATAGTCGATCATGGTTCCGTATTGCCGGCTGTTCAGTTTAACTGCGAGGGTATTAATAGTAAAATCACGACGATAGAGGTCCAATTTCAAAGAACTGGTTTCGACAATGGGGATGGCCCCAGGGGCTTCGTAGTATTCCATTCGTGCCGTTGCCACGTCTACCTTAAAGCCGTCCGGAAAAATGATTACGGCAGTCCCAAATTTTCGATGGGTCCTTATCCGCACTCCATAGTGCTCTGCAAATTCATGGGCAAAGCTGATGCCATCTCCCTCGATGACGATGTCGACATCCAGGTTCTCTCGTCTTAGTAGTATATCCCGGACTAGGCCGCCTATAAGATACGCGTTATAGCCCAACATATCGGCCACGCGGCCAAGGTTTTTGAGCAGCTCAAATATCTTTCTGGGTAATTGCTCCTTTAAGATGGCGGTCATCTTTTTCTTTCTGGCAAAATGAGGGGCATTCTTGGAATCATAGAGGAATTCAGGGATAACCGGGTCTCCCACCAGGATATTGAGTATGTCTGTTCGTGTGATCACCCCCAAGACCTTTCCATTTTTTACGACAGGAAGTATTCTCACTTTATTCTTGATGATCGAATTTTGCACCTCTTTGAGAGATGCATTTGGCTTAATTGTGGAAAACTCGATATTCATGTATTCCTTTACTTTTATATTTGAAAGCCCTAAAAATACAGCCTTTTCACCGACTTGTCTTGTAATATATCCCAATAGGGCGCCCTTGTCATCCATTACTAACAGGACATTGATATTGTACCTTGTCATCATACGTGCCGCCCTCTTGACCGTCTCGTCCGGGGTTATGGATATTACTGGGGAAGACATCATGTCCTGCGCCTTTTTGGTAGGTTTGATCTGGGTCCTTAACAGGGCCTGCAGAGACCTTTCTGCCTGTATCAAGGTTTGGTTCTTGATCGTGGCAGATGCCGCCTGTGGGTGCCCGCCCCCTCCGAGGGCGAGCGCTACCTCTGCCACGTTCACCTCGGCTATCCGGCTTCTGGCCACTAGATAAATTCGGTCGCCCATCTGGGCCAGGGCAAAGACAACGTTTAGATTTTCCATTTCCATGAATCTGTGCACAAGGACCGCGAAATCTCCCACATATTCTTCTCTAATAACCTTGGTAATCACAATACCTACGCCGTTAATGACACGTGATGTTGCAGATTGAGTAAGGTCATTCAAGAGCCATACCTCCTCTGCACCTAGTTCTCTGGTGAGCATGTCTGCGATGATGTTGTGGTTTGCCCCTTGTTCGGCGAGCCACGCAGCCGCCTGATAGTCCTCTGCCGTCGTGGAAGAGAAGGTGAAGGACCCGGTGTCCTCATGGATCCCGAGGCACATAATGGTGGCCTCGTCCGGGGAAATGGTGATCTGTTTTTTCCTGATCAGGTCTGTGAGTAGCGCCGTAGTAGAACCGGTTTTGCCAATCACCTTCAGGTCTCCTTGGATATCGTCTTCTGAGTCCGGATGGTGGTCATAGATATGGATCTCAATATCCTTTTTATCGACAAGATCAGCAAATTTTCCTATCCGGCCTTTCTGTCGTGTGTCTACAAGTATCAGTCTTTTTATTTGTTGGAGATCAATCTGTCTTATTTTTGTGAAGTTGAAAAGGTATGATGTAGAATGGAGGAAGAAATTGCGTAAGTTTTTTTCCTGGGATCCTGGAAATACAAGGGTGGCTCCGGGATAGAGTTTGCTGGCCGCAATCATGGATCCCATCGAATCGAAGTCCGCGTTGATGTGAGTGGTTATGACCTCTTCATGCACATTTCCATGGTGCTCCGCCGGTTCACCTGGGCCAGGGCCTAAGCTGGTAGATCTTTTTTTTTGCTTCTTTTTTTTTCTTTCAGGCATATACTAACTGCATGCATCCTTATGGGATGAAGAAATAACTATTTGTATTTCGTTATAATTGGTAACTACCTAGCTATTTAGGTCGAAGACTAAAGGTTGAAGTGTTTTTTAGCCTTCTATCTTCAGTCTATCCACCTGAAAAGTTACAGTGACTTCACCCTCTCTTTTCCCATTTCACCAGACAGTGAAGGAATTGGGCCTATTGATGGCCATTTGATCAACAAAAAAAGCCGGGCATTATATCTGCGCCGGCTGGGTCTGGTTTATGGAGGAATTGTTCCGCGGATCAGTTATAATCCCTTTAGTTTTTCCTCATTTTCCTGCTTTTTCTTGCACTCAATGCATAAGGTAGTGACAGGGCGAGCGCTTAGCCTCTGCTCCGAGATGTCCTCGCCACATTCTTCACAAATGCCGAATGTTCCTGCCTCAATCCGATCCAGAGCATCCTTGATCTTTCCAATCAGTCTCCTTTCTCTATCTCGAATCCGAAGCTCAAAGTTCCTATCAGACTCCATGGATGCCCGATCCGTAGGATCAGGAAAGCTTTCTCCCTGGTCAGTCATTATACTGACAGTCCTATTAGCTTCTTCTAAAAGGATGCTCAACCTCTTGGCGAGCAGGTTCTTAAAATATTCTTTCTTTTTTTTGGCCAGCATAGTTCTCAGATAGACTCCCAAAAAAATTAAAAAAAGATACGTCGCCTACTCATTTCTCAAATACCTGAAGTGTTATGACATATTGTTGTCAAGGGAT
The DNA here is from genome assembly GCA_964473615.1 of uncultured Desulfobacteraceae bacterium. Taxonomy (GTDB): domain Bacteria; phylum Desulfobacterota; class DSM-4660; order Desulfatiglandales; family Desulfatiglandaceae; genus CAYYPQ01. The sequence goes on from CAYYPQ010000046.1 coordinate 8,290, forward strand.
TAACATGCTATAATTATATAATTTTGTTCAAGCAATTTAAAGAGAAAAAGGGTGGAAGCGGTGATTTTTTCCTCGCTATTCTATTACCTTCTTCCAGAAATTTTTTATTTTTGTTTTTTTTTCAGATAATGTCAACCCTTCTGTCTCGGCAAATGCCTCCATAAGCTCTTTTTGACGCTCTGAAAGTTTTTTCGGGATCTTGACCATAATTTTTAAATAGAGATCACCTCTCCTGTTCCGTGCCCTGAGGCTTGGCATGCCCTTACCCGTCTGTTTTAAGATATCACCTGGTTGAACCCCTTGCGGGATGACCAGGTCATGGCCGCCTTTATCCCCCAAGCTTGGGATAGTAACGGTGTCGCCCAATGCAGCCTGAACAAATGAGATGGGGATTTGGCAAATGAGATCATCGCCCTCTCTTGAGAAGAATTCGTGGTCCTTGACATGGATCACGACGAAGAGATCGCCTGAAGGGGCCCCTCGTTCCCCAGGCTCGCCTTCGTCTCTTAGTCTCAATTGTGATCCGGTGTCTACCCCGGGCGGGATCTTAACATTGATCTTCTTCTCAACCCTTACCTTTCCCTCTCCTCCGCAGTCCCTGCACGGGTCGCTGATAATCTGTCCCTCCCCGTGGCAGACAGGACAGGTTGTGCTAATCTGGAAAAAACCTTGAGAGCGAATTACCTGACCCCTGCCTTGGCAGCTGGTGCAGATCCGTGCCTCTGTGCCGGGGCTTAGTCCGGAGCCGCTGCACGTTTGGCAGTATTCCAATCTCTGGAAAACAACCTCCTCCTCTTTGCCGTAAAAGGCATCCTCTAGGGTAAGCTCAAGATCATAGCGTAGACTTCTGCCTTGTCTTGCCCGAGACCTTCTCCCCCCTCTTATATTGCCAAAGCCGAAGAAGTCCTCAAAGATGTCCCCAAAACTGGAAAAGATGTCTTCGAAACCGCTGAAACCCCTAAAACCCCTTCCTTCAAGGCCTTCATGTCCAAACTGGTCGTAGATCTGCCTTTTTTCCGTGTCTCTTAAAACTTCATATGCCTCTGCGGCCTCTTTAAATTTTTCTTCGGCCTCACTATTACCAGGGTTCCTATCCGGATGATATCTCAAGGCCAGTTTCCGATAGGCCCTCTTGATTTCTTCGTCTCCGGCATTTCGGGAAATGCCTAATACCTCGTAGTAATCCCTCTTATGCATGGTTATTTCCCTTTAAGCGTCTAATTTTAGGCCCCATCGTCTGTTTGCTCGGGGGGTTCACTTGAAGCAGATTCTTCTCCCTCAATCGCCTTATATATTTTACCAGCAGCAATTTCTCTCAGGGATACCACAACGTCTTTGTTTTTGCATACAATTAGTGGTTCAGCTCCACTCCTTAGTTGACGAACCCGCTTGGCCGCCAGATGAATCAATTCAAAGCGATTCTTCACCGTTTTCAGACAGTCTTCGACCGTTACCCTTGCCATAGTATCCTCCTCTTTCCTGTCTGTCTTCATCCAGAGAGAGACTTATGCTTATGCCTATGCCTCCCATAACATCTCTAATTTTGCCCATTGAGATAGGATGAAGTGATCTTTTTTAAGCCAGTCAAATTTTTTTATATACAATTCTGTATATTAAATGTAAACATCAAAATTTATATATGCGACAAGAAATTTAGCTATAAAGGGGGCTAGCATTCATGCTGGCCAGGGTGCTCAGCAGCGCGGTTATCGGCATTGACGCTTATATTGTTGATGTTGAAGTCGATATATCCCAGGGTTTGCCTTCCTTTGCTACTGTAGGCCTGCCTGAGGGTGCTGTCCGTGAAAGCAAGGAAAGAGTCAAAGCGGCTATCAAGAACTCTGGATACCATTTTCCCTCTGATCGGATAACAGTCAACCTCGCCCCAGCAGACATCAAAAAGGAGGGATCAGCATTCGATCTCCCCATGGCGCTGGGTATACTTGCAGCTACCGGCCTGGTAAGCAGATCCTCTTACTTGAGCTATCTATTTCTGGGGGAACTGGCCCTCGATGGCCTTATAAGGCCGGTTAAGGGTGCTCTGCCTATAGCCATTGCTGCAAAAGAACTGGGAATAAAAGGGATTTTCCTGCCCTTAGAAAATGCTCCCGAGGCAGGCGTTGTGGAAGGGTCAAATATTTACCCTGTTGAGACCCTAGCCCAGGTTATTGAGGCCCTCAATGGCGCTTCAAAGATAAGTCCTTTTCGGGTCAAAGTCAATGAGCTGTTTCAGAGGGCTGACCCAAATGTCGACTTTAGGGATGTTCAGGGACAGGAAAACGCAAAGAGGGCACTGGAAATTGCCGCCGCAGGGGAGCATAATCTTATTATGATCGGCCCCCCGGGTTCCGGCAAGACTATGCTTGCAAAACGTCTTCCCACGATCCTTCCCGTTCTAGGCTTTGATGAGTCACTCGAGACATCCAAGATTTACAGTGTTATGGGCCTTATGCCCAGGGGGTACGGGCTCATTACAATGCGCCCCTTTCGGTCCCCTCACCACACAATCTCCGATGCGGGTTTGATAGGGGGAGGCCAGAATCCCAAGCCAGGTGAGGTAAGCCTGGCCGATAATGGTGTCCTCTTCCTTGATGAGCTGCCGGAATTCCGAAAGAATGTACTGGAGGTCTTAAGGCAACCCATGGAAGACGGTCAAGTTACTATTTCACGCGCCAACGCAACGGTCACCTACCCGGCGAGCTTCATGCTGGTCGCGGCTATGAATCCTTGTCCGTGCGGTTTTTTGGGTGATCCAAAGAGGGAGTGCAGGTGCTCTTTTCTCCAGATCCAACGGTATCGTTCAAAAATATCCGGGCCTTTGATGGACAGAATAGATATCCATCTGGAAGTACCTTCTGTTCCCTATAAGGAACTTTCACATGTAAATGGGGGGGCTTCGTCAAAGGAAATTTATGAGAGGGTGATGAAGGCCAGGGAGGTTCAAAGTGAGAGGTTCCATAAGATGGGCTTTCATACTAATTCCCGCATGAGTAGTCGACATATTAGGGAATTTTGCAAGATTGATTCGGATTCCAGCGCCTTACTGGAAAAGGCCATGGAAAAATTTGGCCTCAGCGCAAGGGCCCACGCCCGCATACTCAAGATTGCCCGTACTATTGCCGACCTGGAAGCCAGCCCGGAGATAACGAGTAGCCATGTTGCTGAAGGCATTCAATACAGGTCTCTGGATCGGAGGATATTGAGGTGAATAACAAAAGGGGAGAAGGCATGAGTAAGGTAACCTTCGATTCCGTGGAGGTTGGAGAAGAACTTGCTCCCATGAGCAGAAAAGTCACTCAGGAGGTATTTTGGAAATATGCGGTTGCTTCGCTCGACTACAATCCGGTTCATTGTGATCCTGAATGGGTAAAAACGGCCCGTCCTTTTGGAATAACAAAAACGGTAGGGCATGGGATGATGACAATCTCCTTCATGTTAACGGTGGTTTCCAATTGGGCCTATCCTTCCATGCTGAAGATTACAAGGATAGATTCGAAGTTGATCTGGCCGGTTATATCCGGTTGGACCGTCAAGTGCACGGGTGTAATTTCGGAGAAGCATTTTATATCTTCCGGAAAGAACTATGTTGTAATTGACCTTAAGGCCGAAAATCAGTACGGCAAGCTGCTTGGTGTGTGTAAGACAGAGGTAGTTTTCCCTGACTGATAGGAGCATTTTATTCGATCTGGCGAGAAAGGCAGTAAAGACAATGGGTAAAAAAGGTTTGGCAAAATATATGACGACCGAAAAGCAGAAACAATTTGATACCGATTTTTTCAAGGACGCTGAAACCTATGAAGTATGGGAGGAGATTGATTTTTCCAATCTTAATGAGATCGATGGGCAGAGGACCTTCGAGATAAAGGCGGAAGACATTAAGTTTTATTCAGAGGCTATTATGGATGACAATCCTCTTATGAACGACGAGGAATTTGCAAATAAGTCTCCTTATAGAGGACTGGTTCCTCATCCGATTTTTGGAACACAGATCATTTTTTGGTGCATAGGCGAAAAGGGCAGAGGCAATTGGATCAGAACACCCGGTGCAAGGAATCCTGGCCAATACCTTGAAATATACGAGAACTTTAGGGTTGGAGAAGTCATCCATATCAAAATGAGGCCTTACGATCGTTACGTCAAGAGGGGGAAGTACTACCTCAGGTATGAAATTGTTCTCTATAACCAGGATAACGTGAAGAAAGGAAAGTGCATCGGCACCTTGATTTTACCAAAAACCAGGCGTGATATTGAGAAGTTTCTCGAGGGTGAGAGGGGTGTTGAGATATAGTCCAGTGTCCAAATTTATAAACTTTGGGTTTTTGTGTTTTGACAGCAATGACACGATACAGGAAATTAAGGAGGAGTGATGTACCAGCATAAATTATTGTCAGCGCTTTGTGGAGAGCAGGATATAATGGTCAGGGATATGGTAAGGTCTTTTGTGGATGGAGAGATCATGCCCGTGAGACAGAAGATTGACGATGATGAGGACCACATTATAGTTAGGGAACTGTTGCAGGCCTTGGCCAGTCTGGGTTTTATAAAGGGGATCTTTCCTGAAAAATATGGTGGCGGTGGCAACATCTTCTCAATCGTGGCCTCCAATCTGGCTACAGAAGAGATTGCTCGTGGCGATTCCGGTGTTGCGGTTGCTCTTGGCTGCTGCCTCTGGCCCTTTCTGCCTGCGGTATGGGCCAACAATGAGGCGGTATTGGACTACTTCGCCCCTATGTTTTGCGGCGATGAACTCAAAATCGGATGCTTCAACATGACAGAGCCTGGAGGTCCGGCGGGGGGTGGCGGCTGTGACATAGAAAATATTGGTCTAAAGGGACGAAAAATTTTTACCCGGGCGGTCTTGGATGGCGACCAGTGGGTCCTGAACGGCCAGAAAATCTGGGCCTCCAACTCTGGTATTGCTGATGCTTATTGTATGGTATGTACCACAGATCCAAACCTGGGAGATGAGGGGATCGCCTTGATCTATGTGCCGGGCGATTCAAAGGGGCTCTCGTTTGGTAAATTTGAGAAGAAGGCAGGCATGGCCGCCGATCGAAACACGACAACCTATTTAAATGATGTGCGTGTCCCAAAAGAGTTTAGGCTTGCCGGTCCTGGAGAGGATGTCAAGTACTTTCACGCCAATTTAACCGCCGGCAGAATAGCCAGTGCAGCGATGTCCGTGGGAAACGCCCAGGGGGCGTTTGAGCGCGTCTTGGATTTTACTGGTGAGAGGGTGGTAGGAAAGGCCTCCAAACCGATTAGAGCACATTCGATCGCTGCCGGTATGCTGGCAGATATGGCTATCGGTATCGAAACGGCCCGAATGGCCTATTTGCATGCGTCCTATCGTTTTGATCATCCGGAAGAATATGGTGAAATTCACTCCATAAACCAACTCTCAGCGGCAAGCATTGCCAAGGTGTACGCCGCCGATATGGCTATATCTGTGACAAACCGGGCTATGGAGCTGATGGGAAGTTACGGTTACGTGAGGGATTATGATGTTGAAAAATACTGGCGCGACTGCAAGATGATCCAACTTTGGGAAGGTGGTGCACAGCTTGGGCGCTTCGATGTCTGCCGTGCCTACTATGACCTGCCCTTATAAAGGTATCGCGGGCAGATTATGACACAACACAATTTGGAAAATAAAGATCAACCAGGGCCCCTGGAGGGTGTCCGTGTCCTGGAATATGGGGTTTTTCATGCCGGCCCGGGCGCGAGTGCCATTCTGGGGGACCTGGGGGCCGAGGTGATCAAGGTAGAAGCGGGAATCGGAGACCCAGAGAGATACTGGGTGAGGGTAGGGCATCTGGACTTCTCACTCCCTGGTGGCGGAAATGTGATGTTCCATACATCCAATCGGAACAAGAGAGGGATCTATCTGGATATTAAGAAAGAAAAGGGTCGTGTTGTATTCAATCGTTTGTTAAGGAACGCGGATGTCTTTCTTACAAACCTACGCAAAAGTACCAAGGTAAAAATGGGCCTTGACTACGAGACCCTATCCCGGTTGAATCCCAAAATCATATATGCGGGTGTTTCTGGCTATGGGCCAGAGGGCCCGATGAATGACCTCGGGGCCTTTGATCCCCTGGGCCTGGCCCGCTCGGGAATGATGTTTGTGACTGGGAACAGTGAGCCTAGGCTTATTCACATCGGGGTCTTGGATCAGGCCACGGCCATTACGGTAAGTCATGCCATTCTGACCGCCCTCTTTGTCCGTGAACGTCGCGGAATAGGTCAGGAAGTCCATGTGTCTCTATACAGTGCAGGGCAATGGCTCATGTATCCCAATATCATGATCAGCAATCTCCTGTCTGCTGACCCGAACGTCCATGAGGACCGGTCAAAACACTCACCCTTGCGCAACCTTTTCCGCTGTAAGGACGGAAAGTGGATCATAGGGACCCATCATCCCGAGGAAAAGTATTGGCGCGTTTTCTGTGAGGCCACTGGCCAGGCTGGCCTTCTTACGGATACCCGCTTCGCGGATGATGCAACCAGAGCAGACAACTGCGCTCAGTTGGTGGCCCATTTTGACAAGGTTTTTGAGACCAAGACGCGAGATGAATGGATGGATATTTTCCTGGCCAAGGGCCTAATGTTTTGTTCCGTTCAGCGCGTCAGCGAGATCAAAAAAGATCCTCAGGCCATCGCCAACAACTATGTGGTAGATTTCGAAGATCCGGTTTTGGGCAAGTTGCAACTCCCCGGCTATCCCATACATTTTAGCTCTAGCAGGGCCGGCACGCGGAGCCTGGCCCCCAAACTAGCGGAACATACAGACGTGGTCCTGCGGGAGATCGGTTACACGGATCGGGATATAGAGGAACTGAAACAGGAAGGTGTGGTCCGTTGACCCGGCAAGTATCAAGAAAGCCCTTGGCTTTAATCGTACCTACCTGCAAGCCATAATGGTTCTCTTGACCAAGGCCCTGGCGATCTGGACCATATAGCCGTTGCAAGATAGCGGTTTTGCATCGGCCACGAGGGCGTCACCAGATGCTTCAGCGCTTTTTTCATCAAAAGCGCTTCCAATAAGGACATGTTCCGCCTGAATGGCTTGATAGGGCCTTCCATAGACCGCGTTAAGGCAGATGCGGCTGGCTTCGACCTTTTCGCCCCCTTTGGTTACAGAAACCGCACAATTAACAATGGGAAAATCTATGGATTTTCTCAAGGCAAATTTGCTAAAATGGCTCTCGGTGTTTTTATCAGGAGAAGGGATTTGAATTTCAAGGACTACTTCATCCTCATCCAAGACGGTTGTCCTGGCTATATTTACCTGGAAAAAATCTTCGGCCTTAATCTTCCTTTTTGAAGTGATTACCTCAGCATTTAAGGCAATAAGGGCAGGGGCGGTGTCACTTGGATGAACCGCATAGCATCCCTCTTCCACGCTTCCCCCGAAAATGGAATGATAACGGTTATCCCCCTCTATGGCATAGCATCGTCCGCCACCCTTCCTGAGACAGGGGAATCTATTGTCTGCCGCTCGGTAATACCAGCACCGGATATCCTGGCAAATATTGCCTGCCAAGGTCCCCATCTCTCTTATATGAGGAGAAGCTGTTCTTTGTGCGGCTTCTGATAAGGCCTTATAGTTATCTCTAACAGTTGGGTGACTTGCGATATCTGCTAGTCTGGTAAGGGCTCCGATCTTCAGTTGATTATCTTGTTCTTTAATGAAATCAAGATCAGGGATAGTCTTTATATTAATGAGGGCCTCCGGATAGTCGGGTAGAATCATGTCCTTCATCTTACCCAGCAGATCGGTGCCACCAGCGATAACGCTGGCGTTGCCGTTATAACGTCGAAGGGAGGAAACCGCTTCACCTATTGACCGTGCATTGATATGGACGAACTTCTTCACTTTTTTCTCCTATGATGCCTTTCCCAGCGCCTTGAGGACCCGAGCCGGTGTAATGGGAAAATCGTCAATCCAGGAGCCGAGGGCGTTATATATAGCCGGACCAAGTAAAGCTGGTACAACTGTGGCAATGTCCTCTCCAATCCCAACGACCCCATAAGGGCCATAGCCCATGCCTGTTTCCACAAGGATTGTATCAATGGGGCCGTTAATATCGAGTATGGTAGCTATTTTATAATCTAAGAGATTACCGTTGAGCATGACGCCGGTGACGGGGTCATAGACCACCTCCTCTGTCAGCCCCCTGCCCACGGCCATATAGGTACCGCCGTACTGTTGTCCCTCGCAGGAAGAGCGATTGATCACTTTACCGACGTCATTGACGTTGACAACCTTTGTAACGACAACCTCCCCTGTATCCGTATCGACTTCGACTTCCATAAAATGGGCCTGACGACAGAACCTAGGACGATAATGATGCGGCGAATAGGTCCCTGTCTGGACGTGATAGCCATATGCGAAGAGAGGGGCTGAGAAGACAGTTCGATCTGTCAGGTTTTCAAAGTCAGTCATGGGTCCAGCCGATCTTGAAGGGCCCACGAATTCGGCTAGGCTGATCTTTTTGGACGGATCTTTCTTTGAGAATATCACGCTATCCTTGATGTCCAGGTCTTCTGGTTTGGCATCGGGAAAGACTGGTGGAAAACTTCCTCTCTGTGTTTTTGCAATGGGTCCAGTAGCTGCCTCTAGGATCTGTTGTTTCAGTATTCGGGCGGCATGCCTGATGGCGAAACCGTTAATAGACATGTTGGTAGAGGAATCCGGCGTCATTCTAAAAAACCCAGGGTCGATCTGGGGATTGTAATAGACATCTTCCAGCCTCATTCCTATTTCATCCGCTGCTATCCGGCAGTAGGAATTTTCTGCATCCACACCATTGTCACAGCCCATGCCAAGTATGGAGGCTGTACCATCGTTACGCTCGATACGGATGGCCATCTCGCTCGATCCGGCAGAATCGTCCCACTCATGGGCCCAGGTAAAGGCCATGCCGTGCATGCGGCCGTTTGGCAACTGCCTGGTCCCGGGGGGGTGCCACTTTCTATCCCAGCCAATAGCCTCCTTGCCTTTTTCTATGCATTCCTTTAGGCTGTCTCGAATTTCAAATCCCCTCTCTTTTTTCTTCTGATTGAGCCATTCCATATCATGCCCATGCTCGCCGTCATTTTTAAGGGCCACCTCGGTGGGATCCAAATTCAGGGCATTAGCTATATGGTCAAAAACGAGAGATTGGGTGTGGGTGTTGGCGTTCTGTTCGCAACGGGTTGGGACATTGGGGCCCTTGTTGGTCATTACGACATACATCTTACCGTAGATGTTTGGTATTCTGGTATTCTCTACAAGATGTTTGAGAAAGTGAAAGACGGGCCACTGCTGGTTTGCCAGCACAGCCTTGCCCTCAACTGCGGTAATTATGCCGTCTTTTTTGGCACCAACCTTAAGATAGTATGTGCCTTCATCCATTTCACCACCAAAGAAGTCTTCCCTGCGGGTAAAGGTCCATTTTATGGCTCGTCCGGTGCGTTTGGCCACCATGGCCGCGCAATAGTGGCCCCCAAAATTCCAGGCTACCTGGCTCCATCCTCCAAAACTCGCTCCCTGATAGAGACAATGCATATGGATTTTGTTCATGGGGGTGCCACCAAACCAGGAGGAGATAACCCGTTTGGCGATATGGGGCCTTTGCTGCTTTACCCAGACCTCCGGGCAATCACCGTTCCAGCGAAAGACGCCACAGGGTCGCTCAGGGCCGACCCAGGTATGAAGACGGCGCTCGGATCGAAATTCGATGACCTTATCGGCCTCGGCAAAACCGATTTTTATGTCACCCTGTTTGATATCAGAAAAGGCCTCGCCAAGGAGTAGTTCATTGAAGTGATTTCCAAAAGAAAAGATCTCCGGATTGGCCAGCGGCGCATCGGGTTTCAATGCCTCTTCCGGTTCCAGGACAAAAGGGCGCACTTCCCATTCTACATCGATGAGCCTCAAGGCCTGTTCGGCAATATCCTCTGTATCAGCGGCCACAGCCACGCCGACTTCCTGTCCTTGAAAATAGGAGATCCGTCCAAGGATGATTTCCGCCTGGGGTACATGGCCACCCAGATCGGCGGTTTCTGGTAGTTCGGGATCGTCATAGCGAAGAATGGCCCTCACACCGGGAAAGGCCGCGGCCCTGGTCGTGTCCACATTTTTAATCACAGCATGGGGGTAGGGGGAGGTCAGGAATCTCATATAGAGCATACCGGGAAGCTGTACGTCCATGGTATAATCGGCCCTGCCGCTGGCTTTCTGGATGCCGTCTACCCTTCGAGGGCCTCTTTTCCCGATATTGCTGTAATCTTTGAGGGGGTATTTATCGGCCTTTAGATTGTCAAACATCTCTTCCATACGTGTGATTTCTTCATTCGTCATCTTTTACGCTCCCTCTATCTTCGACAAAGGCCTGGACCGCAATAGGATGCTGTGGGTATGTGCCGCATCGGCAGAGATTGCCGGCCAGTGCCTCCCTGATCTCCTGTTCTGTGGGGTTTGGATTCTTGTCCAGCAAGGCCTTGGCTGTGACAACAAAACCAGGTGTACAATAACCGCATTGCATTGCATGATGTTCAGCGTACTTTTCAATGAGTTGGGGATGTGTGGCGGAAACGCCCTCAACCGTTTCGATGTTGGCACCTTCACATTCGATCGCCAGGGTCATGCAGGAGAGAATGGCGCGAGCATTCATAATAACCGTACATGAACCGCAGGCACCGCGATCACAGAACATCTTAGCCCCGGTAAGCCCCATCTTGTCGTGAATGAGCTGATAGAGTGTCCACTCCGGCTCCACCTTGACCTCATAGGACTGGCCGTTGACGGTTAGCCGAATAAGCCCCTCGGGTGTTGGGATTGATTCGGCCTTATGTTCAGACAGGACATGTGTCTTTAAATCTTCAAAGCTGTCTAGGACATTGGAGCAATAAGGACACAGGTATCGGCATTCTTGTTGGGGTATTTCTGTCACGCTTTATTCCCTCCTAATCCGGAGAAACCGGAAAAGTGCCTATATTGAATTAAAGTTTCTCAAGAGCTTGTAATGATACCTTTTTTCAGTTCCAAGGCTCACGGCCTGGTCATTTCAAAAAGGCATCACCACACGCTTGATGAATGGGCTACGCATTATAGAAGGTGCTAAATTTTTGCAAGCCAAATATATTCCGTGAAATCAGCGACCAACCCTGAACCAGACAACCTGAGTGCCTACAGCAGATTTGAGTTTATTTTGGCCAGCAATGAAGCTGGCTTACAAGCAAAAAAATAGTCACATCTGCCTAATACCTTTTAGGCTTCTCAGGTAAAGCGATTGTGTTATTCGTTGATCGTATTCATCTCTGAAATATTTTAGGGAATCCAGGACCGGAGCCGGGGCTGCCTGACCCAGACCGCATAGAGAGGCAAGAGACATGGTCTGAGATAGCTCTTTCAGGACCTTGATGTCTTGCTCCATACCGTTCCCATGATTTATTCTTCCCAGGATTTCTACCATTACCTCTGTCCCCTCCCGACAGGGAGTGCATTTGCCGCAGGACTCTTCAGCCAGGAATTCCATGTTCCGGTAGACGATGTCTATGATGTCTCTGGTTTTGTTAAATACGGTGATCCCCCCAGATCCCAGCACCGTTTCATAGGACAATTTTGTTTCCAGCTTGTGCGTGGGGAGTATGCTGCCCGAAGCGCCACCCACCTGGACAGCCTTGGTTTCACTGGCACCGGCAAGATCTATCACTAGTTCTCTGAGCCGGCTTCCCATAACTAACTCATATACACCCGGCCTTTCCACATCGCCACTAACGGAAAATACCTTGGTACCCTTGCTTTTTTTGGTACCAATGCCGTTAAACCAGTCAGCTCCGTTAAGAATGATCTGGGGAACGTTGACAAGGGTCTCCACATTGTTGATGACTGTCGGTTGTTCAAAGAGCCCTTTAATTGGAGGAAATGGAGGTTTATAGCGCGCCTCCCCCCGTTTCCCCTCAATAGAATCCATGAGGGCTGATTCCTCACCGCAGATATAGGCACCTGCACCCTCAAGTATCTGGATATCAATATTTTTTAAAAACCCGAGATCCTTGACCTGCTTCAGAGATTGTTTGAGCGCATCAGATAGAAAATGGTACTCAGCCCGCAGATACACATAGGCCTTCCTTGCCCCAAGGGCATATCCAGCGATGGCCATGCCCTCGATAAGAGAGAAGGAATCGTTGGTTAGTATGTACCGGTCTTTAAAAGTCCCGACTTCGCCCTCATCGGCATTACAGATGAGATATTTGTTTTTCCCTTCGGCCTTTCTCGCCAATTCCCATTTTAGTCCGCAGTTGAACCCGGCTCCACCTCGGCCCAGAAGCCCGGAGGCCTTGACTTGCCTGATCACCTCCTCAGGACTCATCTCTTCTTCGCATTTCTTAAGGGCACTAAACCCATCCCGATCCAAGTAAGTTTTGACATCCCCTGGATCGATCTGACCACAATTTTTTAAGACTATTCGTGTCTCCGGCACCTCATCCCTCCCAGGCTGTCTTAAGTATAATTCTTTAAGATCTTTGAAATTTTCTCCGGTGTCAAATTCCCATGGACATCATCATTCACCATCATGGCCGGGGCCATGTCACAGGCACCGATACAGTTTGTCAATTCAAAAGAAAATCTTCCGTCTTTGGTGACTTCGCCAGGAGAGATTCCGAGTTCCTCTTTAATGCAGTCGATAGCCATCTGTGATTCATGTAAATGGCAGGGAACACTCTTACAGATTCGAATCACATTTCCTCCCTGGGGTTTTATTGAAAGGAAGGAATAGAAGGTGGATACACCATATACTTCATTGTGCGGAAGTTTTAATTCTTGAGAAATTTTAACCAGTCTTTCTCTGGATAAAAAGCTGTGCTCGGACTGTAATCTTTTAAGTAGAATTAGAAGGTCATAGCGGTGGGAATTGGTCATTTCAGTAAATACCTTTCTTTTATTTGCCTCAGGCTCTTGTCAAGGCCCCCGTTGGGCAATAATCAATACAGATGCCGCAATCCTTGCAGACTTGCTTATTTAGTGTTTCGTCAAAACCGACGATGACCTTTGATTTAAAGCCTCGATAGGCGATACTGAAGACGTCCTTTTTAGCAATTTCAGTACATGCACTTACACAGCGGCGACAAAGAATACATTTTGAAAGGTCACGCCGGACGTAGGGGTTGCTATCTTCTGGTGGATAATGACGTGGTTCTCTGACCTGAAATCGTGGTGGCCCTACTTCAAGGTCAGAGGAAAGTTTGTGAAGGGTACATTTGTAGGCATCGGTATCAGTAACACATGATCCATGATGGGCCGTTAGCAGAAGTTCGACAATAGCCTTCCGCGTTTCAACGACCTTGCGGGAACGGGTATGGATGACCATGCCTTCTCTAATGGGCGTGTGACAGGAGCCGGCCAGCGTTTTTGAGCCTTCGATTTCCACGACACAGACTCGACAGACACCGGTAGGGGTCAGGTCAGGACTGTGGCACAGGGTGGGGATTTCGATGCCCGCCTGCTCCGCAGCCTGAAGAATGGTCATCCCTTCATGACCTTTAACCTCTGTCCCATCGATAACCAGATTGATTTCTTCCATAACTTACCGCCAGCATGTCCTTTCTAATCAGATCCCTAAATTAGTAACGTTCCTTGTCATTCTTTGAGGCAGTAAAAAGTCCTCTTTTTTTCAGCTTTAAGCTTGCTTGGCTTATCAAAATGATTGGTCTCAAAACAGGACTTCAACATCCTAAAAGGAGCAAAACAGGCAGTATTTGGGGCGCTTTGCCACGGTTGAAGCCCTAACCCGAGGTCAAATGATGGAAGAAAAATTTATCGTGAATCAAAAACTAAGGCCTGTGAAAAGTCAAGAAAAATGTCCCTCACCATTATGTAAAGTGTTACTAAATCTGTTTAGGCAATTCCTAACGCAAATTTTGGATAAGTCTGAAAAAAGGATTAAAAAGGAACAAAAAGCTTGAATAAATTTTCTATTGATATAGAATATGTCAAAAAATAACATTTTGGTCATTATTCAAAAATGATAGGTGCTTGTTGATGGGTTAATGGGCCATCATTGCATCAAAATAGAGCCCTAAAATGGGTGTACATGATTATGATGCCAAAACCATTCGGCCGAGTTCTTCTCCCTTCCCCGATAGACCCAAAACTCTTCCAGCGAAAAGAATGGTGGAAACTTTTCAGCCACCATGCATTTGTATCGGTCTACTTCGCTTTTTGACCTCAGAAGGTGGGCACGTGCCTTCGCATTTTTGATTTCATTGAAAGTTAACCCTGCGAGGGTTGGTATTGGTGTATATGTCTGATTCACTGCTGGTTATCGTTTGCTGACTATTGGCCCCCTATTACGCCACGCTAGCATGTATTGAATGCCTTTCCCCGTATAGATGATTTATTACGGTCAGAAACGGGTAATGCGCATTTCATTGAGGCGTATAACGAATAAGGTGCTCCCCTTGGCCGGGCAAACATTGTTCTTTGATCTGTCGTAAGACTTTGGCCTTTTTCAAATATAGTCAAAATTTTTTCACTAAAAAAGGAGGGCAGAATGAATATTTATGTAGGAAATCTTTCGTACGATGTCACAGAAAGCGAGCTGAGAAGCGCCTTTGAGGCCTTTGGACAGGTTGAGTCGGCAAATGTAGTGACAGACAAATACAGTGGAAGGTCAAGAGGATTTGGTTTTGTGGAGATGACCAACGAGGGCGAGGCACAGGCGGCGATCGACGGCCTGAATGGCCAAGATCTGAAGGGCCGGGCACTCAACGTTAATAAAGCTCGACCTCGTTCAGAAGGCCGTGGAGGAAAAAAGAAAGGCGGTTGGCGCTCATATTGATTTAGGCTTGGCCAGAGACAAGTAACAGGCGGCTCAAGTCAGTGACGATGGAGAACGGAGGAACCGGGGACATGTTGATGCATATCCCTATACAGGCGAAAGACTCGATGTGACGGTGAACCTGATAACTTTAAAAATCACAAACCAATCCCATTGCAAGTGATTTGTAATTGGACCGTAAATCAAACAACTGAGGTGTTTCCATGTTTTTTGGTAAAGGAGAAATATACATGCATACTAAACGGGGTGGATTCTTTTGTGCCTTGGTACTAGCCATACTTCCTATGATAATTGGCCGGCCGGCACTGGCGATAGAAAAACATGGTCCTGAAGATAAGGTGGCTGTTGTCAACGGTTCAACAATCACCCAGGAGAATTTCAATAGGGAGATGAATGCGTTCCGACAGCGCCTTTTGAGCGAAGGGAGGTCTCTTAGCGATTCCCAACTCCTTGAAATGAAGAAGGACATCTTGGAAAGTCTTATAAATACCGAGTTACTTTACCAGGATGCCCAAAGGCAGGGAATCAAGATTGACGAGGCAGATATCGATAAAGAATTGATGACAGTAAAGGAACGATTTCCCAACGAGGTTGAATTCAAGAATGCATTAAGCAAGATGAATCTCTCTGAAGCCGACTTGAGGTCTGAGATTAAGAGAGGTCTGGCTGTTCAGCACTTTGTTGATAAAAAATTTGCCCAAGGAATTGCAATTTCTGACAAGGAGACCAAGGCGTATTACGATGGGCACCGGGATTCATTCAAGGAACCTGAGCGGATGAGAGCCAGCCACATCTTAATCAAGTTTGACTCCCGGGGGGAAAAATCCCAGAAAGCTGCATCACGAAAAAAAATCGAAAAGGTCCAGCAGAAGCTGAAAAAGGGTGAAGATTTCGCAGCCCTTGCCAAGGAGTTTTCAGAAGGCCCAAGTGCTGCTAAGGGTGGGGACTTGGGGTACTTCACGCGGGGACAAATGGTGAAACCTTTTGACGACGCGGCCTTTGCCCTGAAACCCGGTGAGGTGAGCGATATCGTTGAAACCAGATTTGGCTACCATCTGATTAAGGCGGTAGAAAAGAAACCTGAAGGCATTATTGCCTATGCGGAAGTCAAAGACAGACTTCAGGAACACCTAAAACAGAAAAAAGTTCGGGACGAAGTGAGTTCGTACATCAAAGAACTGAGAGGAAAGGCAAAGATAGAACGATTTATGGATAAAAATCAACATGATGAGCTGGGTAAATAATTGTCTATGTCTTCGCAAGTTCAGTGTGGTCCTCAACGCAAAAAAAAGATTTTTTCATCAAAAATGTCTTGATTTTACTCAAGGACATGTTATTAAAGTAAAATCAATAAAGGTGTGTCCTTTATTGTCGGGTTGGTTTCGTTCTGAGGGAAAGATCCATTTGTCAAAAGTGGCACCCTGAAGTTTGGAACCATGAAAATTTTATAGAAAGGAGGGAGTCACCATGGCAAATGGAAATGTAAAGTGGTTCAGTGATCAAAAGGGCTATGGCTTCATTGAGCAGGAAGATGGTCCGGATGTATTCGTACATCATTCAGGCATCAATGGAGACGGTTTCAAGTCTCTAAAAGAAGGCGACCGTGTTACCTTTGACATAGAGCAAGGCAAAAAAGGCCCTGCTGCGGTAAATGTTAGCGTGGTCTAAGTCACTGTTCCAAGAACAAAAAGGGCATTCCATTCAATTATAATGGAGTGCTTTTTTTATTCCAAACTAACTCCTCCCAGGCCACACCCCTTTTGGAGGTGTAGGCTTTTCTTTGACAGTTGGAGAGGGGGTAGCCCCGTGAAACCCTCGTCAATATTGGCTCTGGGGCCGGGCCACGCTAAGTATTTAAAACTATTTAAGAACAAACTTAAAGATGGCGTTATTTCGGCTCAATATCGAGTTTTTTGATATCAAAAAGAGGAGAGAATTACCTGGCTTTGAATCCTATGATAGAGTGATGAGATATCACAGGAGGTGGACGTACGATTATTTGGGAGATGAAAACAATGTCAGACATGAATAATGGACTCGAAGTATTGCTGCCTGCCCCGTTAAATGCCTTGTCTTATTTAACTGGGGTTGGCAGTATAGGTTTTGTTGAAGGAGGGAAGACATATGGCATACATTGAGTTACCCGAGATAGACAGTGTGGATGAGTCCATCAGGAAGCATTTCGAGGCGGTAAAACAGTTTACAGGAGAGGTGGGGGAGACCGTAAGAATTCTGGCCATTCGTCCTGATATATTGGATGCGACCAACGTGATAGTCAGAACGCTCTTATTGTCCGAAACAAAACTGGATTACGAGACAAAGGAGATGATCGCAATCCTTGTATCCCTGGAAAACAGTTGTTCCATGTGTGTGGGCGAACATGAACGGATTGCAGCCGTGCTGGGGATTGCTGAAGAAAAGATCGACAAGGTCAAACAGGGAATAGAATCACTGGACTGCCCGAAAGAAGAGAAGAGCCTGTTACGGCTCTGTGTAAAGAGCGCCAAGGAAAGCCAAAAGGTCACAAAAGAGGATATCGATGGCCTGAAAGCAGTGGGCTATTCCGATTCACAGCTCCTCGAGGCAGTGGCCATCGTGGGTTATTTCAATTATATAAATACCATTGTGAATGCGATGGGATCCGGAAAATAGGAAAACATGCAAGCCGATCGGCAAGGAAAATATTCCCAACCTCAATAGGCAGGCAGTTTGGCATATCCAAGTACAGCTCTGTGAGCAGCGTTATTGAAAAATTGAAAAGAGACATGTCGGCGGAACGGAAGCTAAGGGTGCGTGAAAAGACATAGAAAAAACATTGTATAACAGTCAACAGCAGATTTGATACCTTAAGCGCAAATCAATGGGGTGCAACACAACCCTTTGATTTATGAAGAAACCGAAAATCACAAGAAACAGGGAGAAGCCAATGAGCACAAAAAATATCGTCATCATTGTCCTGGCAGCGCTGTTTGTTCTTTTTGTGGTCCAGAATACGCGAACAGTGGAAGTCCAGCTTTTGTTCTGGACCGTATCCATGTCCAGGTCATTGATGTTGCTGGCCGCGCTTCTTATTGGGTTTATTGGAGGCTGGTTGTTGGGCAGGAAAAAGAGAAGAAAGAATGGGTAAATTCTTCTGTGTTTTGTGTATGGTTTTACTTCCTACTGCCCTTTCCTGGGTTTGGAGCGTAATAGCTACTTTCAATTGGGGATTCACCCCAAAAAACCGAATGTGGGTTTCAATATGACCGCCTTTGCTCTCAGAATGTCAAGATATTGTAATGGCGCAAGCAAAAGGCATATAGAGCTTCTTTTCAATAGATATCTCGACCCGCATTGGTTGAATGACCATGACAAGCCATTTGTTTGGGAGTTGATCGAAGAAATGACCGATGATGAATTATAGAGGACCCACTACTGGCTTAAAATCAAGTTGATCGAAGCTGTTAGGGAACGGCGAAACGTTTATCCAGGAAAACAGAGCGGAATCCATCAAAATTGTTTCAAAAAGGTTGCGAATTCCTTCGGATCTCACGGCCCCGCTCTGCGATGGGTTTCATTTTCAGGTTTTGCCATTGAGAAACAGGGAGGAGGGCATCTGGTGGAATGATCACTTCATGCTTTCAATATCACGTTGCCACCAGCTATGATCGAAATCGCATGGAAGGACATGTACTCGATTGGGAAAACCAGCCGGGTGTCTTCAAGGAATATCCGGGCACACAGCCCATCTCCCTGCCGGAGCCCGGCCCTTTTTCTCAAAAGAAATTATCTGGAATCCTCCGGGACGTGAATATCGATCTTGAAGGTGCCGAAGTCGATATCAAGGTTCTTTCAACCATCCTGTTCCTTACCTACAGCCTCACCGCCAAGGTTCAACAAGGTGGTGGACATTTCTATTTCCGGAGCGTGCCTTCCGCGGGGGCACTGTACCCCACGGAATTGTAC
This sequence comes from uncultured Desulfobacteraceae bacterium, assembly GCA_964473615.1. Taxonomy (GTDB): domain Bacteria; phylum Desulfobacterota; class DSM-4660; order Desulfatiglandales; family Desulfatiglandaceae; genus CAYYPQ01. Next base: position 27,066 of record CAYYPQ010000046.1, read on the forward strand.
CTTGCCTCGGAAGGCGTCGCAGGGCTCCAGGATGGGCTCTATCACTTTTGCATTACCCGCCATGGCCTCAATCTTCTGAGAACAGGCCCGCTCCTAGGGAGCGTGGGGACCGGCCCGACTCTCACCTTTTTTCTCACCGCCATCTTCTTTCGGAGCTGCTGGAAGTACCGGGACCGGGGGTACCGCTACTGTCTCTTGGATACCGGGCATCTCCTCCAAAACCTCGCCCTTGCTGCGAGGTCCATGGGCAGGGTCCTCTCCCGGTCCTATGATTTCCCCGAGGAAGAAGTGAACCAACTCCTCGGCCTTGACCTAGAAAGGGAGGTGTGCCTTGCCGTTGTCCGGGGTTTGAGCGGGAAAGAGACATTGCCGGTAATACCATCTTCCCCGGGAAAGCTCCCCCGGGATTTCCTGGATGCGAGCCGGATGGCCTCCCGGGAGACGATCTATTCCGCGGCTCTTGAGGCCCACCGGGTGGGCTTGTCCGCGGTTCGAGATACGAAGAAAGACCTTCCCGCCATGATACAGAGGCTGGGACCTTCTCCTGCTCGGTGGGAAGCACTTCACCTCTCTGGTGCCTGGCCTGAATTGGTACACTACAAAGATGCGCTCCTTTCCCGTAGATCCAGGCGGAATTTTGTTCGAAGGCCCATGGTTGAGGCTGCTGTAACAGCATTGATCGAGGGCCTCCGGAAAGCCACTTCTGAAAACGCGAGGCAGTTGGTCGGCATCGGGCTCTTGGTGAATGATACGGAGGACCGAAGGCCCGGCTACTATCTCCTGGACTCTCAAACGGGGAGTCTCGGGATGGTAAAGGAAGGGCGGTTCATGGAAAACATGGCGCGTATCTGCCTGGACCAGGCATGGCTTGCCAATGCTGCCCTTCATTTTCTGTTCATGGCTAATCTGGGAGTCCTGGAAGACCGGTTCGGACCAAGGGGATACCGTTATGCCATGCTTGAGGCGGGCCGCATGGGTGAAATGCTCTACCTGTGCGCAGCTTCCATGGGCTATGGATGCTGCGGCATCGGCGCCATCTATGACGAGGAGGCTCGCCAGTTTCTGGAACTGGGTGAGAATTCCAGGCTCCTTTACCTGGTGGCTGTGGGCCCGGTCAAGCGCACCTGACCGATGCCCGCCGCCGCATCCTCCTATTCAATGCTCCTTAGAGTTTTTTGAGAGGTGGTAAGGGGTCAAATCTGCTTTTTACTGTTATTCTGATGTATGATAATTGGATTTTATGAGCAGGTCATTAAGAATACAATATCCAGTCGCATGGTACCATATCACCTTTTGATTCAGACTTCAGGTGGAGACCCTGCCAGATGCAAAGAAGATAAAGAGGGCAACATGTAATGCCTCCGGCATAGAAGAAAGTTCACTTTTGTCTTCAAGGAGAGGAGTCCTGAACGAACCGACGAATGTTGCCATCTATCTTGCAAGACATCTTAGAGGAGAAAAACTTGAAGAGATTGGCAGGCAGTTTGGCATATCCAAGTACAGCTCTGTGAGCAGCGTTATTGAAAAATTGAAAAGAGACATGTCGGCGGAACGGAAGCTAAGGGTGCGCGTAAAAACATAGAAAAAACATTGTATAACAGTCAACAGCAGATTTGACCCCTCAACACTTTTCTCCCACTTCAATCTTTGCGAGGTTTCACCCTCAACGTCAACCCATCAACAGCTTGAACAACCACCTTATCCCCAGTCAATAGAGGATCATCACTGAGCGCTCTCCAAAGTTCGCCATTGACGAAAACTTGCCCTTCAGTTCCCTGACATTGTTTGATTTCGCCTACTTTTCCTAACATACCCGTCACTCCGCAGACGGATATTCTCTTTCGGTCTTTGATGAACCAGATCAGAGGAAAGATCACATGTTCTATAAACTCGAACAATAGGAACCCGATTGCCAAAATGATAATTGCACTTTTCACCGTAGATTCCCCTCAACCAACAATCAGGTGCCCCACAACCAGCATCAGAATCAATGCTGAAAAAACTGCTGGCGACGTATGCAAGCCATAAATGAATCTCCGCATCCACTTTGGAGTTACTTTGAATTTTGTCATTAATCCAAGAAAAACCATCATTGTCACGAATAGTAAACTCCATTCAGGAAGGGAGGATTTCCGACAAGAAGACAACAGAAAATGAAAAATGGCTATACACAGGGCTAAGGGATTTAAAAGATAATGAAATCGCATCAGGTGATTTTTCTGGAGTTGGTTAAATCTCCTGATGGTACTTTTTGTTTCCGGCTCTAAAGGAAAATAGCTGTTCACGCCTTTCATAAGGATGCTGAGCACGACGGTCAGGTTGGCAGCCACAAAGAGCCATGCTGCTGTTTGACCCGTCAGTTCATTCCCTTTATCTCCTCTTTTCACCCGTCGTCCCTCAGGATTCTCACCATCATAGTGTTTTTTCATTCTTTCGTATCGTGCTTGATCACGTTCGCTCCTCTTGTGATCATTTGCTGCCACCGGGCCTGTCCAAACGCAAAAAGCAAACAGAATCAAGGGGGCCAAAATAGCAAATATTTTTCTGCAGTTCCTTGTCGCTGTCACGGGTATAGGCAGTCCTTTCTTGAGATTTCTCATAGTATTGAGTCTTACTGATTCGCTCCAGAATCGGTGAAAATGCAACCGGTTTAGGCCTATTTTAATCATCACAATGATGAACAGAAGAGCGCTTCCCCTTCTTGTAATACCATCTCCCCTTAATCTCTTTGCAGTACAGGATCAAATAGGCGAAAAAGAATGGGATTTTCAAAAGTACCAAATCGGCGGCATACATCATATATTTCCTCGCGCGGCGGGAAAAAGGTCTGGCAAGGTTTTCCCATGAATCCAATCTTTTCAGCTTGAATCTGGTACTCTTCTTGCCCCTCTTTCCGGCATCATGTTTTTCCGCCGACCTTCTCTCACTCGGCCGTCTTTTCCTTTCTTCCTGTCCGCTGTTCCAGGTCCTGCAATCATAAAGTGAAGATTGCGGGCAGTAATATTTTGTTTGATCCCATTTC
>CAYYPQ010000047.1:0-29431 GCA_964473615.1 uncultured Desulfobacteraceae bacterium
CTTGGAAAAAGATGAGTGTAAATGTCAGGATGAAAGTTGCACTTTAGGCCGCATCGGTCCCCGCAACGGTTCTACTTATGGCCAGGTAGGGTATCCGTATTGAAATGCGGGCAACTGATAAGGCATTTGAAACAGGTAATTGAGTATCGCGAACCCAGTGAGCCGGTGACCAGTTCAAAATATTTGTTTACAAACTGAAATGAACGAAACCACTGAGACAAAAATGCGGTGGCAAGCAGCGGGTGTCCAATGCAGTTGCGAAGGCATTTGTACTGGTTTATACCACCTCGTCCGTCAAGGGCATGTACTGGACAGGCATCAAAACATTCGCGGCACTCCTCCGGGCACAGTGATTTCTCAAGAGGCTCACCTGCCGCCAGGGATGCGGTTGTAAGCACGCCCCCGAGCCGCAGCCGGTTGCCGAATTTCTTGGTGGCAAGCAGGGTATTCTTGCCCATAGTGCCAATGCCCGCGCGCACCGCCGCATGCTTGAGCGAAACTATCCCCCAATACTTACCCCTCCTCATCAGAAGGGGCAGATATGCACCCAGTGGAATGGAGCGATAGCCATTGCGCGTGAGCATCACGGCAACCTCGTTGGCCGCCGCGTCAATGACCTGATAGTAATTGTGGGCAACATGGGAATAGAGGTCAAGCGGATGTTCCTCCGCGACATAGATAGGACGGGGAATCTCCTTGCCGAATACGATGATCCTCTTGCAGTCCTTAAGAATTTCCCCGGGCCTGCATTCCGCAAGGGGACTCTGCCAAGCGGCGACATCGGCAACTCCAACCACATCCATTCCTCGATCTTCTAAAAGGGATTCGACCTCTTTCAACATACTGCTTCCTCCTATCACCGATTCTGAGGCCCTATTCTAGACTGTTACTAAGGTTCCAATAAATCCAAGCATCACAGCACATCCACACAAAACATAGGTGGCACCACTTGATAGGCCATTGTTGCACCATTTCCGGCCATCTCTCTCGCCATTGAAATAGCGGTATTGAAATCCGCTGCGGGAATGAACCCAATTTTTTTCGCCGTCTCAGGCTCTTTCGCACCTGCCAGAATTACCCCCTTGAGATGCCTCAGCACCATGCCGCTCCACATCCAGTTCATGAGGCTGTGAGTACCATGATAGGCGTAATCATCCTGGTATTTCCTTATATACTCCGGGTCTTGTGCATATTTTTCTGCCAGCCCATCCCAGCATTCCTCAGGATCATAAAAATTTTCGAGATCCTTCTCCCAGAAATCAATATATGAGGGATGATGCCTGGGATGGAATTTTTTTATCCCTGGGTTGTAAGCAACAACTATTCCTCCCTTCTTGACGAATGGGCTGCCACGAAACATACCAAATTGGTAGCCAAGGGTCAGGCTACGCAGCAGGATTGGATTGAAGATTGACTGGGCGCTATAAGGGCTCAGGTTTGGCATACCAAAGATGAGCACATCAACGGGTTCCCCCACCTTGACGTTCTGCTGTCTTAAAAGCATCTCCAGGGTGTGTCTATGCACTTCATCAATGTCACCGGCAAAGACACCGCACGGCCTATAGTCAGAGCGAAAGGAATTGCGGATTATCTCTTTCATCTTACGGGGAGAATACGATGCCAAAGAAAGCATGGCCCGTGTCATCATCCCGGGACGGGCACTATCTTCCCTCGAATTGATAGGACGTAATATGCGATCAATGGGCGAAGGCCATACGTGGTTGTTCACAACACACTCGATTTGAAAGATATTGTACCTCGGCCGCACAAGCGCGCCCATATCTCTCAAAATCGCATGCATGGGACTCCTTTCCGGGTCCATAATGGACTGCTCGGCGTTCCATTGCCGCGGTGTGTGGTGGTGTCGAATGCTGCGCCATGAACCCAGACCGACAAGGATGCTCTTCCAGCCACCATTCATCGATGAGAAGTTCAGATTGACATATATCAGGATATCGGATTCCTCAACCGCCCGATTTATCTCTACCTCATACCCGGAATCAGTGCTTCCAATGGAAATCAGCCCGTCTTCTCTTGTGCCATCATGGCACGAGATACGCCCCGGGCCCATTTCTCGAACCACGTTCTTCCCAAGCACAATTGAAAGTTCCTTGAGAGTCCACTTCCTGTGTAGGCCGTTTGCACAAATCAATCGTACCTGATCCTTGTCTATTCCTATACGATGGAGGCGTGTGAGGAGTTCCTCAATCACAATACCTCTGACATCTCCCCGCATGAGGGGAATCGGAAGACAGGGATCATCGAATGCAATTGTGACGCGACTGGAACTCTTCAGTTGGTTTTCTAAGGGCTCCACTTTCAGTGGGTTATCAAGCGCCTGGGAGATCGCTCCCTTGAAGTCCGCCAGCGGTTCCATGGGGGGATTGGCATATACTAAACGAGTATCCGGATGGAAGCGCTCAATTCGGATATCGTCTCCATAGAAAATAAATTCCTCAAGAAAATCCATCGCCAGCTCCTAGCTTACATGCCGTGTTTTTTTCCCCGGGCCTTGTAAAAAGCGCTGGGACATAGCATCTACAATCCTCTTGGGGGAGACCCTTATCAAAAAAAGGTGGATAAACTTTGTCAAGACACCGGGGACATAGATGAACTTTCCCTTTTCAAATGCCTTAATGGCCTTTTTGGCGATCCACTCAGGAGTACTGAGGCCACTTATAGAAAACCAGCGAAGCTTTTCTGGAAATCCCTCCGCCTTAAGTATGTCAGTATCCGTATAGGATGGGTTCAGTGTGCAGACTGTGACCCCTGTGCCCTTGAGTTCCACTCTGATCCCCTGGGACAGGCTCTGAAGTGCGGCCTTGGTGGCGCCGTATACCGTATGGAAGGGGGTCGGTTGAAGCCCCGCAACACTGGAAGTGTTGAAGACTACTCCCTCACCCTTCTTTACCATATCCTTAAGGAATAGATACATAAGCCTCATTGGGGCCACTAGATTGACCTGGACGGTCCTTAACTGAGGTTCCCAGGAAGACTCCCAGACCCTGCCGTAAGCCGCTATGCCGGCATTATTCACAAGGGCATAGATGTCTCCGACCTCCCTGGTAACGGCCTCGTAAAGTTCATCGAGTCCGCTCGGCTCAGACAGGTCAACAGGAAAGAGCCAGGTCTTGATACCATAACTTTCCCCAAGCTCCTTTCCCAGGCCGGAAAGGAGATCCGCTTCCTTTGGCAGGGCACTCAGGGCAAGGTTTGCCCCCCTCTTGGCAAATTCAATGGCCAGGGCCTTTCCAATCCCCTTTGATGCGCCGGTGATGAGAACTGTCTTTCCGTTAAAATCATATTTTTTCATGATAGATCCCCTGCGAACTATCTATTGCGAAGCTTCACAATACTATAATTGAAGCTATCCCTTGTCAATCACCATGTTTGTCCGTTTGTAATGCCCTAGCGTTTCGAACACAAATCCGCCTTGGTACCCTGCCCCTCAACTATCAGCACCCATGGCCAGGAACTTTTCTGCCACACGTTGTGCTATGACCGGTGCGTTGCCTCCGGAGCGATTATTAATTACGATGTTGGCCTGAACACCCTTCTTCACCGCCGCCCACATGAGATCGGCGGTTTCATCTACCATCCGCGGGTCAAGCATACCATTCACCAGGCCCGTAAACGGGTGTGCCCGGGCGTACGCATCCTCATAACGCATACCTCGAGGGGTCATCAGTCGCACCACTAAGCGATTACCGGCATTTGAAAATCTTCTCCCGGACAGTGCAAACTGGCGAGCCAAGGGTGGTAGCCATGTCCAGTGTGACAGGACCTGCCCTACACCATATTTTACCAGGACATCAAAAACCGGCGGGGCCAAAAGCGAATCTGTGCGAAGTTCAACATGATAGCGCTTATCTCTCGGGATGGTACCAAAAAAGCCATCAAGCTCCGCAGCCATTACCTTAGCAGAAGGTCGTTCCGACTTCCGCTGGTACTCCTGTTCAAAGATAAAGGCCTCAAGCCAGGGGCCCAGCAAGCCGAGACCCGGTTCATAGAACTGGGTCGTAAACACCTTTGCACTCAAATATTGTTCGTTTTCAACATAGGCGCCACCACTCCGTAACTTCCTGGCAAATACAATTTGAGGCACTTTGAGGATCAAGCGATCCTCCTTGTTGAGATAATGGCTGTATTTGCTGAGCACATGGTAATTCCGGGTGGGCCTTTTATCTTTGTCCAGCAGGGGCTGGTAAAAGGTGAAGTCCATTTCAAGGACCCCAAAATGGCGAAAATACTCTTCCACACTTTCCACCGGCAGGACCTCTTCTGTAAAGACCTTGCCACCCACACTCTTTGAACGATGTATGATATCCTTGGCATAGCGTCTTGCCGAGTAGATCTGCCCTATCCAACCGGCATAACGATCACTCGCCGTTCCAATAGATATATTCGGGTGCAGGCCGCGGAATTGGAAATATTCAATTCTTGGGTATTCTTTTTCTGGCATGACCGCCTTACCCTCTTACTTCAGGTCCCTGAGCTCTCTTTCCGTCTGCGATATCTCCTCTTCAAGCTCCTCAATTGCCATAATCTGGTGTGGTTTAATAGAATGTGGCGGCAGAGTCGCCTCCCGTTCTCTGAGTGCCGCCTCCAATTCATACAACCTTTCACCCAATTGTACCTTCTTGTGCTCTATTTCCCTCTCTGCCCGACGGACCTCTCTTACGAATTCTTCTACCTTATAGAAATCCTTTTTAAACCTTTTCGGCATTCCTGCCTTATCCATCTCGTTGGTGTTGGTGCAGCTATCAACACCGGCAGGTAAGACCTCCATTATGGCATCAAAGACATCTCTGGGAGAAAGACCTCCGGCCAGAATGACCGGGATACTATTTTGAAGGACGAGCTCCCTCGCCATTTTCCAGTCCGGGGTCTTACCAGTGATACCAATAAAGCCATACCCAGGCCCTTTAGGCTCCCAGGTATCGATCAATAAAAGGCTGCTTACTGGCTCAAATGACCTGGCGATCTTTAGGCTGGAAAACGAATGGGGGACTCCTGGCCGGGGAATGGGAATAGTGCGAATTATATCAATCTCTGGGAACTTCTCTTTCAGGTCTGATTGAAAGCTTAGCAATGGACCCAGGTCTATCAGCCTACCGTCATCTCCCGTGAGGCTGTTACAAAGATGAACATAGTTAGGGCGATAGTAATCTAGTGCCTTATAAATTGTTTCACGGTGTTGAAATAGGGGTATCAGGCTGGTTTTGGCGCCTGCGCCTGTAGACAAACTAATGGCCTCCCTCAAAGAGGGCAAACGCCACTCATATTGATATGGAATCACGCTACCTATGTGGTCCACACCTAGCTGGATACATTTCTCTGCCTCTTCCGGCGACTGGATCTCATAGATCTGAATGATCATGTGCAAATAGACCTCTGTCCTTACTCTAACAAAAAAAATAGGGCCCTGTCTAGGGCCCCTGACATTCTTAAGGCTGTATGGTCGGCGTTTATCCTGCCTTAACAGTAATTTTCCTGGGAGTCGCGGGCTCAACCTTTGGCAGATTCAATCGCAAAACACCATCCTTCAAATCCGCCTCGATCCTTTGTTGATCAATTACCTCTGAGAGGGTAAATTGTCTATAATACTTACCTGATTGATATTCTCTGAACACCTCCATTTCATCCGATCCCTCTGGTATTTCCACCTCACCGGCCAGGGTAAGAACATCATCACGAAGATCAATATTAAGATCTCCAGCCTTCACACCCGGCATATCCGCAAGCAGGGTAATCTCCCTGTCCGTTTCAAAGATATCTACTGCTGGCGTAAAAATGGGTCCCGGCTTAGTCTGTTCAGCAGGATTAACCACCTCTTTTTTACCTTTTACCTGCAAAGCTTTTCTTTCCATATCGGCCATAATCTATCCCTCCCTTCAAACCGGATTCACCCAATTATGCGGTTTTTACTGTAATCTGTTTGGGCTTTGCCTCTTCCGACTTTGGCATAATTATCGTCAAAACTCCATCTTTGCATTGGGCCTCTACCTTGGCAGTATCGACCTGAGAGGGCAGACTTAATATCCTGCTAAATTTTCCGCCTTCCCTCTCCCTTCTGTGGTATTTGGCACCTTCATTTTGGGGAACTATCTCTCGCTCCCCTGCAATAGAAAGGGTATTGCCGGTTACGGAAAGTTCCAGGTCATCCCCCTTTACCCCTGGAAGCTCCGCACGGATATAATAGTTGCCATGATCCTCAGTGGTATTGACCAGAGGAAATACCCCGGCAGAAGGTTCCCTGAGAAAATGCCCGGTTATCCCTTCAGAAAGCCTGTCCATTTGTCTCCTCATACGTTCCAGCTCCTCAAAAGGGCTACTCCGATCCCATGTAGGCCAATTTTCGATCCTTCTTACTATCATAGTTCATCCCTCCTTTCCTCTCAAATAAGAACTTTGCTCTTCCTTAGGTCTCTAGCCATCCGGAAGACATGCGTTATATAAAATAAATAATTCCATTTGTGGATTTGTCAAGGGGGGAAGGGGGGATTTCAATAATCGAATGTGTTTGGGCAATCCCTAACCCAAAGTGTTGTCCAAAAAAACAATTTTTGGGCAACGCTGAGGTAATCAATAGTTCAGCGTTCTGAAATAATCATCAACGGACAATAAACTATATATTTTGCCCTTGCTCCAGCTTTTGTAAGCTCTCTCTCGCAAAACCTATGGATGGATCTAATTCAAGGGCGAATCGATAGTAACGGATAGCGGCATCCCTGTCACCCATATCCCTGTAATTGGATGCTATATTGGCATAGTCAATAGCAGATCCAGGATTTAGCTTGATGACCTTTCTAAAACACCCTATGGCCTTTTTGTATTCCTTGAGCTTAAAAAAACAGAACCCCATAAGGTTGTAAATATCCGTCCTTTCATTGTCATATGATTCCGCCAACTCTAGTATATTAATTGCCTCTCGGTACCGCTCGAGCCCCTTTAGACAAAGCCCAATGTAAGAATAAATGCTCACAATATCTTCCTGTTTAGGCCCCAGTTTCAGGGATTCTTCAAAATATGATAACGCCTGCACTGCTTCATTCATGGAGAGGAGGGACTGCCCAAGAAAAAACTTGGTGTAGTACTTGCCCGGCAAGAGTTTATCCATTTTTCTCAGTTCGTTGACTGCCCAATTTGGATCCCCACCCTCAGCGATAAGCTTTGCCGAAAACATACCTATACTGGTTCCCATGGCACGTTCTCTAAAATGTGCTCCAGGTATAATAGTGTAAAACGCCGGGATCTCCAACCTTGGGTGCATCACGTTGACGACAATCACCTCCATGTTAATGCGGGACAGGGCATCTATGCACCTCTCAACCTCTACCCTTATATTGTCACTGGAGATGTCCGGCAGACTATGGATATCAATCTCTTCCTTGGCATCTACTACAAATTGGGCCTCATCTAGGATTTTGAACTTTGGGAGCCCGCTGGCCACATAATTGGATCCCGTATTAAAGTCACCTGCAAGCTGTGCAACCTCAGTGAGTGAACGGCTTAAGGCCTTCTGTGGATCGGGTGTTGTTCCTGCCGTCCAGACAATCTCGCTTTTTTCAGGAAACGTGGATGGGTCATAGGCGAGGGCACCTATACTGGGAATCCCGGTGTCAAGTGAGAAATCAGAGACAACTAATCTGATTCCTGCCCTTTCATATTTCCCTATCATCTTAAGGACCAGGGGATCGGTAATCGAGTCGAAGTTGATTAACGGTGTCGTCAGCCGCTCGAGTCCTATTATGGAAGAGACATGTCTCTCCACGACCTCGCAGATACCCTGAACAAGGGCCTCTTCTGTGCAATTTCCCGCACTAGGGCCGTTGAACTCGTTTATGGCATAAAACCAGTTAAAGGGAACGAGGACCTCTTTTTCGCGTGTCATGTTATATGCCCAGGCCCATTTAAGGGGAAGCCTGGAGAAAATTTCCTCTCCAGTGTCCAATTCACCAGAATCATCATGAACGGAAAGTGCGATCGATTCAAACGGTAAGGCCCTATCTTTCAGGTTTCGGTATTCCCCAACAATAAAATTCTCGGGGTTTTTGAAGAAGCTAAAAAAACTGAATCTTTCAGCCAGCTCCATAACCGCGCTTGCCTCAGCTTGTTGCGGGGTTCCCCCTTTGCCCATCTGCTTTTTTGTACCAATCACTTCTTCTGCATCCTTACCACACAGGCTGAAATAGACAGGGATATCCAGCCTGCCGTTATCGATTCTCACAGTCCCTTCCAAGATATCGAGATTCACCTCTTTTAGTCTCTTCTTAAACCTCGCAACCGTCTCTTCCGGGCTTAGTATCTTGTCCTGATCTAAGGTATAGCCCTTAAATGCATCCTTCAAGACAATCTTGTGACTCATTCCTTTGTCCCCTTCTCATCAGTATCACCTAATTCTCTATTCATGCTTCCCGGTACATACCCTTCCAGATCAACAGCAATATGATCAAAACCTATGTGTCTGAATCCCTTTACAAGCGCCTTTCTTAACTCGGGCCGAGTAATTCTTTGTATCTCCGAACTCTCCACTTCAATCCTCGCCACTGACCCATGATGCCTTACCCGGTATTGTCTAAAACCATTTCTTTCCAAAAACTCTTCCGCCTCCCTAATCATGCCCAGTTTGGCCTCAGTTATGACATCTCCATATGGAATCCTTGAGGCCAGACATGCCATAGCCGGCTTGTCCCATGTGGGAAGGCCCATTTCCTTCGACAGGAAACGTATCTCTTCCTTACCCAAATGGACATCTACAAGAGGTGCCAGGACACCCATCTCCCTAGCGGCCCTGAGCCCGGGCCTATAATCATTAAGGTCATCTGCATTGGCTGCGTGCACCACATGGCCAAAGCCTCTATCTCCAGCTATTTCTAAAAGACTTTTGCAAAGGGCCCTTTTACAATGGTAGCACCTTTCGGGTCCATTGGATACGAATTCAGGAAGGTTGATCTCATCTGATTGGATAACGATATGCTGAATATCCTTCTCTCTAGCAAATTTAGTGGCCTGCTCCAATTCACTATTAGGATATGTAATGGAACTGGATGTAACCGCAAGCACCTCCTGTCCCAAAACTTGGTGAGCCATGGCCAGAAGAAAAGTACTGTCCACACCCCCTGAAAAAGCGACCACCAGAGGACCTAAGTCTTTGAGCCTCCGGATTAGCTCCTTGCCTTTCAGTCCTGCTTTGTCTTTGTCCATTTGATTGTTAATTGCGAAAGTCCCGCCATGCGGGAGTCAGAGAAATTAGGCTATGCCGTACCAGAAATCAAGACTGTGAAGTGAATCCCGCCCCGGGCGGGATTGTGGCATAAAATTCCTTAACTTTAGACACTTTAGGCATTCTAGATCACTTTAGTCACTCAGCCCCCTCTGGGGGCAAGGCAAAGCCAGGATTGCGCCCTTGCGCATGTATAATCCATCCAATAAAATGACGCGCTTCTTTAGCATACATGATGGAACTGAGCGATTCAACATCCATTGTTCCCGCCACAGGGATTTTTTTCCCGCAAATAGATTATTTCTGAAGTCATTGCCGTCCATCAAAAACCGTTTTTGGACAAGACTATCCTGAAATACCTTGTAATAATCACCTCAATATTTTAAGAGTGCATAAATGGCAATGTTTTGTGTAGGAGGAGAATTATGGATGAAAGCATCCTCGGACAAATGCGTTCTGAGGCCAATAAGATGTTCCGGAGTGCTGTTGAGGCCGTAGACCCGCTGAGGGCAGTGAAAAATTTCGTCCGTGTGGAAGGCAATAAACTCTGCTTGGGAAAGGAACACGATTCCGTTACTGAGCTGGATCTGTCGTCATACGGCCGTATCTCAGTAGTCGGGGCTGGAAAGGCCACAGCCCCGATGGCAAAGGCCCTGGAAGAACTGCTCGTCGGTCGAATCCGGAAGGGTGTAGTAAACGTCAAATATGGTTTCGCAGAAGACCTCTCCTATATCAAGATTATAGAGGCCGGCCATCCTGTGCCGGACCAAAACGGAGTGGAAGGGACAAAAGAGATTCTCAACTTGCTGAGTGGCCTGGGACAAGAAGACCTGGTATTCTCACTAATGTCCGGGGGCGGATCCGCCTTGCTTCCCCAGCCCGCCGGAAAAATCACCCTCGCCGAAAAACAGGAGCTTACCCGGCGATTACTCGCATGTGGTGCCAGTATTGACGAGATCAATGCCGTTAGAAAGCATATATCATCCTCCAAAGGCGGACAGATGGCAAGGGCCGCATTCCCTGCGACTTCTGTCAACCTGATGCTCTCAGACGTGGTAGGAGACAAGATGGACGTTATTGCATCAGGTCCCTTTGTCCCTGACAGCTCCACATTCTCCGACGCCTGGAAGATCTTGGAAAAATACGATCTGAGTGATATCCCTTCCTCAATCCAAAATCACCTCAAGGCAGGCATGGAAGACCGGACCTATGAGACACCCAAGAATGGTGATGGTATCTTTGATCGGGTCTTTAATTTTATTATTGGAAGCAATATTCTTGCCCTCCAATCAGCAAGACAAACTGCCGAACAGATGGGATACCAAACACTCATCCTTTCCTCTATGATAGAAGGTGAGGCGAGAGAGGCGGCCCTGCTTCACAGTGCCATTGCCAAAGAGATCATAAAGACAGGGCAACCGATTCATCCACCGGCATGCATTATTTCAGGAGGCGAAAACACTGTAACAATCCATGGCAAGGGGCTCGGGGGAAGAAATCAAGAATTCTGTCTGGCCGCCTGCCTTGAGCTCTTGGGGCTACCCCCACGTGTAGTCATTCTGAGTGCAGGTACTGACGGGAATGATGGGCCTACAGATGCTGCGGGGGCGATAGTAGACCCTTACACTGTAAAGAGGGGCACAAATATGGGGATGGAGGCAACAAAATTTCTGGAAAATAATGACTCCTACCACTTTCTCGAGAAGACAGAGGACCTCCTCATAACAGGCCCAACCAAGACAAATGTAATGGATGTAAGGCTGATCCTGGTTCGCTAATGGGCCCGATCCTTCCAGCGTCGCAAAAGATATGGCTTCGTCATTTCAAAGGTCATACAATCATTCTCAATGGCTTCCTCTGCCTGCCGTATCGGCATCCTTTTGGTCTTTTTCACAAAAGATAGAGTCCGCCCAAAATACAGGGGAATCAGAGAATCCATCATCATCTCCCGGTCCTTGACTGAATCATGGTATGCAACGGCCATGTCGAAAAGGACCCTGGCCCATAAATCGGTGGGAAAATTAAACACGCTCCCCTTCATCTCACGGATCTCATAAAGCTTTTTGTACACGTCCTCTGTGAGAATTTCCCCCCAAATCTCACCATACTCGGCAAAACCAGCGTGAAATTTTTGAAATAGATTCTCAGTGTCGACCTCTACCTTGGGAGGCATTTCCACGTCTCCAAGGCCAAAACCGAATATAGCTGTTGGCCTGCTGTATTTTATCTTTGTCCAGAAAGAATCAAAGTTGCTCATCATGGAAAAAATAGTTCCAACTACCTGTCTGAACATTGGTCCCAAATGTGCGGCGGGGTCCTTGGTTCTATGAATCTTGGGCCTTCCCATAAAAGACTGGCAAATCGGCACACGCTGGTTGATTGCCAGCGTGGTCATCCATATGTCAATGCCAAAATTGGCTACGGCCTCATCCCAGACCTTGCTTTTCAGGTAGACCTTCCCGAGCTTCCCGCTAAAACCAAAATCGCCCCCAATGGGCTGGCGTACCCTCCTGCCATATAGTGCCCTTGTCATGGGATAGGCGATCCCGTTAGTTATCGTGCCATCGTATTTATGTCTTACATAAAGGGGCGCCACAAAAGAAAATCCACTAAAGAGGGGCTCTCCCAGGTGCTTGATCCACTCAGGGGTAATGCTCTTCAGGTCAGCATCAACAACAACAATCGCCTTTGCACGAAGGTCAACAACCTTCTGGAATAGATTTTTAAAATTATTCCCCTTGCCTTTTACACCAGGAGGTGTGGACAGGTAGATCTTAGGGGTTTCAGTCGGTGTCTCAAGGAAGGCCTGTCTGGTATTATCGGGTGAGTTGTTGTCACAATTAATAATGACAGAGTCTTTATTATTGAAATATTTTACGAGTCCCTTATCCGCTTGAGATGTAGGATAGATGATTGAGTCGGCCTCATTATAAGAGGGTATACACACAACCATCTCTGCCTTCTTTATGTTTCCAGGGTTTACCTCGTTATCAAATCTATCCACCATTACCTCCTGTTTCCTCTTCTTTGCCTAGAATACCCAATATAGCTGAATTCCAACCCCTTGGACCTCTTTCACTGGTAATCGTCAGCCGGGGAATCCTCCTTTTTAGAAATGAAAAATTCTCTCTCGATTTAATAAGTACAGGTACATCCGCGTATTTTAGCATAGAAAAATCGTTTTGGCTATCCCCCAGTGCTATAGTGACAACCTCTCCATAAAATTTCCTGTACCAGTTAGTGACCTTTTCCATGGCCCTACCTTTGTCATAATTTCTCCCTTGGAGATGGTAAAACCGTCCACCAGTCGCGACCATCAGATTCTTCCGGGTAGCGGCCTCAAACAGGGCCCTCCTGTCAGGAAGAGGCCTATCAAGTATCATAAAAGGCTCGCTATACTCCCGCATAGTGGCCAGATGAGCCCCCGCCAGATCAAGGCCCGTTAGATCTCTAATCTCTTCATTGCTCATATCCGAGAAGCCCTTGATGTTCCAATGCAATTCCTCTCGTATCTCATTTAGTCCCTTGA
The DNA here is from genome assembly GCA_964473615.1 of uncultured Desulfobacteraceae bacterium. GTDB lineage: Bacteria > Desulfobacterota > DSM-4660 > Desulfatiglandales > Desulfatiglandaceae > CAYYPQ01. The sequence continues at coordinate 12,756 of CAYYPQ010000047.1, forward strand.
TCAACTTCTCGTATTCAAGACCGAGTGACCACTTCCAAAGTCCCTGATCAAACGAGGCGCCCAGGGAGGGATCATCAAAGGCCTCACTAGGAAAATAGACGCCTCCCCCGTTTTCAGAAATAAAGGGGCTGGACATTAAGAGCCTGCGGCGGAGGAGATTCATTTCGGCCCTGGTCTTGCTTGAAACTAGAACGACAGGGACATCAAGCCGTTTACACAGGTCTAGGGCCGGCATGGCATCCTCCCAGCCATAATTATCATGATCCAGCAGGGTGCCGTCTAAATCGGTAAAAATCATATATAGTGGGGTAGACACACCGGAGGGGGGGCCTTGTGCCATGGATGGTCTATTTTCTCCCTTCAAGAAAAGAGCCTTTTTTCATTCTCCACTACCTCAATCAGGTCATAGAAAATACGGGGAAGCTTATTGGATACCCTCTCCCAGGAAACGGTCTGCGGCATTTCAAAGACACTCTGTTCCGCCTTGCGCTCTACCTCCAGAATTGCTTCAGCAAGCCCATTTTCAAGAAAAGGTTTAAATTCGGAATGAGAATTGATGAGCCTCAAGAACCTTTCTGTCAATCTGTATGGTGCGGTTAGGACCTCGCCGGCATGGAGGATCGAATTACGAAAGACACCCCTGACCAAATATTCCTCCTTGTCCCGGTCATATTTGAGGTTACTGAAGCTTGCATCATCTGAGTATTTTCTGATCAGATCCTCGGCCACTGCCTGATAGGTAACTGCCAAATCCCTGAAAAAGGTATCTGATATCTCTAGGCCCTCCTCTATGATCATTGCATTCATCAGGGTAGTAACTACATCAATCGCCATACGATTGAGCCCCTTTCTCTGGTCTTCTGGGGATACCTCCTGATGTTTATGGTCAAAGGGCTCTTCCGTAAACATGACCTGGGCCTTAGAAGAGGCCTTGCGATAGACCTCGATCAAGGTAAAAATCTCAACACCCCAATTAGTGGCGAACCTCATCCTTTTTAATAGGTCAACATGAAATGCCACCTCTCCAGAGAGTTGATAATTAAAGCCCAGCAGGAATTCAATCATATCCAGCATCTTTTTCTGTTTGCCTTCCGTAAATTTCCTCTTCAGAGAAAGCAAAAGGGGATCCAGAAGGAGCCGCTTTACACGCCCATAGATCTCTCTCTCCATAATACGGGCATAATAGGCCTTTGAAAAGTCGTAGTTCAAAACAACAACCGGATAGAAAAGACGATCTAGTTGAATGCGCCTGAAGGTGCGAATATCTGCGTCAAGCAGGCCGATGGACTGGGCGCCCAGGGCAATGGCGATCCCGAACCCGAGAAACATGTTCTTGCCTTTCCCTGGCTCACTGATATTAAAGCCCGCGTCGTTCAACTGTCTGTAAATGGTGCTAAAGCCAGGGCCGTCGTTCCACTGGATCAGATAATTCCTAATCCCATGAGACTTTATCAGATCCCTCAATATAAAGGCATCTTCCTCAGTGGCCTTGTCCAGGCCGAAAATAATACTCGAGAGATAGCCCACGCCCTTTAACTGCCTCAGAATATTTTGGAATACTGGAAGGTTTGCCGAATCCCTATATTCGCTGGCGAGCAATGGAATTATAAGGACCGCCTTTTTCCATTTGGAATACAGCCTGAGCTGGGATTTCACATTCTTGCGCTCCTGCCGTATGATATGGAACGTGGTTATCTCTTCCTTGTTTTGTGTAAAATCTGTAATGGTTGACCTCCCTAAGAGTCAGGGTCTCTCCCCGGGGCTGTTAACCGTAGAGTGCCTGCACAGGGTTCAAGACCCGGGTTTCTGGGTTAGATCCTTTCCTCGTAAGTAATGAACTTAACGGAAATACATGCCCTTGTCAACTTGCCATTGACCAGTCCATGAGCCCTATTCATTCTAATTTTAACTTGAATGGCCAGTTGGGACCTGATAATTTCATAATAGTTTGACCGTGAACCTGACAATCTTAGTGGTTACGATAGCTTTACCTTGAAATAATGCCTTAGGTTTTTGGATAGCGGTGATCCCATTTAATAAATATAGGTGAATAAAATGATTCCGTCATTCGACAAATGCTTTCTTCTCATGGATAAGTACCGGATGCTGCCAAATATCAAGGCACATTCCATTATGGTGGCAAAAATAGCCCATTTGATTGCCAGGGGCCTTCGGGACACCGGAATGGATATATCTGTTGAAAAGGCCACGACAGGGGCCCTCCTCCATGACATCGGAAAGACAGACTCCCTATCTTCGGGCAAAGACCATTCTGAAATTGGGAGGCAAATATGCATTGAAAACAATCTGCATGAAATTGCAGATATAGTAGGGGAACATGTCAAAATGAGAGGATACAACCCGAACGGCAAATTCTCTGAAAAAGAAATCGTCTATTATGCAGACAAGCGCGTAAACCATGGTAGGATAGTGGCTTTAAATGAAAGGCTGGCCTACATAATTCGGCGATACGGCAAAAACGAGGAAGAGATATGTCGTGCAATTACCATTAATTTTGAACTCTGTAAAAAGGTTGAAAAAAAATTGTTCGGGAACTTGGCCTTCAGCCCCGACGAATTGCCCAATCTCGCTAGCAAAGAAGATATCAATGAGTAAAGTCGCCAAATCGGTCCCCATACATCTCGTATGGGCACTCCTGTTTTCCCTTCTGTTCCTTGTTCCCTGCGAAAAAAACTGTCAGGCAACTGCCCTCAAGGTGGAGGTTATCCACTCCAGAGATAAGTATCCGGCAGGTGGGACCTATCCAATTCTGTTACGGATAAGAATCCCAAGTCCCTGGTACATTCATGGCATAAAAAAAGGCAAAAATGGTCTCATTCCCACCGTTCTCTCGTTTTCCCGGTCCCCGGATATCAAAATACAAGATATCCAGTTTCCACCTCCTGTAAAAAAGACCTTCGAGTATAGCAAGGCAGAGGTAGAGGTCTTTTCAGGAGAGATTAGGGTCCAGGCCAGGCTAGTGGTAGCCAAAAATGCCCCTGCCGGCAGCCGGGTTATAAGGGGCAACTTATCTTACCAGGCCTGTTCATCCATATCCTGCCTGGCCCCAGAAAATGTGCCTGCGGATCTCTCTCTGCTAATTGTCCCCCCCGGATCAAAAACCCGGGCCCAAAACCAGGCGATGTTCGGTTCCGAGGCCAAGTCATCTGTCCTGTCCCGGCCTATCCCGGGATGGAGATTAGGGACTGGCCTACTGTTGACCCTGTTTGGTATCTTTCTCGGGGGACTGGCACTCAACCTGACCCCGTGCATTTATCCCCTTATACCCATTACCGTGTCCTATTTCGGTGGAAAAAGCGAGATGATACGAGGGAGGGCCATTATCCATGGGCTCCTGTATATCTGTGGCCTCGCCTTTACAAATTCTTTATTGGGCCTGACAGCCAGCATCTCAGGGGGCATGCTGGGCTCTGCGCTCCAGAACCCCGTTGTCCTCATCGTGGTCTCAGGAATTCTGGTCTCCCTGGGCCTGAGCTTCTTTGGCCTCTGGGAACTGCGTTTACCGTCCGGCTTGATGATGCTGGCGTCAAAGAGCTTCGGCGGATATTTCGGGACCCTGTTTATGGGGCTTACCCTTGGAATGGTGGCCGCTCCCTGTCTGGGGCCTTTTATCTTGGGTCTTTTAACCTATGTCGGGCAAAAAGGGGATCCCCTCTTGGGCTTCCTTTATTTCTTTGTCCTGAGCATTGGTCTAGGCCTCCCCCTCTCCTTGTTGGCCATTTTTTCAGGTAGTCTCGAAAGGCTCCCCATGTCAGGGGAATGGATGGTATGGATCAAGAAGGTCTTTGGGTGGGTCCTCCTGGGTATGGCCGGCTATATGTTGCAGCCCTTACTATCATGGACCATGGGCAAATCACTGCTTTTTGTCTTTATATTGGTTGCTGCCGGTCTACACCTTGGCTGGATCGAGGGTAGCGGCAAAAATACAGGGATCTTTCCCTATATCAAAAAGGGAGTGGGCATTATGTTGATCGCCGCGGCCGCTATCCTTCCTCTGGAAGTTTCCCGAACCCCAAAGGGTATACCATGGGTTCCTTATGACTCTTTCATACTCGCAGAGGCGGCAAAGGAAAACAAGCCGGTGATTCTGGACTTTTACGCGGCATGGTGTGGTCCTTGCAGGGCAATGGAGAAAAAGGTGTTCACCGATCCCGAGATAGTAAAGCTGGGGCAAGAGTTCGTGACAATCCGGGTCGACCTGACAGAACGGCATCCATATCAAAAAGGGCTTCTGGAACGTTTTAAAATCCGGGGCGTCCCCACCATGGTATTTATAAATAAAGAGGGAGTTGAGGAAAGGCCCTTGAGGATCGAGGCCTTTTCAAATCGGGCCGAGGTCTTAGAAAGGATGCAACGGTTAATCTACCATCGTAATAGCGCGCTACCCCAGGTCAAACCGCCCCCGAAAACCGGAAGGCAGACCAGGTCATCCATATTAATGCTACCGTCCCGCACCGCCTCATCAAAAGCGATCGCACAGGAGGCCGAAGATATATTACCGTATTTATGGATGGTCACGTAAAATCTATCCATGGGAATATGCAGTATCTTGGCTATAGATTGGAACATCCTCAAGTTTGCCTGGTGAGGGATAAACCATCTGATATCTTCTATTGAGACCTTATTAAAAACAGCGGCCTCCTTGATAGATCCAATAAAATGCCTGACAGCGACCCTGAAGCTGGCATTGGCCTCAATCATGTTAAGGAAATGAAGCCCCTTATCCACACTCTCATGCGAAATCGGGGTCGTCTTGGACCCCCCTCCGGGCAGCAAAAGGTCCTGGCCATTGGCCCCATCGGTATGAAGGTGGGTGGACAGAATCTGAGGACCTTCGCGGCCCATAGTCAAAATAGCCGCCCCTGCGCCATCACCCCACAGGATGCACGTGGTTCGATCCTTCCAATTGACTGTGCGCGTCATGACCTCAGAGGCCACCACCAGGATTCTATTGTGCGCCCCGGTCTTAAGATACTGCTCAGCCACATTGAGGCCGAATATGAAACCTGAGCATGCGGCGGCAATATCGAAGGTGACCGCCTGAGGTGCATCAATTTTTGCCTGGAGCCAGTTGGCAGCAGAGGGGCAACATGTGTCGGGCGTGATGGTAGCCAACACAATAAGATCCAAATCCTTCGAGTCCATCTCCGCCATATCGAGCGCCCTGACGGATGCCTCATAGGCAAGATCAGAGGTATTTACATCTGGGTCCGCTACCCTCCTTTCGCTTACTCCCGTCCGCTGGACAATCCATTCATCCGTGGTGTCCAGGCCCATTTTCTCCAGATCAAAATTCGTCAGGACCTTTGGCGGCACATACGAACCGGTTCCCAAAATCCTTACAGCTTCCATGATCTACTTCTCGTTATTCACTGATACGCCTAACTCTTTTTCCTTTTTCGCAATATACAGTCTAGTCCTGATAACGGTATCCGGTATGAGGCTAATGGAATCGATACCGCACTCAACCAGGTATTCTGCAAAATCCGGGAAATCACTGGGGGCCTGCCCACAGATTCCGATCTTCCTTCCCTTTTTCTTGGCGACCTCAATCACCTGTGCCACAAGCCGCTTTACAGCGTCATTTCTCTCGTCATATATGTGCGAAACCAAAGACGAATCCCGATCAAGACCGAGTGCAAGCTGGGTCAAATCATTCGAACCGATAGAAAAACCATCGAATATATCAGCAAACTGATCAGCACAGATCACATTGCTGGGAATTTCACACATCACATAGACCTCGAGACCGTCTTTTCCCTGAACCAGCCCAAACTTTTTCATCAGTTTGATAACCCTTTTTCCCTCCGCGGGTGTCCTGCAGAATGGTACCATCACCTTGATATTAAGAAGGCCTGCCTCAACCCTGGCCCTATGGAGGGCAAGGCACTCAAGCTCAAAGGCAGGCATAAACTTTTCATCATAATAGCGAGAGGCGCCCCTCCAGCCGATCATGGGATTGTTCTCCTTGGGTTCATATAGATACCCGCCCAACAGGTTTTCATATTCATTGGTCTTGAAATCAGATAGACGGACGATAACGTCTTTGGGATAGAAACCGGCGGCGATTCGACTGATGCCCTCGGCAAGTTTATCAATAAAGAATTGCCTTTTGTCTTCATAAACCGCCGTAATCTGATCGATCTTGTAAATAACACCCGCTATGTTCTGATCATCTTTCGCCCTTTCCGTCAATTTGTCATAGTCAAGCAAGGCGAGAGGATGGATGCCTATATGGGAGTTGATTATGAACTCCTCTCTGGCCAGGCCAACACCATCATTAGGGATCCTACCCTGAGAAAATGCCTTTTCCGGTATCCCAACGTTCATCATGATCTTGGTCCTCGTCTGTGGCACTTCATTAAGATTGAGCTCTTCTACATTATACTTTATTAGTCCATCATAGACATGCCCGACCTCACCTTCACAGCAAGAAACCGTGATCTCCTGCCCAGACTGAATCACTTCATCCCCGTTGCCCGTACCAATAACACACGGTATGCCAAGCTCCCGAGAAACAATTGCCGCATGGCATGTACGACCGCCCTTATTGGTTACAATTGCAGAGGATATCTTCATGACCGGTTCCCAGTCTGGATCGGTCATGCTGGTAACCAGCACCTCCCCTGCCTTGAATAAACTCATCTCAACCGTTGACTGGATGACCTTGGCTACGCCCTGTCCCACTTTGGTTCCCACGGCAGTACCCGTGGCCAAGATCGTTCCTTTTTCAAGGAGCTGGTAATTCTCATACGTGTTCTTATCACTCTGCGAGTGAATGGTCTCGGGCCTGGCCTGGACTATAAATAGCTCTCCAGAGCCCACATTGATGCCGTCTCCATCCTTTGCCCATTCAATATCCATGGGCTTAAAATAGCCTGCTTCTTGGCTGTAGTGTTCTTCAATAATGCAGGCCCACTTTGCAAGCTTGAGGACCTCATCGTCATCCAGCACAAAGCGATGCCTCTCAGCCAAGGTAATTGGGATGTTTTTTACTGTTGAGTCGTCCTCCATGGAATAGGCCATCTTGATAACCCTGTCGCCTACCTTACGCCCTATGATGGCCTGCTTGCCCATTTTCAAGGTCGGTTTAAAAACGTAATATTCATCGGGATTGACCACGCCTTGCACAACATTTTCACCCAGACCATAGGCAGCAGTAATAAAGACCACATCCTCAAATCCCGTCTCTGTATCGATTGAAAACATGACACCGGAATAGGCAGAATCGCTGCGCACCATCTTCTGCACGGCAATTGAAAGGGAGATATCAAACTGGTCAAACCCCTTATCATGCCTGTAAGAGATTGCCCGGTTGGTGAAGAGGCTTGCAAAACACTTCCTGCAAGAATCCAGCACACTCATCTTGCCACGGATATTTAGAAATGTATCCTGTTGTCCCGCAAATGAGGCATCAGGCAGGTCTTCAGCAGTAGCCGACGATCGGATCGCCACATCCAAATTATCAAGGCCTTCCTGGCCAAACTCAGTTGATAGCCTGGCATAGGCCGCATAGATTGCCTGTGTCAAATCAGGGGGGAATTCCGCATGGCTGATAATCTCACGGACCTTCCTGCCTTTGCCGGACAGGTTATCGAGGTCATGTGTGTCCAGATCCTTTAAAATTTTTTTGATCTCATCTTCGATCCCCGCGTATTTCAAGAAATAACGATAGGCATAAGCGGATATGGCAAAACCATTGGGTACCTCGATCCCCTTGCTTTTTAACTTCTGGTACATCTCCCCGAGAGAGGCGTTTTTCCCCCCCACCAGAGGAACGTCTTCTATGCCTATCTCATCGAACCACAGGATGAATTTCTTTCCGTTCTTTCCGGCCATGAGCTATCTCCTTTTGTCATATCAGTCTAGCCCCCTTAGAAATCTCAAACAGCTAAACTCCTACCTTCTCTACATATTTATTAGCACCCAAGCTGCCCGCCCAGCGCATGAAGAAGTCCAATCCATTGAAAGATATAGCATTTATAATTATCATTAACATAACTTGTTGTCAATTGGCAAAATATATTCTATGAGTAGACAACCTCGGTGTTTTTGCTTACCCTTTAAGAGACCTTCACATAACCGACCCAAACCGAGTGATATATGCAACCTAGTGAAAAATTGATCTATCTCGATCACAATGCGACGACTCCCGTGACCCCAGAGGCCATGGAGGCCATGTTGCCGTATTTTCGGGAAAATTTCGGCAATCCTTCCAGCGGCTATTCACTGGGGAAGAGGGCCAAAGAAGGAGTTGATCACGCCAGACAGGAGGTAGCCCATCTCCTAGGGTCTCAGGCCGGGGAGGTAATTTTCACATCAGGAGGTAGCGAATCCAATAATATGGCCCTTAAAGGTCTAGTAGACTTCAGGAGGCCGGAAAAATCTCATATTATCACCTCCACTATCGAGCATCCAGCGATCATTAATCCCGCGATGTATCTCGCAGAACTAGGGGTTAAGGTCACGTTCCTTCCTGTTGATCGATTTGGCCGCATTGATCCAGGAGACGTCAAGAAGGCCATCATGCCGGACACGACATTGATCAGTATAATGTTGGCCAATAATGAAACAGGTACTCTCCAACCGATAAAAGAGATCTCAAAGATCGGGCATGAACACGATATCCCGATTCATACCGACGCATCCCAGGCAGTAGGGAAGATAGAGGTCTTGGTGGATGAACTTGGGGTCGATTTTTTGACCGTGGCCGGACATAAGCTATATGGCCCAAAAGGGATAGGCGCACTATATATCCGTAACGGCCAAGACATTAATCCTCTTATTCACGGCGCAGGACAGGAATATGGAAGGCGGGCAGGTACGGAAAATGTTGTGCTGGCTATAGGCCTTGGTGCGGCATGCGGTGTTGCCAAAAAGAGGCTGAAAAATGATATCAAGGACATGCAAACCATGAGAGACAGGTTACAGGAGTTACTGTTTGATAGTCTGGATGGTCTGGTCTTGAACGGCCATGCAAAAAAGAGACTCCCAAATACCCTGAACTTGTCCTTCCCCGGATTGGAAGGCAGTCGTATACTCGATGGCCTGCCGACCATCATGGCCTCCACAGGTGCCGCCTGCCATGATAGAAGGGTCAGTCTCTCCCATGTGCTTTCGGCCATGGGTGTTACACCCCAAATAGGCATGGGCGCACTCAGGCTTACTGTTGGGAGAAGTAATACCATGGCTCAAATTGAAGAGACCGCAGAATTAATCATCAATCAGGTGAAAAGGCTCAGGAATGGCAAAGCACAATAAAGAGCTGCCGGCACTCATCATCATCGATATGGTAAAAGACAATTTTGATGAAACGAAAAAGCTCCGCCTTACACCCCTCGCCAGGAAAATCATATCGCCTATCAACACCCTGTGCAGCCTCTTTAGGGCCAATAGCTGGCCTGTTGTCTTTTCCACAGATTCCTTCCACAAACAGGACTTTATATTTAGAGGCGCTATGAAACCCCACTCACTTGCAGGGACAGAAGGGGCAGAGGTGATTGATGAATTAGACCGAGAGGCAGAAGATCTCTGGTTACCCAAGCCCAGATTCTCGGCCTTTTTCAAGACCGGCCTGGATCAGTGGCTGAGGGAAAGGGAAATAACGCTCTGCGCTGTTGCAGGAATTGCAACTCACGTGTGTGTCCTGAGCACTGTTCTCGATGCCATCTGTTATGATTTTAAGGTGGTCTTGCTGGAGGACTGCACGGCATCGTATTCTGAAAGCATACATGCCGGGATATTGGATATATATAGGCGAAACCCTCTTTATCCCTTGTTTAGGATTATAACATCTGACGAGCTTACTAGTGATCTAACGGCAAACAAGAGGCCCTGAATAGGAGAGGCTTGGGCCTGAAGCGAAGCGCAAGGGTCATTTGCTAAAGTGTTACGAATTTATTATTTGCCTGGTTCCCTTTGGTACTGTTTTATGTACCCCTTCCGCTGCAATTCAAGCAGCACCTCCTGGGCCGCCTCATCCGGGGTCATATCAGTAGTATCCACAATTACCTCTGGATTCTCTGGCGTTTCATAGGGGTCATCAATGCCGGTAAAGCCTTTGATCAGCCCCGCCCTGGCCTTTGCATAGATACCTTTACGATCCCGCTGTTCACACACCTCCAGAGGAGTGGCGACATAGACCTCGATGAAACCCCCATAATACTGCTCTATCATCTCTCTGATCTGGCGCCGAGAAAGCGCATAAGGGGCAATAGGCGCACATATCGCTATCCCCCTGTTCTTGGTAATTTCACTTGCAACAAACCCTATACGGCGTACATTTATATCACGGTGCTCTTTTGAGAATCCCAATTCGCTGGAAAGGTGCCGCCTTACGATATCACCATCTAATAAGGTTACGGGTCGGTCTCCCATCTCAAGGAACCTGGAAAGTAATACCCGTGCAATGGTCGACTTACCGGACCCGGAGAGCCCCGTGAGGAAGATGGTGAATCCTTGTTTATGTCTTGGCGGGAATGCACTTCTAAGCTCTTTTATTGCCTCTGGAAAGGTAAACCAATCTGAAATTTCACGGCCAGAGCGCAAGATATTCCTCAGTTCTGTGCCCGAGATCGTCTTGATGACCTCGTCACCGGATATTTCACTCCTCGGTAGGTACTTGTCCTTTTCCGGCGCATAGACCATCTCCTCAAAGGGCATTATCTGAATGCCAATCTCAGCTTCGTGCTGGTTCAACAAATCCTGAGATGCGTAAGGGCCATAGAAGGGTCTTCCTTTCTTATCAAGACCAGGCCCCGCATGATCGCGGCCGACGATAAAATGAGTACACCCGTAATTCTTCCTTATCAGGGCATGCCACAGGGCCTCGCGAGGTCCCGCCATCCTCATGGCCAACGGCAACAGGGACAAAAGCATCATATTAGGAGGGTAATGACCGCTTGCTGCCTGATAGCATCGCACCCTGGTATAATAATCGATATCACCAGGCCTGGTACGGCCTACAACGGGCTGCAACAGTAAGTTGGCCTTGGCCTCCCGCATGGCACGTAGTGTCATCTCGAATTGGGCCCGGTGCAAAGGATTGCGAGTTTGAAAGCCAACAATACGCCGCCAGCCTAGCTTGCCACAGGTGGCCCTCACCTCAAAGGGTGTCAGGCGTAAGTGTTTGAAATCAAAATGAAGGGGCATATGTACGCCCTCGACCCTCCCTCCAAGGTAATGAGTCCCGGTCTGGTGAAACAGATAGTCTACCCCGGGATGTGTAGAGTCAAGGGTCCCATAAATAGTCTCGGCCTCCCTTTCTTTGTCAATAGGCCAAATCTCCTCGACATGCATCACAGCAAGCATAAATCCCTCGGGATCTCGCAGTGCCAAGGACTGCCCTGCCTCCAGTTGCAATGCCTCGGTCTCAGTCAAATCCAGGCAAATTGGAATCGGCCAAAGACTTCCTGCCTGAAGGCGCATCCTGTGGAGCACCGATTCGTAATCAGGGTGAGTCATGAAACCTGTAAGGGGTGAAAAGGCCCCGTTCATGAGCAATTCCAGATCACACAACTGGCGCTCTGATAGCACAATGGAAGGGGTATGCAAGGATAAATCCCTTAGTACGGCCTGCCTGTCTTCGTCAACAATCAGGTTAATCAGATCCCCGCCATGCGGAGCAATCAAATGACTCAACGCTATATCCCCTTATTTACTAGCGTATCTCCAGAGTGACTAAAGTGTTCTAAAATGCCTAAAGTGCCTAAAGTTAAGGAATTTTATGTCATTTTGACCTTTCCCCCAAAAAGTGGACACAGAGTTAAGCTAAATCCGCCATTTGTTCAAATCGATCCGGGGAAAGGCCTCCTTCTGTTTTTATAAATTACGCTTTTCGGTGTGTCCACTGAAAGGGGGGAACTTCACAAATGGTTTACTTCAGAACCACGTTACTTTGTGCGCCCTGCTTTGAAACTCTCACGAACTTTTTTGGCGAGGCAAAAAATCTCCCTCACCCCAGAGGCCTTTGGTTCACAACATATTTGAAGTTACTTAGGAGCCCTTTTAGACAGACGGTTTTTTAAAGTATAGTGAGGGATGTCTTTTCTGCCTTGCCTGTCTGGATCAGACATGAAAAAGCAGTAGCGGAATCGCCGCAGAATATTGGCACACCTCTCCAAAAATGAACCATCGGTCAACACGGAGATAAAACATCCACCCCCACCCGCAGAGGTGCTACCTATGTAAGCCGCCCCTACAAAACTACTATCTGTCCCTGCCTGTACCCCACAGGAATAATAGGCCTTGATCTCTATATATGACAGGTCACTCCCATTATGGTCAATTAGCGAGCCAGGCACCATCCAGCCTTCCCCCCCTTGCAGCACATTACCGTCGGCATCGCAAGCCTGTATCCAGTTTGTGCCATCGTACAGGTAGACCCCAAGTCCACTGACGTTTTCGTAGCCGGGACAGGGTATGAAAATCTTTATAGGAGTAACAAATACAGTAGGTGGCATGATACTAATTGGATGGCCCGTACCCACAAATTCAAGGGACGGCGGCTCATCCAAGGGACCAAATATTGGGACTATAGGCTCGCTGCTATTATAGATAATTTTAGCTCCGTCAAGATCGCCACTGCTCACCTGAATACCCGCATCATATCCTTTTTCCGGTTCAAGGCCGGGATCTGATACGTTCACAGGTGCGGTATCTGGCAATTTAGCGATAACTTCATGGTGTTCTTGCTCTGTCTCAGTCCTAAAACTATAATCCTTTTCTGTATAAAAGCCCTCTGCATCCTCAACATCAACCGTAACACGGACCTCACTTCCATAGGGAAAGGAGTTTCCCCGTGCATCATCTTCTATCGTTTGGTATATTGCCCAGAAAAAACTAAGAGAAGTGTCGTCATGGTATTGATCCAGTTTCGTTATCCTGAGTGAAATATCCTTGCTCTCATCTAGGTCAACATCATAAACCGCCTCGCCATCGTCAATAGTGAAGCTTATACTATTTGGATCCGTCAGATCTATTCCATATGGCGCCTCAACAAGGACGGCAAACGACGAGTCCACCGGGACTATTGTATAATCCATAATCCCTGCCCCATCTTGCGGGATTGTCTTTATGATCTCTGGTTCTGACAACCGCATAACCTTGACAAACACTGAACGGGAAATATTACCGCCTTCATTGCTGGCCGTCAGGGTATAAGTGGTCCCGAGCTCAGGGGCAATTTCGCAAGAGCCGCTGATAGGATTTACAGCCCCGACGCCATGGTCAATAACAGCCGAATCGGCCCCGCTAATATCCCACGAGAGAACAGCAAAATCACCCTGCCAGATCTTATCGGGTGTTACCGTTAGGCTGTTAATCACTAGCGGCGCCGCCATATTAAAAATAGCTGCAATACTCTTGTCGGCGTCCATTGTAATCTCCACAGGATTAGAAGAACTCACAACATCACCGCTCCAATTGACGAATACCCAGCCCGCATCCGCCTGCGCACTCAATTGCACCACACTACCGGAAACATAGGATCCACCAAAGGACGTAACGCTGCCCCCTCCTCTCGTTTCCACCTGCAGGGTATAATATTCATTGGGTGGGGCCTCTGAGAATGTGGCCGTCACACTCTTGTGACCATCCATCGTGACGTACACAGGATTAGAAAAACTCACAATATCACCGCTCCAACCGACAAACACCCAGCCCGCATCCGCCTGCGCGCTCAATTGCACCACGCTACCGGCAACATAGGAACCGCAAAACGGCGTAACATTTCCTTCACCTGTCGTGTCCACCCTCAAGGTATTCTCATTGGCCGGGGCCTCTGAGAATGTGGCGGTCACACTCTTGTCACCATCCATCGTGACGTACACAGGATTAGTAGAACCTGTCACATCTCCACTCCAACCGATAAATACCCAGCCCGCATCTGGCAGGGCCCTTAATCGCACCACACTACCGGCAACATAGGAACCGCCTGAGGGCGTAACAATACCACTCCCTGTCGTTTCCACCTGCAGGGTGCGTTGCGCAGGATCGTATGCCGCCTCATTGGAAGGCCCGCTCTCCAGTCCAGCATTATCATAAGCAGTGGCAACAAAAAAGAAGCTCTCATTGTCGCTTAACCCCGTAAGGGTGAATTCGGGGTTTTGTGGGTCAACCAGATCCTCCTTTGCCACACTTATCGGCGAAGGCCCTTCCACGGCCCCTGAGCCATCATAATTCGCCAAGACACGGTTCCCCGAAGAGCCCGATCTGTAATATATCTTATAACCAGCAATGGAATCGGTATTGGCGTCCCATGCAAGAGTAATATCCCGTGCATAGCTTGTCGTGACCAAAGACAAAGGCAGCACAATGGAGAACACCATAACTATCAGGGCGCTAATAATGTTCTTCCTTAATTGACCGATGTGAAATAGATGCCGATTACATTTAAAATAAAATTTCATGGGAGTCCAACGCCACTTCTTTCAATGATAAAATCTCGTACGCATCCCCAAAAAAAAGAGCGCAATATAACATTGAGCTCTTGGCCAGTAAAACACCTTATATCGATTTGTGTTCCCATCTTTCCCCATAAGAGGTAGAAAAAAGAGGTTCACATACATTATATTGTATCTTATTCTATTGTTATACTACATTTTGTATTATGTCAAGAGAAAGAATTATTTTTTTAAACACCACCTTCTCTAATGAATCGGCATAATCTGGATCATCGGGGCCACACGTGTCCATGCCTAACCTATCTATTGAAAAAAGGCCAGATAATAAAAAGGATTTCCTTTAATGGATCAGCAAGACCTGTTACGGGGAAGGGGATAAGGTCCTGTATTTCTGATATCGCAAGATGTCTGCCAAAATCTACAGGTTTAGCTATAAAGCTATAACAGGCTGTTTCAAAAGAATATTTTCTTAAACCCTAAGAATCTGCCTTCTTGGATCTTAATATAAATGTACAATATTTTGTACCTTGAGCTTGCAAGACATGATATTTGATATATAATTGATTTAAATTGTAGCAAAAATATAGGTACAAAAAATTATACTGAGAGCATACGATTTTGTTCTTTTTCACACCCTGGAGGCAATACCCCCTCAGATGTCCAGCATTTTTTATTATCAATCTTGAGCAAAAACAGGGAGCCGCACGCGCTCGGCCGCCACACCTTTTGGCGGGCAAGCACGTGGCCTTATGCGGTTGGGGTAGAGGACTTGATTATTAGGCGGGACGTAACTACCCGGCTATTTAGGTCGAAGGCTGAAGGTTGAAGTATTTTCAGCCATCTCGTGCAATAATCTGTCTGCGCCACAGTTACGGCAGGCAGGCGCATAGGCGCATGATTTACCCCTATTAGCCTTCTACCTTCAGTCTATCTACCTGAATAGTTACGGCGGGACTCAGAGAAATTAGGCTATGCCATACCAGAAATCAAGGTCATGAAGTGAGTCCCGCCCCGGGCGGGATTAATGTAGATCTTCGCTCTTCTATTCAAAAAAATGGCAGAAATTCCTTAACTTTAGGCACTTTAGACATTTTAGATCACTTTAGTCACTCTGGAGATACGAGAGTAAACAAGCCACCTCTGGGGGCAAGCCAAAGCGGTGCCCTCTGGACTCGGACGGATTCTTTACTCCTGTCCTATGGTAGGATCAAGCTGAGGGCCAAAATGGTGGTTAGGCATCAAAAAACATCAACATATAGTGATACCGACTGCACACCGCCGGTCAAGATCTTGCCAAAATTTTTGATAAGTGTGGCCAAATGCCTTGAAGGGCTGTGAATTCGGAACCGTTTAAAGGAATATCTCAGTCCAACCATCAAACCGATTTCAGTCTCTGCCTTGATGCTCGGAGATCTGGATTCAGTTGTATACCCACGCACCGCATCTATGGCGCCATACTGCGGAATTGCGCCCTTATGAAAACATGAAAAATATCCGTCAGGATATGGACTAGCCTGGCTGGTTGGTCTGTTGGGCACTCCAGCATAGACCGCCGGGGCCATAATTAGCGTCAAAATCACAATTTCAATAATCAGCATACCGAGTTTCTTTTTCATAAGATTGTCCCTCCTCTCACATCCTCTGCTTTTCTTCATTAAGTCCTTTTCAAAATGACCTTGCCGGCGTAATTTCCACCGTTCATCTCAGAATGGTCAAACATCATACCTGCGAGGCCTCCCGCCACAAGGGATAACATCAACAGAAGGATTGATACATTATCAAACGGGATTCCATTGGAAGCAGCCATGATAAAACAACCACCACCCCCAGAATCACCGGCACTGGCAGAAGTCGCCTCACCCACGGAACTTCCGGCAACGGGATTATCGCCAGTAGAAGTGCTATCTCCACCCAACTGTACTCCAGAGAAATGATAGACCTTGATCTCTATCGTTGGCGGGTCCGCATCAGGGTGATCTTGCCTTGACCCGGGTACCATCCACCCCTCCCCATCGGGCTGCACATTTCCATCGGCATCGCATCCCATAACCCATTGGGTGCCATTGTAAAAGAAGATGCTAAGCTCGCTCACGTCGGTATCCCCTGGGTATGGTATGAAAATCTTCACAGGGGTATTGAACACGGTGGGTGGCTGGAGATCCAAGGGCATGCTTTCGACAGGCATGCCCAGCCCGGAAAGCTCCCCAATGGGCCCGAATCGTGGTGTCACCGGCTCACTGCTGTTATAGATGA
>CAYYPQ010000048.1:0-28956 GCA_964473615.1 uncultured Desulfobacteraceae bacterium
GACTTGTCCCGTGAAGAGCGGGGCACGTGGGTTCGAATCCCACCCTCTCCGCCACGGAATTTGCAATCGTGTAACAGTTTGGATGGCTGTTGAAAGATCGCCTGTAACCCCTGAATGTAGGTTTGCGGAGAGATGTCCGAGCTGGCCGAAGGAGCGCGACTGGAAATCGCGTGTACCACCAAAATGGTACCGAGGGTTCGAATCCCTCTCTCTCCGCCATGAAATTTGAAATGGTGTGAGTTTTGTCCAAAAGGGGTTTTTGTTGTGGACAGCATTTTGCGTCAGTAGCTTATAAATAGATTTGGGTTCAAAACGCCCAGAAAATTTTGTGACACCTTAACTTTAGTCACGTCAAACTCTAGTTCAATTTAGGCACTTTTTTGTTTTTCCAGGTAAAGCATGTCATACGAGGTCTTAGCCAGGAAATGGCGACCACAGGTGTTTCAGGACGTAGTTGGTCAGGAGCACATTTCCCAGACATTGGTTAATGCCATTAAGACGGGTAGATTAGCCCATGCCTATCTCTTTGGTGGACCCAGAGGTGTGGGCAAGACATCTGTTGCCCGGATCCTGGCAAAGGCCATTAATTGTGAACAGGGTGAGCCGGGTAATCCATGCAATAGATGTCAATCATGTCTGGAGATAACGGATGGCTCATCGGTTGATGTCCAGGAGATCGACGGGGCATCAAATCGGGGTATCGACGAGATCAGGGAGCTTAGGGAAAATATCAGATATATGCCCTCCTCGAGCCGGTACCGCATTTACATCATCGATGAGGTTCATATGTTGACTCTCCCGGCATTCAATGCCCTCCTCAAGACCCTTGAAGAGCCCCCGGGCCACGTAAAATTCATTTTCGCTACCACAGAATCCCATAAGGTTCCGGTGACTATTCTCTCCAGGTGTCAGCGGTTTGATTTTAAAAGGATATCTCCGGTAATGATAGTTGGCCACTTAGAGAAGATAACGAGGACAGAGGGCATTACAATCGCTGAAACTGCGCTGTCGCTAATTGCCAGAGAGGCAGAGGGCAGCATGAGAGATGCTGAAAGCCTACTTGATCAGGTTATTTCCTTTACAGGACCAAAGGTCGAAGACGGACAACTCATCGAGATCTTGGGCGTTATCGATAGGGACACGATTTTTGAGGCATCGCGTGCTATTATCAAAGGTTCTCCAAAGACCTGCCTGGAAATTGTCGACCGGATCTATAACTATGGTTATGACATCAAAGAGTTTTACAGGGCCCTCATGGACCAATTCAGAAATATACTTGTGAGTCTGATTGCTCCCCAGGGACATCTCCTTGACATGAGTGAAGCCGAGCTGGATGAAGCCAGACAATTGGCTGAGGGTGCAGGCTCAGATAAGATCCAGTTTTTACTGAATTTCCTTATTAGGCAAGAGGAGGTTTTGAGGTTCTCCTCCCATCCTCGATTGATTTTGGAGACTACCATGATCAGACTATGCACCCTGGGTGATTTCCTCTCTTTTGGCGATCTTTTAGAAAAGATCGATGCGCTGGAAAAGAGGTTAACTGTACCTACTACCATTAACGCACAATCAAAGATAGGCAATCTTTCAGAATCGGGTGCCACGTGGATTTCTGATAATCCGGAGAAAAATAATGCAAACGGTGAGGAGGGGACGCCGAGCGGGCAAACTTGGGGTGATTTCCTCACCTTCCTGTCGTCTAAGAACAAGGCCGTATTCAATATCCTGAAGGATTGGAGGCTTTTAAAAATGACAGAAAATTCCGTGGAAATAGGGGGGTGCAGCCAGTCCTTTTCTTCAGCGTATTTTGATGATCCCAAGAGATATAAAGATCTATCGGATTACTGCCGAGATTTTTTTCGAAGGGATATCCATATGAAGATCGTTCACGACAACAAAAAACAGCAACCAACAGGGCCATCACCAAGAAAAAGGAATGCTGACCTCCCCCCTCCCGTCCAAGACATCCTGGACATGTTCCAGGGGGAGATCAGTAAGGGTTATCCAGCAGAAAAATAGGAGGGAAAGGAATGAAAGGTATTCCCAATATGGGCCAATTGATGAAACAGGCGCAACAGATCCAGTCTAAGATGGCAAAACTCCAAGAGGACCTGGCCGATAGAACGGTGGAGGCCTCTGCCGGGGGCGGTATGGTCACGGTTATTGTTAATGGCAGGCAAGAGATCGTCTCCATTCATATTGATCCTGAGGTCATAGACCCTAAGGATCAAGAAATGCTCCAGGACCTCATTATGGCTGCGGTAAATGATGGGCTATCCAGATCAAAAAGCATGATTAACGATGAAATGGGGAAATTGACTAAGGGAATCAACATGCCCGGCATCAAGGGACTATTCTAGGGTTTTTTGTTCAAGCCCACCATATTTGAGCGTCCTGGAAGTCCTATGACTTATTGAAGATGTTCATATTACTATGGAAATTTATCCGCCATCTCTAGAAAAATTGATAGGCCAGTTTTGCACACTCCCTGGGATTGGGCAGAAATCTGCAATCCGTATTGCGCTCTATATATTGAGGAGCAACCGGGCACTGGCAGAAGGGCTGGCCAGTTGCCTCCTTGAGGTCAAGGAAAAGATCAGTTTCTGTCCCATTTGTTTTAACCTGACTGACGACGACCTCTGTCCTATCTGCCGCGACGAAGGCCGGGCAAATGGTACCATATGTGTCGTGGAGCAACCGGGTGATCAAATTGCCTTAGAGGAGTCTCTGGCCTTCAGGGGCAGATACCATGTCCTTCATGGAGCCCTTTCTCCGCTGGATGGGGTTGGCCCGGAAGATCTCAAGATTGGGGCCCTTCTGGACCGCATTGACAAGGAAGGGGTAGAGGAGGTGATCCTCGCCACAAATCCTACCACAGAAGGGGAAGCCACCGCCTCATTCCTTGCAAAGCTCTTGTCAGACAGGGACAGTGATCTCAAAATTACCAGGATTGCCCTTGGCGTTCCCATGGGAGGAGATGTGAAGTACATGGATCGTATGACACTCGAACATGCTTTGAGAAGTCGCATACCGATTACCCCATGATCTCTGGAACAGTCGCCAAGGAAATATCTCGGATTGTTGGTCCTGATCATATCATCAGCTCTAGGGATGCGCTTGCAGACTACGCCTCCGATGCCACAGGGCTGAAACATCCCCCAGATCTTGTCGCCTTTCCCGGCGACCTCGAACAAATCTCCGATATTTTTCACCTCGCTACAAAGAATTGCTTTCCTGTTATCCCCAGGGGGGCGGGGACTGGTATGAGCGGTGGGGCCATACCTGTTAAGGGAGGGCTCATTATTGCTATGGACCGTTTCGACCGTATCCTTGATATTGATCAGGACAACCTGATAGCAAAGGTTGAGCCCGGCGTTATCACAGCCTACTTTCAAGAGGCCGTTGAAAGGGTTGGCCTCTTTTATCCTCCTGATCCAGCCAGCGTAAAAATTTCCACCTTGGGGGGGAACGTGGCCGAATGCGCAGGAGGGCTACGGGCAGTGAAGTATGGCGTAACCAGGGATTATGTCATAGGGCTGACGGTTGTTCTCCCTAACGGGGAAATAATAAAGACCGGGGTGGAGACCATGAAAGGCGTGGCAGGCTATGATCTGACCCGCCTCATCGTTGGTTCTGAAGGTACCCTTGCAATCATTACTTCCATCACCCTTCGTCTGATTCCCAAACCTGCATCTAAGAAAACCATGATGGCCTTTTTCCTGGATGCACCCGCTGCTCTTCAGACGGTTTCTGATATAATTCGGCAAAAGATAATTCCCTCGGTTTTGGAATTCATGGATAGACTGTGTCTTGATTGTATGAGAAAGGAGATGGATCTTCCCATTCCCGGTGAGGCCGGCGCGATGTTGCTGATAGAATTAGACGGAGACGAGGTCCTTGTGGAGCAGGAAACAGCGAAAGTTCAGGATGTGTGTGAGTATGGAGGGGCCATTGGATTCAAGGTGGCCTCAGATAATAAGGAGGCTGAAAGTCTGTGGGAGGCCAGAAGAGATATTTCCCCTTCCCTCTTAAGGTTGAGGCCTCACAAGATCAGTGAGGATGTAGTTGTTCCGCGAAGCAAAATGGCAGAGTTTGTGGCCTACCTGAACAGGCAAGGTGCCAGGTACGGCCTTCCGATCCCTGCCTTTGGCCATGCAGGAGATGGGAATGTCCATGTCAATATCATGCTTGACAAAGAGAATTCAAGAGAGCTGGAAGATGCCCATATTCTTATAAGGGAGTTATTTGGGAAGGTAATCCAAATGGGGGGGACCATTACAGGTGAGCACGGTATTGGAATCACAAAGGCCGCATATCTTGGGATGGAGATCACCCCCGAGGGAATAGAACTCATGCATCGTATCAAAAAGGCCTTTGATCCTCAGGGGATCCTGAATCCCGGCAAGATTTTTCCTGGGGCATCCCCAAAGGTCTAAGATATCCCATTTTCCCCAAATAGATCCCATTTATAGAATTCGGTCCAGGCTCTTATAATCTCTGGTGTTATAGAATTTTTCCACATTCACTAAGTTCAATCGGTCTAGGGCCTTTTTCATGGGTACAGATGTAACTTCTCCGTGCTTCAGACTGACCATGCGTCCAAAATCTTCATTTACAACCATGTCTATGGCTGCAATCCCAAATTTCCGCCCCATTCGACGGTCATAGGCCGTGGGTGCGCCTCCCCTCTGAAGGTGTCTTAGGGCCACATACCGTACTTCAAAATTGGTATCTTTCTGAATTTGTTCCGCAATGAAACCTCCAACGCCACCAAGGTAGTAATGGCCAAAGCCGTCCCTGCCACGTCTTTCGTGGATTTCCTCCATGCCCCGCGGCTTTGCCCCCTCCGACACCAAGACGATGCCATACCGCTTCCCGGATTTTTTCCATAGCTTTAATAGCTCTATCACCCGCTCCAGGACAAACTCGTGCTCTGGAATTAGAACCATGGCAGCTCCAGAGGCCTCTCCCCCTTCAAGTGCCAACCACCCTGCCTTTCTCCCCATACATTCAACGACAAAAATGCGACTGTGAGAACCGGCAGTGACCCTCAGCCTATCAATATCAGAGGTAATTATGTTAACGGCAGAGTCAAACCCAAGGGTGTACTCCGTTTCGGCCAAATCTCGGTCAATGGTCTTGGGAATTCCGATCACCTTCAGTCCGTTTTGATAGAGCTTGTAGGCTACTCCAAGGTTGTCCACACCACCAATAACGATCAGTGCATCCAGGCCAAGTTTTTTGTAGTTTTGGGTAAGGAGGTCTGATTTGTCGTTATTAGGATCAAATGGATTCACGCGGCTTGTCCCCAGCCTGGTCCCTCCATATCTGTCCCAGGTCCTCACGATATCTGTGTCTAGCGGCATGGTAAAATGCTTTAGGCTCGCTTTTTTATCGGGCCTTACTTCAATTAGGCCTTTCCATCCATCCATAATGCCAAGGATTTTAAACATCATCCCCCGTCTGGGAACAAGATCCTTATCCAAGGCGGATTGAACCAGCCAATGAATCGTACTGTTGATGCCGGGACAGTCAGCACCTGCCGATAAAACCCCAACTTTTGTTTTCATTTATCGCCTCCAAAGAGATGTTGAGGGATAGGTCTTCTAAATTAGCGCAAGGTAGACACCTGTTTCAAAGCGCCAATATATTACGTTTTTCAAGTTTCTTCCGCCTAGAATTATGAAGAGAAGCGCCGCGCTCACTTCCTAAAGACTTATACGTAAAGATAATAGATGAAAGCCAAAACACTGTCAAGAAGAGTGCGGAGCAAGTTTGAGCTTGTCAACTAGACCCGACATCTGTTAATGCTCCAGAGCTGGAAAGAGGTTGTTAAATGAATATTGCAGAAACAATTTTTCTGGGCGTGGTGCAAGGGCTGACTGAATTCTTGCCTGTCAGCAGCTCTGGACACCTGGTCTTTTTTCAGAACTTGCTCGGTCTTAAGGGGCCCGAGCTTCTATTGGATTGTTCGTTGCACCTCGGCACGCTGCTCGCAGTATGCATTTATTTCCGTCATGACCTGAAAAAGATGGCCGGGGAGATAAGGCGATTTCACCTTATTGATTCAAGTTCCCCTCTTTTCCTCTGGGTCCTTATCGGGACCCTTCCCACGGGGTTTATTGGGTTGGTGTTTAAGTCGCCTCTGGAACGCCTCTTTGGGGCGACGACCATAGTGGGCTTGATGCTGATCGTGACGGGATTTATAGTCGGCTCAACAAGGCTGATACCCAAAGGCCATGAGGCCAACACACGCATCGGGCTTTTGACTGCCTTGGCCGTTGGCACAGCCCAAGGCCTGGCCATTGTGCCGGGCATTTCCCGATCTGGCGCAACTATCGCATGCGGTTTGCTGTTCGGTCTTGAGCGTGATCTGGCAGGGCGTTTCTCCTTCCTGCTCTCTATTCCTGCTATTATTGGTGCACTAGCCCTTCAACTGAATGTGCAGGCCTTTGAGAGGATAGGGTTGGCACCTCTATTCTTTGGCTTTGTCTCATCCGCCCTGGTAGGCCTCGTGGCCTTGAGAGTCCTGATGGGCATGGTCAGAAGGGGGCATCTGTACTATTTTGCGCCGTATTGCTGGGCCATAGGATTAATTGTCGTCTTCGCGCATCTGGTGTGATTGTTGTCCCACTCGGGGAACGTGAGAAAAATCCCCGGCTTCAGCCGACTACCATACCTCGTTATCACCAAGGCCCAGTAACTGGAAGACTAGCATTATGCTGGTTTTTTCATCCCTTTTTTCTGCAGCGAGCTTTACGCCCCAACACTGGGTCTGGTACTCCAACCAGTAACTATTTGAGATGTTATAGTCGAGTTCCAGATCCCTTTCGAGCGAACCGCCCACGGAGAGGCCAAAGAGCAGATTCACGTCGGTCCTCAGGTCCAGGTTTTTCTGGCCGTCTGTGGCGTACCGATAATCTACCCTATAGGAATCCCTCCTGCCCCCTGACCTGTCAATTGAGAAGTCACAGGAAATAGTCGCAGAGGAAATCTCGTGTTCGTAATGATCCCATTTTCCAGTGCCGCGAAGGTCAAGATCCGGAAATGGAGTTATGGATAATTCGGCCGTCAGTGGCTCAAAAGGCCGCCTTTTGCCTCCAGGGTCACGTTCGCGTCTCGCTTCGTCGATATCATAGCCCTGGCATATGCTCGCGGCGGCCCACTGACGGTATGTAACGCGGTCGTTTTCATCCTCTTGACGGGCATCCAGGAAATTTTCAAGGGACAATGAGACCAGGTTTGTTTTACCATCTTCTTCACTATCGTGGTCGATCGGCTCAAACCAGGGGGTATAATCTTTTTCATTATATAGGGCGCGATAGGTGTAAGCAAGCACAGGGGATACCCTGTGCTTTAACCTTTTCGTCTTGCCCCATTTAAGGTCATATATTCGCTCTGCTGTTGACGACATTCTTGCCCTCGCCTCATAAGCCCGCTTATATTGATAGTCATTATCTGACCCGGGTTCGTCGAGCCACTGGCTCACAAAGGCATATCGGACCGAGGGTTCGAATTCAATGTAGTCGCCAAACAGCCATAAAGGGACCTTGACCTCAGGGGAAAGCGCAAGTCGATGGCCCTTTTGGCCCACATCCCGCCAAACATAATCGTAGTCTGAGTCAAGACTTGCAAAGATGGGAAGATCAATAAGCTGGTCAGGAAGTAGCATGAGCTCAATACCCCCCAGTGGCTGGGGCGTTTGATCTTCCGTGGGATGCTCGGGCCTCTCGTCATAGCATGCCAGGGCCTGAAGTGAGTATATATCTCCGTCATGCGCAAGCCTCAAGGCAGACCGTCTTGTGGGGGAATTTGTCTCCTCCATGGGTCGGCCATATCCTTTGGCCAGATCCGCTCTTGCCTCTCTACCGAAGAGCCCACCTTCAAACTCCCTCAAGTAATCCTGGTCACTAACAACATCTGCATCAAGGCGGGCATCCAGGCCATGAGGGAATTTTTGGTCTATCTTACTCCTGAACCAGTAGCGCGTGGTGTTGGTCCTGTCATATGGGCTGAGTTCCACATCGTCAGGGTCATTCATATTCTTTATTTTCTTCTTGTCGGAGAGGATATCAAACAGGAATGCCCCCTTTGAGTCCTTATCCGAGATATAGCGAAATTCCAGGCCCTGCATATATCCCCTTTTTGTAATAAGACGTTGGTAAAGGGTGGCATCAGTCTGATCAGAAATTGCCCAGAAGAGGGGTACCTCAATATCCATTCCGTTGCGAGTGGAAAGGCCTATCCTTGGGGGCAACAGTCCTGATTGTCTTTTGGTCTTGGCCGGGAAAATTATGTAGGGCACATACAATATGGGCAACCCGTGTGCTCTGAAGGCGGCATGTTTGACCTTTCCATAACCTTCAACGGTTACTGTGACCTCCGAGCCTGTGATGGCCCATGCCGGATTGACGCCATCGCAGGTGGTTAATCGGCAGTCCTTGATCAGATAGGTATCCTTGGACAACTTTTCCATTTCTTTTCCGGTGATGTAATAATGGTTTTGGCTCAAGAAAAGCCTGCCATTTTTGATCTTGCCCGTCTTGCGCTTAAGATCAAATTCACCTTGGGTACCTGTTAGGATATCTTGTCCTGCAACAAACCGGATACCTCCTGATGTCACGGCTATACCCGTCTTGGTGTTATAAACAGCCCTTTTCGTATAAATGGATTCATCACCCTTTGTAATGAGGACGTCCCCTTGCGCGATATAGACCGCCTTTTTCTCATCGAAGGTCAGGCTTCTGGCAGTGATATGCCATGGTGTCTTCTCTCCCTGCCGGAGAAATACCTTTGAAGGCCCTTTTTCAGAGTAGGATGCCCTTGGGCACAATAAGACCAATAAAAGAATTGCCACAAGGATGTTTGTGCGTGATATCCCGCCTCGCGCGTGAATGATTTGGCTCCTTTTTGGTTCGACTTTTTTATCCGCAGGGATTCAGGGATTCAGGGTTTCAGGGTTCCCAATGCGTGCCCTTATACGTTTTCCTGGACGTAGTTTTTTGGATCAAGATAGGTCAAGGCCTCCCCGACAGTGAAAAGCGATCCGGTAATAACTATAAGATCTCGAGGATCAGCCATTTCCTTTGCCTTTTCAAGGGCATCGTTTAGATGTGGCGTCGCATGCCCGGCTTTTCCCATGTCTGCTGCTGCGGCCATCAAGATCTCCGGACGGGCCGCCCGAGAATAAGCGGGCCTTGTATAAATAACGTAGTCTGAGAGAGGCACAATCTGTCTTACCAGGTGAACTATGTCTTTATCCTCCATCACCCCTATCACCAGAACGAGACGCCTGTAATTGTAGTCCTGTCTTATGGAATCTCTAAGTGCCCTGGCCGCATGGGGGTTGTGGGCGCCATCAAGTAAGATAATGGGGTCCTTATCTACAACCTGCATTCTTCCAGGCCAAAGCGTGTTTTTGAGGCCTTCTCGGATATGTCGAGATGAGATGTTGAGGCCCTTTTCCTCAAGCCGCTCGATGACAGCAAGGGCCAGTGCGGCATTTCGTATCTGAAATTTCCCGTTGAGACACGGGCGAAGACCATTGATCCTGCGCCTAACGCCATAGTAATGGAAACCTGATCGCGTGATACGGTATCGGATATCCCTTCCTAAGCGCCAAATGGCAGCCCTTTTCTCCCTGGACATGGATTCAAGGAGGCTGATAACTCGTCGCTGGGTCGCCCCGGTCACCACATCAATACCCTCTTTGATAATCCCACCCTTTTCGGCCGCGATATCCAAGAGCCGGGACCCGAGGAAAAACTGGTGCTCCATGGAGATATTTGTGATAACAGATACGAGTGGGGCAATGACATTTGTGGCATCCAGGCGTCCTCCCATGCCGACTTCCATTATGGAAATATCTGTATCTTGCTGAGCGAAATAGAGCAAGGCAATGGCTGTGGTTGCTTCAAAGAAGGTGGGCGGCTCGTCAGGGACGATTGCGGACCTCAGATCCCCGATCAAGGTGGCCGCTCTTTCATGCGTAATTTCTTGGTTGTTGATCCTAAAACGTTCGGTAAACCTGACCAGATGAGGAGAGGTGTAAAGCCCTATCTTGAGGCCTGCCTCTTTCAGGATAGATGCTAGGAATGCGGCCACTGAACCCTTACCATTAGTTCCGGCAATATGAATATATTTTTGTCCCACATGAGGATTTCCAAAGGCCTGCAACAGGTTGGAGGTCTTTGAAAGACCAAACTTAATACCAAATTTCTGGAGGCCGTAAAGATACTTCACTGCCTCCTCGTAAGATGTTTTCGCCCCTTTCACAATACCTGCCCCGAACTTCCTCAAAAGTTGCCCTGAGAGTTAAAAACCCCTGGATATTTCAATGAATGCAGGTGTCTCTGTACGGAGGTATATTGGCTAAACTGGTCGAACTTTGTCAATTTAAAAGAGTAAGATGTGACACTGCTGTCCAAAATAAATTCAAATCTGTAATTACTTAGCTTGTCTGGTTCAGAGTTCAGAGTTAGTTGCGGATTTCACAAAATACAATCGGGTTGCACAAATTTAGGTTATCTATAAACCCTAGGTGCTGTTCAATTGCTCAGGACATTGGTTCGGCCCTTTGACACGGACGGATTTCTAAGGTGGGGTAAGGGATGTTTTTAGACACGCCAAAACTCTTCGCGTGCTGTGCGGGACTAGCCAGGTTTTTAGGTTGAAGACTGAAGGAGGAAGTATTTTCAATGAGTAAACCAAGACAGCTTCCCTTTCAGCCTACTCAAATTTTCCTTCAGCCTTTTTCCTTCAGTCTATCCACCTGAGTAGTTACTACTATTTCAGGCAAACCCTAACGCGAAATGCTCTCCAACAAAAACTTTTTTGGGCAAGAGTGGAGCCGAGTGGTTTTTTTCTGGTGTGATAACAAGCTGGTTTCATTTTTGACAACACGAAGTATTTGCTGACATGCTATAAAATTATGTAGATTTCGATGGCAAGTCAATCTTGCTTGTAAAGAGGACAACACATGAAACCAAAGCGCTCAATAGATGGAGGATAATCCTATTTTATTTTCCCACTCGGGGATTGCGAGAAAAACCCTCGCCTTCAGGTTAAGCATTCAGTTTGAGTTTTTTATCTGAAGGGTTTCGAGGGCTTATGAATGCAGGGAATGAAAGACGGCCCCAAAAGATCCACCAATTGGGGATAAAGGAGGTGTGACGGTATGGACATGCCTCCTTTTGCGTAACCAGCATCGCGAAGCCTCGTCCGTTTGCCCGGCCCGGGGCGGCACGGGCCGGGGAGGCGAATCTTCACTACCTGTTCGAGACAGATTTTAGGACCACATAAATAGTCCCTTCACCACGCTTTATTAGGAGGAGGATACTCTTGTCCTGGCCGGCCTTTTTCAAGACCTGGCTGTAATCTTCAATGCTTTTAATCTCTTGGCGGTTTATCTCTTTAACCACATCTCCGGGGTGCAATCCCGCCTCGGCCGCGGGGCTGCCTGGCTCTACGCCCGAAATGACCACACCTTGCTCCCCTGGAGTAAGCCCCAGGTGTTGAGCCAGCTCAGGCGTGATATCCTGGACCGTGAAACCCCATGTCGTTGCCCTGGTCGGTAACTGCCCAGCCTCTTTTAAGGGCATAGTGCCAATGGTTATTTTTACATACTTGTTTTTTCCTTTTCGTATGAAGGCAAGCACGACCTTTGTCTTGGGCTGGGTGGATGCCACAAGGTGCGAGAGCATATGGGCGTTTTCAACTTCTTTTGTCCCAAATTGAGTTATGACATCACCACGCTCGAGGCCGGCCTTCTCAGCCGGGCTACCCTTCACAACGTCTGAGATGAGGACGCCCTTTTTTTCTTTCAGGGAAAAAGACTTGGCGAGTTCTGGCGTGATGTCCTGGATGGACACTCCGAGCCAGCCACGGATGATCTTGCCGGATTTGAGCTGTGGCAGGAGTTCCTTTGCCATGTTGGCGGGGATGGCAAAGCCGATGTTTTGCCCCTGTGCAATAATTGCCGTATTGATTCCGATTACTTCACCCTGCATATCAAACAGTGGGCCCCCACTGTTGCCCGGGTTGATGGCGGCATCTGTCTGCAAAAAGTCATCATAGGGACCGGCGCCAATGATTCGTCCCTTTGCACTAATTATCCCCGTGGTAACGGTCTGGCCGAGGCCGAAGGGATTTCCCACTGCCATAACCCAGTCTCCAACCCGAACGGCATCAGAATTGCCAAGGTCCAAGGGCTTTGGAAAATCTCTGTCTGCCTTGGCCTTGATCAATGCCAGGTCTGTTTTGGGATCCCGGCCAATTACCTTGGCGTCGTATTCCTTCCCGCTTTCAATCTTTACCTTGATCTCCGTCGCCTTTTCTATCACGTGGTTATTTGTAAGGATAAGGCCGTCCTTACTGATTACAAACCCGGAACCCAGGGCATGGGTCTTCATTTCTCCCTGGGGCACATTGCCAAAGAAATGTTTGAAAAAATCATCTCCAAAAAAATGCCGAAAAGTACCGTTGGGCATCAGAAAGGGCTGGAGAGGCGAGGCCTTTACTATCTGCGTGGTTGAAATATTCACGACAGAGTGTTTGACCTTATCGGCAAGGTCGGCAAAGGAGGCCGGCGGGGAGTTCTTTTCCAGACCGAGGAAGGCCGCCTGACTCCACTTCGCACTTGAGAAGAAAAACGTGATTCCTATTAGAATCATGCATGCGATTACCTTACGAGTCCCTGAATTATTGTGTCTCATATGCTTAATTCCTCCTTATTAGGGTTTATCCTGTCCCATATATATAAATAGGCCATACTTGTTCGACTTATTTGGGCCCCGGGTCAGGGTGCCTATTACCATTGTTTCCTTGCAGAGTTGTCTGTAATGATATGGACGCTGCATTCTCGCGACCCTGAGGGCATTTTTTGCAGATCTCAAGTCCAGCTGCTCGGGCCATATCAAACTCCCAGATGGGAATCTTGCGTTTCATCTTTTGGGCCTCAAGATAACGGAGAGCACATGCGTGCCTTGAAATGCGAAGCCTTCCCGGCTGCCTTGGACACAGGATCAATTCCATGTCGGGTGCATCTTTGCTAATAGGTTGTCTAAATGTGACCATTTTTGGACCTTATTCTTTTTTCTTGATCCCTAGATAGTTGATTACAATCTGAGATTGTTTTCTATTATATACATCGAACCTTTCCCAAGGCTTTCGAGAACATTACAATTTTGAAAGGGGGAAAGGTGTGGTAACAGGGAAAAGAGTATATGGGGAAGGTTTGAAATTGAAGCCTTGTCGGGACCTAATCAACTCAGGTTTTCTTGGGAGTGGAGTTCCCTTTGCCGGCGTTCTCGGGCAATTAACTGTAAATTGCGGGCATATACAAGAATGCCGCCGGCCTGCCCGACAATAAATACGGGGTCTTTCCTAAAAACGGCGTACGAAAAAAGGGTGAGCCCACCTGCCAGGCTTAAATACCAAAACGCCAATGGGATAACGCTTCGTCCTTTTTTTTCGCTGTAAATCCATTGAACTACAAAGCGCATGGTAAACATGGCCTGTCCGGCAAAGCCGACGATAAACCAGATAATAGTGCCTTTCAATTGCCTTTACCTCCCTGATCTTCCTTTTGTTCTTTCTGTGCCCTTAATAACGACAATGGATACGAGAGGATATACTCATGGGTTTTTATTACCCCCATGTCCTCTACCCAGGCACTCCACCATGGAATTTTAGTTTCGTACTTTATGACATATCTATGACCTGGCGCCGCTTCCCAGGTCAAGTCAATCGCATGCCCGTGAAGATCACCCAGGAACTGACTATAATCGACCTTGATCTCATGGGCGCCGGGAAGCAATTCAAAGACGTGAGTAGATGTTGTGCTAAAGGCATCGCTTTTCGTTCCATCCAAGCTTATGATTCCCAATTCCCGAGGGACCTCTAAGCTGGTAATTTTATACCATTTTCTTTGGGCGTTTGGTAATTTTGGGCCCACACTCAATCGGTCATATAATCTATGGACCGTGGTGCCACCACAGCCAAAAAGCAGAAAAACCACGCTAGAGACTATCAATATTTTGCCTTTCATTCTAACCTCCTGCCAAATTTGAAGGTCTCGTAAAAAGTCAGAATTATTCATATTTGTCATTCCCGACCTGACCATGAATCCAGTCATTACAAAATGTTATGGGCTCCAGCTTCCGCGGGAGTGACGAGTTTGGTGACTTTTTGCGAAGCCGTCAATTTTAAGGCCCGGAATTTTCCTCGCGAATTTAAGCTGAGAATTTTCCGCTCTTTTTAAAACGAAATTGTCGATTATCGAATGGCGAAACCCGAAGTCAACCAGTCAACGTACCGCCGGGCAAATTAATAGATCTTGAACAAGACGGGGACGACTCCTAGATCATGAAGCGCCTCTATCATTTCCAAGATTCCAATCAACCAAATAAACCAAACGGCACCAAAAAGATGCCTTCTGAATATTCGTGAATTTGCTAGGTATTCTTTGGGTTCAATCAAAAGTGATAATTTGGGTAAGAACCTTGGTGTCGTGCTCATGTAAACATCGAACTTCTTTCCGTGCAATTTGCTAAGCCCTTTCTCCTCACTTTTAATCTGATGGGGATAATAGATATAAAAAGCGACCAGGATTAGGAAAGGTATGAGAATTGTTTCGGAGACGAGCCCAACTCCGAGGGCCCCTATTAGACTAAAAAGGTATAGAGGATTTCTGCAAATAGAATATGGACCTACGGTTACCAACTGGTTTGTCTTATACCCTGCGATATGAAAAGAACACCATAGACGACCTAGACATCCTATGCCGATAAGAATGCAACCAATAAAGAAGAGGCACGAACCCAAAAAAGGTTTCCTAATTTCCAATCCACTGCTGGAAAAAAGGATTACGGCCAAGAGCAACAAACAAAATATACGCGAAACCGGCAGGCGCAATTTTTCAATCATCATTTTTTCTCGAACGGCCCCGGACTATGCTCCTGGAATTGAGCATGATCAGGCATTCTCTATCCTTTCTAATTATTATATATAGCACAATCAAAATCAAAACGTCAAATTAGGATATCCATAGGACCACAACAGCACCCAACGTGTGGCACATCGAGTCTTCTTAGGCTATGCCGTACAAGAAATCAGGGTCATGAAGTGAGTTAAAGCCCGCCCTGGTGCGCCCTGATGAGCATCCTAGACACGATCCTGCGGAATACTACGTCCGGAAATTTTACACAAAGGGACCAATTAACCAGGTCTGGGCCAGGGTTTAAAGTGAACTAAAGTGATCTAAAGTTAATGTGGAGCTTCGCTCTTCTATTCAATAAAATGACATGAAATTCCTTAACGTTAGGCACTTTAGACATTTTAGAACACTTTAGTCACTCTGGAGATACGCGAGTAAACAAGGCCGTGGGATTTATATTTTTTCATCAAGAAAAGGACCCAGTATTTATTGTCAACTTGTTTAAAACCGACATCTGATCCTCTCAATATTTTCTTGAGTTCGGATGAATCTTTTCTGCCGGAAATGAGCACACAAGGTTTTGACCAGGTCATCTCATCTCTTTTCCTAAAGACATCTCTTGCACTGCCGTCAGACCACGGCTCCTTTCCTGTAAAGGAGACCCGCTCAAGATGACCGTCCAGGTAATATTGAAGGCCGAAGAGTTTCGGCTGATTGAATACGACAACCTTGGCACTGTCCCCGCCAGCCTTCTGACACATTTGATAAAGGGTCTTCATATTGTTTTTATGGGGACAAAAGGACGCTATGCCCTTTACACCAAGGAGTACAATGCCTGAAATCAGGGCGATCACGGCCACCCTGCCAGGCATTTTCGAGTCTCTCTCTTTTCTGTAAATCCCCCGTGCTATGGCCAGGGCAACAGGTGCATAATAGGGTAAGACATAGAGAGGTAAGCGGCTTTTCACCAGAAAGAAGATAATGAGGGGCAGAAAAAGCCAAAGAAGCAGGAAGGAGCTAGTATCTCCTCTTCGGGCATAAGACCATAAGGCCATCGGGTGAAGGAGGTGTTTCCGCCGCAAGATCTTTAGCCCCATGTAAAGCCAAGGACCTGCGCCGAAAGTGAGAATAGGCAGATAGATAATGAAGGGTTTGTACCATTCAGGATTGCGGTTTGAAACATAAGCGATTCTATCTACAACCTCGTGGCCCAAGAAATAGGACACGAGTTCTGGATGCAGAAAACATACCACCAGATACCAAGAAAAGCCTATAAGGATGAACAGAAACATACCTAGACGGTTAAGAAGTCTTATCGGGGGCTTCTTCTGGAAATGCCATATGAGGATGGGGATCAGTGGAAGGAGTGCGGGAGGGCCCTTTGTGAGGAACCCGAGCCCAAAAAATAGCCACATGGTGCTGACCCATTGCTCACGTCTCCTCGGTGACGCTGCACGGTAGGCCTTGAAATAGCATAGAACCGAACTCACCTCCCAGAGTGCTAAAAGGCAATCAGTTGTAACCATATTACAGGCGAACATAGGAAAAGGAGATGAAAGGTAGATGAGACCTGCTATTATACCAGTGGTTCTATCCCAGAGTGTGGAGCCTAGATAGGCCACCATTAAGGTAGCAAGAATAAAGGCGATGGCATTATATAACCTCACTCCCCATTCATTGCGACCCAGAAGCCGAATACCTCCTGCAATGGTCCAATAGGTGAAGGGCGGTTTTGTCCAATGAGGCCGGTAACCCAATGCGGGTTCAATATAGTTGCCATTTTCTATCATCTCACGGGCGCATTCCGCATATCGTCCCTCGGATGTTTCATAAAGTCCCCGAGAGCCCTGAAAGGAAAAACTAACCAGCAGGCTCATAAAAACCATTGCCAAGAATAAGATTTTGTCTGAATTTTTAGGGATCATCATGAAATAGGACTAAATAGAGATATGGCATGCCCTGGAAAAAAGGTCGAGAAAAGACGCAAGTGGGTAGGCTTGCCTTTATAGGGAAACAGCACAATCCTCCCTGTGGGATTGCATGGCTGCTTCCACAAGCATTAAAGCATTTACTCCAGATTGTGCATCTACCCTTGGTCTTGAATTTGTTACCACGCAATGGATGAAATCTTTGAGTTCCAAAAAGAGAGGCTCGGCCAACAAGACCTCTTTATGAACAATCTCACCGCTAACTGCCTTCCATGTGTCATTATCAAGGACGTGTCGATTTCGATAGATTTTTATTTTGTCCTGCGAGGAAGCAAAATCACACACGATTGTGGCCTTATCTCCAACAATATTAATTAGCCGTTTCTTCTCCGGGGAAAAATAATTGGCCTCAA
The DNA here is from genome assembly GCA_964473615.1 of uncultured Desulfobacteraceae bacterium. Lineage (GTDB taxonomy): Bacteria > Desulfobacterota > DSM-4660 > Desulfatiglandales > Desulfatiglandaceae > CAYYPQ01. The sequence continues at coordinate 17,274 of CAYYPQ010000048.1, forward strand.
TAACAGCAGACACCCCATCATAGTCCATCCAGATCCATGCTATATCATCCATCCCCCTTCTCAGGATATCATCACACCGGGCAAAGATCTTCCCTGGAAGGCCATCGGCCAGGTAGTTAAAGAGGTCTATAAAGTGAATGGCATCGGAGATGGTGACCCCGCCATCGGATCTGGGCCTCTTAAATCCTGAAAAACTACCCCAAAGGTATTGAATTTCACCTAATTCGTCTGATTGAATATATTCTTTAATAAACACCGTTGCAGGATCGAAGCGGAAGATATGTCCTACCTGGAATACCGTTCCGGCATCAATGGCGAGGGCCGCCAATTTTTTGGCCTCTGAGCCTGTCTTTGCAATCGGCTTTTCCACAAAGATACCTTTCCCCTTTTCGAGAATTTCTCTGCATATAGGAAAGTGTGTTGAAGCAGGTGTTACCACATCAACTGCAGAGACCATATCCAAAAAATCTCGATAATCGCCGGTAAGGTGATCCTTCTGAATACCTGCTTCGAGGCATTTTTTCCTCTCCGATGCAGAAATCTCGGCCACATATAGATCCACGTTAAGGTTTTTTAGGACACGGAGATGATTCGTGCCCCATCTTCCTGTACCTATGAGCATGATTTTCATATTTCCGCCTTTCATGACATTTAAGTATTATTGTAACTACTCAGCCATTTAGTTAGAAGGCTGAAGGTTGAAGTGTCTGCCGCGTACAGCACCGGCAAATGATCACGCATGATTTGCCCCTATCAGCCTTCCACCTTCAGTCTATCCACCTGAGTAGTTTCGTTTTATTTAGCGAAACGAGAAAGTATATGGGGACTACCCAAAACAGAGATTGAAAGGAGCGCCTATCTGAAGACCCTGTTTATTGCCCCGACAGAGACTGGTAAATTTTTTTAGCCACGGGAAAACGGTTGTAATAGATCCTAATGGCAAGGGCCAGAAAGACCAGGAGGAAAGAGGCAAGTGACACCCTCAAAATAAAGTGCTCCCATACACTGCTCCCGAAGAGAGAAAAGATAGCTGCTTCAGGCAGAAGTCCAGCGATTGATCCCAGAAAAAATATGCCGGTAGAAACTGAAGTCAGTCCAATCAGGACATTGACGAGAAGGCAGGTCAAAGGAAGTTGCCTGAGGAGCACTACTATCAAAAACCCATTTGACTGCACATGATCTTCGATGGCCTTTAAATAGTGCCCCACTTTTTGTTGGAATAGAGGCCTTCCAAGCCACTTCGTTAGAGAAAAAATGACGACTGAGCCCAAAAGGGAGGCCATTAGAGACAACAGCAGGCCACAGAAAAAACCGAATACCATTCCCCCCAAGACGCTGATGACTGATCTGGGGGCGCCCAATGTAATTATAAATGCCCCACCCAAGGAAAAGACAATCGGAGCCAGGGCATGAAATTCCAGGAGCCGATTCTTTAGCCTATCCATATTCGAGGCATGGATATAATAACCAAGGGGCGAAAAGTGGATGCACGCAAGGGATCCGGCAAGTATGAGTGCCAGGCTGGCGGCTTTTAGCATATTATGCCTCTCCCCTGCCGCTCTCTTTCTAACCGATGATTGCTCTTCCCGGGAAAAGGTCTTCACCCCTCTTTTACCTCCTCATTTAGGCATCGTTTTCCTGGCAGGCAGCGCCTTCGCCACCAGCAGATAGCGATACAGTCAACGATCCCTCGAAACATGCGATTTCCAATGCCATATTTAGATTCACCCCGGACCCTGGGGCGATGATTGACTGGAGTTTCTATTACCTTAAATCCCTGTAGCCGCAATAACGTGGGAAGAAAACGGTGCATCCCATTAAATACGGGTATCTCTTTCAAAGCCTCTTTCTTCAGGGCTCTGAAGGTACAACCCGCATCGATTGTTTTGTCTCTGGTTATCCAGTTGCGAAAGCCGTTGGCTATTCTAGATGAGATCCTTTTTACCCAGTCATCCTCACGTCTTCTCCTCACCCCACAAACGGCGTCTGCATTTTCCAGGTGCCCTAACAGGGAAGGTATATCCGCTGGATCATTTTGTTGATCGGCGTCCATGGTTACGACTAAATTTCCCCGTGCATGGGAAAAACCAGTTGCCTCGGCCGCGCTCTCTCCACAATTAAACCTATGACGAATGATTCTAAGCTCAGTGAATCTTTTTTTGATTTCCCGTAAGACGGAAAGGCTCTTATCGACACTGCCATCATCTACGCAAATTACCTCAAATCCTTTGCCTAACCCTTGGAGTATGGGAAAGAGTTCGCTTAGAAGGGGCCTTAGATTTTCTTCCTCGTTGTAGACCGGCACAACGACAGATAGATTCACATCTTGCATATTCATGTTGTTAATTTCTTTGGTTTCCCAAAAATCGTTTGATGGTATCTACCACGGTCTCGATTTCTGCCTGGGTTATTTTGGGAAACATGGGAAGCGAAAGCACCTCCCTGCAGGCCGCCTCGGCCCCGGGGAACGAGCCCTCTTCTAATCCTAGATACGAATACGCTGGCTGGAGATGAAGGGGGAGGGGATAGTGAAGTCCCGTTTTGATTCCTCTCTCATTGAGAAAAGTTGCAAGTTCATCCCGCCTTTTATAACGAACGACATATAAATGCCATACGGATTCACTACCTTCGGGGACCTTCGGCATGATAATCTCGTCATAGGGTGACAAGAGCTCCCCATAAAGAGAAGCCGCCGACCTTCTTTCGCTGTTCCATTCATCAAGGTGGTCGAGGCAGATGGAAAGCTGGGCGGCCTTTAAGGTGTCAAGGCGGCTGTTGGTCCCCTGTGTGAGATGGGTATACTTTTCCAGTCTCCCATGATTAGAGAGCATGCGCACCATTTTTATGAATTTAGAATCGGCCGAGGCAACTGCACCTCCATCTCCGAAGGTACCCAAATTCTTTGAAGGGAAGAAGCTAAAGCACCCAGCCGTTCCCAAAGTTCCCACTCTCTGCCTTTTGTACGTTGCGCCCATGGCCTGTGCCACATCTTCAATAACAAAAAGGTCATGTCGTTCAGCTATTGAGATAATCTTATCCATATCAGCAGGAATACCATACAGATGAACAGGGATGATCGCCTTCGTCTTCGGGGTAATGGCCTGCTCTAGCAAATTGGGGTCAACAGAAAAGGACCCAGGGGCAATGTCTACAAAGACGACATTGGCGCCTGAGAGATTTATGGCTTCGCTGGTCGGGAAGGCCGTATTTGGCACTGTGATGACCTCGTCACCTGGTCCAACGCCCAGTGCCTTCAAGGTAAGAAAAAGGGCATGAGTACCATTAGAGACACAACACACTTCGGGAAGTCCTATCCAGCGGGCCATATGCCGCTCAAATTCCTTGACCTCGGACCCGTTGATAAATGCGCATCTACCGATAATATTTTCAAATACTGCCATGAGATCAGGCAACAAAGGCCTATATTGACGACTTAGATCAACGAAAGGGACATTCATAAATATTTCTCCTGGGTTCTTGTGAGTCTGGCAAATGAAGACCCATAACGTCTTCTTTGAATAACTGGGCAGCCTCCCGAGGACGATTAAGAAGATACGCAAAAATTCACTTCAGGTCGACCAAATTATTTTGAAAGCATCTCCCCTGAAGTCGCTCTGGAGAAACCAAAACTAAGTATATTAATGCTGTAAGTTAACTAAAAGGTGACCCGAAAATTATTTTTTGGTCATGTTTGGGAAAGAGACACTACTCCTGGAGCCAGGCCTCAGGGGCTGTTGGGAAATTGTCGCCCAATTTTTTCTTTTGCATTCGGGCCATAAACGGGCTATCTTGGCAGAAAGAGCACGAAGAGGATAGGCGCCAAAATAGAATTTTTGGTTAATTTCAGGCATCTTTTAAATCACACGGTCATGTGGAGGAGGTGTTTCGAATATGGCCATCATTACCATATCCAGAGGGTCTTATAGCAAGGGAAAGGAGATTGCTGAAAAGACGGCCAAAAGGCTGGGCTATGGGTGTGTAGGCAGGAATGTGCTTATTGATACGTCCCGGGAATTTAACACCCCTGAAGTAAAGCTTGTGCGTGCCTTACACGACGCGCCATCCATACTGGATCGTTTCGTTTATGGAAAAGAGAGGTATATCGCCTATATTCGTGCTGAGTTACTAAGGCGCTTGAAAACCGATAATATGGTCTATCATGGTCTGGCAGGCCACTTTTTTCTGGAGGGCATACCCCATGTGCTCAAGGTCCGGATCATTGCAGATATGGAGGATCGAGCAAAAAACGAGATGAACCGGGAGGGCATTTCCAGGGAGAAGGCCCTGAAAATCCTGAAGAAGGATGATGAGGAAAGGAGGAAATGGGGTCTGCATCTCTACGGGATTGATACCAAGGACTCGAGTCTTTATGACCTCGTAATTCATATCAAAAATATAACAGAGGATGATGCGGTGGATATCATCTGTAACACCGTTGGACTGGATCATTTTAAGACCACCCCCGAATCCCAACGGACCATGGAAGACCTTGCCCTGGGGGCTGAGGTGAGTGCCTCCCTCATAGACCTGAAGCCTGACGTTGAGGTATCTGCCTCCAAGGGGACGGTCCATGTTAAGATCAAGGCCCGTGAATCCCAGCGAGAGGCCCTCATCCAGGATATGGAAAATGTTGTGAAGGCTATCCCGGGTGTAAAAGAGGTCAATTTTGAGGTCTATCCGTTGGACTCTGTCGATTGAAAGGCCGATTATTTGAAGGAATTTCTGCTGCTTGAGGTCATTTAAATCATGGTTCGTGTGTTTGCACCCCTTATTGCACAACCACGCGGACATAGCCGGTCCGACCGGTTCGATGATCAACTGCGAGCAGGGAAACACGCTGGCGTGGCCTTAAGGCACTTACCAGTTCCACAAAACCTTGGAGGTCATCGACCACCTTTCCATTGATCTCCAGGATGATATCATCCACCTCAAAGCCCGCCTTTCTTAAGGGGCCGTTTGGATCCAACCATACAAGCACTACACCCTGATTCGTATCCAGGCCATACCTCTGAACTTCGTCAGCGGTCGCGGGCCTTACATCCGCACCAAGCCGGGATTTGATGGAGGAGGCCCGCATTTTGATGGCTTCCTGCAGATTCCCGATCATCACCGGGATATCCAGTCTTTTACCGCCCCGCAAGACGGTCATTTCTACCTTATGGGCGACAGGGGTGATGGCCACGTCATTGCGAAGCGTGCTGGCGTCCAGGATTTTCTTGCCCTGGTAATTGACAATCACATCCCCCCTTTTGAGTCCGGCCTCTTCTGCGGGCCCACCTTTTACTACATCTGCGACCAGGGCCCCCTTTTGGTTCTCTATGCCGAAGGAGCTGGCCAATCGGGGAGTGAGGTCCTGGATACTTACGCCCAGCCATCCTCGTTCCACTTTGCCATGGGCGATCAATTCTCTTGCTATGTGAAGGGCCATGTTACTTGGGATGGCAAAGCCTATCCCCTCAAATCCACCTGACTGCGAAACAATGGCGGCATTGACTCCAATCACCTCCCCCTGCAGGTTCAATAGAGGCCCCCCGCTGTTCCCGGGGTTGATGGCGGCATCGGTCTGCAAAAAATCCTGATAATTACTGGGGTCCATAATGCCTTGTCTATGCTTGGCGCTTATGATTCCCTGCGTTACGGTCTGATCCAGTCCCCGTGGGTGGCCTATGGCTACTACCCATTCTCCAACCTCTACCTTATCCGAGTCCCCAAACTTCACGTGTGGGAGAGGGCCTGTGGCCGGAATGTCGATCACCGCCAGATCTGTCTTTGGGTCCGTACCAACCAGACTGGCCGAATATTCTTTGCCGTTCGCCAGTAATACTCGAATGTCTGTGGCACCCCCTGCGACATGATTATTAGTAAGGATATGTCCTTGTGAATCCATGATCATGCCGGTTCCAAGGCCTTTCAGCTCCCGTTGGAACTTGCGCTGAGTCCTGGGGACACCAAAAAAATATCTAAAAAAGGGATCATTTTCAAAGGGAAGCAGTGGGTTTGTCACCACCTGCCGCTGTGTTACCTCTATATGTACAACGGCAGGGATGTTCATTTTGGCGACCTGTGCAACTGCCGTGCTCAAATCGGTATGGTAGGCCCCTTCGTCTGCCTGGGCAGTCAATAAAGGGATGGTCATTAAGAGCCCTAGCACTGTAATCTTGAAAAACACTGACCCACTGAAGATTTTAACAGGTATGATTCGGCCGGAAAGGCTACGATATAATTTTTCCATAATACTCCATAATAACCCTGATAGAAATTTGGTAACAATTTAAGCGCGTTCCCGGTTTGCGCTTTCACCAGGAAGATAAATGGTAAAAGTTGAACCCCTGCCCGGTTCGCTCGAGACCTCAATCCGTCCCTCGTGGGCATGAACAACTGCCTTTACCAGGCTCAATCCCAGTCCCAGTCCCCTCTGAGATCGGCTATGATCTCCCCGATACAGACGATCCCATATCCTTGGGGTTTCTTCTTCGGGAATCCCTATTCCTGTGTCTTTGCAGGTGATCATGACCTCTTTCTGGTTTTGGGAGGCATCAAGAAAAATTTGTCCACCCGAGGGGGTATATTTTATGGCATTATCTAATAGATTGGCGAGCACTTGGCTCATCCTGTCTTGATCAGCAGTCATTTGTAGTCCATCCGGAACCTTTGACTGGATTGTGATGCCCTTTTCTTCGGCCACATAGCCGTACAGATCAACCACTCCTGCCATCAAGGCCGGAATGTCTACGATACCTTGATCAAGAGTCATGACCCCTGTCTCAGCCTCTGAGATATCCATGAGGGTGTTCAGCATTCTGAGGATCCGGTCGGATTCCTCAATGCCGTCGGCGAGGGCTTCCCTACAAAGGTCAATATTTTCATCTGTCTGCAAGGCAATCTCGGCTATATTTCTCAGTCTCATCATGGGAGTGCGGAGATCATGGGCCACATTATCCAGGGAGCCTTTCATTGCGTTGATAAGTGTCTCGATTTTTTCAAGCATTTTATTAAAAAGACTGCCCAGCTCGTCCAGCTCATCCCCTGTCCCGCGGCCAGGAACACGTGCCTCCATTTTACCCAGATCTATTGATTGGACAGTCCGGATGAGGTGACGGATTGGACGAAGCGCTCGAGATGAAAGGAACCAACCGCTTATGAATCCTATCGAGAATAGCAGGACCATGACCGATGCAAAGGTCTCGCGGAATCTTTCCAGCAGTGCCTCCCGCTCTTCAGTGCTCATGCCCACTTGCAACCACTGACCATCGGGCAATAATGTTGACGCGACCTCAAGGACATATCTATTATCCATTGCAGGCAGGTGTATCAATCTGTGATTGTTTGCAGGGACGACATTTTCAAGCCTCTTCAGGTCAAACTCTGCCCATTGGTAAGGGAAATACATACGAAGGGTCTTATTTTTGTCATCTGCGACACGGATAAAAAACGGGTGTGCCTTGCGGAATTTTTTATTTATTTTTATTTCCCTTTCAAGGGAGGTGATGCCGGAGGTTTCATACTGCGCAGAGAGCATTTTCAGCTCTGAGAGAATTGTCTCGTGGTCCTGTTTTGTGAGGGTGGAGGAGATAAAATAGTATAGGGTCGCGAAGAGCAGGAGCGCACTCAAGACAAATATACCCGAGAACCAGAGAGAAAGCCTGAATCCGGTGGTTTTGGGTATTTTAAGAAGGCGATTTAAGTACATAGCCGATGCCACGGATGGTGTGAATGACTTTCTGAGGAAAGTCCTTTTCCACCTTGCTTCTCAATCTGGAGACGAGGACGTCTACAACATTTGTCTGGGGGTCAAAGTGGTAATCCCAGATGTGTTCAAGAATCATGGTCTTGGAGACGACCCGTTCCTTATTGTACATAAGATATTCCAATAATGCGAACTCGCGTGGCTGCAGGTCAATCTTCTTGCCGGCCCTGTGGACGTCGCGTTTCAGCAAATCAATGGAAAGATCTCCAAGTGTAAGACTCGTCGGTTCAGCAGATCCACTGGCCCTACGAATCAAGGCGTTCACCCGGGCCAAAAGCTCCGAGAAGACAAAGGGCTTTACGAGATAATCATCGCCACCCCTTTGGAGCCCCTTTACCCTATCATCCACTGACCGCTTTGCGCTAAGTATAAGGACGGGGGTGTTGATCCTTTGATCTCTAAGCGCCTCTATAAGGCTGAGGCCATCTAGCTTGGGCAACATGATATCTATGATTGCCGCGTCATAGGGCTCGTGAAGTGCCAAATGAAGGCCATCTTCCCCGTCTGCGGCGTGGTCCACCGCAAAGCCTGCCTGCTTGAGGCCTTTTGTTATAAAAGAGGCAATCTGTAAATCATCTTCCACCAAGAGTAATCGCACTGAAACAGACTCCTTATGAATAGAGGGTCAGGGGACTTTCATATCCTAACCCGGATAAACCGGAAAAGTGCCTAAATTGAACTAAAGCCCGCACTGCCGGCCCTGACCGTCTCCTTCCCTAGTTACCCTGAGTCAATTTTCCTCCCGATAGCCTCCAGGCGCATGCCTGCCATCGACATACACGCGGTCCTTTTCATCAATGGCAAAACGACCTCTGGCTATCATTTCAATGGTGAGCGGGAAAATTTTCCAATCTCCCACCTCTTTTAGTCTTATCTGATGTTCCTCAACCACCTTGAGTAATCTCTCGCTATCCTTGATCAGGATTTCAAGGGGCTCCGGGAGTCTGACCGGTAGGGCCTCTGAGACCATCAGAAGGGGTCCTGTATCCACACCCTTGTCGGTCCAGATGGTGGAAGCGCGAAGTGTCTTTTCGCCTGATACAATGGCATCGTGAACTGCATTATCTCCAACATATTTTCTGCCGCCATTAGTCAGAAGAATAGAAAGATCCGCGGGATGCACATTGACGCATCTCTTCAACGTAATGTAACTCATGTAGCCGGCAAGGGCGATTATATCAATGTCAAATGCCCTTATAAGTTTCTTGGCGACACCGTCATATTCTATTCTTGCCTTCATGCCCTCAGTAGTCATGATTGATCGGGGCAGGCTATTGAGTTGATGGAAAGAGCGGATGTCATAGCTGAAGTAAGGAAGGCCGATATCATGTGCGATCCTCTGTCCAGAGCAAAGGCCATCTGACCTGTCGCTGAATATAAAGATGACCTCAAATGGTGGGACGCCCTCCCTGGCCCTCAGCATCTTTTCATGTTCGATCAACTTCAACACATTACTGCCTGAACCCGACATAAAGGCGGCAACCCTCATGGGACGCCCCGCCTTTGCCGGGTCAAAAATGGCCTTGATAGACATAATGATACCTTAACTCCCTTCCAACAATGCCTGGATCGGCTTCAAGCGATACGGGCTTCCTTGTTCTATGGCGGCCAGCACGCTTCCTCCCCCGGTAAAATAGTATGTCTTTGGATCATCGAGGCCAGACATATAGGTTCCGGGACAGAGATTCTTAAGCTCCTGAAGTGTATCGCCGCCGCCAAAGAGCTTCAATGCAGTGGTGTTCGACGCGATTATACGATAAAGGGCCTGAGAGCCCTCAAAAAAATGGGGCATCATTCCCATCACCGCGTTCACAAAAATGGTCTTTGCCGACCCAATGACATCCATTACCCTTTGTTGATTCAGTGATTTTGGGTCTATATCCAAGAGGTAATTAAATTCCTTTTTTTGCTCAAAGCCGTCGATCCCAATGGACCTGTGCTGCCCATCAATTTTACCTTCCATGGTGTCTGATTCTATCAAATAGGGCATTTCCAGGATTTTCTTTTGCCTCTTGTCCAGATCTACCAGTTCCATTGCAAGGGCCTTGTCTTCCTCCGAGACCCCGGAAATTGTGACGCCATACTTGGCCGAAAGGAAGGTGTTATACATTAGTCCGCCCAGGATCAGATGATCCACTTTGTCGTAAAGGACCTTTAGGGGGCCGATTTTGGTATCATACTTGGCGCCTGCAATGACCGCCGAAAATGGGCCTTCAGGTTCAAGCACCTTGCGTAGGTTCCTGAGTTCCTTCTGGAGCAGGATCCCTGCAAAGGAGGGTAAGAGCAGGGCCACATCATATGTAGATGCGTGAGCGCGATACGAGCCAAAGGCATCATTGACATAGAGATCGGCAATTGCAGCAAACTCCTTGGCGAGGGCATCTCTCTCAGGCCCCTTAGTTTGCTCCCCATGAAACCATCGTGAGTTTGGGAGATAGATCATGCCGATCTTGCCCGTCCGTAGATCTTCGATGGCAGGCCTGATGGAATCAGCAAGGTGCTCAATTCCATTTTCAGCATCTATAGGAAATTCCGGGGCATGTATCCTGACAGGCAGCTTCTGCTCCAGATACTGGATGATGGGGTCAACAGATTCGCCCTCTTGGCACCTAATCTTTCCTGTTTTCTTGTCTCTGGGTCTGCCTACGTGGGTCATGAGGATAGGCCTGCCCCCTTTTTCTGCGATGCAGTAAAGGGTGCCAAGGGTCGAATCAATGCGATAGGGGTCCCTGATTTGGCCATTTTTGACCACGTTATGGTCCACCCTGACCAAGACCACCTTGTCTTTCATGTCGGCCTGTTGAATAAGCCTTAGCCGTGGATCCAGTCCTTGTTTTTCCATATGGAACCCCCCGTAGTTTTTTGTTAATTAAGGTCGGGATGTCGTACCACTTGATCAGGGTTGATAATAGTGTTTATATGGTTTTTTCTGATTGTTAATCAAGGTGAAAATGACTCAGATGACTAATTGTATGATTCTGCCGATGTTGGATAGCAATACCCTAATCATCCGCCCTGGCGCCCTGGGAGATACCCTTATGGTTCTTCCTGCCCTGGCCGATATCGGGCGCAAGGCCTCTGTGACCTTTGTGGGAAGGCGACCTGGGCTAGATTTTGCCAAGGACTTTGTTGAGTGTCCAATGGATTTTGAGGGACCGGGTTGGCACAGGTTGTTCATGAAAAGGCCTGACGGCCATCAAAGACTGCCCGTCACGCGATCTGATCTCGTGGTGGCATTTTTCGGTAAACAAAAAAGGGCCATCAGCCAAAACCTGAAGTTTTATTTCCCCCATGCCTCTATCAATATCTTTCCATCCCTTCCGCCTGAAGGTCGAAATATTCATGCCGCCTTGCACATTGCCATATGCCTGAGATCTTCAGGCCTTCCAGTAGATACGGAGAGATCTATGGAAAATGCTGCCAAAAGGCCCCTGCTGGGGACTGGTCCTTCTACAATAACGAGAAACAAGGTAGTCTTTCACCCTGGATCTGGAGATAGAAAGAAGAATCATCCGCCTGATTTTTGGCTGGCTCTTTTTGGCAGGTTTGAGCATGACGCCGCCTTCCAGAGGCTAAGGCCGGTATTCCTACTCGGGCCTTCGGAGGAACGGCTGTGCCAGTGGTTTAAAGAAAAGTTGAGGTCAACCGGCGCGGATATCCGGCTGTCTCCCGAAAAAGGCGATCTGGTCCGTCTTTTGAGAGAGGCAGCTATATACATAGGGCACGATAGCGGCATCACACATGTTGCCGCCATGCTCAACACCCCCACTGTTGCCCTTTTCAAAAAAGGCAATGTCAATGAATGGCGGCCCCTGGGACCACGTGTAAGAGTAATTCGTAGAGAAAAGGCAGGGCCACAATTTCTTGAGGAAGTGATGGTGGCGGCAAGATTATTCGTAAGCACGACCAGGTAAGCGGGCACTGCAAGGGCTCTTT